>NZ_DASVNN010000072.1:0-54693 GCF_036383835.1 Ramlibacter sp.
GACTGGCTTCGGCGCCGATCGCATCAGCGACTTCGACGCCATCGCACTGGGCGGCCAGGACCGCCTGGACATCAGCGCGCTCGGGATCACGGCGGCGACCTTCGGCGCCTCGGTCTCGATCACGCTGGCCAACCTCGATGCCATCGCCGGGCTCGACACCCTGGTGACCATCGGGAGCAACTCGATCGCGCTGTTCGGCGTCAATGGCGTGGGCGACAACGTCGTGACCGCGGCCGACTTCATCCTGGCCTGACGAAGCGCCGGGGAGCGCATCCGCTTCGGCGGGCGCGCTTCCCGGCTTGACGATCGATCCCGATGAGCAGCGGCCCGTCCTAGAATGGTTGCCGCCAACCGCATGCCCTTCCCCGCGACGCACGGGAAAGCGCCGGACGGAAGAAGCTGCGGCTGCGCTGGGGATACCGAATGGACGAAGTCCGTTGCAAGCGGCGCGTGCTCCGGCCGGGAGCCGGTGCCTGCGTTGTCCTCCTTGGCTGCTGTTGCGCAGTCCTCGCCTCCTGCGGCGGTTCGGACAGCAGCCCGCCCGCACAGTCGTCGTCCCGGATGCAGCCGCCAGCGCCGGTGCAGCCGGGGACGCCCGCAGCCCTGAGCGCCCTGGCGGGACTCACGACAGTCACCCTCAACCCGCAGCCCTCGCCCACGGATGCCGCCGCGTCCGGCGCCATCGTGGCCGTCGCGCGCGATGCCCACGGCAACCTCCAGCTCACGCAGCGCGATGGCGTCACCCGAACGCTGTCGCCCGACGGCAGGCTGGCGGTGCATCCTGCAGGCGCAGCGGCGCCGGCCGGCGGCGAGTTGCCGCAGTCCATGATCGTCGCCGTCGACGCCTCCAACACCGTGCACGTGGTCGACCCGGAGGCCTGCGTTTCGCGTCGCATCGCAGCCGACGGCCGCGTCAGCACGAAATTCCTGCCGGCCCAGGCGGCCGGTCGTCCCTGCGAAGCAGGTCCACGGGATCGCTAGTCCCGCCGTCGTCATCCGCGGGCGCGCCGCCTGCTCCTCCTTCCGCAGCCACGGAGGTGATCCATGAGAGCCGATCGTCTGTACGCCGCACTGCTGTACCTGCTGTGCGCAGTCCTGCTCGCCCTCGCCCCGCGGGTGCTCGCTGTGCCGCCGTCGGCGCCGACGGTGCTGGCGCCCGCCAACGGCGCCAGCGTGCAGATCCCCTTCACCGCGCAGTGGTCGGCCGTGAGCGAGCCGGGGGTCATCGCCTACAACTGGCAGGTCAGCACCTCCTCCACCTTCTCGCCGGTGCAGAAGATCGGGTCCACCAGCACCGCGACCCAGGCAGCGGTGAGCGGCCTGGCCAACGGCACCTACTTCTTCCGCGTGCAGGCGGTCAACAGCGGCTTCGAGCAGGGCGCGTGGTCCGCCGCGCGCAGCTTCACCGTGAGCGGCGCCTCGGCGCAGGCTCCGGGCAAGGCGGTGCTCGACCCGCCGGTGGGCTACGCCACCTTCCACCCCTGGGAGTCGATGCGCTTCACCTGGAGCGCGGTGCCCGGCGCGGCGAGCTACATCTACGAAGCCTCGACCGATGCGCGCTTCCCCATCACCAACACGATCCGCTTCGACAACATCCCGCAGCCGCAGTACGGCTTCGCGATCGCCAACCCCGAAGGCAGCTACACCGCCCGGGTGTACGCAGTGAACGCCGACGGCACCGTCGGGCAACCGTCCAACACCATCACGTTCTCGGTCTTCTACGCGAACCCGGTGCCGCCCGCACCGCAACCCACGGCGCCGGCGGCCGGCGCGACGCTGACGCTGCCGATCACGTTCGGCTGGACGCACACGCTCAACCCGCAGGATTCCGGCTACGAACTGCAGATCTCGCCGTTCTCCGACTTCCGCACGAACGAGGTGCCGACCGCGGTCCAGATCACGCCCAACAGCTACGTCATCCGATCCCTGACGGCGGGCACGAAGTTCTGGCGCGTGCGCTCCCACCAGGGCATGGCCTCGCCGACCACCACCGCCGTCACGGCGTGGTCGCCGGTGCGCTCCTTCACGGTGAGTTCGGCGCCGCCGGTGCCGGTGTCGGTCACGCCCTTGCGCATCCCGCTCTTCAGCGGCGACGATACCTGGGTCGAGCTCCAGCTCAGTGGCCCGGTGCCGTCCGCCGGCGGCAACGTCGCGCTCTCCAGTTCGCATCCGGCCATCGTCCCGGTGCCCGCCACCGTCGCCGTGCAGGGCTCGCAGGCCTGGACCCAGTTCCGGGTGGTGGCCGGCCAGGTGACGGCGCCTACGCCCATCACCCTGACCGCGACCTACAACGGGGTTTCGGCGTCGAGCCAGTTCACGCTCAACCCGCCGGCGCTCCAGTCGATCACGTTCTCCGGCGCCAAGGTGAGCGCAGGTGTGCCGCTCTCCGGCGTCCTCATGCTCGCGGGCCAGGCTCCCGCCGGCGGCGCGGTGGTCTCCCTGGCGAGCAATACGCCAGCGGTCCAGCCGCCGGCTTCCGTCACGGTACCGGCAGGGAGTTACTCCGCCCCGCTGTCCCTGCCGACCAGCGACGTCAGCACCCAAACCACGGCGACGATCACGGCCAGCTGGAACGGGGTGTCGACGACCTCGACGGTCACCCTGATGCCGGCGCCGCATCCGCTGTCGCTGACGCTCTTCCCGGCGACCATCAATGCCGGTCAGGTGTCCGACGGACTGGTGACGGTGGACGCCACCGCCACCTTCGACCAGTACCTGCGCGTGTCGAGCAACAACCCCGACCTGCTGCCCTTCCTGTCCACGCTGGTGGTGATCCCCGCGGGCGACAACCGCGGCGCGATCAGCCTCATCCCCAAGAACGTGGTCGCGCAAACGACGGTGGCACGGATCTCCGTGACCGGCAGCGGGGTCACGCGCTTCGCCGACCTCACGGTGAATCCCTCCGGCACGCCGGCGCCGGCGGCCACGCTGTCCTCGTTCACGGTCACTCCGGCCAGCGTCACCGGCGGCCAATCCGCCACGGGTCGCGTGACGCTTGCGCAGGCCGCCCCCGCGGGCGGCACGTCGGTGGCGCTGGGCAGCAACCTGCCCGGCTCCGCCAGCGTGCCCGCGAGCGTGCTGGTGCCCCAGGGCGCCACCAGCGCGGACTTCACGATCGCCACCTTCCCGAGCGCCGGCACCACGGTGCAGCTGAGCGCGAGGCTGGGCGACACCATCCTGTTCGCCTCGCTGGCGGTGACGGCTGCGCCCTCGGGCCCGACGCTGTCCAGCCTCGCTCTGTCGCCCACCACCGTCACGGGAGGCGCCAGCGTCACCGGGACCGTCACGCTCACCGGCGCGGCGCCGGCCGGCGGTGCCAGCGTGGTCCTCAGCGACAACGCGAGCGCGATCGTCACGCCGGCCAGCGTCACCGTGCCGGCGGGTGCCACCAGCGCGAACTTCACCGTCACCACCGCCGGCGTGAGCGCAGCCACCACGGGCGCCGTCACGGCCAGTTTCGGTGGCGTGTCGAAGTCGGCGAGCCTGACGGTCAATCCGCCCGCGACGGGGACCGCGACCCTGACCGTGTCGGCCTCGGGACGCGGCGGCGAGCGGATCACGTCCACGCCGGCGGGCATCAGCGTGGCGGTCGGAAGCACCGGGAGTGCCGCCTTCGCGGCCGGTGCATCGGTGACGCTCGCCGTGACCAACGGACGCGACGCGATCTGGTCGGGCGCGTGCTCCAGCAATGGGAACAAGGCGCGCACCTGCACGTTGACGCTCAACGCAAACGGGTCCGTGGCGGCCAACGTGCAGTAGGCCGGCGCGGGGACGCACGTCCTTTCTGGATCGATGTTTTCGTTTTGTTGCGCGCGGACCCGGTGGGCGCCGCGCGCCTTTGCTGGCACACTGCCCCGCCAGGATGAGCCCAGCCGCAATCTCACCGTCTCCGGCCGAACCCCACCCGGTGCTCGGCCTGCGGGCGATCGTGATGCTCACCGTCGGTGTGGTGATCGGCGCGGGCATCTTCAAGGCGCCCTCGATGGTCGCCGGCATGGCGGGCGACACGGCCTGGATGTTCGGCGCCTGGATCCTCGGCGGCGTGATCTCGCTGATCGGGGCCCTGTGCTACGCGGAACTCGCGACCAGCCATCCCAGCGCGGGCGGCGACTACCACTTCCTGCGCCTCGCCTACGGCCGCGGCCTTGCCTTCCTGTTCGCGTGGGCGCGCTTCGCGGTGATCACCACCGGCTCCATCGCGCTGCTCGCCTTCGTGTTCGGCGACTACATGCAGCAGGTCCTGCCGCTGGGCGCGAGCGGATCGTTCGTCTACGCGGTCGCCATCGTGCTGCTGCTGTGGTGGGTCAACGCGCGGGGCATCCGCGCCGGCACTTCGGCCCAGGTGGCGCTCACCAGCCTCGAGATCCTGGGGCTGCTGGCGATCGTGCTGGCGGGCGCCTGGCTGGCTTCGTCCGGCAGTGCGCCGGTCGCGGCAGCCACCAAGGCCGGCAGCACGCCCGGTGCCGGCGCCTTCGGACTCGCGATGGTGTTCGTGCTGCTCACCTACGGCGGCTGGAACGAAGCCGCCTACGTCAGCGCGGAGCTGAAGGACAACCGCCGCAACATGGTGCTCGGGCTCGTCGCCGCCATCGCGCTCATCACCGCGCTGTACCTGCTCGTGACCTGGGCCTACTGGCGGGGGCTGGGCCTGCAGGGCCTGGCGAAATCGGAAGCGCCCGCGGCCGACCTGCTCGCGGCCGCCTTCGGCGCGGGCGCGAGCAAGCTGATGTCGCTCGCCGTGGCGATCGCCGCGCTCACTTCCATCAACGCCACCATGATCGTCGGCGCGCGCAGCAACTACGCGGCCGGCCGCGACTGGCCCGCGCTGCATCCCATCGGGCGGTGGGACGTCACGCGCAGCACGCCGCGCAACGCGATGCACCTGCAGAACGCGGCGGCCCTGCTGCTGCTGGCGGTCGGCGCGTGGACCGGCGGCGGCTTCCGCGCGATGGTGGAATTCACCGCGCCGGTGTTCTGGCTGTTCTTCCTGCTCACCGGCATCGCCCTGTTCCTCCTGCGCCGGCGCGCGCCCGCTGCGCCCGCGCCCTATCGCGTCCCTCTCTATCCGGTGCTGCCCGCGCTGTTCTGCGCCACCTGCGCGTACATGCTGTGGTCCAGCCTCTCTTACGTGAGCAGCCAGAGCCTGGGCGGCTTCAATGCCGCCTGGATCGGGGTCGCCGTCCTGGCGGCGGGCGCGCTGGTGCTCGCCCTGCTGCATGCCAGGCCCGCAGCGACGGCGCTGCGGCCATCGTCGGAGGAGAAACGCGCATGAACACGCCGCATCCGCTCCTGTCGCGCCGCGCCGCCACCCGCGCCCTGCTCTGCGCGCCGGCCCTGCTGTCCCTGCCGTCCCTGGGACAGTCGGACCCGGCCCAGGCGACGCCGCGGCTCGATGTGCCCTACGTGCCGACGCCGCAGTCGGTGGTCGACCGGATGCTGCAGATGGCGAAGGTGAAGCGCAGCGACGTCGTCTACGACCTCGGCTGCGGCGACGGCCGCATCGTCGTCACCGCCGCGCGCAAGTACGGCGCGCGCGGCGTGGGCATCGACATCGATCCCAGGCGCATCGCCGAAGCGAAGGAAAACGCCGAGAAGGCGGGCGTGGGCAACCGCGCGCAGTTCCTCGTCGCCGACCTCTTCGAGAGCGATTTCTCGAAGGCGACGGTGGTCACGCTGTACCTGCTGCCGGTCATCAACCAGAAGCTGCGCCCGCAACTGTGGCGGCAGTTGAAGGTCGGCACGCGCGTGGTCTCGCACGACTTCGACATGGGCGACGAGTGGCCGCCGGAACGCACGGAGCGCGTGGACGGCAAGACCGTCCACTCCTGGACGATCCGGCCGGAGCACAAGAAGCGCGCGCGCGCCGGCTGAAAGGCGCGGGGGCACCGGCGGTCGCCCGACTGCCTGCGCAATGATCAGCTTGGCGAAAGCCAGTCCTGGCGCGGGTCCGCGCAGAAGCCCACCGGCTTGTCCACAGGCTTCTCCACCGCGGCTGTGGGAAATCATCCTACGATTGCAGCCCTTGCCATGCCCGAAGAAATTCTCCGACTGCTGCACCTGGATGCGAACCTCGTCGCCATCGACAAGCCGGCGGGCCTGCTGGTGCATCCCAGCGGGCTCGACGCGCACGAGCACCGCACCGCGCTGAAGCTGCTGCGCGACCAGCTGGGCGAATGGCTGTGGCCCCTGCACCGCCTCGACAAGGGAACGTCGGGCGTGCTGCTGTTCGCGCGCAATGCCACCGCGGCACGCGAGTGGGGACTCGCGTTCGAGGAAGGCCGCGTCGCGAAGCGCTATCGCGCGCTGGTGCGCGGCTGGCCGGACGCGGAAGGCACGATTGACCAGGCGCTCGCGCGCGATCCCGAACTGCCTTCCGAAGGCCAGCCGCGCCTGCCGTCCGTCACGCACTACCGGCGCCTGGCCACCTTCGAGTGGCCATTCCCGGTGGACGCGCGACATCCGACCAGCCGCTATGCGCTGATGGAGGTCGAGCCGCTCACCGGCCGCCGCCACCAGATCCGCCGCCACTTCAAGCACATCGCGCATCCGCTGGTGGGCGATGCCACGCACGGCAAGGGCGCGCACAACCGGGCGGTCGCGGAATGGCTCGGCGTGCAGCGCCTGTGGCTGCATGCGGAATCCGTGGAGTTGGCGACCGCTTCCGGGGTGCTGCGCATCGTGGCGGAGCCCGGACCCGAGTGGCGCTTCAGTCCAGCGCCGCGATCCTGACGGGCGCCTGCACCTTCTCCAGGCCGCCAAGGAACAGGTCGGCCACCACCGGCGCCATGTCCTCGTAGGCGAGCCGCCCCTGCGGCTTCATCCAGGTGAACATCCAGTTCACCATTCCGAACAGCAGCATCGTGAGCGGCTTGCTCATGGCGGCTTCCTTCAGGTCCGGACGCAGCGCGGCGACCACCTGCGCGAAGGCCGCGACCACCTCGCGCTCCTTGCCCAGGATGCGCTCGCGGTCCTCGGCCTGCAGGAATTTCACGTCCTCGGTCAGCACGCGATGCTCGTTCTGCGCATTGGCGTATTCCTCCACGAGCCGGCGCACCAGCGCGCGCATGCGGCCCTCGGGCGCGCGCTCCTCCGCCAGCGCCTCGTCGACGATCGCGCGAAGGCGCGTGACGTGGCCCTCGGCGATGTTCACCAGCAGCTCGTACTTGTCGCGGAAGTAGTGGTACAGCGTCGCCTTCGACAGGCCGCAGGCTTCGGCCACCTGGTTCATCGAGGTGCCCGGATAGCCGCCATGCGCGAACAGCGCCGCCGCGCGCTCGAGGATCATCTCGCGCTGCTCGTCGTAGCCGGCGTGTCGTCCGCGTCCCATGGCTCGCTACCTTTCGTCGAAGGACAGTACGACCTTCTCGGTGGTGGGGTGGGCCTGGCAGGTCAGGATGAAGCCGGCCGCGACCTCCTTCTTGTCCAGGGCGAAGTTGCGCTCCATGCGCACCGCGCCTTCGATGCAGCGCGCGCGGCAGGTGCCGCAGACGCCCGAGGTGCAGGAGAACGGCACTTCGAGGCCGGCCGCCGAAGCGGCGTCGAGGATGCTCGGCTGGTCCTTCGTGAACACGAACTCGCGCTTGAGGCCGTCGCGGATGATCGCCACGCGCGCGAGCTCCGCGTCCTCCGGCTTCGTCTCGTGCACCACGGCGCCCACCTGGCCCGCCTGCTGCGCGATGCCGAAACGCTCGATGTGGATGCTCTCCTCGGGCACGCCGGCGGCGAGCAGCGCGGCCTCCGCCTCGTCGTTCATCTGGAAGGGACCGCAGACGAAGGCATGGTCGACGGCCGCGGCGGGCACCAGCGTGCCCAGGAACTCGCCGAGCTTGTCGCGGTTCACCAGCCCCATGTTGATCGGCGCGTCGGTGTGTTCGTCGGAGAACACGTGGTGCAGCGCGAGGCGCTTCATGTAGCGGTCCTTCAGGTCCTCCAGTTCCTCCTTGAACATGGTGGACTTCAGGCTGCGGTTGCCGTAGATCAGCGTGAAGCGGCTCTTCGGTTCGCGCGCCAGCACCGTCTTCATGATCGACAGGATCGGCGTGATGCCGCTGCCGCCGGCGATGCCGAGATGGTGGCGCTTCGCCCCGGCGTCGATCGGCACGAAGAAGCGGCCCTGCGGCGCCATCACGCTGATCGTGTCGCCGGGCTGCAGGTGCTCGTTGATCCAGTTGGAGAACACGCCGCCCTTGACCTTGCGCACGCCGACGCGCAGCTCGCCGTCGTCGACGCCGGCGCAGATGGAATAGGAGCGGCGCAGGTCCTGGCCATCGATGTCCTTGCGCAGCGTGAGGTACTGGCCTTGCGTGAATCCGAACACCGGGCGCAGTTCCTCGGGCACGTCGAAGGAGACGATCACGGCTTCCGCGGTGTCGGGCTGCACGGCGCGCACGCGCAGGGGGTGGAAGGTGACGCTCATAGCGGCTTGAAATATTCGAAGGGCTCGCGGCAGGCGAGGCAGCGGTAGAGCGACTTGCAGGCGGTGGAGCCGAAGGCGGAAGTACGTTCGGTCTGCGTGCTGCCGCAATGGGGGCATGCGACCCCGCGCTCGCGCGGGAACAGCCGGATGCCCTGGGTCCCCGCCTCCGCGGGGATGACGGCGTGGGGAGGGGCGATGCCGTACTCGCGCAGCTTGCGCTTGCCGTCGTCGCTGATCCAGTCGGTGGTCCAGGCCGGGGCCCGGCGCAATGTGGCGCGTGCGGGGCCGAGGCCCTCGCATTCGATCGCGGACAGCACGCTCTGCTCGATCGCCTCGGTGGCCGGGCAGCCCGAGTAGGTTGGCGTGAGCACGACCTCGAGTTCCTCGCCGTGGTCGATCACGTCGCGAACGATGCCCAAATCGCGCACCGACAGCGCCGGGACCTCGGGATCCGGCACGCCGCCCAGCACTTCCCAGGCGCGCTCGCTACGTGTCACCACACGCCTCCGGGATAGCTGCGCTGCAGGTGCTGCATCTCCGCGAGGATGAATCCCATGTGCTCGCTGTGCACGCCCTGCTTGCCGGTGCTGAGGAAGGGCAGCGGCGCGGGCAGTGCGAGCCCCGCTTCCGCGAAGATGTGCTCCATCTCCACGCGCCAGGCATCCTGCAGGTCGGACCAGCGCGGGCCGAGGCCCGTGGCATGCGCGTATTCGTCCACGGCATCGGAGGCGAACAGCTCCGCGGTGTAGCGCCAGAGATCGGCGACGGCGTGGTCCGTGCGGCTGCGCGATTCCTCGGTTCCGCCCGCGAGGCGCACCAGCCAGTCGGCCGCGTGCTGCTGGTGGTAGCGCGTTTCCTTCACGGCCTTGCCGGCGATCGCCGCGAGCTCGCCGTCGCTGGAGGCCTGCAACCCGGTCCACAGCAGCTTGAAGAACGTGGACATGATGGTGTTGCGCACCACGGTCACCGCGAAGTCGCCGCGCGGCAGTTCCACCAGCGTCACGTTGCGGTAGTCGCGCTCCTCGCGCAGGAAGGCGAGCTGGTCTTCGTCGTGGCCCTGGCCTTCGAGCTGGCCGGCCCGGGTGAGCACGGCACGGCACTGGCCGACGAGGTCGAGCGCGACGTTGGCCAGTGCGATGTCCTCCTCCAGTACCGGCGCATGGCCGGTCCATTCGGAGGTGCGCTGCGCCAGGATCAGCGCGGTGTCGGCGATGCGCAGCAGGTACTGCACGCCCGGCTGCTGGGCCATGGTGATGGAAGCCTGCATCGTCCGCGCCTCACATGTGGTCGACCGCGTCGGGCAGCTTGTAGAAGCTCGGGTGACGGTACACCTTGTCCTCCATCGGGTCGAAATACATGTCCCTCTCGCCGGGGTCGCTCGCCACGATGTGGTCCGAACGCACGACCCACACGCTGGTGCCTTCCTGCCGCCGCGTGTAGACGTCGCGCGCCATCTGGATCGCCATCTTCGCGTCGGCGGCATGCAGGCTGCCGCAATGCTTGTGGTCGAGGCCGGACTTGCTGCGGACGAAGACTTCCCACAAGGGCCACTCTTGCTTCGGGTCACTCATGTCTGCTCCATTTGAGAATCAACACCCAACAACCGGACGCAGAGGACGCAGAGGACGCGAAAGATACGCAGAGGACGCAAAAGAGGCAAAGAAAAACTTCAAAGGTTTTCTTTTGCGTCCTCTGCGTACCCTTTGCGTCCTCTGCGTCCGGAAGTCCGCATTTCACGCGGCCTTCGCCTCGCCCCGCTGCTTCCGCGCATGCGCCAGCGCGGCTTCCCGAACCCACGCCCCGTCGTCCCACGCCTTCACGCGGGCCGCGAGGCGTTCGCGATTGCACGGGCCATTGCCGCCGATGACGCGCCAGAACTCGTCCCAGTCGATCGTGCCGAAGTCGTGGTGCTCGCGCTCCTCGTTCCACTTCAGCTCGGGGTCGGGCAGCGCCACGCCCAGCACCCTGGCCTGTTCCACCGCCGCGTCGACGAAGCGCTGGCGCAGTTCGTCATTGGAGACGCGCTTGATGCCCCAGCGCATGGACTGCGCGGTGTTGGGCGACTGGTCGTCCGGCGGGCCGAACATCATGATCGAGGGCCACCACCAGCGGTCCACCGCGTCCTGCACCATCGCGCGCTGCGCGTCGGTGCCCTTCTGCATCATCGTCAGCAGGCTTTCGTAGCCCTGGCGCTGGTGAAAGCTTTCCTCGCGGCAGATGCGGATCATCGCGCGCGCATACGGGCCGTAGGAGCAGCGGCAGATCGGCACCTGGTTCATGATCGCCGCGCCGTCGACCAGCCAGCCGATCACGCCGACGTCGGCCCAGGTCAGCGTGGGGTAGTTGAAGATGGAGCTGTACTTCGCGCGGCCGGTGTGCAGCGCCTCCAGCATCTGGTCGCGCGAAGTCCCCAGCGTTTCGGCGGCCGAATAGAGATAAAGGCCGTGGCCGCCTTCGTCCTGCACCTTCGCCAGCAGGATCGCCTTGCGCTTGAGCGTCGGCGCGCGCGTGATCCAGTTGCCCTCGGGCAGCATGCCCACGATCTCCGAATGCGCGTGCTGGCTGATCTGCCGCACCAGCGTCTTGCGGTAGTGCTCCGGCATCCAGTCCTTGGGCTCGATGAATTCGCCGGAAGCGATGCGGGCCTCGAAGGCGTCCTCGCGCTGAAGGTCCTCGGCGGACCGCACCGGCTTGCGCCCTTCGGCGTCCTTGCCCTGGGTGTCCATGGCCTGGGTGTACATGCTGGCTCCTGCGGTCGAGTTCTACCGACCGGTCGGTCGATGATAGGACGGAAACCAGGGTTGGAGCAACCCCGACGACGCTTACGCGGTGCGTCGGGGTTCGGCGCTGCGCGCGCTCACCCCGACCTGCGGGTCCGGGCGGCCGTCGGCACTTGCAGCGGCAGCTTCGTTTCCGCCTTCACTTCCTTCAACACCACGCTCGAGCGCACGTGCGTCACGCCCGGCAGCTTGAACGCCGTGTCGTGCAGGAAGGCTTCGTAGCTCTTGATGTCCGGCACCAGCACCTTGATCACGTAATCGGCCTGGCCGGTCGTCGCATAGCAGCTCACGATCTGCGGCGACGCGGCCACGGCTTCCTCGAAGCGGCGCACGTCGTCCTCGTTGTGCCGCGTGAGGTTCACCTCCGCGAGCACCGCGAGCGTGAGCCCCACCTTCTCGCGGTCCACCAGCGCCGTGTAGCCGCGGATGATCCCGCTGCTCTCCATTTCCTTCACCCGCTTCCAGCACGGCGTGCTGGACAGGCCGACCGCGTCGGCCAGCTGCTGCACGGTCTGGCGGGCATCGCGCTGCAGTTCGCTCAGGAGGAGCACGTCGTGGCGGTCGAGTTCGTTCATTCCCGCATCCCCATCGATCAGAGAATAATTTTCTCCGCGTAACTATTATGAGGAGAAAAGAGAAAGCATATTTCCCTGGACGCCGCCTAAGCTGTGCCTCTCGTCGAGAGAAGCATCGCCCATGGCCGAAACCGTCGCCCCCACCTCTTCCACCGTCGTCCGTCCGGACTACCGCCTTGCCGACAGCCTGTGGGCGCACAGCGGCGCGATCTTCCTCACCGGCACGCAGGCGCTGGTGCGCCTGGTGCTGATGCAGCGCCAGCGCGATGCGGCGGCCGGGCTCGACACGCGCGGCTTCGTCAGCGGCTATCGCGGCTCGCCGCTGGGCATGGTGGACCTGGCCGTCTGGAAGGCCGGCAGGAAGTTCGAGGAGGCCGGGCTGCGCTTCCTGCCCGCGATCAACGAGGAACTGGGCGCCACCGCGGTGCTCGGCACGCAGCGGGTGGAAGCCGACCCCGAGCGCACCTGCGAAGGCGTGTTCGCGCTCTGGTACGGCAAGGGCCCCGGCGTCGACCGCGCGGGCGATGCACTCAAGCACGGCAATGCGTACGGCGCCTCGCCCCACGGCGGCGTGCTGATGGTCGCGGGCGACGACCACGGCTGCGTGTCCTCGTCGATGCCGCACCAGAGCGACCAGGCCTTCCAGTCCTGGCACGCGCCCGTCGTCTCGCCCGCCAACGTCGCCGAGTACCTGGAGTTCGGCCTCTATGGCTGGGCGCTCTCGCGCTTCTCCGGCAACTGGGTCGGCTTCACCGCGCTGTCCGAAGTGGTGGAGAGCGGCTCCACGGTGGACCTCGACCTCGTGAACGCGCGCGTCGCGGCCTGGCAGGACGGCGACACCGTGCGGCAGCTCACCGGCTACATGCCGCCGCCCGGAGGACTGCACTACCGCTGGCCCGACCTGCCCTCGCTGACGATCGAGCAGCGGCTGCACGCCAAGCTCGATGCGGTGCGCGCCTTCGCCCGCGTCAACAGCATCGACCGCCACATCGTGCAGAGCCCGCGCGCGACCGTGGGCATCGTCACCGCCGGCAAGGCGCATTACGACCTGCTGGAAGTGCTGCGCCGCCTGGACATCTCCCTCGACACGCTCGCCGCGCATGGCGTGCGCATCTACAAGCTCGGGCTCACCTACCCGGTCGAGCCGGTGCGCATGCGCGAGTTCGCGCGCGGCCTGAAGGAAGTGCTGGTCGTCGAGGAAAAGGGACCCGTCGTCGAGGAGCAGCTGCGCTCCATGTTCTACAACGCGGCCGAGCGGCCGGCGATCGTGGGCAAGCGCGATGCGCAGGAGCAGCCGCTGGTGTCGGAGCTCGGCGAGCTGCGGCCCTCGCGCCTGATCGGCCTCATCGCCAACTGGCTGGTGGGCCACTATCCCGATCTCGACCGGCGCCACCTGGTGCGCGACTTCACGCTGCCCGAACTGCTCTCGAACGAGAGCGACGCGGTCAAGCGCCTGCCCTACTTCTGCGCCGGCTGCCCGCACAACATCTCCACCAAGGTGCCGGAAGGCTCGCATGCGCAGGCCGGCATCGGCTGCCACTTCATGGCGAGCTGGATGAACCGCGACACCGAGGGCCTGATCCAGATGGGCGGCGAAGGCGTGGACTGGGTCTCGCACGCGATGTTCACCAAGGTGCCGCACGTGTTCCAGAACCTGGGCGACGGCACCTACTACCATTCCGGCTACCTGGCGATCCGCCAGGCCGTGGCCGCGAAAGCGACGCTCACCTACAAGATCCTGTTCAACGATGCGGTCGCCATGACCGGCGGCCAGCCGGTCGACGGCATCATCAGCGTCGACGGCATCGCGCGGCAGGTGGAAGCCGAGGGCGTGAAGCAGGTGGTGGTGCTCTCGGACGACATCGCCAAGTACGACGCGATCCGCAACCGCTTCCCCGCCGGCACCGAATTCCACGATCGCGATGCGCTCGATGCGGTGCAGCGCCGGCTGCGCGAGATGCCGGGCGTCACCGTGCTGATCTACGAGCAGACCTGCGCGGCAGAAAAGCGCCGCCGCCGCAAGAAGGGCGAGATGGTGGAGCCGAACCGGCGCGTGTTCATCAACGACCGCGTCTGCGAAGGCTGCGGCGACTGCTCGGTGCAGAGCAACTGCGTCGCCGTGCAGCCGCTGGAAACCCCGCTGGGCCGCAAGCGCAGGATCGACCAGAGCAACTGCAACAAGGACTATTCCTGCGCCAAGGGCTTCTGTCCGAGCTTCGTCGGGGTGCTGGGGGGCCAGCCCCGCAAGCGCGCGGGTGCATTGGGCGCCGGCACCGAGGATTTCATGAAGCGGGTGGCGGCGCTGCCGCGTCCCGCGCCGCACGTGTGGACCGCGCCCTACGACCTGCTGGTCACCGGTGTCGGCGGCACCGGCGTCGTCACCATCGGCGCGCTGGTCGCGATGGCCGCGCACCTGGAAGGCAAGAGCGCCAGCGTGCTGGACTTCATGGGGTTCGCGCAGAAGGGCGGCTCGGTCCTGAGCTTCGTGCGCTTCGCCGACGTCGCCTCGCGCCTGAACCAGGTGCGCATCGACACGCAGCAGGCCGATGCCCTGCTCGCCTGCGACCTCGTGGTCGGCGCCTCGCCCGACGCGCTCGCCACGGTGCGCCACGGCCGCACGCGCATCCTCGCCAACACGCACGAGGTGCCGGTGGCCGAGAACGTGCGCAACCCCGATGCCTCGCTGCGCGTGCCGCAGCTGCTGGAGAAGCTGCGCTTCGCGGCCGGCGCGGAGCGGGTGGAGACACTGGACGCCCAGGCGCTCGCCGAATCCTTCCTCGGCGACTCGATCTTCTCCAACATCGTCGCGCTGGGGTCGGCCTGGCAGCGCGGGCTGGTCCCGGTGAGCCTGGACGCGCTGCTGCGCGCCATCGAACTGAACGGCGTCGCGGTCGACAACAACAAGCTCGCGTTCTCGCTGGGGCGGCTGGCGGCGGCGGACATGGAGGCGATCGCCTCGCTGCTGCGCGGCGAGCTGCCGCGGCGGCCGGCGAACGCCGAATCGCTGGAGGCGATCCTCGCGCGCGGCATGGCGCATCTCGCCGCCTACCAGGACGAAAGCTATGCGCGCCGCTACGCCCAGCTCGTGGTGCAGGTGCGCGAACGCGAGGAATCGCTGCACGTCGATGCGTCGCTGCCCTTCACGCGCACGGTGGCGCAAGCGCTGCTGAAGTTGATGGCGTACAAGGACGAATACGAGGTCGCGCGGCTGTACACCGACGGCGAGTTCCTGCACGCGCTGCAGCAGCAGTTCGAAGGCGAGATCGCGCTGGAGTTCTACATGGCGCCGCCGGCGCTCAGCCGCGCGCGCGACGGGCAGGCTCCGCGCAAGGTGCGGCTGGGTGGGTGGATGCTGCCGTTCATGAAGGTGCTGGCGCAGGGCCGGCGCCTGCGCGGCACCGCGCTGGACGTCTTCGGGCGGACGGCCGAACGGCGGATGGAACGCCAGCTGGTCGAGGCGTATCGCGAACGCATCGAAGCGCTGCTGCCGGCACTCACCGCCGACCGGCTGAAGCTCGCCACGGAGATCGCGGCGCTGCCGCTGTCCATGCGCGGCTTCGGCCACGTCAAGCTCGCGAACGTCGCGCTCGCACGGGCGCGGGAAGCGGAATTGCTGCATCGCTTCGACCCGGCGACCTATGCGCGGCCGGCGGCGACGAAGGAAGCGGGCCAGATCCGGGGGATCCGGGTGACGGCGGCGGCTTGACCTCCAGGCCTTCATTGTCCGCGTAGCATCGCCGGGTGAACCAGCGCGACCTCCATCGGGACACCGAACCCAGCCTGCTGTCCGAAGGCAGCCTGCCCTCCTCGACCACGGGCACCGAAGACGCCGAGGCAACGGCAACGGCGCCGGTGGCCACACCGGCCATCGAGCGCTCTTCGTTCTTCGCGCTCTTCAGCGCGGTGATGCTGCCCATGTTCATGGGCGCGGTGGACCAGACCCTGCTGGTCACCGCGACACCGCGCATCGCCGCCGAACTCGGCGGCCTCGCCGACACTTCCTGGATCGCCGTCGGCTACCTGCTCGCGGCAACGGTGATGGCGCCGCTGTACGGCCGCATGGGCGACCGCTTCGGCCGGCGCAACGTGATGCTGGTCGCGCTGTGCATCTTCATGGCCGGCTCGCTCGCCTGCGCCCTCGCGCCGACCATGCACCTGCTGATCGCGGCGCGCGTGCTGCAGGGACTCGGCGGCGGCGGGCTGATGGTGCTGTCGCAGGCGCTGATCGGCGAGCTGGTGCCGCCGTGGGAGCGGCCGCGCTACCAGGCCTACTTCGCGACCATCTTCACCGCGTCGAGCGTCGGCGGTCCGCTGATCGGCGGCCTCGTGGTGCACCACGGCGACTGGCGCTGGCTGTTCCTCGCCAACCTGCCGCTCGGCGTGCTCGCGTTCTGGCGCATGTCGCGGCTGCCCAGGCCGCCGCCGTCGGCGCACCGCCACGCGCCCTACGATCCGGCCGGGTTCGCGCTGTTCGTCGTGTGCGCGGCCAGCGTGCTGTTGTGGCTGGGACAGGTCGGCCACGGTTTCCGCCTCGTGTCCGGCACCAGCGCGCTGCTGCTGGCGGTGGCGATCGCGAGCGGCATCGTGCTCGCCCGCCAGCAGCGCCGCCATCCGCATGCCTTCCTGCCGCTCGAGGTGCTGCGCCTGCCGGGCGTGCCGTGGATCTGCCTGTCCGTGATCGGCTTCGCCGCCACGATGTTCGCGCTGCTGTTCCTGCTGCCGATCTACCTGCAGGTGGCGCGCAATGCCGACGCGCTCGGGTCCGGCATGCAGCTGCTGCCGCTCACCGCCGGCATCGTCGTCGGCTCCACGCTCAACAGCCGCATCAGCCATTACACCGGCATCAGCGGGAGACTGCCGCCCTGGGGCCTCGGCGCCGCGGCGTTCGCGGTGCTGGCGCTGGCATTGCTGCCGCCGCTGCCGTGGGTGATCACCATTGCCGCCGCGGTCTGCGGCGTCGGCTTCGGCACCGTGATGCCCAGCGCGCAGCTCGCGACGCAGATCCTCGCGGGACGGCAGCGTCTGGGTACCGCCGCGGCGCTGATGTCGCTCACGCGTTCGACGGGTGCGTCGATCGGCACGGCAGCCTTCAGCGGGCTGGCATTCGTGCTGCTGCAGTCCGGAGGCGACGGACCGATCGACGTGAAACAACTGGATCCCGCGCGGGTGGACCACGCGTTCCAGCTGGTGTTCGGGGCGCTCGCGGTGTTCGCGGGATTGGCCGCATTGGCGGCCCTGCGCACACCGACGATGGACCTCAAGGAACACGCCGCAAAGTCTGCGTGACTCCCTGATCCCGTAGGGTGGGCAAGCTTGCTTGCCCACCATGCCCTTGCACGCACGAAATGGTGGGCAACGAAGTTGCCCACCCTACGAAACATCCAGCGCCGCTACGTGCGAGGGATGGTTCCCTTCTTCTCCGGCGACGCCAGGAAGTCGAAGTCCACGCCCTGGTCCGCCTGCGTCACCGTGGTGAGGAACAGCTTGCGGTAGCCGCGCGCGGCGGTGGGCACCTGCACCGGCTGCGCCTGCGCGCGGCGCGCCAGTTCCTCGCCGGACACCAGCAGGCTGATCTCGCGGTTCTTCACGCTCAGGCGGATGCGGTCGCCGTTCTTCACGTGCGCCAGCGGCCCGCCGATGGCGGACTCGGGCGTGACGTGCAGCACGATGGTGCCGAACGCCGTGCCGCTCATGCGGCCGTCCGAGATGCGCACCATGTCCTTGACGCCCTGGCGCGCGAGCTTGCGCGGCAGCGGGATGTAGCCGGCCTCGGGCATGCCCGGCGCGCCCTTGGGGCCGATGTTCTTCAGCACCAGGATGTCGTCGGCCTTCACGTCGAGGTCGTCGCTGTCGATGCGCGTCGCCAGGTCCTGCAGGCCTTCGAACACCACGGCACGGCCTTCGTGTTCCATCAGCTTCGGATCGGCCGCCGACTGCTTGATGATCGCGCCGCCCGGTGCCAGGTTGCCCTGCAGCACCGCGATGCCGCCTTCGCGGTAGATCGGGTTGTCGCGCGAACGGACCACGTCCTGCTTGAACGGCGGGCTCGCGCGCTCGAGTTCTTCGCCCAGCGTGCGGCCGGTGACCGTCAGCGCGTCGAGGTGCAGCAGCGGCTTGAGCTCGCGCAGCAGCGTGGCCATGCCGCCCGCGGCGTCGAAGTGCTCCATGTAGTGCTGGCCCGAAGGCTTCAGGTCCAGCAGCACCGGCGTCTCGCGGCCCATGCGGTCGAGCGCCTTCAGGTCGACGTCGAAACCGCAGCGGCCCGCGATGGCGGTGAGGTGCACGATCGCGTTGGTCGAGCCGCCGATGGCGAGCAGCACGCGCATCGCGTTCTCGAAAGCCTTCTCCGTGAGGATCTTGTCGATGGTGAGACGGCTCTTCGCGATCTGCACCGCGACCGCACCGGTCTGCTCCGCCACGCGCATGCGCGCCGACGTCACCGCCGGCGGCGACGCGCCGCCCGGCACCGTCATGCCCAGCGCCTCGGCGATGCAGGCCATGGTGCTGGCGGTGCCCATCACCGAGCAGGTGCCGATGCTGGGCACCAGCTGATTGTTGACGTCGTCGATCTCCTGCTGGTCGATCTCGTCGGCGCGGAATTTCGCCCAGTAGCGGCGGCAGTCGGTGCAGGCGCCGACCGTCTCGCCGCGATGCGAGCCGGTCAGCATCGAGCCGGTGATCAGCTGCACCGCGGGCAGGCCGGCCGAGGCCGCGCCCATCAGCTGGGCCGGCACCGTCTTGTCGCAGCCGCCGATCATCACCACCGCGTCCATCGGCTGCGCCCGCAGCATCTCCTCGGTGTCCATGGACATGAGGTTGCGCAGGTACATGCTGGTGGGCGCGGCGAAGCTCTCGCCGATGGAGATCGTCGGGAACTTCACCGGCAGGCCGCCGGCCAGCATGATCCCGCGCTGCACCGCCTCCACCAGCTGCGGCATGTTGCCGTGGCAGGGGTTGTAGCCGCTGCCCGTGTCGGTGATGCCGATCACGGGGCGGTCGAGGGCGTGGTCGGTGAGGCCGGCCCCCTTGATGAAGGCCTTGCGCAGGAACAGGGAGAAACCGGCGTCACCGTAGTTGGTGAGGCCCTTGCGCATGCCGGCGGGATCTTCAGGCTTGGTCATTCGTCGTCAGTCATTCGTCATGCGGCGATCAGTCGTCGGCCTTCACGCCGGTCTCGTCGATCACCTTGGACCATTTGGCCATCTCGGCGCGCAGGCGGCCGGCCGCTTCGGGCGGCGTCTGCGGCGGCAGGGTGTACACGCCCTGCTGCAGGAACTGCTCCTTCGCCGCGGGGTCCTGCATGATTTTGCCGATTTCCGCGTTGAGGCGCGCCAGGACGTCCGCGGGCGTGCCGGCGGGCGCCATGACGCCGAAGGTCGACACCACCTCGAAGCCCTTCCAGCCCGACTCTTCCACGGTCGGCACGTCGGCCAGCATGGAGATGCGCTGCGGGGTGGTGACGGCCAGCGCGCGCAGCTTGCCGGCCTTGATCTGCTGCAGGGCGGCCGGGACGGTTTCCGCGGCCATCAGCACCTGCCCGCCGACGAGGTCGGTCATGGCCGGGCCGCTGCCCTTGTAGGGCACATGGATCATGTCGGCGCCCGACTGCACGCGGAACATCTCGACGGCCATGCGCTGCGGCGCGCCGGCGCCGGAGGACGCATAGGTCAGCTTCTTCGGGTTGGCCTTGGCGAAGCTCACCAGTTGCTGGAAGCTGGTGGCCGGCACGGAGGGGTGCACCACGAACACCAGCGGCACGTAACCCACCACCTGCACGGCGGTCAGGTCCTTCTGCAGGTCGTAGGCGAGCTTGCCGCGCTCCAGGCGCGCCATGGTGGAGTGCGAAGTCATCGCGCCCATCAGCAGGGTGTAGCCGTCCGGCTTCGCCTTGGCGACGAGGTCCGCGCCGATGTTGCCGCCGGCGCCGCCGCGGTTGTCGACCACCACCTGCTGGCCGAGCGCGGTGGACAGGCGCTGCGCCACGATGCGGCCGATCACGTCGGTGGCGCCGCCCGGCGGGTAGGGCACGACCAGCTTGACCGGACGGTCCGGATAGTGCGATTGGGCGGCGGCGGGCAACACGGCGGCGGCGAACAGGGCGGCGCACAGGCCGCGGCGCAGGATCTGGGGCATGCTTGTCTCCAAGGGTCGGTTTTTTTCCCAGCGTGAAGTGTCCGCGCGCGGCCAGGCCAGGGAAACACGCTTGCGCTATCTTCTGAACACAAAATATCTTGCGGTTTGCGCCCCAGAATCCCGGCGCCAGCATCTTCCCGGAGTCCGTCCATGCCCACCACGCCCCGCCTGAAAGGCATCTTCTCGCCCGTCCTGACGCCGTTCAACGCCGATTACTCGCCGGATCCGGACCGCTTCATCCGCCACTGCAAGTGGCTGCTGGACCAGGACGTGGGCCTGGCGGTCTTCGGCACCAACTCGGAGGCGAACTCGCTGACGGTGAACGAGAAGCGCGGCCTGCTCGACGCGCTGCTGGAAGCGGGCCTGCCCGCCGCGCGCATGATGCCGGGCACCGGCGCCTGCGCCCTGCCCGATGCGATCGAGCTGACGAAGCAGGCGGTGAAGGCCGGGTGCGGCGGCGTGCTGATGCTGCCGCCCTTCTATTACAAGGGCGTCAGCGACGAAGGCCTGTTCCGCGCCTACGCCGCCGTGATCGATGCCGTGGCCGACGAACGCCTGCGCATCTACCTGTACCACATCCCCCAGGTGTCGGGCGTGCCGATCCCGCTGACGCTGATCGAGCGCCTGCTCAAGGCCTACCCGAAGGCCATCGCCGGCATCAAGGACAGCTCGGGCGACTGGAAGAACACCTCCGCGATGCTGGAACGCTTCCAGCCGCAGGGCTTCGACGTGTTCGCGGGCAGCGAGAACTTCCTTCTCGCCAACCTGCGCGGCGGCGGCGCCGGCTGCATCACCGCCACCGGCAACGTGAACCCGAGCGCGATCGTGCAGCTTTACAAGACCTGGCAACAGGCCGACGCCGACGCGCAGCAGAAGAAGCTCGACGAACAGCGCGCCGCCTTCGCGCAGTTCCCGATGATCCCCGCCATGAAGGCCGCCATCGCGCTCAAGACCGGCCGCAAGGACTGGGTGCACGTGCGCCCGCCGCTGGTGGACCTGGACGCGGAACAGCAGCAGACGCTGGCGGCAACGCTCGACCGGGTCGGCTTCGTCATGCCGAACGCCGGCGCCCTGGCCTAAAGGGGAAACAGGGCGGGAAACTGCCCATTCCTCCGCAGTTCGGGATCGGCCCCTACCTCGACAATAAGGCTTGATCCACCAACTCCCGGAGTAGTACATGAACCGTTTGCTCGCCATCCAGCTGTCGCTCGCCATGGGCGCCCTGCTCACCGCCACCGCCGTGCCCGCTGCCGACGGCGCCCCCGCGACCGACAAGGAAGCGGTCGCGATGGTGAAGAAGGGCGTCGCCTACCTCAAGGCGAACGGCAAGGAGAAGGCCTTCGCGGCCATCAACGACCGCAACAACAAGGACTTCCACGACCGCGACCTGTACCTGGCCGCTCACACCCTCGACGGCGTCTGCGTCGCGCACGGCACCAACGAGAAGATGGTCGGCAAGAACTTCATCAGCATGACCGACATGGACGGCAAGGAGTACATCAAGGAGCGCGTCGAATTCGCCAAGGCGAAGGGCACGTTCTGGACGGACTACAAGTTCAACAACCCGGTCAGCAAGAAGATCGAGCCCAAGACGGCCTACTGCGAGCGCGTGGACGACGTGGTGGTCTGCGGGGGCGTCTACAAGAAGTGACATGGGGGCCAGCGCCTCTCACGCCCTGGCGGCCTGGAGCGAACTGGCCGCGCGCGTCACGCTGATGGTGGAGCTGGCCCGGGCCGGCCGCTGGGAGCGGCTGCCCGAGCTGGACGCCCATTGCGCGGCGCTGTACCGCGGCCTGCAGGAAGCGGATGCGGAAGCTCTCGGCGACCGCGAACGCGCCCTGGCCCTGGAGCTCGCACTGCGCGTGCGCGCCCGCCAGGAGGAATTGCAGAACATGACGCGCCCGCAGCTGCTGCAACTGCGGGCACGGATGGACGAGCTGCAGCCGTCGTCCGCACGGTAAGCCGGGCCCCATGTCGCGCATCAGCGTCCTCCAGGAAGCCCGTGAAGTCCAGCTCGCGGTGGCGCTCATCGAGCTGGGCGCGCGGCTGCAGTTCCTGGAAGCCGAGGTGAACCTGAGCCGCGAGCGGCTGGTGCGCCTCTACAAGGAGATCAAGGGCACGTCGCCGCCCAAGGGCCTGCTGCCCTTCTCCGTCGACTGGTACATGACGTGGATGGCGAACATCCACGCGTCGATGTTCCACAACATCTACACCCACATGCTCGCGCATGCGGACGGCCGCCTCGACGCCCTGATCCGCGCCTTTCGCATGTACCGCGAGCAGGTCCAGGCCAACGGCGACCAGGAGGTGCTGGATTTCACGCGGGCCGCGACGCTGGTGAAGTTCTTCGAGAACGACATGCTGCACGTCGTGCAGTGCACCCGCTGCACCGGGCGCTTCGTCGGCCACGCCTACGAGAACCGTCCGGACTACGTCTGCGTGCTGTGCCGGCCGCCGGCGCGCGCCGGCAAGAAGAAGCGTCCCGAAGGCGGTCCGGCCTGAGGGCGGGTCGCAGGGGCCGAAATATGCCGCAATCCGCGGCGCTCACGGGACGAACGGCAGCCCCGCAGGGCCGGACGGTGACGCCATCGCCCGCCGCACTCCGTGATACTTCTTGAAACAAATCCCGGAGCAATGCGATGGACGCGCTGGTGGCGAACAAGGAGATCGCGGACCTGAACCTCAGCTACATGCTGCTGGCGCAGAAGATGCTGCGCGAGGACAGGGCGGCAGCGATGCTGCGCCTGGGGATCAGCGCCGCCATGGCCGACCTTCTGATCGGCATGTCGCTCGCGGAAGTGATCAAGCTCGCGACCAGCAACTTCGTGCTGTGCGCATTCCGGCTGGACGACCTTCCCGCGTTCCGCACCCTGATGCAGGGCAGCAAGGAGCGGTCGCTCCAGCAGGCGCATCTTTCCATCCTGCTGGCGGGCGACCCGCTGGCCGCCGCGGGCGCACCGGAGGCGGCCCGCGCCTGAAGATCCTCAGGGTTCCTGGCGCACCAGGTCGCGCACCGTGAACTGCACTTCACGCAGCAGCGCGGTGCTGCCGGCGGTGCTGCCATACCCCGTGTGCCGAGCCACGGTGGCCCAGCGCTGCTGCTCGCCGTCGCTCACCAGCTTCTCGATCGACGCGCGCACCGTGTAGTAGAAACGCCCGCGCACCGACTGGTCCGCGGTGCACAGCAGCTCGGTGCGCAGCACCATGTCCTTCGGCAGGTTCAGGTTCGTCACCTTGCCCGCGCGCTGCACGGCCCCGGCGAGTTCGGCCTTGCCCACCAGCGGGCAGTCGGCGTCCTGCAGCACGTCGTAGCTGCCGGCCGGCACGGCGCCGGCACCCAGGGCCGTCGCGGCCAGCACGATCCCAACGATCTTCTTCATACGGTTCTCCTTCTCCATCGGTGTGCAACGATGGTAGGAGCGCGGCCGCCGCGGCGATCGGCCGAACAGCGCTGGGTTTCGGGTTCTCCTCCGCCGCTCGCGGGCGGTACCGGCGCTCACGGCCCGTGGGTTTAGGCCGACAGGACGGCCGCCGGGCCCGCGGCAGGATCCAGGCATTCCAGCGAGGAACCCGCCATGCTCAGGCCGAACTTCCTGACCCCTCTTCCCGTCGCCGCGGATGCGGCGGCGATGCCCGCGGCGCCGCGCGTGCAATGCTGGCAGGAAGAATGGGCCAATGCGGCGAGCCACGGCGCGGGCGCGCTGCTCGCGGCCGGCTGCAGCCCGTGGGCGATCGCCAAGGCGATGGCCGTGGGCGTCCTGCAAGGGGCCGGCGCCGTCGTCTTCTGCGCGACGATGGTGCTGCTGTTCACGGTGTCCTGCGTCTATCACGCGGCGCGCGACCACAACTGGAAGCGGATGCTGCAGAGGCTGGACCACGCGGCCATCTTCCTGTTCATCGCCGGCACCTACACGCCCTTCCTGCTGGGCGTGCTGGCCGACAACGGCGGTCCCTGGGCCCTGGCCGGCGTCTGGTGCGTCGCCCTGCTGGGCGTCGGCGCGAAGCTCACCGACCGCATCCGCCATCCCCTGCTGTCCACGCTGCTGTACGTGGGCATGGGCTGGATGGCGGCGTTCATGCTCGGCCCGCTGGCGCGGGAGATCCCGCCCGCGGGCGTCGCCCTGATCGTGGCCGGCGGCCTGCTCTATACGGTGGGCGCGGTGGTCTTCTACTTCGACGACCGAATCCGCTTCGGCCACCTGCTGTGGCACGTGCTGGTGCTCGCCGCTTGCGCCTGCCATTTCATGGCGGTGGCGCATTTCGCGGTCTAGGCGCCGGCCATGCGGAAGCGATCCCGCTGCGCGCGGGCGCATTCGCCCATCAGGTGCAAACCCCGATCGACCACCTGCGGCCCCGTGACGAAGGGATGCGGTCCGCGGCCGCCCGAGGCCCGCAGCGCCGCCATCTTCTGCAGCGTGCCGTCCCAGCCGGCGTGATTGGACAGCAGCACGTCGACCGGCAGCTGCGCGGTCATCCGCCGCATGCGTTCGGTCGCGGCCGCATAGCTTTCCAGCCGCCCGAAGTCCTTGCCGAAATTGAAGGAGGTGCCGCCCCACAGCAGCGCCTTGTGGCTGCGGCCGCCGGTCTTCACGTCGAACACCGGCGACAGCGTGCCGACCGTGTGCCCCGGCGTGACGTAGAAGGTCATCGTGGTGTCGCCCAGCGTGAGGCGGTCGCCGTCCTTCACCGAGATGTCGCGTTTCGGCGGCGCGCCCCAGTGCGGTGAACTGAACTCCAGCGCCGTTTCCATCATCCGCCAGTCGTCCTCGCTCGCGACCACGCGCGCGCCGTAGCGCTCGCGGATGTAGTTGGCGCCGCCGTAATGGTCGCCGTGGCCGTGCGTCACGATCACGTACTTGATCTGCCGCGGGTCGAGCCCCAGCCTCGCCATGCCGCCGTCGATCAGGCCGCGTGCTTCGAGCGCGTTGTTCAGCGCGTCGATCAGGATCAGGCCGTCGGACGTCTTCAGCACCCAGGCGGTCACCCAGGCCGAACCCACGAAGTACAGGTTGTCGAAGACCTGGCCCGGCTCGGGCGGCGGCGCCGCGATCGCCTGCGCGAGTCGGTTGTTGGTGACGGTGGGATCGGGACGCGTCGCCGGCTGCGGCTGGCACAACGGCATCAGCATCTGGAGGTCGCCGCCGGCGAGCTGCCGTGCCTGCGCGACGTGCGCATCGACGCTGGCCTGCGAAGCAGGTGCGTCGACCCGCGTAGCGCAGGCGGCCAGTGCGAGAGCGGCAGCGACGACGGTCAGCGAAAGCGGGATGCGCAAGGCGGGCAAGGCAGTCTCCTCTGGAATGGGTTGCGCCATTCTGCCCCGCCCTGGCTCAGCCGTGTCAGCTCACCACGCCGATGTTCCACGGCACGAATTCGTGGTCGCCCAGATCCAGCAGTTCGCTCTTGCTCTTCTCGCCGGAGGCGATGCGCAGCGTCAGCCGGAAGATGTCCTCGGCGGTTTCCGGCATCGTCTTGGTGCCGTCCAGGATCTCGCCGCAGTTGTAGTCCATGTCTTCCGACAGGCGGCTGTACATGGGCGTGTTGGTCGCCAGCTTGATCGAGGGCACCGGCTTGGCGCCGAACATCGAGCCGCGGCCGGTGGTGAACAGGATCATGTTGGCGCCGCCCGCGATCTGGCCGGTGGCCGAGCACGGGTCGAAGCCGGGCGTGTCCATGAACACGAAGCCTTGCTGCCTCACCGGCTCGGCATAGCGGTACACCTCCATCAGTCCGGTGGTGCCGCCCTTCATCGAGGAGCCCAGCGACTTCTCGAAGATGTTCGCCAGGCCGCCCATGTTGTTGCCCGGGCTCACCGCGCCGTTGATCTGCACGTCGCGGCCCGGCGAATACTCCTGCTTCCACCAGCGGATGCGGTCGATCAGCTTCTCGCCGACTTCGCGGCTCACCGCGCGGCGCGTCAGCGTGTGCTCCACGCCGTAGATCTCCGGCGTCTCCGACAGGATCGCCGTGCCGCCATGGCGCACCAGGATGTCCATCGCCGCGCCCAGCGCCGGGTTCGCCGTGATCGACGAGAAGCCGTCGGAGCCGCCGCACTGCAGGCCGATCTTCAGGTGCTTCGCCGACACCGGCGTGCGCACCGCGTCGTTGGCGCGCGGCAGCATCTTCTTCACCGCTTCGACGGCCGCCTCGATGGTCTTGCGGGTGCCGCCGCTCTCCTGCATCACGAAGGTCTGCAGCCGCGGATTCGCTTCCAGCTTCTCCTGCGCCAGCAGGCCGGACAACTGGTTGCGCTCGCAACCGAGGCCGATGATCAGCACCGCGGCGAAGTTGGGATGCTTCGCATAGCCGCCGATGGTCCGCCGCAGCAGGTCCATCGGCTCGCCGCTCATCTCCATGCCGCAGCCCAGGCCGTGCGACAGGCCGACCACGCCGTCGATGTTGGGGAAGTCCGCCAGGCGCTCCTCGGTGAACCACTCCGCCACCTTGTGCACCACGGTCGCCGAGCAGTTCACGGTGGAGAGAATGCCGATGTAGTTGCGCGTGCCGACCTGGCCGTCCGGGCGCACGTAGCCCATGAACGTGGCCTGCTCCTGGTCCGGCAGCACGGGCGTCGCCACGTATTCCTTGCCGTAGGCGTAGTCGCGGTCGAACTCGCGGAAGCTCACGTTGTGCGAGTGCACGTAGGTGCCCGCCGCGATGTCCACCGCGGCGAAGCCGATGCAGACGTTGTATTTCAGGATCGCCTCTCCGGCCTGGATGGTCCGCGCGGCGATCTTGTGGCCGGCCGGCACCTGGCTGCGGCTGGTGAAGCCCTCGCTGGGCACGGCGGTGCCGATGCCCACGTCCGTGCGCGCGACGACGACGTTGTCGTTGGGGTGCAGGCGGATGATGGGTCCGTGGACCTTCTTGGCGGAGAGTTCGATCATGGTGTGTGTCTTCAGTCGGCGCGGATGTGGGCGGCCTGGATCAGCCTGGCCATGCGCGGCACCTGCGCCTTCATCAGGTCGCTGAACTGCGCGCTGGTGCTGCCCACGATGGTGAAGCCCTGCTCCGTCACCTTGCCGGAAAGCTCCTTGGACTTCAGGGCGGCGATGGCTTCGGACTCCAGCTTCTTCACGACGTCGGCGGGCGTACCCGCCGGCGCGAACAGGCCGTACCAGGTCAGCACCTCGAAGTCGGCCAGCTTCGCCGATTCGGCGATGGTGGGCACATCGGGGAAAGCCGGATGGCGCTTGAGGCTCGTGACGGCGATGGCGCGCAGCTTGCCCGACTGGATGTACTGCGACACCGCCGGCACGTTGGAGAACAGCACCGGCACCTGGCCGCCGATGGCGTCGGTGAGCGCGGGCGCTTCGCCCTTGTAGGGGACGTGCGTGATGTCGAGGCCCAGCCCCGTCTTGAACAGCTCGCCCGCCACGTGCTGCGGGCCGCCCGCGCCGGCGGACGCGTACGACAGCCCGCCCTTCCTCGCCAGCGCGATCAGCTCCTGCATGTTCTTCGCCGGCACGCTGGGGTGCACCGCCAGGATCATGGGCATGGACACCAGCATCGAGACCGGCGTGAAGTCCTTGATGGGGTCGAACTGCAGCTTCGGGTAGATGGCCGGCGCCACCAGCATGGTGGACTGCGAGCCGAGGAACAGCGTGTAGCCGTCGGCCGGCGCCTTGGCGACGAAGGTGGCGGCGATGGTGCCGGTGGCGCCGGGCTTGTTGTCCACCACGAAGGACTGGCCGGTCTGCGCGCCCATCTGCGTGCCCACCAGGCGGGCGATGATGTCGGCGCCACCGCCGGCCGCGAATCCGACGGCGACCTTCACCGGCTTGTCCGGGAAGCCGGCGGCCTGCGCGGGCAGGCAGGCGGCACCCAGCAGGGTGGCGGCGAGGCTCAGGACGTGGCGGCGGGTGCGTTGCAAAGCTGGTCTCCTTGGGTCGTGGTTCGCCACGCAGCGCGTGACACGGGCGGGATCATGGCCCCGCGGCGGGAAGCGATAAATCCTGCTTTCCCATCTTCAATCGATAATGAAGTTTTGTTCCGCATGGACACGCAGTTCCTGCAAAGCTTCGTGATGGTGGTGGAAAGCGGCTCCATGGCCGAGGCCGCGCGCCGCCTGGACATCACGCCCGCCGCCGTCGCCGCCCGCGTGAAGTCGCTGGAAGAGGCGATGGGCGCGGCTCTCGTCCGACGCGCCGGCCGCACCGTCAAGCCGACCGAAGCCGGCCTGCGCATCCTCAACCATTCCCGCGGCGTCCTGCGCGACGTGCGCAACCTGCACGCCCTGGCCAACGACGACGCTTCGCTCGGCGAATGGCGGCTCGGGGTCTCGGCCTCCGCGCTCACGGGCGTGGTGCCGCCGCTGCTGCGCGGCCTGTACGAAAAGCACCCGAAGCTCGCGGTCTACATGGAGCCCGGCAACTCCAGCATGCTGTACCAGCGCGTGACGGGCGGCATGCTCGACGCGGCAGTGATCGTCGAGCCGCAGTTCACGCTGCCCAAGTCGCTCGGCTGGCAGGTGCTGGTCGAGGAGCCGCTGTGCGTGCTCGCGCCGGCCGCGATGGCGGGGCGCGACCCGCTGGTGCTGCTCGCGAGCGAGCCCTTCATCCGCTACGACCGCAGCATGTGGGGCGGCCGCATGGCCGACACCTGGCTGCGCGAGCACCAGATCCAGCCGCAGGAGCGCATCGAGATCGACGCGCTCAACGCGATCGCGACCTTCGTCCACCAGGGCCTGGGCGTCTCGCTGGTCCCCGACTGGACGCCGCCCTGGCCCGAAGGCCTGGAACTGGCCCGCATCCCGCTGCCGCCGCCCGCGCCGGTGCGCCGCATGGGTCTCGTGTGGTCCGAAGGCCCCAAGGCCGCGCTGGCGCGCCTGCTGCTGGCCGAAGCGCCGCGGATCTGGAGCGCGCTCGGCGCAGGCAAGGTCGCCGGGGCGGACGGCTAGATCGCCGTCACCTTTTCGGGTTTCACCGCGTCTAACGTCAAAAGGCACCTGGAGTGCCTGCTGGAGACGTCGATGAAGCACCGTGCCACTGCCGCGCTCGCGGCGCTGTCCTTGCTTGGAATGGGAACCACGCTCGTGAGCTGCGGGGGCGGGGGCGGCGGTGGGGACGCAGCCGGACCGCCGGCCGATGCCGCGCTGCGGGCGCAGGGACGGCAGATCTTCCGCAACGACACCTTCGGCGACGAGATCTTCTGGACCGACACCCTGCGCATCAACGAGCCGATCGAACAGGCGGTCACACCGCGCGTGGCGCTCTCGGTGGGGCTGAAGGTGGATTCGGATGCACTGCCGCCCGCCGTGGCCGACGCGATCCGCAATGGCACGGCGAACCTCGACAGCACCGCGACCACGCTGGCCCTGATCAAGGCCGACGCCGTGGTCGGCGTGCGCGGCACGGTGCAGACGGTCGCCGGCGTCGAACGCCTGACCCGCGTGGGCGTCACCTGCGCGCTGTGCCATTCGACGGTCGACAACAGCCTGGCGCCGGGCATCGGCCGGCGGCTCGACGGCTGGGCGAATGGCGACCTGAACCCGGGCGCGATCATCGCGCTGTCGCCCGCGCTCGACGCGGCGAAGAAGGCGGTCTACAACTCCTGGGGCAAGGGCAGGTACGACCCGCGCTTCAACATCGACGGCCTGAGCAAGCCCGCCGTCATCCCGCCCGCCTTCGGACTCGCCGGCGTGCACAGCATCACCTTCACCGGCGACGGCAGGGACATCGCGTACTGGAACCGCTACGTGGCCGTGACGCAGATGGGCGGCCAGGGCACCTTCACCGAACCGCGCCTGAACATCTCGATCACGAACGGCACGCAGGACCTGGTGTCGAGCAAGTTGCCCGCGCTGCAGGCCTACCAGCTGTCGCTGCGGGCGCCCGAGCCGCCGGCGGGTTCCTTCGACGCCGCGGCCGCCGCGCGCGGACGGGACCTTTTCGCGGGTGCGGGGCGCTGCGCGACCTGCCACACGGGCGGCAACTTCACCGATGCGAACGTGCGGCTGCATCCGCCGGCCGATTCGATGGCGGAGCCCGAAGTGCCCAGCTACGCCGCGCGCTCGGCGACGAAGTTGTACAGGACCACTCCCTTGCGCGGCAACTGGCAGCACGCGCCCTACTTCCACGACGGATCGGCGGCCGACCAGGAAGCGGTCGTGGCGACCTACAACGCGCGCATGGGCCTGGGCCTGAGCGCGCAGGACATCCTGGATCTGGCGCAATACCTGAGATCGCTGTAGCGTCGCGGCATGGAACGCGTGCCCGCCGGAGACGAAGAACGCCTGCTGCTTGCCGGCCTGCGGCAGGGACAGGCGCATGCCTTCGAGCAGCTGATGCGGCGCTACAACCGCCTGCTGTACCGCGCGGCGCGCGGCATCCTGCACGACAACGCGGAAGCGCAGGACGTCGTGCAGGAGACCTGGCTGCGGGCCTTCCAGGGCCTGGCCTCGTTCCGCGGCGACGCCTCGCTCGCGACCTGGCTGACGCGCATCGCGATCCACCAGGCGCTGGACCAGCACCGCAAGCTGGGGCGGACGGTGTTGTGGGACGGCGATCCCGCGCAGGAGGACGAGATGCCACGCTACCCATCCGACCTGGCCCCGACGCCGCCATCCCCCGAACAGGAACTCGCGCGGCAGCAGGTGCGCCGCCGCATCGAACAGGCCATCGACCTGCTGCCGCCGATCTACCGCGCGGTGTTCATCCTGCGCGCCGTGCAGGGACTGGCGGTCGAAGACACCGCGCAGGCGCTGCAGGTGTCGGCCGACGTCGTGAAGACGCGCTACCTGCGCGCCCGCGCGCAACTGCGCGAGCAGCTGGACTTCGATCCGGAGACGGAGGCCGCCTACCTGCACGACTTCGCGGGGGCGCGCTGCGACGACACGGTCGCCGCGGTGCTCGCCCGCCTGCGCGCGGCGGGCGTGATCCGCGATCAATGAGCCGTCAGGCCACCGGCACGGCGAGCGCGTCGTACGCGAACAGCCAGCCGTAGCGTTCGCGCACGCGCTGCTCGCTCCACTCGCGGGCGACGTAGGCCTGCGCGCCCGCCGCCTCGGCGAGCGCCGGGTTGTGGAAGCGCTTGCCGGCCTCGCCGGCGCCGCGCACGATGCGCGCGGTGCGGTCCAGGCGCAAGGCCTCGTAGCGGCGCAGGGCGGCGTCCGGTGCGTCGCGCCGCGCGTCCAGGCAGCGGGCCAGCACCAGCGCGTCCTCGATCGCCATGCAGGCGCCCTGCGCGAGGAAGGGCAAGGTGGGATGGCAGGCGTCCCCCATCAGCGTGACGCGGCCCGCGCCCCAGCGCGCGAGCGGCTCGCGTCCCATCAGCGCCCACTTCAGCGGGGCGTCGAGCAGGCCGATCAGCAATTGCACGTCCTCGTGCCAGCCGCGGAAGTCCGCCGCGCAGGCTTCGCGCGTGCCGCGCTCGGTCCAGGATTCGCGCACCCAGTCCGCGCCCTCGACGATGCCGACGAAATTGAGCAGCTCGCCGCGCCGCACCGGATAGGTGATGACGTGCGCGCCGGGCCCGATCCAGTTGGTGCCGGCCGGCTCGCGCAGCCGTTCGGGCAGGCGCTCCATGGGCAGCAGTCCGCGCCAGGCGACGCAGCCGGTGAAGGCGGGATGGTCGGCATGGCCGAGCGCCGCGCGCAAGGCGGAATGCACGCCGTCGGCGGCGACCAGCGCGTCGCATTCCAGCGCGCTGCCGTCTTCCAGCTGCAAGCGAACGACACCGGCGTCCTGCGCGAATCCGGTGCAGCGCGCGCCGAGGCGGATGCAGTCCGGATCGCGTGCGCGTACCGCCTGCGCCAGCACCTCGTGCAGGTCCGCGCGATGCAGCATCAGGTATGGAAAGCCGTATTCGGCCACCGCCGCTTCGCCGAGGTCGAACAGTTTCCAGCGCTGCCCGGAGCTCCACAGGCGCACCTGCTTGCCCGCGGGCACGCAAGCCACCTGCGCGAGGGCCGGCTCGAGTCCGAGGGCGTACAGGCAGCGGGTCGCGTTGGGACTCAGCTGCAGGCCGGCACCGACATCGCCGAGCGCCGTCGCCTGTTCGACCACCCGCACCGCGAAACCGCGCTGCAGGAGCGCCAGGGCCAGCGTGAGCCCGGCGAGGCCCGCGCCGGCGATCGCCACGCGCGGGGCCGCCATGCTCAGCGTGCCATCACGCGGCGCGCCGCGTAGCTCGCGATGTCGACGATCGCCACCAGCACGAGCATCGCCGCCAGCACCGAGCCGGTCTCGGCCATCTGGAACAGGCCCAGGTGGAAAGCCAGCATCTGGCCCAGTCCGCCCGCACCGACCACACCCAGGATGGCGGCGGCGCGGATGTTGTTCTCCCAGCGGTACAGCGCGTAGCTCACCAGCTGCGGCAGCACCTGCGGCAGCGTCGCGTACAGGAACACGCGTCCTTCCGGCACGCCCCGCACGCGCAGCGCGAAGGCGGGGCCGGGTGCGGCGTTCTCCAGCGCCTCGGCGAACAGGCGGCCGAGCACGCCCGTGGTGTGCACCGCCAGCGCCAGCGTGCCGGCGAAGGGTCCGAGTCCCGCGGCGATCAGCAGCAGCGCCGCCCACATCAGCTCCGGCACGCTGCGCAGCACGTTCAGCAGCAGGCGGGCCGGCGCTTTCCAGCGTGCCTTGTCGTCGGCGTGCAGCTGGCTCGCGGGCAGTGCGATCAGCAGTCCGAACACAACGGCGAGCAGCGTGCCCAGCATCGACATCGCCAGCGTTTCGAGCGCGGCGGGCCACAGCTTGCGCAGGAAGGCCGCATCGAAATTGGGCGACAGCAGCTCGCCCGCGAAGCGGCCCATGCGCTGCAGCGCGTCCCAGGACAGGAAGCGTGCCCACTGCAGGTCCAGCGACCAGAAGCTGGTGGCCACCAGCGCGAGGGCCGCGGCCACGAACCAGCAGGCCTTGCAGCGCGCGTCGAACAGCGGCGGCGGCAGGCGGTAGATCTCGTTGGCGGCGGCTTGCGGCTGGATGCGGGCCATGTCGTCGTCCCTCATGCCAAGACGCGGCGCAGCCACGCGCTGAGCCGGTCGGTGCCGGCCACCAGCAGCACGAACACCAGCAGCATGGTGCTCACCTCGCCGCCGTTGAACATCTTCATCGACGCGTCCATCTGCTGGCCGAGGCCGCCGGCGCCGACGAAACCGAGCACGGCGGAGGAACGGATCGCGCACTCCCAGCGGTACACCGTGTAGCTGGTGAGCTCGCCCGCGTTCTGCGGCAGCAGGCCGTAGAAGAAGGCCTGCAGCCGGCCCGCGCCGTTGCGCAGCAGCGAGGTGGCCGCATGCGCGTCGCCGCTTTCCAGGATCTCGCCGTAGACCTTGCCCAGCATGCCGCCGTAGGTGAGCGCGATGGCGAGCACGCCCGCCGTCGGGCCGAGGCCCACCACGCGCACGAACACCAGCGCCCAGATCAGTTCCGGCACGCTGCGCAGAACCACCATCACGCCGCGCAGCGCGAAGCGCACGGCCGCGGGCAGCACCGCCATGCGTCCGGCCAGCCCCGAGATGGACAGCACGCGCACCGACAGGATCGTGAGCGGCAGGGCGATGAGCAGCGCCAGCGCCAGGCCGGCGGTGGCGATCGCCACCGTGCGCCAGGTCTCGCGCGCGACCAGGGCCAGGAACTCGAGGTCGAGCCGCGGCGGGATGAAGCCGGCCAGGAAATGCAGCGTGGGCTTCAGGCTGTCCGGCGCGAACAGGGTCCAGGGCTTGAACTCGGTCCACGCCAGCAGCGGCCACAGCAGCACGCCGGCCGCGAGCAGCCAGCTGACGCGGGCCACCCAGGCCGGATCGCGTGCGGCAGGGTCGTGGCGGGGCAGGACGGCGGCCATCAGCGGCAGGTCATGGGCACGTGCAGTTCGGGCACGGGCTCTTCGAGCGGCAGCGGCAGCGCGGGCAGGCCTTCGTGGGCATAGAGCTCGTCGAGCAGTTCCCGGCTCACGTCGCGGGCGGGCAGGTCGAAGGCGATCTCACCCGCGCGCAGGCCGATGATGCGGGGGAAGTACTGCAGCGCCATCGGCACGTCGTGCAGCGTGGCGACCAGCGTCGCGTCCTTGTCGCGGGCGGCTTCGGTCAGCGTGGCGACCGCCTGCTGCGCGCGCGCGGGATCGAGCGCCGACAGCGGCTCGTCGACCAGCAGCAGGCGCGCATCCGAAAGCAGCGCGCGCGCCAGGCCGACGCGCTGGCGCTCGCCGCCGGAGAGCCGGTCGACGCGCGCGAACAGCTTGTCCGACACGTCGAAGCGCGCGAGCGCCGTATCGGCCTGCGCGATGCCCGTGGGATAGACCAGGCTGCGCAGGCTGTGCCACAGGCCCTGGTGCGGCAGGCGGCCGGCCAGCACCGCGGTGACCACGCGCTGGCGCGGCGGCAGGGGCGGCACCTGGGGCGCGAGGAACAGCGCGCCGCGCAAGGCCCGCAGCACGCGCGCGGGCTGCCGCCACGGGTCGCGGCCGTCGAGCAGCAGCGTGCCGCCATCGGGCCGCAGGGCGCAGGCCAGGATGTGCAGCAGCGTGGTCTTGCCGGCGCCGGAAGGCCCGATCACCGCGATCTGCTCGCCGGGATGCACTTCCAGGTCCACGCGCCGCAGGGCCGCGGAGGCCGTGGGACGCGCCGCCGGATGGCGGCCGGAGACCGAGTGCAGCTGGATCTTCACTTCAGCAAACCGGCGTTGCGGGCGGCGGCCTCGATGCCCTTGTAGTTCTCCACGCGGGTGGGAACGAAACGGGTCGCGCGCTGCAGCGCCAGGATCTGCCGGCCTTCCGGCGTCTCGGGGCTCAGCTCGAGGAAGGCGCGCGCCAGCTTCTCGCGCTGCGCGGCGGGCATGTCGGCGTGCACGCTCCAGTTGTAGTCATAGTAGGCCGGCGTCGTGTAGAACACCCGCACCTTGGAAGTGTCGACCTTCTTGTCGGCCACCAGCTTCTCCCACACGGAGATGTTCAGCGCGCCCGCGTCGACCTTGCCGGAAGCGACGGCCGCGACCGTGGCGTCGTGCGCGCCGGAATAGGCGACGCGCTTGAGGTCCTTGTCGGGGTCGACCTTCGCGGCCAGCAGGAAGCTGCGCGGCATCAGGTGGCCCGAGGTGCTGGACTGCGAACCGAAGGTGAAGTCGCGGCCCTTGAGGTCGGCCAGGCCCTTGATGGCCGGGTCGGTGGCGATGAACACCGAACGGAATTTCTCGTCTTCCTCGCGCTGCACCAGCGGCACGACCTTGCCGCCCGAGCGCTGGTTGGCCTGCACGAAGGTGAAGCCGCCGAACCAGGCGAGGTCGACCTGCTTGTTCACCAGTGCTTCCACGGCGGCGGCGTAGTCGGTCACCGGCGTGAACTCGACCTTCACCCCGAGCTTGCCCTCCAGGTACTTCGCCAGCGGCGCGGCCTTGCGCGCGAGTTCCGTCGGGGACTCGTCGGGGATGGCGGTGATGCGAAACACCTGCTGGGCCTGCGCGGAGACGGCGGCGATGCCGATGGCGAGCGAGGCGAAGAGGCGCAGGACGGTCTTGTTTTGCATGGCTGGACTCCAGGAAGGAAGCGGGATTAGACCGCAGAACGCTTGGGCCCGTCGCCCACGCGGGCACTGCGGAAACCCGCGAAGATGTCGCGCCGGTGGGGCTCGAAGTAGTTGCGGTAGCGGGCATGGGCCAGGGCCGGCGCCGTCGCGCCCGAGGCCCCGCGCAGCACCCGGCGCGTGCCGAACCAGAGCCGCGAATAGTCGCGGTACGGATGCGGTTCGAAGCCCGGATAGGGCTCGAAGGGGCTGGCGGTCCATTCCCAGACCTGGCCCCAGCGGAAGGCAGGCTGCGTGAGCGCCGCGCATTCCCATTCGGCTTCGGTGGGCAGCCGGCGCCCGGCCCAGCGGCACCAGGCGTCGGCCTCGTGCGCGCCGAGGTGCATCGCCACTTCCTGGTCGCGCAGGCGGTGCCAGGCGCCATCGCGCATCTGCTCCCAGCCGCTGCCGCTGCGCCGCAGGCCGGCGGGGCGCCGCTGGCGCAGCGTGCCGAGCCAGGCGCGGCCCTCGGGCGTCCACCACTGCAGGTCCTCGTAGCCGCCGGCTTCCAGGAAGGGCAGGAAGGCGCCCCAGGTGACCGGTTCGGCGTCGATCGCGAAAGGCGCCAGGCGCACTTCGTGGCCGAGCAGCTCGTTGTCGAAGGCGAAGCCGGCGCCGTCCGATCCCATGCGGAAGTCCGCCTGCGGGACCAGAAGCTCGCGGCCGGGGCCGGCGGTGGCCGGGGCGCGGCTCTCGCGCAGCGGGATGCCCAGGCTCTGCGCCATGTAGACGGCGGCCTCCGAGTGCATCTCCTCGTGCAATGCGACGAGGCGGAAGAAGTACAGGGCGTCGTCGCCGGCATCGTCGGGCAGCGCGTGCAGCAGCTCGAGCGTCTGCGCCAGCGTGGCGTCGAGGTAGGCGCGCGTGGTCGCGAGATCGGGCAGGGGCAGGTCCCAGCGCGGGCGATGCGGCACGCGGCTGGAGTCGTACCACTGGTCGGCTTGCGGCAGCCAGGGCGGGGGTCGCGGCACGCCGTCGATGGCGCGCACGCCCAGGTCGCGCTGGCTGTTGCGGGCGATCCACCACTCCTGGAACCAGCCGACGTGGCCCAGCTCCCACAGCGGCGGATTGAGTTCGGCCGCATAGGGCAGCTGCGGGTCGGGCCCGAGCGCCGCCTGGAAGTCTTCCGCCAGCCGCAGCGTGCGCTCGCGCGCGGCGAGCAGCGCCATCCCGGCGGCGTCCGGCGGGCCCTGCCGTAAGGCCAGTGCCGCATCCGCGCCGGGCGCGCTATAACCGGTCCATGTCCCGTTCCTCATCGGTCGTCATCGTAAGCCCGGCCCTCGCCGACGCCAACAACGGCAACTGGCGAACCGCCCGCCGCTGGGAGGAGCTGATCGGTCGCGATCACCGGGTGCGCATCACCAAGCAGTGGCCGGACGCCGATGCGGGATCCGACGGCGCGATGCTGGCGCTCCACGCACGCCGTTCGGCCGACGCGATCCTGGCGTGGTCCCGCGCGCATCCCGGGCGCGGCCTCGCGGTGGTGCTCACGGGCACCGACCTGTACCAGGACCTGGCCACCAGCGCGGAAGCGCAGCGCTCGGTGGACCTGGCGCAGCGGCTGGTCGTGCTGCAGGAGTGCGCGCCCGATGCGCTTGCCCCCGAGCACCGCGGCAAGGCGCGCGTGGTCTACCAGTCGACGGCGGCGATCCCGCCGCTGCCGCGGCCCGGCGATCACCTGCAGGCGGTGATGGTCGGCCACCTGCGGCAGGTGAAGACGCCACAGACCCTCTTCGAGGCGGCCCGGCTGCTGCGCGATCACGGCGACATCCGCCTGGTGCACATCGGCGATGCCGCCGGCGAAACCGCCCTGGCCGAAGCGGCGCGGGCGACGGCGCGCGACTGCCCGCAGTACCGCTGGCTGGGCGGGCTGCCGCACGGCGACACGCTGGACTGGATCCGCAGCTCGCACCTGCTGGTGCACACCAGCGCGCTGGAAGGCGGCGCCCACGTGCTGATGGAAGCCGTGCGCTGCGGCACGCCGGTGCTGGCGAGCCGGGTCGCGGGCAACGTCGGCATGCTGGGAAGCGCTTACGACGGCTACTTCCCGCACGGCGACGCGCAGGCGCTGGCGCGGCTGTTGCAGGCGTGCCGGGACGGCCAGGCCGCGGAAGACCCCGCGGCCGGCCGGCTTGCGCACCTCGGCGCACAATGCGCCCTGCGCGCTCCGCTGTTCGACGCGGGCGCGGAGCGTTCCGCGCTCCTGAACCTCCTGCAAGAACTGGAAAGCCCCACATGAACGCCGCCCTTCCCGCTTCGGCCGCCGAACCCCGCCTCACCTCGCTGTCGCACGGCGGCGGCTGCGGCTGCAAGATCGCTCCCGGCGTGCTGTCCGAGATCCTCAAGGGCACGGCGCGCCTGCCGGTGCCGCCCGAGCTGCTGGTGGGCATCGAGACCGCCGACGACGCCGCGGTCTACAAGCTCAACGAGGAACAGGCGCTGATCGCGACGACCGACTTCTTCATGCCGATCGTCGACGACCCGTACGACTTCGGCCGCATCGCCGCCACCAACGCCATCTCCGACGTGTACGCCATGGGCGGCAAGCCGATCATGGCGCTGGCCCTGGTGGGCATGCCGATCAGCGTGCTGTCCACCGCCACCATCGGCCGCATCCTGGAAGGCGGCGAGTCGGTGTGCAAGGCAGCGGGCATCCCGATCGCCGGCGGCCACACCATCGATTCCGTCGAGCCGATCTACGGCCTGGTGGCACTGGGCCTGGTGCATCCGAAACGCGTCAAGCGCAACGCCGATGCGAAGGCGGGCGACGTGCTGGTGCTGGGCAAGCCGCTGGGCGTGGGCGTGCTGTCCGCCGCGCTCAAGAAGGAGCAGCTCGACGCCGCCGGCTACGAACGCATGATCGCGACCACCACGCGCCTGAACACGCCCGGCGTCGAGCTCGCGGCCCTCGACGGCGTGCACGCGCTCACCGACATCACCGGCTTCGGCCTCGCCGGCCACACGCTGGAACTGGCGCGCGGCGCGAACCTGTCGCTCGAGATCGAGTGGAACAAGGTGCCGCTGCTGGAAGGCGTGCGCGAGATGGCGCGCGCCGGCTTCGTCACCGGCGCGTCGGGCCGCAACTGGGCCGGCTACGGCGCCGACGTCGCGCTGCCGGCGGGCTTTGCCGACGAAGACCAGGCGCTGCTGAGCGATCCGCAGACCAGCGGCGGGCTGCTGGTGTCGTGCGCGCCGGAGACGGTCGACCAGGTGCTCGACATCTTCCGCCGCAATGGATTCGGTCAGGCCGCCGTGATCGGCCAGGCGCGGGCCGCCTCCGCTGGCAAGCGGCTGGTCGTGCGCTGACGGCTTCGCGGCCCCGCCGGGGCGGGGACCGCGAAACGATCACTTGCCGAACAACTTGGTGACGTGCTGCCACGCGCGCAGCATGAAGCCCGCGCGTTCCACATCGGCCTGCGCGACCAGCGGCGCTTCTCCCACCGGCTTGCCGTTCGAGCTCGCCACCACCTTGCCGATCACCGCGCCCTTGGCGACGGGCGCTTCCAGGTCCGGCTTGATCTGAGCCGAGGTCTGCACCTGCTGGCCGCGCGGCACGGTCACCGTCCACGGCGATCCCAGGCCCGCGGCAACGGTGTCGACCTTGCCGAAGTTGACCTTCGCCGTCGCCACCGCGGTGTTCGGCTGGATGGGCGTGGCCTTCTCGAAGTTGCCGAAGCCCCACCCGAGCAGCGTGCGCGTCTGGTCCGCACGCGCCTGCGCGCTGCTGGTATTGAGGATGACCGTGATGAGGCGCATCCCGTTGCGCTTGGACGAAGTGACGAGGCAGTAGCCCGCATCCGCGGTGTGGCCGGTCTTCAGGCCGTCCACCGTCGGGTCGGTGTACAGCAGCGCGTTGCGGTTGCCCTGCTTGATCTTGTTGTACGTGAAATCGCGTTCCGCGTAGATCGGGTAGTACTCGGAGCTTTCGCGGATGATGGCGCGCGCCAGGATGGCGAGGTCGCGCGCGGACGCCTTGTGCGCCGGATCGGGCAGGCCCGTGGCGTTCACGAAGTTTGTGTGCGTCATCCCCAGGCGCTTGGCTTCGGCGTTCATGAGCTTGGCGAAGCCCTCTTCGGAGCCCGCCATGTGCTCGGCGATCGCCTTGGACGCGTCGTTGCCCGACTGGATGATGATGCCGCGCAGGATGTCGATCACCGTGGCCTGGCTGTTCAGCGGCAGGTACATGCACGACTCGGTGCCCGAGCCCCGGCACCAGGCGTTCTGGCTGACCGTCACCAGGTCTTCCTTCTTGAGCTTGCCCGAGCGCAGGGCCTGCTCGACCAGGTAGCTGGTCATCATCTTGGTCAGCGACGCCGGCGGCAGCGCTTCGTCGGGGTTGGCCGAAGCGAGCACCTGGCCGGAGTCGAAGTCCATCAGCAGCCAGGCCTTGGCGGCCAGCGCCGGCGCCCCGCCGGAAACGGCGGTCTCTCCAGCGACGGCCGCCGGGGCGGGCGCGGCGGCTGCGGGCTTCTTGTGGGCGGAGGGCTTGGCGGCAAAGGACGCCGCGCTGGGAACGAGGGCGCCTGCGGCGATGGCGAAGACGACGGGGAGGAGGGAAAAACTCTTGGTGTGCATGGCGTTCGTGGGCTGAACGGCCATTGTGGCGGAATCGAGCGAGGATTTTGGGGCGCGCAGGGTGGTTACAGACTTCCCGGCGCCGTCCCGCCTACCGGCGAAACACCGGCGCGCGATTCTCGAGAGCGGCCATCACCGCCTCCCGCTGGTTCACGCTGCCGATCAGCCGCTGCTGTTCGAACGCTTCGGCCACCAGCACCCGCGCGGCATCCACCGGCGTCGCGGTGTTGAACAGGCGCTTGGCCGCCCGCACCGCATCCGGATTGCCCGCCGCGATCTGGCGCGCCATCTGCCGCGCATCCTCCAGCGGATCGTTGCTCACCCGCGTAGCGAGGCCGAGAGCCTGCGCTTCCATCCCCGACACGATGCGCCCGGTGAAGGTCAGCTCGCGCGCCACGTCGCCGCGGCACAGCTCGGTGAGCAGCACGCAACCTGCCATGTCGGGCACCAGCCCCCAGCGGATCTCCATCACCGACAGCTTCGCCTCCGGATGCACGCAGCGCACGTCCGCGCCCAGCGCGACCTGCAGCCCGCCGCCGAAGGCGACGCCGTGCACCGCCGCGATCACCGGCACCGGCAGCTCGCGCCAGCCCCAGGCGACCTGCTGCCAGAAATTCGCGAGGCCGTGGGTGCGCGGCACGATGTCGCCGACGGCGGAGGCGCCATCGCCCGCGATGCCCTGCAGGCTCTCCTTGTCGAGGCCCGCGCAGAACGCGCGCCCCTCGCCGTGCAGCACCACCGCGCGGACCTTCGGGTCGGCCCGCAACTGCGCGATCGCCGCGATCAGCGCGCGGAACATCTCCGGGTCCAGCGCATTCATCTTGTCGGCGCGGACCATGGCCACCTCGGCCACGCCCCGCGCATCCACCGCCACCCGCACCCGTTCCTCGGCCATCGCAATGCTCCTGTCGTCGACCCTCGTGCATTCTGCGCGAGTCAGACTATTGACAGCTTGCGCTTTCCCATAAGCCTGCGGGGGCGCTCCTGATTCGCTAGCAGAGATGCCCGGCTCCGGGCTGCCTGCGGGACGCCGGGGCAGCCCTTGCGGGGCTCTGGCTGTCCAGCCAGCAAAACTACTTAGGGTCTAACCCCCTTTATGCGCTGCAGCACGCCCGCGACCATTGGCGCCCGTGGTGGGCCCGCCGGGCCCTGGAGGAGAGCTTTGTCCGCTGCGTCTGCCGAGACCATCCTGGAAACCCAGGGCCTGACCAAGGAGTTCAAGGGCTTCGTGGCCGTGAACAACGTGGACCTGAAGGTCAGGCGCGGCGACATCCATGCGCTGATCGGCCCGAACGGCGCCGGCAAGACCACCTTCTTCAACCTGCTGACCAAGTTCCTGCCGCCCACGCGCGGCAGGATCACCTACCGCGGCACCGACATCACGCACGAGCGTCCGGCGCAGACCGCGCGCCGCGGCATCGTCCGATCCTTCCAGATCTCCGCCGTGTTCCCGCACATGACCGTGCTGGAGAACGTGCGCGCCGCGCTGCAGCGCAACCTGGGCACTTCCTTCCACTTCTGGAGGCCGGAGAAATCGCTGCACCACCTGCACGAGCGCGCCATGGAACTGCTGCACGCCGTGGACCTGCAGGACTTCGTCGAGGAACTGACCGTCAACCTGCCCTATGGCCGCAAGCGCGCGCTGGAACTCGCCACCACCATGGCGCTGGAACCGGAACTGATGCTGCTGGACGAGCCGACCCAGGGCATGGGCCACGAGGACGTGCACCGCGTGACGCAACTGATCAAGAAGGTCTCGCAGGGCCGCACCATCCTCATGGTGGAACACAACATGAACGTGGTGTCCTCCATCGCCGACCGCATCACGGTGCTGCAGCGCGGCGCGGTGATCGCCGACGGTCCCTATTCGGAAGTGTCGAGGAACCCGCAGGTGATCGAGGCCTACATGGGCTCGACCGACAACGAACTGCAGGGAGCCCATTGATGTCGGCGCAGGAGACCCTTCACATCGAGGACCTGCACGCCTGGTACGGCGAGTCGCACGTGCTGCACGGCGTGAACATGCGGGTGGACGAAGGCGAGGTCGTGGCGCTGCTCGGGCGCAACGGCGCCGGCCGCACCACCACCATGCGCGCCGTCGTCGGCCTGACCGGCGCGCGCAAGGGCTCCATCCGCATCCGCGGCCAGGAGACGATCCGCATGGCGCCGCACCGCATCGCCCGCCTCGGCGTCGGCTACTGCCCCGAGGAGCGCGGCATCTTCGCCAGCCTCTCGGCGGAAGAGAACCTGATGCTGCCGCCCACCATCGCGCAGGGCGGCATGAGCATCGCCGAGATCTACGAGATGTTCCCCAACCTGCGGGAGCGCGCCGCCAGTCCCGGCACGCGCCTGTCGGGCGGCGAGCAGCAGATGCTGGCGGTGGCGCGCATCCTGCGCACCGGCGCGCGCCTGCTGCTGCTGGACGAGATCTCCGAAGGCCTCGCGCCCGTGATCGTGCAGAAGCTCGCCGAGACCATCCGCACGCTCAAGGCCAAGGGCTACACGATCGTGCTGGTGGAGCAGAACTTCCGCTTCGCCGCGCCACTGGCCGACCGCTTCTACGTGATGGAGCACGGAAAGATCGTGCGCGAGTTCGCGCAGGCGCAACTGAACGACAACCTGGGCATGCTCCAGGAATACCTGGGCGTCTAGACAACATCCGTTTTCAACAAGGAGACCCTGCTATGAAACTGAAGACTCTCGTGGCCGCCCTGGCCGTCGGCTTCGCCGCCACCGGCGCCTTCGCGCAGGCGCAGACGGGCCCCGTGCGCATCGGCTTCATCACCGACATGTCCAGCCTGTACGCCGACATCGACGGTCCCTCGGGCGCCGAGATGATCAAGTGGGCCGTGCAGGACTTCGGCGGCAAGGTGCTGAACCGCCCGATCGAGGTGCTCACCGCCGACCACCAGAACAAGGCCGACGTCGCCGCCTCCAAGGCGCGCGAGTGGATCGACAGCCAGAACCTGGCCATGCTGGTGGGCGGCACCAGCTCCGGCACCAACCTGGCCATGGCCGGCATCGCCAAGGAGAAGAAGCGTCCCTTCATCTCCATCGGCGCCGGCTCGGCCCGCCTGAGCAACGAGGACTGCACGCCCTACACCGTGCACTATGCCTACGACACCGTGGCCCTGGCGAAGGTGGGCGGCAACGCGCTGGTGAAGGCCGGCGCGAAGAAGTGGTACTTCCTGACGGCCGACTATGCCTTCGGCCACTCGCTGGAAGCGGACGCCACCACCGTGGTGAAGGCCAACGGCGGCACCGTCGTCGGCTCCGTGAAGCACCCGCTGAATGCCTCCGACTTCTCGTCCTTCCTGCTGCAGGCGCAGGGCTCCAAGGCCGACATCCTGGCCATGGCCAACGCCGGCGGCGACTTCGTCAACGCGATGAAGGCGGCCAAGGAGTTCGGCATCACCCAGAAGATGAAGGTCGCGGGCCTGCTGGTGTTCATCAACGACGTGCACTCCGTGGGCGTGGCCAACGCCCAGGGCCTGCAGGTGGCCGACAGCTGGTACTGGAACCAGGACGACGAGTCGCGCAAGTTCGCCAAGCGCTTCTTCGACAAGTTCAAGCGCATGCCCTCCAGCCTGCAGGCCGCCGACTACTCGGCCACCACGAACTACCTGAAGGTGGTGCAGAAGCTGGGCACGACCGACGCCGACAAGGTGATGGCCGAGCTGAAGTCGATGAAGTACAACGACTTCTATCACAAGAACGGGAGCGTCCGCGCCGACGGCCGCATGATCCACGACATGTACCTGTTCCAGGTGAAGACCCCCAAGGAGTCCACCACGCCCTGGGACTACTACAAGCTCGTGGCCAAGGTCCCCGGCGAGCAGGCGTTCACGACCGTCGCCGAGTCCAAGTGTTCGCTGCTGAAGAAGTAAGCTGAAACCGCCGGGACGCCGCGCGCGTCCCGGCATCCACACCGCTCCATGGAAATCTTCGGAATCCCCCACCAGGCCTTCCTGGGCCAGCTGATGCTGGGCCTCGTCAACGGCGCCTTCTACGCCATGCTCAGCCTCGGGCTGGCCGTGATCTTCGGCCTGCTGGACATCGTGAACTTCGCGCACGGCGCGCTGTACATGGTGGGTGCCTTCGCCACCTGGATCCTGCTGGACAAGTGGGAGGTGAACTACTGGTGGGCGCTGGTTCTGGCGCCCCTGATCGTGGGCGTGCTGGGCGTCGTGATCGAACGCCTGTTCCTCAAGCGCCTGTACGGGCTCGATCCCCTGTACGGCCTGCTCCTGACCTTCGGCCTGTCGCTGATCCTCGAGGGCGCCTTCCGCAAGGAGTACGGCGTGTCCGGCCAGGCCTACTCGGCGCCGGAACTGCTGTCCGGCGCCACCGACCTCGGTTTCATGGTCCTGCCGAACTACCGCGCCTGGGTGGTGCTGGCATCCATCACCGTCTGCCTGGCCACCTGGTTCCTGATCGAGCGCACGCGCCTGGGCGCCTACCTGCGCGCCGGCACCGAGAACTCCAAGCTGGTGCAGGCCTTCGGCGTCAACGTGCCGCTGATGGTGACGCTCACCTACGGCGCCGGCGCCGCGCTCGCGGGCCTGGCCGGCGTGCTGGCCGCGCCGGTCATCCAGGTGACGCCGCTCATGGGCTCCAACCTGATCATCGTGGTGTTCGCCGTCGTCGTGATCGGCGGCATGGGTTCCATCCTGGGCTCGGTGGTCACCGGCCTGCTCCTCGGCGTGGTCGAAGGCTTCACCCGCGTGTTCTATCCCGAAGCGTCAGCCATCGTGGTCTTCGTGATCATGGCCATCGTGCTGATGGTCCGTCCCGCCGGCCTGTTCGGCAAGGAGGCTTGATGTCCACTCCCGCCGGCTCCGTCGCCGTCGACGAACTCCCGATCGAACCGCCCAACGCCGCGATCGCCCGGCATGGTCAAGGCATGGGCCGGGCCCTGCGCTTCACCTACCTGGCCTTGCTGGTCCTGGCGCTCGCCGCGCCCATGCTCGGCCTGTACCCGGTGTTCGTGATGAAGCTGCTGTGCTTCGCGCTGTTCGCCTGCGCCTTCAACCTGTTGCTGGGCTTCACGGGCCTGCTGTCCTTCGGCCATGCGGCCTTCTTCGGCTTCGCCGCCTACGTGACGGGCTGGTTCGTCAAGGTGCAGAACTGGACGCCGGAACTTGGCGTGCTGGCCGGCGTCTTGACCGCGGCGCTTCTCGGGCTGGTATTCGGACTGGTCGCCATCCGGCGCCAGGGCATCTATTTCGCCATGATCACGCTGGCGCTGTCCCAGATGGTGTACTTCCTCTGCCTGCAGGCCCCGTTCACGGGCGGCGAGGACGGCCTGCAGGGCGTGCTGCGCGGCAGGCTGTTCGGCGTGTTCCCGCTGGTGGACGACACCGTCATGTACTACGTGGTGCTGGCCGTGTTCGTCGCCTGCTTCCTGGGCATCCTGCGCATCGTCACCTCCCCTTTCGGCCAGGTTCTGAAGATGATCCGCGAAAACGAGCCGCGCGCGATCTCCCTGGGCTACGAGGTGGACCGCTACAAGCTGCTCGCCTTCGTGCTGTCGGCCTCGCTGGCCGGCCTGGCGGGCTCGCTCAAGACGCTGGTGATGAAGTTCGCCACCCTCACCGACGTGCACTGGTCGATGTCGGGCGAGGTGATCCTGATGTCGCTGCTGGGCGGCGTGGGCACCTTCTTCGGCCCGGTGCTGGGCGCCGGCATCGTGATCTCGCTGCAGAACATGCTGGCCGACAAGGTCGGCGAGTGGGTGACGGTCATCATCGGCGCCATCTTCGTGGTCTGCGTGCTGGCTTTCCGCAAGGGCATCGTCGGCGAGGTGCTGGCTTGGCACGAGCGGAGGAAGGCGCGCAAGGCCTGACCGCGTTGCTCTGGTTCCTGTAGGGTGGGCAAGCTCGCTTGCCCACCATGAACCGCCGCAACGGCGGGCAAGCGGAGCTTGCCCGCCCTACGAAGTCTGGATCCCCGCCTCCGCGGGGATGACGAATCACCTCACATCTTCGCCGCCGTCCTCAGTTCCGAGTACGGCACCACCCGCCCATGCAGCGGCAGGATGCGATCCACGTCCAGCCGCAGCCGTTCGATGTTCTGCACCAGGTTCACGTGCAGCGGATTGGCCTGTGCCGGCGGCGCGCTGCCCGGCGCGGCGGGCGTGTAGGCGTCGGCCTGGATCAACAGCCGCTCGCGCGGCAGCCACACCAGCATGAAGCCCTGGGCATGCGGGTTGCCTTCGATGAAGTGCACCTGCGCCTCGCGCGTCGCGTCCGTGAAGGTGCGCTGGCCATTGACGCCGAGGAAGGCCGGGCGGCGGCCGGACTGCTGCAAGGCGTCGGGACGGATCGCGTTCGGCGTCGCGAAGGCCTGCTCGAACCAGCCCCGCGCGGGTTCGCTCACCACCAGCGTCGCACCGCTCGCGGCCGCGGCGCGCAGGCCGCCGGTGTGGTCGAAGTGGTGGTGCGAATTGACGACGTAGCGCACCGGCTTGTTCGGCACGAGACGGCGCGCCTCCGCCAGCACCGCCTGCGCGCGGCCGTCGTACAGCGGGCTTTCCACCAGCATCAGGTGGTCGGCGAACTCCACCAGCACGCTGTTGTGCGAGCCGCCGCCCATGAACCAGACGCCAGGGGCGACCGGCTGCGCGTCCACGCGCTCGGCGAAGCCGGACACCGTCGCCGGCACGTCGCTGGGGAACGGCGCGTTGGCCTGCACCTCCGTGACGTTCAGGTCGAGCACGGGCGAGCCGCCCTGCGTCTGCACGATGCGCGCCGGGAACTTCACCCCGCCGAAGTCGCGCCAGCCGGAGTAGAGCGTGCTCACCGACGTGTCGCCCGTCACCGGATGCGGCATCACGGAGTCCACCCGCTGCACCAGCCCGTCGGCGGCGATCCACGCCATCGCTCGGTAGCGGCCGGGCTCGCTGAAGGAGACCACGTTCATGCCGCCGTCACGGCGCACGGTCGCGCCGTTGCGCTGCGCCGCCTTCACCACGCCGTGCGGCGTGGTCCACAGGTCGTGGATGCGGCCGTCGAGCGCCACCGGCGCCGCCGTGGCCGCGGGACCGACCACGTTCCAGGCCTGCGTGCCGCGCACCCAGGCGGAGACGCGCTGCTCGCCCATGCCCATCGGTGGCAGGCCGCCGCCGCCGTTCACCTCGGCACGCACGCGGACCGAGTCCTCGCGCAGGGCGGCGTTCTCGTAATCGATCCAGCGCGCGTAGCTCGGAATCGTGATGCGCGGCCAGCCGGCGCCGGGCACGTAGGCCTGGCCGAAGGTGCCGCCCGTGCCGGCGGCCGCATAACGCAGCGTCTTGAGCGTGGCACCGCCCATCGCGGCGTCCGACTGCTGCAGCACCGTGGCGGCGTCGTCCCGGTGGGCGCAGGCCGCCAGGAGGGACGCGGCCGCGAGGGACACGAAAGCACGTGGGAACATGGGGTCTCCTTGCCGGTGCTGCCGGTGCGCGCATGGGGGCGGGAGCGCCGGTCGTTGTCATTCAGGTGATTGGAAGCCTGCGCGCGGCTGGTTAGGCTTCGCCAGTACGAAAGGAGTTCCCATGCAAGATCTGTTTTCGCTGAACGGGCGGGTCGCGCTGGTCACGGGCGGCTCGCGCGGGATCGGCAGGATGATCGCCACCGGCTTCCTGCACCAGGGTGCGAAGGTCTACATCACGGCCCGCAAGGCGGACGCCTGCGATGCCACCGCCGCCGAACTGTCCAGCATCGGGCCCTGCTTTCCGCTGCCGATCGACGTGTCCACGGTCGAGGGTGCGCGCCGCCTCGCCGCGGCGGTCGGCGAGCGCGAGCCGGCGCTGGACATCCTCGTGAACAACGCCGGCGCCGCCGGGGGCGAGGACTTCGATACCTTCCCCGAGAGCGGCTGGGACAAGGTGGTCGACCTGAACCTGAAGGCGCCCTTCTTCCTCACGCAGGCGCTGCACCCGCACCTGAAACGCGCGGCAAAGGTCAGGCCGGCGAAGGTGATCAACATCGCCTCCATCGACGGCATCTCGGTGAATCCCTGGGAGACCTACTCGTACACCGCGAGCAAGGCCGGGCTGATCCACCTCACGAAGCGGCTCGCCCTGCGCCTGGCGAGGGACAACATCGTGGTGAGCGGCATCGCACCGGGCCCCTTCCCGTCCGACATGAACAAGCAGGCGCGCGACCACGGCGACGAAGTGGCGCATCGCGTGCCGGCCGGGCGCGTGGGCGGCACGGAAGACATGGCGGGTGCGGCGATCTACCTCGCGTCGCGCGCGGGGGATTACGTCGTCGGGGAGACCATCGTGGTGGATGGCGGGGTGACGATCGCGCGGGGGTGATCCCCGTCATCCCCGCGCAGGCGGGCACCCAGGGCTCCGAATGCAGAAACGGCGCAATGCGCCGCTTTCCTGGATGCCCTGGGTCCCCGCCTGCGCGGGGATGACGGCTAGGACTTGACGCCTTCCAGCGTGTAGTTCTGCGGCCCCCTCGCCGCGATCTTGATCGCGCCGACCTTGTTGCCCAGCTGTGCGCAGCGCGCGAGCGTCCAGCCCTGCTCCAGGCCGTACAGCAGCGCGCCGCGCCAGGCGTCGCCGCAGCCGGTGGGATCGACGATCGCCTGCGGCTTTTCCGGCGCGACCCGCGTCACTTCGCCGTTCACCCACACCTCGCAGCCGTCGCCGCCCAGCGTCACCACCAGGCCCTGCACGCGGCGCGAAATCTCCGCGGTGCTCCAGCCGGTGCGCTCGCTGAGCATCTTGCCTTCGTAGTCGTTCACGGTGACCCAGGTCGCCAGGTCGATGAAGTGCGCGAGCTCGTCGCCGCCGAACATCGGCAGGCCCTGGCCCGGATCGAACACGAAGGGGATGCCGGCGGCCTTGAACTGCTCGGCGTGCTGCAGCATGGCGTCGCGGCCATCCGGCGAGATCATGCCCAGCTTGATGTCGGGTCGCGCGGCGATCTTCATGCGGTGCGCCTGCATCATCGCGCCCGGATGGAACGCGGTGATCTGGTTGTTGTCGCGGTCCGTCATGATCATCGCCTGCGCGGTGTACGTGTCGTCCACGCGCAGCACGAACTCCGTGGCGATCCCCAGCTGCTGCAGCCGCTGCAGGTAGTCGGCGCCGTCGCTCCCCACCGCGCCCATCGGCAGCGGCGTGCCGCCCAGCTGCTTCAGGCTGTAGGCGATGTTGCCCGCGCAGCCGCCGAAATCACGCCGCAGCGCCGGAACCAGGAAGGAGACGTTCAGGATGTGCAGCTGGTCGGGCAGGATCTGCTCGGCGAACCGGCCCTCGAAGGTCATGATGGTGTCGAAGGCGAGGGATCCGCAAATGACGGCGGCCATGGATCTTTCCGTTGGGGTTCAGGGATAGAAGGCGAGCAGCCGGTAGCCGGCCACGCGGGCATTGGAAGGACTGACCGCGAGGCCGAGCGAGCCCGACCAGTCGCTGCCGGAGGCGATCGTATCGGCCGATGCGCCGATCTCCTGCGGCGTGATCACGCGGCGGGCGATCGCCTGGTCGTTGCCGTCGGTGACGGTCAGCTCGATCGCCGGCGCGGCGACCTGCACCGGCGCGGTGTTGCGCAGCGTGAAGGAAAGCCGGTAGACGTCGTTGCGCAGGCGGTTGAAGCCCGAGCTCTCGATGACGATGGATTCGATCTGGCGCGGCGGCCCCAGCCGGCACTCCAGCGCGTTGCACATGTGCTCCAGCCACGGCCGCAGCGCGGGCTGCGCGAGCGCCAGGCGGTCGCGGTCCTGCCAGGCGAGCTGCAGCACCAGCAGGGCGGCGAGCAGCACGCTCAGCACGGCCAGGCCGATGCGCACGCCGGGGCGCCGCGCGATGGAGCGGCGCCGCGCCTTGCGCACGAAGGACACGTTGGGCAGGTCCTCCGGCGTGATCTCGCGCTCCTCCCCGGGCGGCATCTCGCTGTCGATGTCCATGGACATGTCCGAAGGCAGGTCCTCGGGCATCGTCGAGTCACGGCTCTCGCGCACCAGGTCGGAGGGGCGGAACACGAAGGGCGTGTCCAGCGGCGAGGGCTCCAGCATCTGGCTCTCGGCGCCGAACAGGCTGGAGTTGTCGGAGGGATGATCCTTGGCCGGGGGCGGCTCGGGCGGCGGCCTGGGCGCTTCCGCGGGGGGCGCGGCCGGCGGCTTCGCCTGCCGGATGGGCTCGGCGAGCGGCGGCATCTCGAGGATCGATTCGTCGCTCAGGTGCGCGGTGGCATCGAACACCTCGGCGCAATGGCCGCAGCGCACCCAGCCTTCGGAGATCTTCAGCTGGTCCGGGACGACACGGAACATCGTGCCGCAGGCGGGACAGCTGGTGATCATGCTCATGGGGGAGCCATTCTAGTGAGCCCCGCCCGCGGACTCACAGCCTGGCGGTCATGAGGATCCAGCCGTCTTCCTCGTCGCTCACCTGCAACTGGCCATAGGGCGCGTAAGCCGCCTTCAGTTCGTCGGCCTGCCGCGACAGGATGCCGGCCAGCACCAGCGACCCGCCCGGTTCGACGTAGCCGCACAGCAGCGGCGCCAGCACCTTGAGCGGCGTGGCCAGGATGTTGGCCAGCACGGTGCGGTAGCGGCCGCTCGCCCGGTCGGGCAAGCCCGCCTGCAGCTGCACGCCGTTGGCCTGCGCGTTCGCCTCGGTCGAATGCACCGCGGCTTCGTCGATGTCGACCGCGTCGACGCTCGCGGCGCCGTATTTGGCGGCACCGATGGCGAGGATGCCCGAGCCGCAGCCGTAATCGAGCACGCGCTCGCCTTGCGGCGGGTGGTTCGCGATCCAGCGCAGGCACATGCGCGTGGTGGGATGGGTGCCGGTGCCGAAGGCCAGGCCCGGATCGAGGCGGATCACCTGCCGAGCCTGTGCCGGCGGCTCATGCCAGGTCGGCACGATCCAGAAGGTGGGCGTGATCTCCACCGGCTCGAACTGCGATTGCGTCAGGCGCACCCAGTCCTGGTCGGGCACGGACTGGATGCCGAGCAGCTTGCAGTCCTGGAAGAAGTCCTGCGGCGCGAGCAGTTGCGCCGCTTCCTGCGCCTGCGCCTCCCCGGGGAACAGCGCGATCACCAGGGAGCGCTGCCAGCCTTCCTTGGGCGGCGGCATGCCCGGCTCGCCGAACAGCGCCTGCTCCGCGGGCGTCTGGGCGTCGGCGTCCTCCACCGACACGCTCAAGGCATCGAGCGCCTCGAGCGCATCGCCGACGGGCTCGACGCGCTCTTCCGGGCAGAGCAGCCGCAGTTCGAACATCAGCAGGTCACCGCTTGTGGTGCTTGAGCCACTCTTCGAGGTAGTGGATGTTGGTGCCGCCGTCCATGAACTTGGCGTCCACCATCAGCTCGCGGTGCAGCGGGATGTTGGTCTTGATGCCTTCCACCACCGTCTCGCCCAGCGCGCCGCGCATGCGGGCCAGCGCCTGCTCGCGCGTGTCGCCGTGCACGATGATCTTGCCGATCATCGAGTCGTAGTTCGGCGGCACGAAGTAGTTGTTGTAGACGTGCGAGTCCACCCGCACGCCGGGGCCACCGGGCGCGTGCCACAGCGTGATGCGGCCGGGCGACGGCACGAAGGTGTACGGGTCCTCGGCGTTGATCCGGCACTCGATCGAGTGGCCGCGCAGCACGATGTCGCCCTGCTTGAAGGGCAGCCTCTCGCCGGCGGCGACCTTGATCTGCGTCTTGACGATGTCGATGCCGGAGATCAGTTCCGTCACCGGATGCTCCACCTGCACGCGGGTGTTCATCTCGATGAAGTAGAACTCGCCGTTCTCGTACAGGAACTCGAAGGTGCCGGCGCCGCGGTAGCCGATCTTCTTGCAGGCGGCGGCGCAGCGCTCGCCGATCTTCTCGATCAGCTTGCGCGGGATGCCCGGCGCCGGCGCTTCCTCGATGATCTTCTGGTGGCGGCGCTGCATGGAGCAGTCGCGCTCGCCCAGGTACACCGCGTTCTTGTGCTTGTCGGCCAGCACCTGGATCTCGATGTGCCGCGGGTTCTGGAGGAACTTCTCCATGTACACCGCGGGATTGCCGAAAGCGGCCTGCGCCTCGGCCTTCGTCATCTGCACCGAGTTGACCAGGGCGGCTTCGGTGTGCACCACGCGCATGCCGCGGCCACCGCCGCCGCCCGCCGCCTTGATGATCACCGGGTAGCCGATCGACTTGGCGATGCGGCGGATCTCGGCCGGGTTGTCCGGCAGCTCGCCTTCGGAGCCGGGCACGCAGGGCACGCCCGCCTTGATCATGGCCTGCTTGGCCGAGACCTTGTCGCCCATGGTCCGGATGTTGTCCGGCGTCGGGCCGATGAACTGGAAGCCGCTCTTCTCCACCCGCTCGGCGAAGGCCGCGTTCTCGGACAGGAAGCCGTAGCCGGGGTGGATCGCCTCGGCATCGGTCACTTCCGCCGCCGCGATGATGGCGGGCATGTTCAGGTAGCTTTGCGGCGACGGCGCCGGCCCGATGCAGACCGCCTCCTCCGCCAGCTTGACGTACTTGGCTTCGCGGTCGGCCTCGGAGTAGACCATCACCGCCTTGACGCCCAGCTCGTTGCAAGCCCTTTGAATGCGAAGCGCGATCTCGCCGCGGTTCGCCACCAGGATTTTCTTGAACATTTGTTATTCGATGACGAACAGCGGCTGGCCGTATTCGACCGCCTGGCCGTTCTCGCACAGGATCTGGGTGATCGTGCCGGCCTTGTCCGCCTCGATCTCGTTGAGGATCTTCATCGCCTCGATGATGCAGATCGTGTCGCCTTCCTTGACGACGCTGCCCACTTCCACGAAGGACTTGGCGCCCGGCGAGGACGCGCGGTAGAAGGTACCGACCATCGGCGACTTCACGGCATGGCCCTTGGGCGCTTCGGGCGCGGCGGCCGGCGCGGGTGCGGCGCCCGCGGGTGCGAGGGCGGGCGCGGCGACCGCCGCCGGCATCGCCATCGGTTGGTGCACCGCGTGCACCATGGCCGGACCACCCTTCACGATGCGAACCTTGCCCTCCGCTTCGGTGATCTCCAGTTCGGATACGTTCGATTCCGACACCAGGTCGATCAGCGTCTTGAGTTTGCGCAAGTCCATGGAGGTTCTCCTGCCTCGTCTGAGAGACGGCGAATTTACAGCAAAACTCGCTTACTTCCGGCTTTTCGCGCCAACAAACATTATTTATTTGTTTCGCCGCCACGCCTTGACAGCGCTGGACGAGTGTGGCGGAAGCGGGTGCGCGGTGGGAGGCAGGCTAGGTCCAGGCCTTGAGGTCGGCTTCGTGGACGCGGCCCATTCTACGCTGCCGCACGCTGCCATCGGCTGCGAACATCACCGAAAAAGGCAGGGCGCCGGCGAGGTTGCCCAGCTGGCGCGTGAGGTCGGCGCCTTCGAGTCCCGCCATTCCGATCGGGAAGGACACCGGGCGGCGTTGCAGGAAGGTGCGCACGGCGGTCGGCGTATCCACTGCGAGCCCCACGACTTGCCAGCCGTTCGACGCATGTTGGCGGTAGTAGGAATCCAGCAGCGGCATCTCCTCCACGCAGGGCGGGCACCAGGTCGCCCAGAAGTTCACCAGCAAGGGCTTGCCGCGGAACTGCGCCATCGCGAGGGGCGTGCCCTGCGGCGTATCGAAGCTCAGGCCCCACAGGCGCTGCACCGCGGCGTCATCGGCCGGCGCCGGCTTCTGCTTCCACCACGCCACACCGGCGCCGGCCGCTGCAGCGGCCGCGGCGACGCCGGCCAGCATCCAGTTGCGGCGGCGGGTGTCCAACGGCGCGTTCGCACTCATTTCCGTCATTCCTTGTCCTCCACCAGCGCGCGCACCGCGGCCAGGTCGCCGCGCGGCGTGCGACCCTTGGCATCCGGCTTGAGCGCGCCGCGCAGGTCGTCGTGGTCGTACACCAGCAGGTGCACGCCGATCGGCTCGCCCAGTTCCGGGCTCATGCTGCTCAGGCTCAGGGCCTCGACCGAATCGCCGTTGAAGCCGTTCACCGTGCGCGGGGTGTAGTCCACGTCGTGTTCGATCAGCTTGATCTCCGCCGATTTCGGGTCGTCGCAGAACAACTGCACATAGATATCCGACAGCCGCGTGGCCGTCCCGTGCCAGACCGCGCCGCCCAGGTGCGGCCGGAATTCGGACAGCCGCTCCATCCACGTGAGCGCCAGCTTGCGCAGCGCCGCCAGTTCCGCGGGCTGGGTGTCGCCGCAGAAGATGGCGATGTATTCGCGCACGGCGTCCTCGATGCTGTCGTTGTCCGGCAGCGCGGCGCGCGCATTCAGTCCGAGTTGCTTCACGGCGCGACGCTTGGCCGGCCCGTACTCCAGGCCTTCCTCCACCACCAGCCGGGCGGCGGCGGCGGCGATTTCCGACTGCATGCTGTCCATCGGGTGCATTCTGCATGGACGGGGCCACCCCTGCCCCTGCATTGGCTTGGGGCACCTCCAGGAAACCGCCAAGCAGAGCACGACGATGAGCACGCCGCTGCGACGGGAAGTCATGGAAGCCGAAGCGGCGAAAGCGGTTTCCCAGGTGACGGTCCTCCCCGCGCAGGCGGGGACCCAGGGCCTCCTGTGTCGAATGTCGCGTCAGGCGGCGCGCGGGGTTCTTCGTGGTCGACGGGATCGTGACCCCGCCCCGCAGTCCCGTAGGGTGGCACCGCCCTGCCCTGCTGCCAGCCCCCGTGCGGGCGGGGCCGGGGTCGCGCATCAAGGCATGGCGCCTGCGAGGACCGGGCAGGCGGCCCAGCGCGGCTACGAGAGCGCTTTAGCGCGTATCGAG
>NZ_DASVNN010000073.1:0-39648 GCF_036383835.1 Ramlibacter sp.
TCGGCGCAGAGGCGCACTTCGATGGCGTGGCCGCTGAAGCTGAGGTCGCGGTAGCGATAGGGAAGACGCTCGCCCGTCGCGACGCGCAGTTGCCATTCGACGAGGTCGATGCCCGTCACCATCTCGGTCACCGGATGCTCCACCTGCAGGCGCGTGTTCATCTCCATCAGGTAGAACGACGAAACCTGCCCCGGGCTTGACCCGGGGTCGCCATCGAGCAGGAATTCCACCGTCCCGGCGCCTGCGTAGCCGGCCGCGCGGGCCAGTTCGATGGCGCATTGGCCCATGGCTTCGCGCAACTGCGCATCCACGGCGGGACTCGGCGTTTCCTCGATCAGTTTCTGGTGGCGGCGCTGCACCGAGCAGTCCCGCTCGCCGAGGTGGATGCAATTGCCGTGCAGGTCGGCGAAGACCTGTACTTCGACGTGCCGTGGCTGCAGCAGCGCGTGTTCCAGCAGCAGCTCGCCGGAACCGAAGGCGGATCGCGCTTCCGAGCGCGCCGACTGCAGCGCGGCAAGAAGCTGCGACTCCTCGGTGACGAGGCGCATGCCGCGGCCGCCGCCACCCGCCGCGGCCTTCACCATCAGCGGGAATCCGATGTGCTGCGCCTCCATCAGCAGGCGCGAGTCCGACTGGTCCTCGCCCTCGTAGCCGGGCAGGCAGGGGATGCCGCGGGCCTGCGCGATGCGCTTCGCGCTCGACTTGCTGCCCAGCATGCGGATCGCCGCGGCCGGCGGGCCCACCCAGGTGAGGCCGGCGTCCTCCACGGCCTGCGCGAAGTCCGCGTTCTCGCTGAGGAAGCCGTAGCCGGGATGCACCGCGTCCGCACCGGCCTGCCTGGCGGCGGCAACCATCTTGTCGATGCGCAGGTAGGAGTCGACGGAAGCGTTGCCGCCGAGGGGGACGGCTTCGGTGGCCTCGCGCACGTGCAGCGCGTTCGCGTCCGCCTGCGAATACACGGCGACCGTCTCCAGCCCCATGCGATGCGCGGTGCGGATGATGCGGCGGGCGATCTCCCCGCGATTGGCGACGAGCAGGCGTCTCACTTCTTCACTGCGCTCCCGGCCGTTTCGCGATGCCCATCAGCTTCGCGAGGATGCCCATCATCACTTCGTCCGCGCCGCCGCCGATCGAGGCCAGCCGCCCGTCGCGGTACATGCGCGAGACCTTGTTCTCCCACGTGAAGCCCATGCCACCCCAGAACTGCAGGCAGGTGTCGGGCACCAGGCGATTCAGGCGGCCGGCCTTCAGCTTGGCCATGGAGGCGAGCTCCAGGACGTCCTGGCCCTGCACATAGAGGTCGCATGCGCGGTAGGTGAGCGCGCGCAGCGCCTCCACTTCGGTCTTCATCTCGGCCAGCTTGAACTGCACCCATTGCTGGTCGGCCAGCGCGGCGCCGAACAGCTTTCGCTCCTGTGCCCATTCGATCGTCCACTGGATGCAGTGGGTCAGCGACTGCAGGCAGCTCGCCGCGGCCCAGAGGCGCTCTTCCTGGAACTGCTGCATCTGGTAGATGAAGCCCTGGCCTTCGGCGCCGACGCGGTAGCGCTGCGGCACGCGGACTTCGTCGAAGTAGATCAGGCCGGTGTCGGAGCTGTTCATGCCGATCTTGCGGATCTTGCGTGCCACCTCGATGCCGGGGCGCAGCTTGCCGTTCTCGCGCATCGGCACGATCACCAGGCTCTTGTTCCTGTGCACCGGGCCCTCGCCCGTGTTCACCAGCATGCACATCCAGTTGGCCTGCAGGCTGTTGGTGATCCACATCTTCTGGCCGGTGATCACGTAGTCGTCGCCGTCCTTGCGCGCGCGGCTCTTGATGCCGCTCACGTCGCTTCCGGCCGCGGGCTCGCTGACGCCGATGCAGGCCACCATGTCGCCCGCGATCGCCGGCGCCAGGAACTCGCGCTTCAACTCCTCGCTGCCGAAGCGCGCCAGCGCGGGCGTCGCCATGTCGGTCTGCACGCCGATGGCCATCGGCACGCCGCCGCACTCGATGTGGCCCAGGGCCTCGGCCATCGCGACCGAGTAGGAGTAGTCGAGGCCGGCGCCGCCGTATTCCTCGGGCTTGGTGAGGCCGAGCAGCCCGAGCTCGCCCAGGCGCTTGAACACCTGGTGGGCGGGGAAGATCTCCGCCTCCTCCCACTCGTCGACGTGCGGGTTGATCTCCTCGGCGATGAAGCGCTCGAGGGTCTTCTGGATCTCGAGATGTTCGTGCGTGTAGTGCATGGTCGTCTCCTCTGTCCTTGTCATCCCGGGCTTGACCCGGGATCCATGGATTGCGGGTCAAGCCCGCAATGACAAAGATCGGTTCTCACATCCGTGCCACACCGAACTGCATCGGCCGCAAGGACTTCGCCTCTGCCTCCGCGATCGTCTCCAGGCAGAACGCCAGCACGGCACGCGTGTCGCGCGGATCGATCACGCCGTCGTCCAGCACCAGGCCCGAGGTGTAGAAGGCATCCGACTGCGCTTCGAACACCGACACGATCTTGTCGAATTGCGCCTGCGACTGCGCCGCGTCGGGCTGCTGTCCTTTGCGCGCCAGCGCCGCCTCGGTGACGATCTGCATGGTGCGCGCCGCCTGCTCGCCGCCCATCACCGCGGTCTTCGCGCTCGGCCAGCTGAAAAGGAAGCGCGGCGCATAGGCGCGGCCGCACATGCCGTAGTTGCCGGCGCCGAAGGAGGCACCGCACTGGATGGTGATCTGCGGCACGGTCGCATTCGTCACCGCCTGGATCATCTTGCTGCCGTGCTTGATCATGCCATCCTGCTCGCTCTCCTTGCCGACCATGTAGCCGGTGGTGTTCTGCAGGTAGACGATGGGGTGCCCCAGCTGGCACATCCACTGGATGAAATGCGTGGCCTTGTTGGCCCCGGCCACGTCGATCGGTCCGTTGTTGCTGACGAAGCCCACGGCGTGGCCGTCGAGGCTGCCTTGCGCGCAGACGGTGGCGGCGCCGTAGAGCGGTTTGAATTCGAGCAGCGAGTCGTCGTCGACGAGGCGCAGCATGATGTCGCGCATGTCGACGGGTTCGCGGAGGTTGGGGGGCATCAAGCCCAGAAGGTCTTCGCGAACTCCACCCTCACCCCGACCCTCTCCCGCTTGCGGGAGAGGGAGAGGTAGCCCCCTCTCCCGCTTGCGGGAGAGGGCTGGAGTGAGGGCCAGACGCGCCACCACTTCCCTCGCCATCCCCAACGCTTCCCGATCATCCTCCGCCAGGTACTCCCCCAGCCCCGACACGCTCGCATGCATCTCCGCGCCCCCGAGCTCCTCCTCGGTCGCCACCTCCCCCGTCGCGGCCTTCAACAGCGGCGGCCCCGCCAGGAACGCCCGCGAGCGCCCGCGCACCAGGATCACGATATCGCTCAGCCCCGGCATGTAGGCGCCGCCGGCCGTGCCCGATCCGTGCTGCACGGTGATCACCGGGATGCCCGCCGCGGACAGGCGCGCGAGATTGCGGAACAGCGCGCCGCCCTGCACGAAGCCTTCCACGCGGTACTTCATGAGGTTGGCGCCGGCGCTCTCCACGAGATGCAGGAAGGGCAGCTTGTTCTGCAGCGCGAGCTCCTGCACGCGCAGGATCTTGTCGAGGCCCATCGCCTGGATCGCGCCGGCGTCGATGCCGGAATCGCTCGCCACCACCATGCAGCGCACGCCGCGCACGAAACCGATGCCGGCGATCATGCCGCCGCCGGGGACGGAAGCGTCCGCCTCCTTCGTGTCCTGCAGGTAGCCGGCCAGCGTGCACAGGGGCAGGAAAGGCATGCCCGGATCGAGCAGCAGGCCGACCCGCTCGCGCGGAAGCAACTGGCCGCGCTTCTCGAAGACGGCACGCGCTTCGGCGGACTTGTCGGCGGCGCGCTGTTCGAGGGCGCGCAATTCGGCGACGCGGGCGCGCATGGCCTCGCGGCGCGCCTGGACGGCCGGTCCCTCCGGATTCCAGCGCGATTCGAAACTCATGGCTGGAACACCTTGGGCGCCTTGTAGCGATGGAAGCCGTCGAAGGGCTTCACCGCGTCGCGCTGCTGCACCTCTTCGGACGCCGCCACCTGGCCCCATCCCGCGCGCACCTGCGGCCGCGCGCCGTCGATGCGCAGCACGCTGCCGCTGATGAAGGCGGCCGCCGGCGACAGCAGGAACACGATGCCGGCGGACGTCTCGGCCTCGTTGCCGAAGCGGCCGGCGGGCACCGTCTCGCGCATCTCGCGCAGCATGGGGCCGGCTTCCGCAGGGTACTGGTCCATGCCGCTCGATGCGATGTAGCCGGGGGCCACCGCGTTGACGCGCACGCCGCTCTTCGCCCATTCCAGCGCCGCGGTCTCGGTGAAGCTCACCATGCCGGCGCGCGCCGCGCCGCTGTGCGCCATGCCGGGCATGGAGCCCCACATGTCGGCCACGATGTTGACGATCGCGCCGCCATGCGCCTGCATCGACTGCAGGTAGCACTCGCGCGCGAGGAGGAAGCCGCCGGTGAGGTTGGTCGCCACCACGGCGTCCCAGCCCTTGGCGCTGATCTGCTCCAGCGGCGTGATGTACTGGCCGCCGGCGTTGTTCACCAGGCCGTGGATGTGGCCGAGGGTGGCGGTGACGGCCTGCACGACGTCCTGCACGGCCTGCTCGTCGCGGATGTCGCAGGCGTGGAAGCTGCAGCGGCCGCCGTCGCTGACGATCTCTTCGGCCACCGTCTGCAGTTTGTCCAGCTTGCGCCCAAGCAGCACCACGTGCGCGCCCAGCGAAGCGAGCTCGTGCGCGGTGCAGCGGCCGATGCCGGAGCCGCCGCCGGTCACCAGGATCACCTGGCCGGCGAACAGGCCGGGACGGAACACCGAACGGTAGACACTCATGCACGCTCTCCGATGAACAGGGCCAAGGCGGCCGAAGTCAGGTCGTCCAGGCTAGCCTCCTTGCGGCGATCAAACCATTGCACCGACCAGTTCAGCGCGCCGAAGATCATGAGCCGCGCCAGCTTCACGTCGGCCTTCAGGCGGCCGGCGTCGTGCAGCGCCTGCAGCACGGGCATCCAGACGCCCTCGTAGTCGCCGCGCAGGCTGGTGAGGGATGCCCGCTGCCGCGGCGAGATCGAACGCGCCTCGTACAGCATGACGGGGATGAAGTCGCTGCCGGTGCCCAGCAGCACTTCGAAATGGTGGCGCACCAGCAGCCGCAGTTGCTCGGCGGGACGCAGCGCGTCCATGCCGGCGGCGGCGATCGCCTGCCGCTGCCGCTCGACCGCATGCCGCATGCCCTCTTCCATCACGGCGAACAGGAGCGCCTGCTTGCTCTTGAAGTGATAGAAGGGAGAGCCGCTCTGCATGCCGGCGGCGGCGGCGATGTCGCGCGTGCTGGTGCCGTCGAAGCCCTTGCGGCGGAACAGGCGGGCGGCACCGCGCAGCAGGGCGCGCCGCCGGTTGCCGTCGTCACGCTCGTCGACCGTCTTGCGCGGCCGTCCGCGCGGCCGCTTGGGGGCAGCGGCGGCGCGGGGAGCGCGGCGGGCGGAGGCGGTCTGCATGCTGCGGGGATCATGACAGACGGTTGCAATTTCAGCAAGCAAGTGCTTGGTGAAAAAGGAAGTTCGTCATCCCCTGGTCCTCGTCATCCCCGCACAGGCGGGGATCCAGGGCCTCCAGGACGCGCGCGCAGCGCGCTGCCTTCCATGCCCTGGGCCCCCGCCTGCGCGGGGGTGACGGCTATTTCCGCTTCAACGCAAACTGCACCGTCGGCAGCGACCAATCCCCGAAATCCGGCCCCAGGGCGATCTCCCCGCTGTCGTGCAGCACGCAGTCGTCGCGCCGCAGCGTCTGTTCCGTCGGCGCGCCGTTGAAGCGCACGCAGGTGCCGAAGCTGCTCATGTCCACCAGCACGAAGGCCTCGTTGCGCCACTCGATGCGCGCGTGCAGGCGCGAGACGCGCGGGTCGTGGACCACGAATTCGGCTTCGCGGGCGCGGCCCAGGTGCACCGGCATTTCTTCGCCGCCGAATTCGCCCACCACGTCGAGGTAGCGCAGCTCGATGCTCAGGGCCGGTGCGCCGCGCAGCAGCCGCTGGGGCGACGCGCCGAAGCCGGGCAGCGTCATCATGTCGGTGGAGGTGTCTTCCTGCCACTCGACGCGGTACAGGTTCAGGGGCTGCGCCTTGCCGCGGATCGGCACCGGGCCCAGCGCATGGAAGCGCGCGCCGGGCGGCGGCAGCTGCGCCTGGTCGACGACGCCGTCGGTGGTCCAGATCTGGCGCGCGCCCGAGAGGTCGGACAGCCGGGAAGCGACGTTCACCGCGTCGCCGTAGCAGTCGCCATCCACTTCCACGATCTCGCCGCAGGCCAGGCCGACCTGCAGCTGCATCTGGTGCGCCGGCGCACGCCGCGCCTGCCGTTGCGCGTGCTCGCGCTGCAGCCGCACCACGGCCTCGAGCGCACCTTCGGGGGCGGGGAACACCGCCAGCACGCCGTCGCCGAGGGTCTTCACGACGCGGCCGCCGTGGTCGCGGCAGACCTCGCCGATCCAATCGGTGAGCGACGTGATGGTGCGGGTGGCCGCCTCGTTGCCGAGCGTCTCGAACACGCCCGTGCTGCCGGTCAGGTCGGCGAACACCACCGTCGTCGTAGCCGTCATGTGCTCCCGCTGCCTCCGTGCCCCGCTTTCCTGCGGCGGCGCAGTGTAGCAAGGCATTCGGCAAGGTATGGCGCGGTGCGACTGCCGGGGGCCTCGGCCACCTCGAACGGCGTGCCGGCGGCGACGACGCGGCCGCCCTGCTCGCCCGCTCCCGGGCCCATGTCGACCACCCAGTCGCTCTGGGCCACCATCCGCATCTCGTGCTCCACGATCACCACGGTGTTGCCCTCGTCCACCAGCTTCTGCAGTTGCGCCATGAGGCGGTCGGCATCGGCCGCATGCAGGCCGGTGGTCGGCTCGTCGAGCACATAGAGCGTGTCGCCGCGATGCATGCGCTGCAGCTCGGTGGCGAGCTTGATCCGCTGCGCCTCGCCGCCGGAGAGTTCCGTCGCCGGCTGGCCCAGGCGCAGGTAGCCCAGGCCGATGTCCTGCAGGACCTGCAGCGGTCGCAGGATGGAGGGCTCCTGCGCGAAGAAGGCGGCCGCTTCGTCCACCGTCATGCCCAGCACTTCGGCGATGTTGCGCTCCTGCCAGCGGATCTCCAGCGTCTGCGCGTTGTAGCGCGCGCCGTGGCACTGCGGGCAAGGCGCGTAGACACTGGGCATGAATAGCAGTTCCACCGAGACGAAGCCCTCGCCTTCGCAGGTCTCGCAGCGGCCCTTGGGCACGTTGAAGGAGAAGCGGCCCGGATCGTAGCGCCGCTTGCGGGCGGCCGGCGTGGCGGCGAACAGCTTGCGCACGGCGTCGAAGAGACCCGTGTAGGTGGCGAGGTTGGAACGCGGCGTGCGGCCGATCGGCTTCTGGTCCACCTGCACCAGCCGCCGGATCGCAGCGGTGTCGCCCGCGAGCTTGCCGGACCAGGTGCCGTCGCGGGCATCGGGCGCCATCAGGTCGTCGGCCTCTTCCTCTTCGCTGGCGAGGTCGCTGCCCAGGTGCTGCGCCACCAGTTCCAGCAGGGCGCGCGTGACCAGCGTCGACTTGCCGGAGCCGGACACGCCGGTCACCGCCGTCATGCAGCCGACGGGGACCGCCGCGTCCAGCCCTTCCAGGTTGTTGCGCGTGATGCCTTCCAGCCGCAACCAGCCGCGGGCCTGGCGCGGCTCGCGCTGCGGCATCTCCACTTCCCCGAACAGGTGCCGCCGCGTCTGCGATTCCTTGACCTTGGCCAGGCCCTGCGGCGGACCGCTGTACAGCACCTGGCCGCCGCGCTCGCCCGCCGCCGGGCCCACGTCCACCAGCCAGTCGGCGCGCCGCATCAGGGCGAGATCGTGCTCCACCACGAAAACCGAGTTGCCGCTTTCCTTGAGACGTCGCAAGGCGGTGAGCAGCGCCTCGGCGTCGGAGGGATGCAGGCCGGCCGACGGTTCGTCCAGCACGTAGATCACGCCGAACAGCTGCGAGCCGAGCTGCGTGGCCAGGCGCAGCCGCTGAAGTTCTCCCGGCGACAGCGTCGGCGTGCTGCGGTCGAGCGAGAGATAGCCGAGCCCGAGCTCCACCAGCGTCTGCATGCGCGCCAGCAGGTCGTGCGCCAGCCGCTGGGCCGCAATGCGCTTCTCTTCCGACACGCCGGAAGTGAGGCGCACGTCGGGCGCGGCGGTATGCGCCGAGCCGCCCTTGGCGACGCGCGACTTCGTCGCCTGCCGCGACGCCGAGCGCGTGAGCGTGTTGCCCGCCTGCGCCACGGCCTCCAGCCGCCCTTCCGCCGCCGGCCGCAGGATCGTCGCCACGTCTTCGAGCGGCAACTGCGACAGCGCGCCGATGTCGTGGCCGGCGAAGGTCACGGCCAGCGCTTCCGGCTTCAGCCGCTTGCCCTGGCATACCGGGCATGGCGTGCTCACCATGAACTGCGACACGCGCTTCTTCATCATCGCGCTTTGCGTCGTCGCGAAGGTATGCAGCACGTAGTTGCGCGCGCTGGTGAAGGTGCCCATGTACGCCGGCTCCATCTTCGAGCGCAGCGCCGCCTTGGTCTCCCTGGGCGTGAAGCCCGGATAGACCGGCACGTTGGGCGTCTCGTCGGTGAAGAGGATCCAGTCGCGCAGCTTGCGCGGCAGGTCGCGCCAGGGCGTGTCGACGTCGTGGCCCAGGGACACCAGGATGTCGCGCAGGTTCTGGCCGTGCCAGGCCGGCGGCCAGGCGGCGATCGCGCGGTCGCGGATCGACAGCGAGTCGTCCGGCACCATCGAGGCCTCTGTGGCGTCGTATACGCGGCCCTGGCCGTGGCAGTGGGGGCAGGCCCCCTGCGGCGTGTTGGGCGAAAAGTCCTCCGCGTACAGCATGGGCGCGCCGTGCGGATAGTGGCCCACGCGCGAATAGAGCATGCGCAACAGGCTGGAAATGGTCGTGACGCTGCCGACGGAGGAGCGTGTGCTGGGCGTGCCGCGCTGCTGCTGCAGGGCCACCGCGGGTGGCAGGCCGTCGATGGAGTCCACCTCGGGCACGCCGGCCTGGTCGATCAGCCGTCGCGCATACGGCGAGACCGATTCCAGGTAGCGCCGCTGAGCCTCGGCATAGATGGTGCCGAAGGCGAGCGAGGATTTGCCGGAGCCCGAGACGCCGCTGAACACTACCAGCGCGTCGCGCGGCACGTCGACGTCGACGTCCTTCAGGTTGTGCTCGCGTGCGCCGCGCACGCGCACGAAGCCGCCTTCGCGCGCCGCCGGCCTGTCTTGCCGATCGGCTTCGCCGCCGGCGGGTGCGTGTCTTTCTTTTCCCATGTTCCCCGCACCGTAGAGACAACGCGGCTCGCAGGGCCGGGGACTGAGGCGGAAAGTGTTGTAGGAGCGGCACCTCCTAAGATAGGCGGATGCCTGACCTGCCCACCCCCGTCGCCCGCCGCCCCGTGCACACCCGCACCATCCGCTTCGACGGCTTCCTGCGCGAAGATGACTTGTGGGACATCGACTGCGAGTTGCGCGACACCAAGGCCGAGCCCATCCAGATGCGCGAGAAGGGCCTGCTGCCGGCGGGCGAGCCGGTCCATTTCCTGCGCGTGCGGTTGACGGTGGACGACCAGTTCACCATCCGCGCGGTGCAGACCGGCGTGCTGGACGTGCCGTTCACCGAATGCCATGCCGCTGCCGGCGATCCCATGCAGAAGCTCGTCGGCCTCACCATGGGCCCGGGCTGGCGCAGGAAGATCGAAGGCGCGATCGGCGGCGTGGGCGGCTGCACGCATTACCGCGAGCTGGTGTTCAACGCCGCGACGGCGGCGTTCCAGATGATCCCGCATTACCGGTCGACGCAGGGTGGCAAGAAGGACGACGGTCCGGCGAAGGACGGCAAGCCGCCGTTCTACATGGGGCAGTGCATGACGTGGGCGTTCGAGGGGCCGGTGGTGCAGCGGTTGGCGCCGCAGTTTCATCGGAAGCAGGAGTCGTGATTGCGTCGGGGTTCGGCCTTCGGCGCTCACCCCGACCTACGAATGCACGGTATCCCGTAGGGCGGCGGTGAGCGCGCGAAGCGCCGAACCCCGCCGACCGCGAAGCGTCACGACACCTTCGCCCGCTCGAGCAGCAACTCCCGCTCACGAACATTCCCGGCAAGCTCCGCCGCCGCCAGAAATTCATCGCGCGCTTCTTCCTTGCGCCCCAGCTTCGCCAACAAATCCCCCCGCACGCTCGGCAGCCACTGATACCTCTTCAGCGCCGGCAATTCCCGCAACCGATCCACGATCTCCAGCGCCGCCGCGGGCCCGTCCGCCATCCCCACCGCCACGGCGCGATTGAGCTCCACCACCGGCGAAGGCGCGGCCTCGTTCAGCGTCGCATACAGCGCCGCGATGCGCTTCCAATCCGTTTCCCCCGCAGTCCGCGCCCGCGCATGGCACGCCGCGATCGCCGCCTGCAAGGCATACACGCCGCGCTCGCCCCCGAGCGAACGCGAGCGCTCCAGCGCCGCCAATCCGCGCCGGATCAGCAAGGGATCCCACCGTGTGCGATCCTGGTCGGCCAGCAGGATCGGCCGGCCCTCGCGATCCACCCGCGCATTCATGCGCGACGCCTGCAGCTCCATCAAGGCGACGAGTCCCTGCACCTCCGGCGCGTCCGAGGCGATCTCCGCCAGCATGCGCCCGAGGCGCAGCGCTTCCTGCACGAGGTCCTGCCGCATCCAGTCGCCACCGGCCGTCGCGGTGTAGCCCTCGTTGAAGACCAGGTACACCACCTCCAGCACCGACGCCAGGCGCGGCGCCAGTTCCTCGCCGTGCGGCACCTCGTACGGCACCCTGGCCTCGCCAAGCGTGCGCTTCGCCCGCACGATGCGCTGCGCGATCGTCGCCTCGGGAACGAGATAGGCCCGAGCGATCTCGTGCGTCGTGAGGCCGCCCAGCAGCTTGAGCGTGAGCGCCACCCGCGCATCGGTGGACAGCACCGGATGGCACGCGGTGAAGATCAGCCGCAGCAGGTCGTCGCCGATGTCGTCCTGGCGCGCGGCATCGAGCGCATCGACGAAGTCGGGCACCACCAGCGCTTCCTGCGCCTCGAGGTCGTGCACCAGTTCCTCGTGCTTGCCGTCCTGCATCCTGCCGCGGCGCAGGTGGTCCAGCGCCCGGCGCTTGGCCGTGGTCATCAGCCAGGCGCCGGGCTTGTCGGGGATGCCTTCGCGGGGCCAGTGCTCCAGCGCCGCGACCAGCGCGTCCTGCGCGAGCTCTTCCGCCACGCCGACATCGCGCACCATGCGGGCCACGACGGCGACGATCCTGGCGGCGTCGATGCGCCAGACCGCGGCGATCGCCTGGTGCGTGGCCGAGTGCATGGACTCAGGCTTGCGGCGGCTGGGCCTGCGGATCCATCCACGCCAGCTCCCAGACGTGGCCGTCGAGGTCCTCGAAGCCGTGGCCGTACATGAAGCCGTGGTCCTGCGGCGGGTTCGGCGCGGTGCCGCCGGCGGCGAGCGCATTCCGCACCAGCATGTCCACTTCGGCGCGGCTGTCGCAAGACAGGCACACCAGCACCTCGGTGCTCTTCTTCGCGTCGGCGATCGGCTTCTTCGTGAAGGTCTGGAAGAAGGGTTCCACCAGCAGCATCGCGTAGATGTCTTCCGCGATCACCATGCAGGCGCCCTGCTCGTTGGTGAACTGCGGGTTGAAAGTAAAACCGAGCTCCCGGAAGAAGCCCTGCGAGCGCTTCATGTCCTTGATCGGAAGGTTGACGAAGATCTTGCGTCCCATGGTGTGCTCCTCCTACTCCATGCCGATCTTGCGGAAACGCTCCGCGGTCTGGTCTTCCACCAGGCCGTCGAAGTCCTCCAGTTCGTACAGCTGCCGCACCTCGATGTGGCAATTCACGCCTTCGCGGATCGGATTCGGGAAGCGCTTGGTCCACTCGACCGCCTCGTCGCGGGTGCGCGTCTGGATCAGCGTGTAGCCGGCGACCAGTTCCTTGGTCTCGGCGAACGGCCCGTCGACGATGCTGCGCTTCGTGCCGTCGTACTGCACGCGCCAGCCCTTGCTGCTCGGTTGCAGGCCGGAGCCGTCCAGCAGCACGCCGGCACGGGCGAGTTCCTCGTGGTAATGGGCCATGGCCTGGAACAGCTTCTCGCTGTCCGGGGGGAAGCGGCCGGCTTCCGAATCGGCGGTGGCCTTGACCAGGATGATGAAACGCATGGGGTGCTCCTTTCCGTGGGTGGGAAGCAGCGCCTCGCCGCCGCCTCCGATCACACGACGAACGTCGCGGCCGGGAATCGACAAGCTGCCGGGCCGGTACAAACCCTTACAGGAAGCAGGGACCGGTCTCGCGGACTTCCACCGTCGCCCATTCGGCGGCGGGGCACTCGCGCGCGATGGCGAGCGCTTCCTCGCGCGTCTTCACATCGAGCAGGAAGAAGCCGCCGACCATCTCCTTGGCCTCGGCGAAGGGGCCGTCGAGCACCTGCGCCTTGCCGCCGCGCACCTGCACGCGGCTGCCTTTCTGCTGCGACACGAGCGACTCCACGGCCAGCAGCTTGTCCTGCGACTTCAGGCGGCGCGCGAATTCGGTCATGCGCCCGAACACCGCTTCGCCCTCCTCGCGGGTGCGCGTGCCGCGCTGTGCCGGGTCTTCGTGGATCAGGAGCATGTAGGACATGCGGCGGATCATAGGGCCCGCCCTGCAGTGGTGCAACTCAGGCGCGCACGCGCGTGAGCATCCTGCCGATCACGGCCAGCGCCGCGATCACGTACGCGAGCGCCGCCGGCACCCACATGATGAGGCCGCCCAGTTGCTGGTCCTCCACCGGGTCGAAACCGAGCGCCGAAGTCGCATCGAGGTAGGGCGCATACCAGGCCGTGGGCGCGAGGCTCAGCAGCGCACCGAGCGCGCTGGTGTGCATCATGGTCGCGAAGAGACAGGCAGCCGAATGCCCGGGGCCGTAGCGCCCGCGCGGATCGTGTCCCAGCACCGACCACCAGAAGAACAGCGCGGTGACCAGGAAGGACAGGTGCTGCGCGATGTGCACCGGTTCGTGCAGCAGCGCGGCGTCGAAGGCGAAGGGGATGTGCCAGACCCACAGCGCCGCGGCATGCAGGGCGAAGGCGACGAGCGGATCGGTCATCGCCGACCAGAAGCCGACCCAGCCCCGTCGCTGGAACCAGCGGCCGACCGCGCGCCGCTGGGCAGGCGGCAGCGCCCAGGTCCAGGTCGCCAGCGGCCGCCCCAGCACCAGCAGCGGCGCGGACACCACCATCAGCAACTCGTGCTGCACCATGTGCGCGGAAAAGAGCCGGCTGCCCAGCGGGTCGAGCGGCGTGACCAGCGCCGCGAACAGCGACAACCACCCGAGCGCGAACCACCCGGCCTGCTGCGTGCTCACGCCGCGGCCGCGTCCCGCGCTGGCCCACAGGCGCCGCACGCCGATCGCATAGCCGGTCGCGGACACCGCGAACAGGAGCAGCAGCCACCCTTCGGTGTTCCACGTGGTCCAGACGGGCGCCAGGGCACTCTGCTCCGACACATGCGCCCGCACCAGGCAGGGCGACAACAGCATCGCAGCGATCAGAGCGTTGCGCACGGCGACAGCACCCAGATCGCGAACCACATGGCGAGGATCACCAGCGCGGAGAGCGCCCCCACCGCCGCCGCCATGCTGGCGAGGAAACGTCGCGGCACCGGCGTGCGGGCTTCGTCGCTGTCGTGCGAGGCAGGCTCGCGCCGGTGCATCGAGGACTCCGCGAAGGCGAGCACCGCCAGCACCACCACGATCGCGAGCGCCACGGCGGCGACCAGGTGCATGGCCAAGCGCACCTGCGCGCCGCAGGAGGGCGTCACCATCGAGTACAGCACGCTCTGCGTCGCCAGTGCGACGGTGGGCGCCGCCACCAGGGCCAGCCAGCTTTTCATGCTCACAAGGTGCGCGCGCCCCAGTAGACGACGAGCCAGATCGGGATCCAGGCGGCCACCACGAAGTACCAGTAGAACGAGTTCTCGCTGACGTCCACGTAGCGCTTGCCGTCCAGCGGCCCCTTGAAGAACAGCACCGTCAGCACGATGGTGTCCAGCAGGTCGGTGACGATGTGCGTGGTGTGCAGGCCCATCAGCAGCCACACCACCGAACCGTAGGCGCTGCTGTCCCAGCGCACGTTGAGCGTGGCGAACTCGAAGCCGCGCACGATGGTGAAGCCGACGCCGAACAGCACGCTGACCACCAGCCAGAACTGCACGCCGCGCAGGTTCAGTTTCTCCCCGGCCTTCTGCGCCATGATCGCCGGGAAGACGCTGACGACGAGGATGACGGTGTTGACGATCCCCCAGAGCAGGTCCGGCGGGTTGGAGCTGATCGGCCAGGTCTCCTGGTGGCTGCGCAGGTAGAAGTAGGCCATGACCGCCAGCGCGAACACCGTGCCCTCGATGGCCATCACGCCCAGCGTGCCCCACCACATCAGGCTGCGGTGGCCGAACACGATGGTGGGCAGCCCGGAAACGTCGAGCGCCCGGCTCCTCGCGACGGCGCGCTCGTTCATGGGGCGCGCTCCAGGGCCAGTTCCTCCTCGGCTTCGCGCCGGTTCGGCCAGAACCAGGCGATGAGCGTGATCGCGACCGGGATCGTCCCCCAGACGATCGCCCAGGGCGAGAAGATCGAGCCGATGAACAGGATCGTCGTCGCCACCGCGGCCAGGAAAGGCCAGGGGCTGGGTTCGGGGAACATCATCCGGCAGTCCGGCCGGCCTTCGGCCACCGTGGTGGACAGCACTTCGCGGATGTCGGCGGCCAGTCCGGCCACGTGGTCGGGCTGTCCTTCCGGCACGCCCTGCCACAGGGGATCGCGACCGTGCACCACCGGCAGCGCGACGAAGTTGCAGATGCGCGGCGGCGAATCGGCCATCCACTCCAGCGTGCCTGCGCCCCAGGGGTCGCGGCCTGCAACCAACCCGCGGCGACCGCTGCGCACCGCGTTGACCAGTGTCAGCAGGATGCCGGTGGCGAGCGTCACCGCGCCGGCGGTGGACAGCAGGTTCAGGTTGCCCCAGCCCATCTCCGCGGGGTAGGTGTAGATGCGCCGCGGCATGCCGTTCAGTCCCAGCAGGTGCATCGGGAAGAAGGCGACGTTGAAGCCGGTGAACATCAGCCAGAAGCTCCAGCGCCCGAGCCGCTCGGACATCATGCGGCCGGTGAACTTGGGGAACCAGTAGTACAAGGCGCCGAACAGCGGGAACACCGCGCCCCCGAGCAGCACGTAGTGCAGGTGCGCGACGACGAAGTAGGTGTCGTGCACCTGCGCGTCGAGCGAGACGGCGGCGAGCATCAGCCCGGTCATGCCGCCCAGGACCAGGATGAAGAAGAAGGACAGCACGTAGAGCAGCGGCACCTTGAAGTTCAGGCGGCCGGTCCACAGCGTGGCGATCCAGCAGTAGATCTGGACGGCCGTCGGGATCGCGATCATCAGGCTCGCCGCGGTGAAGAAGGTCTTGCCCAGCTCCGGCACGTTGGTGGCGAACATGTGGTGCACCCACAGGCCGAAGGACAGGAAGCCGGTGGCGACGATGGACAGCACCATCGCCGTGTAGCCGAACATCGGCCGCCGCGCGAAGGTCGGGATCATCGCGGACATGAAGCCCAGTCCCGGCAGGAAGATCAGGTAGACCTCGGGATGGCCGAAGAACCAGAACAGGTGCTGCCACAGCAGCACGTCGCCGCCTTCGCCCGGGTTGTAGAAGTGGGTCGCGACCAGCCGGTCCAGGATCAGCATGGAGCTGGCGAGCGCCACGGCCGGCATGGCGAACAGGATCATGAAGGCGGTGACCAGCATCGCCCACACGTACAGCGGGATGCGGTTGAGGCTCATGCCCGGCGCCCGCATCTTGAACACGGTGCAGATGACGATCACCGCATCCAGCAGCGCCGACACCTCGGTGAAGGTGATCATCTGCGCCCAGAAATCGGTGCGCTTGCCCGGGCTGTATTCGGGGCCGGCCAGCGGGGGATAGGAGAACCAGCCCGCCTCCGGGCCCGTGTTCAGGAAGAACGCGATGAAGATCGTCACGCCGCCGAACAGGAAGATCCAGTACGAGTAGGCGGTCAGGCGGGGGAACGCGGTGCTGCGCGTTCCCAGCATCAGCGGCACCAGGTAGATCGCCACTGCCTGCATCACCGGCACCGCGAACAGGAACATCATCGTGGTGCCGTGCATGGAGAACACCTGGTTGTACAGGTCCGGATCCATCAGCGTGTTGCCGGGCCGCGCGAGCTGCATTCGCATGGCGGCGGCCATCAGCCCACCGAGGGCAAAGAACACCAGGCAGGTCACCAGGAAGCGCCTGCCGATCGCCTTGTGGTTGACCGCGCAGAACCAGCCCCGGAAGCCGGGCGGGTCGCGCCAGGTGTCGTCCAGCAGGCGCGCGACCAGCTCGCCGCCGGCCAGGCCGTCCTTGACCTGGCCCTTGTGCGGGTGCGGCATCTCGCCGAGCGGACCGCGGCGCCTTTCCTCCACTCCGGTCATCTGAGCGTTCCCATGTAGGCGACCAGCGCGGCGAGGTCCTCGCTGGACATCGGGTTGGCCGGCATGTTGACGCCGGGCTTGTGCCGGTGCGGATCGGCGATCCAGCTGGCGACGTTGCCGGGCGTATTGGGCAGCGTGCCGGCGCCGATGGTGCGGCGGCTGGCGAAGTGCGTCAGGTCCGGCGCCTTGCGGCCCTGCGCGATCGTGCCCTGCACCGCGTGGCACATCGCGCATTGGGTGGACTGGAACAGCTGCTGGCCGCGCTGCGCGCTCGCATCGGCGGGTGCCGGCGGCGGCGCGAGCTGTGCGCGGCGCCAGTTCTCGAAGTCCTGCGGCGCGTGCGCGTGCACCTCCAGCGCCATGAAGGCGTGCTGGAAGCCGCAGAACTCCGCGCACTGGGCGCGGTAGATGCCGGGCTTGTCGGCACGGAAGGTGAGCGTCGCGGTGCGGCCCGGGATCAGGTCGCGCTTGCCGGTGAGGCTGGGGATCCAGAGGCTGTGGATCACGTCGCCCGACTTCAGTTCGACCACCACCGGCCGGCCCACCGGCACGTGGATCTCGTTGGCCGCCTCGAAGGTTTCGTTCACCGGGCCGCCGGTGTACGTCACCTTCCACCACCATTGCAGCGAAGTCACCCGGACGTTGATCGCGTCCTTCAGCGGCAGCCGCGCCAGCGCGCGGTCGGTGAACACGCTGGCGGCGAGCAGCACCAGCAATCCCAGCACCGAAGCAGCGACCGCCGCGGTGACGATGCGGCGCGGACGCGGCTCCGGCACATTCACCGCGCGCAGGTCGGGTGCTTCCTGCATGTGGATGCGCGGTGCGCGCCGGATCGCCAGGATCAGCGCGGCCAGCACCGCGACGAACACCACGCCGCAGACCAGCAAAAAGATGCGCCAGAGGTCGACGACGTGGCCGGCCTGCGGGCCGAAGGCGTTCAGTGCGTCATGCACGCCCGGGCTCATCGCACCTCCATGGCCTGCTCGGAGGCGGACTGGCCCTTCTGGATCGCGGGCTGCGGCGAGCGGAAGTTCTCCGGCTTGCCCGAATAGAGCGAGTCGGTCCGCGACGGCGCGACATCGGTGCGCACGGCGCCGCCCATGGCGCGCACGTAGGCGACGATCTTCCACACCTGGTCGTCGGGGATGTGGCCGCCGAAGGAGGGCATGCCATCGGGCCGGCCGCGGGTGATGGTCTCGAACAGGCTCTGCGGGTCGCTGCCGTAGCGCCATTCGCTGTCCATCAGCGGCGGGCCGATGTTGCCGCCGCCGCTGGCGTGGCAGCCCGAGCAGTTGTACCAGCGATAGAGGCGCTTGCCCTCGTTCACCGCGAACGCGTTGTCGTCGTACATGCTGACGTTCTCGGCGGCCGGCTTGACGTTGCCGGCGAGCGCCATCGCGGGCTGGTTGGGGCTCAGGCGAACGACCGATTCGTTGGGGCCGGTGTTCTCGCGCTCGGCGCGGAAGTGACGCTCCTCCCGCTCGCAGCCGGCGAGCAGCGCGAGCGCGGCCAGCAGCCACGGCCAGCGCGTCATGGCTTGTCCTCCACGCGCGGTACGCCGTAGTCGGCCAGGATGCGGTCGAGGTCGGACTGGCGGCGCGCGATGAAGTCGTCGAGCCGCGCGCGCAGCGTTTCGTCGCCGCGTCGCACGCCCATCGCGATCGCGAAGGAGAAAGGCTGCTTCTTCAGCGACGGCGGCGGCGGGACGTAATGCAGCTGCAGCGGCAGGCCGGCCCGGCGCGCGTAGTAGCCGGCCTGCGGGCCCCAGACGAAGGCCGCATCGAGTTCTCCACGTGCGATGGCGTGCACGATGCGCGCGGCGACCGGCTCGTCGCCGGGGATCGGATAGCCGACCACGTTGTCGACCACGCCGGACCGCGCGAGCGCATGCCCCGGCGGCGTGGCCGCGAGGTCGTCGCCCACCAGCTGCACGCCGATGCGCCACTGCCGCAACCGCGGATCGTCGAAGCCGCGCGGCGGGGCGCGATCGCCGGCGACTTCCACCAGCATGTAGCTGGAGCGGTAGTAGGGCCGCGTGTTGGATGTGCGCTCGAACTCCACCGGAACGCCGACGATCAGGTCGCACAGACCCGCGCCCATCGTCTTGCGCACGAAGCCGCGGCGGTCGGGCAGCCAGGCGTATTCCAGCGGCAGGCCGAAGTCCTCGGCGACCAGCCGGGCGATGCGGTTCTCGAAGCCGCTGCCGTCGGCGCGCGAGTACGGCAGGTTGTCGGGGTCGGCGCAGACGCGCAGGGACTGCGCCGATGCCGCCGCCGCGGCACAGGCGAACCAGGCGACGGCGAGGCGCTTCACTTCGCGCCTCCCCGCAGGCTGAACACGTAGAGGTGGCCGCCGCGCCGGGTGTGCGCCGGCAGGTCGCGCATCGTGGTCGCGAATCCGCCGCCCGCGGTGGCATCGCGCGCATCGAGGTTGCCCGACACGATCGCGCCGGCCCAGCCGCCGACACCCGCCAGCACGGCGACGTACTGCTGTCCATCGGGTCCGCGGAACGTGACCGGCTGGCCGATGATCCCCGACTCGCCCTTGAATTGCCACAGCAGCTTGCCGCTGCGCGCGTCGAGCGCCTTGAACCAGCCGTCCATGGTGCCGTAGAAGACGACGTCGCCGGCGGTCGCCAGCGCGCCGCTCCACACCGGGAAGCGTTCCCGGACGTCCCAGGCCTTGCGCTGATTCACGGGGTCCCAGGCGGTGAACACGCCGCGGTTGCCCCCGGGACCGGGGTACATCTTCACGTCGGCGCCGACGAAGGGCGTACCCGCGATGTAGCTCGCCTCGTAGGTGATCGCGTCCTGGCACAGGTTCTGGTGCGGGATGTAGAGCAGGCGCGTGCGCGGCGACCAGGCCGAGGGTTGCCAGTCCTTGGCGCCGGGCGAGGCCGGGCAGATGCTGCGCACCGTCTCGCCGGCGCGCGGGTTCTTCGCCGCGTTGTACTTCAGCGCGCCGGTCTGCAGGTCGACGCCGCTCGACGTCGTCGTGTGCACGAACGGCGTCGCGGAAATCACCTGGCCGTTGCCGCGGTCGATGACGTACAGGTAGCCGTTGCGGTCGGGCCGCAGCAGCACCTTGCGGCGCGCTCCCTGGATCTCGAGGTCCACGACGATGTTCTCGTTGACGCCGTCGTAGTCGTGCAGGTCGTGCGGGCTGGTCTGGTAGAACCAGACCGCTTCGCCCGTGTCGGGCTTGCGCGCGAACAGGCCCGAAGTCCACTTGTTGTCGCCGGGGCGCTGGTCCGGATTCCAGGGGCCGGGATTGCCGGTGCCGTAGAAGAGCAGGTCCAGTTCGGCGTCGTAGGAGATGAAGCCCCACACGGTGCCGCCGCCGATCTTCCAGGCCTCGCCGGGCCAGGTGCTGACGCCCAGGTCCTTGCCCTGGTCCGATTTGTAGAAGGGCTTGAAGGCGGGGCCAATCAGCACGTCCTTGTCCGGCCCCGTGTTGTAGGCACGCCAGGCGATGCGGCCGCTGGCGGCATCGAGCGCGGTGATCCAGCCGCGCACGCCCATCTCGCCGCCGCTGTTGCCGACGAAGACCTTGCCCTTCACCACCTGCGGCGCCATCGTCATGCTCTCGCCGAGCTTGATCTCGCCGAGCTTGGTGCGCCACAGCTCCTTGCCGGTCGTCGCGTCGAGGGCGACGGTGTGGTTGTCCAGCGTGTTGAAGAACAGGCGGCCTTCGGCGTAGGCGGCGCCGCGGTTCACCGTGTCGCAGCAGGCCACGCCTTGCGAGGCCGCGTCCGGTTTGGGGTCGATCTTCCACTTCAGCGGAAAGCCCGGCTTCGTGAGGTCGAACGCGAACACCGGGTTCGGGTACGGGCCCACGACGAACATCGTGTTCCCGGCAATGATCGGCGCGGCTTCGTGGCCGCGGTCGAGGCCGGTGGGATAGTGCAGCGCGAGCTTCAGCTGCCCGACGTTGCCGGCATCGATCTGCGCGAGATTGCTGAACCGGGTCAGCCCCGGGTCCTTGCCCGCGGTGCGCCACTCACCGTCGTCGGCCGGCGGCTGCGCCCACGCGCTCGCCACGGACACGGCGGCCAGCAGGGCCGACAAGGTACGCCTCAACTTCATCTCCCGGTATGAATGAAGCCCCTGGCCCTCGCCGCGCCGTGCGCGGACTCCGACTGTTATCGGGCCGCCGCAGCGGCTCTGCTTTTATGCGGCGCAGTGTACACAGCGCTCACGCGTTTGGGGGCGTGGCTGCGCTGTGTACGCGGGCGCACACAAGGCCTGTCAGTCGACGAAGAAGTCGGGCACGAACTGCCGCGTGCCGGGCGTGACGCTATAGCGCTCGAGGTCGGTCTGCCCGTGCGCCGCGAGCAGCGTGTCGTCGATGTGGAAGTTGCCCGTGTTGTTGGGGTCCTTCGCGTCGGAGGTGAGGATCAGGTACGCCGCGTCGGCCAGGATCTCCGGCTTGCGGCAGGCGCCGAGGTCGACGCCGGGAATCATCTGCAGCGCGGCCGTCGCGATGGCCGTGCGCGGCCACAGGCTGTTGACGGCGATGCCGTAGGGGCGGAACTCGCCGGCGTGGCCGAGCGTGCACATGCTCATGCCGTACTTGGCCATGGTGTACGCGGTATGCGGCGCGAACCAGTGCGTCTTCATGGAGAGCGGCGGCGACATGTTGAGCACGTGCGCGTTGCGGCCGGCGGCCGCCGACTTCTTCAGCTCGGGGAGCACGGCCTGGGTGCACAGGTAGGTGCCGCGCGCGTTGATCCCGTTCATCAGGTCGTAGCGCTTCATCGGCGTGTGCTCGGTATCGCCGAGGCCGATCGCGCTGGCGTTGTTCACGAGGATGTCGATGCCGCCGAAGGTGAGCACCGCCTGCGCCACCGCCGCGAGCACGCCCTCTTCCTCGCGGATGTCCACCTGCAGCGGCAGGGCCTGGCCGCCGGCGGCGCGGATCGCCTCGGCCGCGCTGTAGATCGTGCCCGGCAGTTTCGGATTGGGCTCGGCCGTCTTCGCCGCGACGACGATGTTGGCGCCGTCGGCGGCGGCCCGCTTGGCGATCGCCAGGCCGATGCCGCGCGAGGCGCCGGTGATGAAGAGGGTGCGGCCTTGGAGGTTCATGGCGGCCATTCTCTTGCAAGGATTGCCGACATGGTTTTCCGTAGGTCGGGGTGAGCGGCGAAGCCCGAACCCCGACGCGTCAGCCGTGAGGTTTGGCCTGCAACCCGCGCAGATACAGATGCAGCGCCCGCAGATCCGTCTCGCTCATCTCCCGCAGCGACTCGAACGGCATCACCTTCACGGCCGTGCCGTCGGCCCGCTTGCCGGACTTGAACAGGCGCATCAGCGCATCGGCGTCGGCATAGCGGCCCATCACCGTGCCTTCGCCGGGCGTAAGGTTGGGCGCGGCTGGCCAATCGGGCGGCGCGCCGGGGATGCGGCCGCCGGTGAGCTGGGCGCCATGGCAGCCCAGGCACATGTTGGCCACGTAGCCGCCGTGCGCCACGTTGACGCCTTCGGCCACCGGCTGCGCAGGCGCCAGGCCGTGGTCGATCTTGCCGGCGGCGTCGTGGATCGCGCCGAAGCCGTACAGCACGCGCGCGGGCAGCGGCAGCTGCACCAGCGCGGGCTCGCCCGAAACGGGCGGCAGCGTGCGCACGTACGAGACCAGCGCGGCGAGGTCGGCGTCGGTGAAGCGGTTGTAGTCCTCGCTGGGCATGATCAGCAGCGGGCGGCCGCCGGGTGCCACGCCGTGGCGGATGGTACGGACCCAGTCCTCGGGCTGGTAGGCCGCCACCACGCCGCCGGGGCCGGTGGTGATGTTGGCGCCGCGGATGCGCAGGCTGCTGCCGTCGTCCACGAACATGCGGCCGCCGCCGTTGGCGCCGTGGCAGTCGACGCAGCCGCGCGAGGCGAACAGGTAGCGGCCGCGCTCGACCGTTGCCGCCTCGCGGCTGTAGGCGACGGTGCGAAGCGGCACTTCCACCTTGCGGTGCATCCTCGCATCGGCCAGCTGCAAGCCGGCGAACACGGCCCCACCCGCCAGCAGCACCAGCGCCGCCACGGCGCCGCCCGCGATCTTCAACCCTCTGCGCATCGCCTTCTCCTGAAATGGATGGTCCGTCCAGAATTGGACGTAGAATAAAAAAATGGATGCTACGTCCAATTTCTGGCCGGCGTCAATGCCGCCCCTCCCCCTCCCTTTGGGGGAGGCGTTCCTGCAGGGCACCAGCGGCGGACCGAAGCGGGAGCGCACCCAGGCGCAGCTGCTGCACGCGGCCGTGCAGGTGATCTGCGAGCGCGGACTGCCCGGCGCGACCATGCAGCAGGTGGCGCAGGCCGCCGGCGTCACGACGGCGACGCTCTACAACCACTTCGGCACCAAGGAAGCGCTGGTGCAGCGGCTGGCGGTCACGCTGGCGCAGACGCTGTGCCGCGCGATCCACGAGAGCTACGGCCACATCGCCGACGCCGCCGAACGCATGGCGATCGGCCAGCGGCGCTACGTGCTGCTGGCGATGGAGAGTCCCGCCTGGGCGCTGCTGCTGCTGGACGTGATGACGGCGACGCCGGAGGTGCTGAAGGAGATCGAGAAATACCCGCTGGCGGACCTGCGCGCGGGCGTGAAGCAGAAGAAGTTCAAGGTGCCCAGCGAGGCGATCGCGATGGACGTGATCAACGGCGTGTGCTCGACCGCCATGCGGCGCGTGGCCATGGGGGAGGCGCCGAGGAAGCACGATGCGGCTTGCGCGGCGGTGGTGTTGCGGGCGTTGGGGGTGGAGCCGGACGAGGCGGCGGAAGTCGCCGCACGGCCCCTGCCACCGTTGGGGAACGTGGAACCCGCACGGCGGGGTTCGCCTGCGGGCTCACCCCGCCCTACGAAGGCCCGCCGGAGTTCGTAGGTCGGGGTGAGCGGCGAAGCCCGAACCCCGACGCAATCAAACCTTGGAGAAATCCGGCTTGCGCTTCTCCATGAAAGCCGTGAAAGCCTCCTTCGCCGCCGGTGCGACGAGCATGCGGCCGAAGGCCTCGCCCTCGTCCACCATCTGCTGCAGCACGAGCTGCTGCTGGCCCTTCTTCATCAGGCGCTTGGTTTCCACCAGGCTCGCGAGCGGCTTGGCGGCGAGCTTCCTGGCCTGCGCGTTGGCGTAGTTGTTCGCCTCGGTGGGCGGCAGGATGCGGTTGACCAGGCCCACTTCCAGCGCCGCTTCGGCGAAGAAGGGCTCGCCCAGCATCAGCGCCTCGGCCGCGCGGTGGTAGCCGAGCATCTGCGGCACCAGCAGGCTGGAGGCCGCCTCGGGACACAGGCCCAGGTTCACGAAGGGCATCGAGAACGCCGCGTTGTCGCCGGCGTAGACCAGGTCGCAGTGCAGCAGCATGGTGGTGCCGATGCCCACGGCCGGCCCGCACACCGCCGCCAGCAAGGGCTTGGGAAAGGTCGCGATGGCCCGCAGGAAGCGGAATACCGGCGCATCCTGCCCCGCCGGCGGCTTGTCCAGGAAGTCGCCGATGTCGTTGCCGGCGCAGAACACCGTCTCGTGGCCCTGGATCATCACCACCCGCACGCCCTCGTCGGCCTGGGCCGTTCCCATCGCGTCCGCGAGCTTCGCGTACATGTCGGAGGTGATCGAGTTCTTCCGATCGAGCCGGTTGAGGGTGATGGTCATCACGCCGGCTTCGGCGTGGACGAGGATGTCGCTCATGCTTGCAATGCCTCCTTGACGAAATCGAGGCGGTCTTGCCCCCAGAACATTTCACCACCGACGAAGAAGGTCGGTGCACCGAACGCGCCGCGCGCCACGGCTTCCTGCGTGTCGGCCTTCAGTTCGTCCTTCACCGCGGGATCGGACGCCAGCGCCAGCAGCTTCTCCGCATCGAAGCCGGCCTGCTGGATCACCGCGCCGGCGACCGCCGGATCGTTCATGTTCCTGCCGTCGACCCAGATCGCGCGGTAGACCGCATCCACGAAGGACACCATGCGGTCCGGCTGGCGCAGCTGCAGGCCCAGCACCATGCGCATCAGCGTCAGCGTGTTGATCGGGAAGTGCGGGTTGTGCCGGAAGGGCACGCCGTAGCGCGCGGCGAAGCGCTGCAGGTCGTCCTGCAGGTACTGGCCCTTGGCCGGCACCTCCATCGGCGAGCGGTTGCCCGTGGCCTGGAACACGCCGCCCAGCAGGAAGGGGCGGTACTCGATCTCGGTGCGCGTTTCACGGGCGATGCGTGGCAGCTGCGTCCAGGCGAGATACGCGGCGGGGCTGCCCACATCGAAATAGAACTCGACGGCTTTGCTCATCAGAATCTCTCCATCCAGGGACGCAAATCCAGTTCGTGGGTCCAGGCGTCGCGCGGCTGGCGGTGCAGCATCCAGTAGTTCTCGGCGACGTGCTCGGGGTTCAGGATGCCCTCCTGGTCCTTCAACGCATACCGCTCGGGGAAGTTGGAGCGGATGAACTCGGTGTCGATCGCGCCGTCGATCACGACGTGGGCGACATGGATGCCGCGCGGTCCCAGTTCGCGCGCCATGCTCTGCGCCAGCGCCCGCAGCGCGGCCTTGGCACCCGCGAAGGCGGCGAAGTGGGCCGAGCCGCGCAGCGAGGCGGTGGCGCCGGTGAACAGGATGGTGCCACGGCCGCGGGGCGCCATGCAACGCGCGGCCTTGCGGCCGTTGAGGAAACCGGCGAAGCAGGCCATCTCCCAGATCTTGAAGTACTTGCGGGCGGTCTCTTCCAGGATGCTGCTGGGCACGTTGGCGCCGATGTTGAACACCATCACCTCGACGGGACCGATGCGCGCCTCGATGTCGTCGAACAGCGCCTCGACCTCTTCCTCCTGGCGGGCATCGGAGGCGAAGCCGTGCGCTTCGCCGCCGTCGGCGCGGATCTGCGCCAGCAGCGGCTGCAGCTTGTCGACTTCGCGCCGGGTCACGCAGGCGATGTAACCCTCGCGCGCGAAGCGGCGGGCGATGGCGCCGCCCGTGGCATCGCCCGCCCCCACGACCAGCGCGACAGGACGTGCAGCCTCGGCAGCCATGGCATCACTCCTTGAAGTAGACGGGATCGCGCAGCCAATCGGCCAGCCGCGGCCACAGCTTCGTTTCCTGCTCGCTGCGGAAAGGTCCGAAGTGGCCGATGCGGCGCACCTGCAGTTCGCCGGGCGCGATCTGTTCGACGTGGCGCGGCGCGTTCTCGTAGAGGGACACGAGGCTGTGCGTGCCTTGCAGCGTCATCATCTCGTCGTCGGTGATCGAGAGCGCCAGAACGGGGAAGCGCGCACGCGCATAGGCCTGGCGCACCAGCTCGCCTTCGGCGCCGACGCTGTAGCGCGGGTTCAGGCACCAGCGGCGCCACTGCATCACGACGCCCGCCGGCAGGTCGCCCACCATGCGCAGCTTGCGTCCCGGGAAATAGCCGAAGAGTCGCGTGGCGACCGGCACCAGCACGAACCAGAAATAAGGAACGATGCGCCTGAGCCGCGGCGCGTTCTCGCGCCAGTAGCCGCTGCCGGCGGCGACGCTGAGCAGGCCGCTCACCTTGTGCTGGTTGGACAACAGCCCCGGCAGCTGGGCGCCGAGGCTGTGGCCGAGGAGGTAGAGCGGCGCATGCGGCAAGGCTTCGTGCGCCTCGTCGATCGCCGCTTCGTAGTCGCGCGTCCAGTCGAACAGGTCGGCCTGGTAGCCGCGCAGGGTGGCCGGCGCCGAATCGCCGCTGCCGCGGTAGTCGAAGGTGCTGACGCGCCAGCCTTGCCGCGCCAGCCACTCCGCGAAGGGCGCGTAGAAGTCCTGCCGCACCCCCATCGCGCCGCCGATGACGACGCTGCCCTGCACGAGGCCGGAGGGCTCGTGGACGCGGCCCGCGATGCGGGCGTTGTCGGCGGCGACGAGGGTGACGCGGCGCACGGTCAGACCCGCTCGAAGATCCCCGCCGCGCCCTGGCCCATGCCGACGCACATCGTCACCATCCCGTACTTCAGGTTCTTGCGGCGCAGCGCGTGCACGACGGTGGCCGAGCGGATCGCACCGGTGGCGCCCAGCGGGTGCCCCAGCGCGATCGCGCCGCCCATGGGATTGACCTTGCCCGCATCCAGGCCCAGCGTGTCGATCACCGCGAGCGACTGCGCGGCGAAGGCTTCGTTCAGTTCGATCCAGTCGATGGCGTCCTGCTTCAGGCCCGCGGCCTTCAGCGCGGCCGGGATCGCCTCGATCGGGCCGATGCCCATGATGTGCGGCGGCACGCCGCGGCTGGCGTAGCTGACGAAGCGGGCCAGCGGCTGCAGGCCGAAGCGCTTGACGGCCGCTTCGCTCGCGAGGACCAGCGCGCCGGCGCCGTCGGAAGTCTGCGAGCTGTTGCCCGCCGTGACGCTGCCGCGCGCGGCGAACACCGGTTTCAGCTTGCCGAGGCCTTCGACGGTGGTGTCCGGACGCGCGCCTTCGTCGAGTTTGACCTTGCGCGTGGCGATGGAGACTTGCGCCTCCTCGAGATCCAGCGTGCGCTCGGCGATCTCCACTTCGGTCATCTCGCCCGCGAACTCGCCGGCCTGCATCGCGGCCAGCGCCTTCATGTGCGAGCGGTACGCGAACTCGTCCTGCGCCTCGCGGCTCACTTTCCACTGGCGCGCCACCTTCTCGGCGGTCAGGCCCATGCCGTAGGCGATGCCGTAGCTCTCGATGTCGTTCGGGTCGGAGAAGATGGTGGGCGACAGCGAGGGCGTGTTGCCCATCATCGGCACCATGCTCATGCTCTCGGTGCCGGCCGCGATCATCACGTCGGCCTCGCCGACGCGGATGCGGTCGGCGGCCATCTGCACCGCGGCGAGGCCGGAAGCGCAGAAGCGGTTGACGGTGATGCCGCCGACGCTCTTGGGCAGGCCCGCGAGCACCGCACCGATGCGCGCCACGTTCAGGCCTTGGGGGCCTTCGGGGATGGCACAGCCGCAGATGATGTCCTCGACGGCGCCCGGATCGAGTCCGGGGACCTGCGCCATCGCGGATTTCAGCACGGTGGCGAGAAGGTCGTCGGGCCGCGTGTTGCGGAAGAAACCGCGATGCGAACGACCGATCGGCGTGCGGGTGGCGGCGACGATGTAGGCGTCCTGGATTTGTTTGGTCATTTGGAAATCTCTCTCCTGTCTTGCTCCCTCTCCCGCTTGCGGGAGAGGGCTGGGGTGAGGGCGAGTGCCTCGGCCACTTGCCGGATCTTCTCCATCACCGCGTCTGTCTCTTTCAGCACCTCGTGATCCCAGAACCGCAAGGTCTGGAAACCCAGCGCCTGCATGTCCTGTGCACGCTGCTGGTCATACGCCAACTGCTCCACGTGCTGACCGCCATCCAGTTCGATCACCAATCCGATCTCGACGCACGCGAAGTCCGCGATGTACTTGCCGACGGGACGTTGGCGGCGGAATTTCAGGTCGAGGAAGCGGCGGTCGCGCAGGTGGTACCAGAGGATGTTCTCGGCGTCGGTTTGCGTCTTCCTCAGCGCCCTTGCCCTCACCCCAGCCCTCTCCCGCAAGCGGGAGAGGGAGGAAGAGGATTCGGGCGCCTCCGTCTTCATGACATCAATTCCGCACCGGCTTCCCCGTACTCAACATCCCCAGAATCCGCTCCTGCGTCTTCGGGTGCTGCACCAGTTCGCAGAACGCCCTCCGCTCCAGCGTCATCAGGTATTCCTCCGTCACCAGCGTGTTGGCATCCACATCCCCGCCGGTCACGACATTCGCGATCAGCGATGCGATGTGGAAATCGTGCTGCGATGCGAAGCCGCCATCGCGCATGTTCACCAACTGCCCCTGGATCGTCGCCTTCGCACTGCGCCCCGCCACGGCGAACTGCCGCTTGTGCGGCGCGCGATAGCCCGCGTCGTACATCGCCTTGGCCTGCTGGAGCGCCACGTACAGCAGTTCGTCCTTGTTCGGCACGATCAGGTCGCTGTCCAGCAGGTACCCCAGCTTGCGCGACTCGATGGCGCTGGTGCCCACCTTGGCCATCGCCGCGGCGGTGAAGCCTTCGGTGAGGAACTTCAGCAGGTCCTTGTCGGTGCTCGTCGCCGCGTTCTCCGCGGCGCGGCGCGCGATGTAGGTCAAGCCGCCGGCGCCGGGGACCAGGCCCACGCCGACTTCGACCAGGCCGACGTAGCTTTCCATCGCCACCACGCGCCTGGCCGAATACAGGCCCAGCTCGCAGCCGCCGCCCAGCGCCAGGCCGCGAATCGCCGACACGACCGGCACGCTGGCATAGCGCAGTCGCAGCATCGTCTGCTGCATGAAGCCTTCCGCATCCTCGATGGCCGCGACGCCCACCGCGATGAAGGCGGGCAGCGTGGATTCCAGGTCGGCGCCGGCGCTGAAGGGCTCGTCGCCCGACCACACCACCATGCCCTGGTAGTCCTTCTCCGCCATCTCGATCGCCTGCTGCAGGCCCTCGCACACCTCGGGGCTGATGGTGTGCATCTTGGTCTTGAGGCTGGCGATCAGGACCTGGTCGTCCAGCGTCCACAGGCGGATGTTCTTGTCCTCGTGCAGCGTCGTGCCCGCCGTCTCGAAGCGCGGACCGGCTTCGCCGCGCAGCAGCTCGGGGAACAGCTGGCGCTCGTACACCGGCAGCACGCGGCGCAGCTGGAACTGGCCCGCGGCCGGATTCCACGATCCCTGCTCCGTGTGCACGCCGGCCGCTTCGGCCACCGGCCCTTCGAAGACCCACTTCGGCAGCGGCGCCTTCGACAGCGCCTTGCCCGCGTCGATGTCTTCCTGCACCCACTTCGCCACCTGCAGCCAGCCGGCTTCCTGCCACAGCTCGAAAGGGCCCTGCTTCATGCCGAAGCCCCAGCGCATGGCCTGGTCGACGTCGCGCGCGGTCTCGGCGATGGTCGCGAGGTGCACCGCGGCGTAGTGGAATCCGTTGCGGAGGATGGACCACAGGAACTGTCCTTGCGGCCCGGTGGATTCGCGCAGCAGCTTCAGGCGCTCCGCCGCGGGCTTCTTCAGCATGCGGCCATACACCTCGTCGGCCTTCTCGCCGGCGGGCACGTAGTCCTCGCTCTCCAGCTCGAAGCGCAGGATGTCGCGACCCACCTTCTTGAAGAAGCCGGCCTTCGTCTTCTGGCCCAGGTTGCCCAGCTCCAGCAGCTTCTTCAGAACTTCGGGCGTGCCGAAGCTGCCGTAGAAGGGATCGGTGTCGGCCGACAACGTGTCCTGCAGCGTCTTGATGACGTGCGCCATCGTGTCGAGGCCCACGACGTCCGCCGTACGGAAGGTGCCGCTCGACGCGCGGCCGAGCTTCTTGCCGGTGAGGTCGTCGACCACGTCGAAGTTCAGGCCGAACTTCTCCACCTCGCGCATCGTCGCCAGCATGCCGGCGATGCCCACGCGGTTGGCGATGAAGTTGGGCGTGTCCTTGGCGCGCACCACGCCCTTGCCCAGGCCCGAGGTCACGAAGGTCTCGAGCTGGTCGAGGATCTCCGGCTTCGTGGTCGGCGTGGCGATCAGCTCCACCAGATACATGTACCGCGGCGGATTGAAGAAGTGGATGCCGCAGAAGCGCGGCTGGATCGCTTCCGGCAGTGCCTCCGACAACTTGGTGATCGACAGGCCCGAGGTGTTCGACGCGACGATCGCATGCCTGGCGATGTGCGGCGCGATCTTCCTGTACAGGTCCAGCTTCCAGTCCATGCGCTCGGCGATCGCCTCGATCACCAGGTCGCATTCGCCCAGCAGCCCAAGGTGCTCCTCGTAGTTCGCCGCCTGGATCAGCGCGGCGTCCTCGGGCACGCCCAGCGGCGAGGGCTTGAGCTTCTTCAGGTTGTCCACCGCCCTGGTGACGATCCCGTTCTTCGCGCCCTCTTTCGCGGGCAGGTCCAACAGCACGACCGGCACCTTGACGTTGACCAGGTGCGCGGCGATCTGCGCGCCCATCACGCCGGCGCCGAGCACGGCCACCTTCTTCACCGGGAAGCGGCTGGCGCGCGCCTTCGCGGCGGCGGCCTGCACGGCCGCCTGTTCGTCTTCGTGTTTCTGCATGCTGCTTCCTTAATTCACCCGCACCCAGGTCTGCGTGCGGTAGAACGGCCCGAGGTAGCCGCGCACCTGCAGCTTCTGGCCGCCGTCGATGGGCGCGAGCCGCAGGGTGTATTCGCGGCCGTTCTCGGGATCGAGGATCTTGCCGCCTTCCCAGGCATCCTGGCCTTCGGCCTTCTTCGCGCCGCGGATGATCTCCAGTCCGGCGATGGGCTTGCCCTTGCGCTCGTCCCTGCATTCCTCGCAGACGGCGTCGGGCCTGGTGTCCTTCTTCAGGACCTTTTCGATGCGGCCCCCGAGCGCGCCGGCGTTGTCGACGATGCGGATCTCGGCCTTGGCCTCGCCCGTCTTTTCGTCGACCTGCCGCCAGGTGCCCACGGGGGTCATCTGCGCGCAGGCGGTCGAAGCCGCGAACATCAACAACGTTGTCATCCCGGCCTTGAGAAGCCTGCCCCGGGCTCCGACCCGGGGGGATCCACGGGTGCCTGGGTCCCGGGTCGAGCCCGGGACGACAAGATTTCTGTTCATGCGAGCGCCGCGTCGGTGTCGAGCAGGTTCTTCACGCCCGAACGCGCCGTGCGCATCAGCATCGCCGTCTCGGGGAACAGCCGCGCGAAGTAGAAGCGCGCCGTCTGCAGCTTGGCCTGGTAGAACGGGTCCTGGTTGCCCTTGGCGATCTCGCGCAGCGCGACTTGCGCCATGCGCGCCCACAGGTAGCCGAATGCCAAGTGGCCCAGCACGCGCAGGTAGTCGACGGCGGCGGCGCCCACTTCGTCCGGGTTCTGGAACGCCTTGAAGCCGATCTCCGTGGTGAACTTGGTCATCTGGTCGCCGAGGTAGGCCACGGGGTTGATGAACTCCGCCATCTGCTCGTTGACGCCTTCTTCCTCCACCAGCTGCGCCACCAGCTTGCCGAACTTCTTCAGCGTGGCGCCCTGGTTGCCCAGCACCTTGCGGCCCAGCAGGTCCAGCGATTGCACGGTGTTCGTGCCTTCGTAGATCATGTTGATGCGGTTGTCGCGCGCGAACTGCGACATCCCGTGCTCCTCGATGTAGCCGTGGCCGCCGAACACCTGCAGGCAGGCGTTGGTGGAGACGTGGCCGTTGTCGGTGAGGAAGGCCTTCACGATCGGCGTGAGCAGCGCGACGAGCTCGCCCGAGTCCTTGCGCACCTTCTCGTCGGGGTGGTACAGCTCCTTGTCGATCAGCATCGTGCAGAACATCGCCAGCGCGCGGCCGCCTTCGGCATAGGCCTTGGCCGTCAGCAGCATCTTGCGCACGTCCGGGTGCACGATGATCGGGTCGGCCGGCTTGTCCTTGGCTTTCGGGCCGCTGAGGGATCGCATCTGCAGGCGCTCCTTGGCATAGGCCAGCGCGTTCTGGTACGCCACTTCGGTGAGGCCCAGCGACTGGTTGCCGACGCCGAGGCGCGCCGCGTTCATCATCACGAACATCGCCGGCAGGCCCTTGTTCGGCTCGCCCACCAGCGTGCCGACGGCGTCCTCGAGCACCAGCTGCGCGGTGGCGTTGCCGTGGATGCCCATCTTGTGCTCCAGGCCGCCGCACCAGATGCCGTTGCGCGCGCCGAGCGAGCCGTCGGCCTTCACGTGGTACTTCGGCACCAGGAACAGCGAGATGCCCTTGCTGCCCTGCGGCGCATCCGGCAGGCGCGCCAGCACCAGGTGCACGAGGTTCTCCGCCATGTCGTGCTCGCCGGCGGAGATGAAGATCTTGTTGCCGGTGATCCTGTAGGTGCCGTCGGCCTGCGGTTCGGCCTTGGTGCGCAGCAGGCCGAGGTCGGTGCCGCAGTGCGGCTCGGTCAGGCACATGGTGCCGGTCCACTCGCCGCTCACCAGCTTGGGCAGGAACAGCTTCTTCTGCTCGGGCGTGCCGTGCGCGTGCAGCGCTTCATAGGCGCCGTGCGACAGGCCGGGGTACATGGTCCAGGCCTGGTTCGCGCTATTGAGCATCTCGAACATGCACTGGTTCAGCACGAAGGGCAGGCCCTGTCCGCCGTATTCGGGATCGCACGACAGCGCCGGCCAGCCGCCTTCGATGTACTTGGCGTAGGCCTCCTTGAAACCGTCGGGCGTCTTGACTTCGTGCGTCTCCTTGTCCAGCGTGCAGCCCTGCTGGTCGCCGGTGCGGTTCAGCGGGAACGCCACTTCGGCGGCGAACTTGCCGCCCTCTTCCAGCACCGCGTTGACGGTGTCCACGTCGAGGTCCGCGTGGCGGGGGATCTGCTTGAGCTCCTGGGTCATGTCGAACAGCTCGTGGATCACGAACTGCATGTCGCGCAGGGGCGGGTTGTAGATCGGCATCTTCTCTTTACTCCTTGGCGCTGCGCGCCGTGCGGGCGTTCTTGGTGGGGGACTTGGTGGCGGCGGGCGGCGTGGCGCCGTACCGCTGCAGGATGTTCTCGAAACCCGCGTTGGCGCGGGCGATGGATCCGGGATTCTTCAGGAAACGCGCTTCGTAGTGCAGCGCGAGGATCAGGCCGTGGATCTCGAAGAGCATCTGCTCCTCGTCCGTGGAAGGGGCCAGGTGGCCTTCCTCCTTGGACACGGCGATGGCGCGCTTCATGGCGGCGTGCCAGGTCTGCACCGAGTGGGCCAGCGCGTCGCGCACCGGGCCCGGACGGTCGTCGAATTCGACGGCGCCGCTGATGTAGAGGCAGCCCGAGTCGATCTCGACGGAGGTGCGCTTCATCCAGTGGGCGAACATCGCGCGCAGGCGCGGCAGCCCGCGCGCTTCGGTGAGCGCCGGATAGAAGACCTCTTCCTCGAAGCGGTTGTGGTACTCGCGGATGACGGAGATCTGCAGCTCCTCGCGGGAGCCGAAGTGGGCGAAGACGCCCGACTTGCTCATCTGCGTCACTTCCGCCAGCGCGCCGATCGACAGGCCTTCCAGGCCGATCTGCGTGGCCAGCCCGAGGGCCGCGTCCACGATCGCGGCCTTGGTCTGCTGGCCCTTCTGCAAGGCCTTGCCCTCCCGGGCGCGGCCGGGCTTCACGGGCAGTTCGGTGACGGACATGGGAAGCTGGATCGAAATAAAACGAACGGTCGTTCTATTTTGACCTATTTCCGTGAAGCGTGGGAAGGGAGCTCCGGTTTAGAGCGGCGCATCCAGACGGGCGGCGCCTGGCGCAATCCCCTGCCGCCTGAAGGCACGCATGCAAAGAAATGCGGCAACCTGTTCCGGAAGGAGCACAGTGCGAGGCGGATCGAACGGATCGCAGGAGCGTCGGGGCGCCCAACTCGAACGGTCGCGCTCGGTCCAGCCGGAGGACCGCGTGCCGAATCTCGAACACGAGCTGGAGCAGCTGGCGGCTGCGGATCGCCACATCGAGCGCGCGGAGTTCTTCGTCGCCCAATTGCGCAACGCCCGGCAGGTCCAGCACGCGCGCGGCCTGAACGTGGCCGCCGCCGAAGACACCTTGCAGGCGGCGGTGCAGACCCTCGACGTCTTCCTCCTGCATCGTCGCCTGATCCGCGAGATCATCGACGACCTCCGGGCGGGCAGGCTGCCGGGCGATTAGGCGCCCGCACAACGCCCCCACCGCATTCGCTTGCCCGCGTCCATCGTTCCCTCTACAAGGGACGGCGGAGAAACACACTCGCCGACTTCGCCATGAAACGCTTGCTTCACGCCCTCTGCAGCGCCACCCTGCTCGCCGCCGCCACCCTCGCCCACGCCGACATCGACCGGCCTGCCGCGGAGAGCTTGGTGCGCAAGTCGGGGCTGTGGGAGCAGCTGGCCGGCGTCGGGCCGCAGGTCGAAGCCGGGATCCAGCAGTCGCTGGCCCAGGGCGGCATGGCGCCCGGCGAGTCCGAGAAGGCGCGGCTCACCCAGGTGATCCGCATGGCCTATGCGCCGGAGCGCCTGCGCGCGGTCAGCACCGGCGTGATCGCCGCCCGCATGCGGCCGCAGCACCTGAACGCGCTGCGTCAATGGTTCGATTCGCCTCAGGGGCAGGCCGTGACGCGCGTCGAAGAGGAAGCCGGCTCCGCGCAAGGCGATCCGAACCTTGCCATGAAGGAGGGCGTGGCCCTGCTCAAGTCCATGCCCGCCGACCGGCGCAAGCTGCTGGAAGACCTGCTCGCGGCGACGCACGCGGCCGACGCCCTGGTGCAGATCACGATCGGCACGGCCGTCGCCGCGCAGGTCGGCGTCGCCAGCACGATGCCGAACGGTGGCGCACCGAGCCCCGCCGAAGTCCGCGGCATGCTGGAGGCGCAGCGGCCCGAGATGCTCAAGGCCTTCGGCGCCATGATGCTGGCGTCCTTCGCGCACACCTACGCGAAGATCCCTTCGCCGCAGCTGCGCCAGTACGTGGCCTTCATCCGCACGCCGGCCGGCACGCACTTCAACGCGGCGGCCATGGAGGCCATGGCCGCCGCGCTCACCGACGCCGCCGCGGAGATGGGGCGACGGCTGCCCGGCACGCGCGACGGCCGGAACACCTGACACCTGACACCTGACACCTGACACCTGCCGCCGCCGTCCGGCGCGAACGGCTGGCGCGGTGCCCTGGCGCGTAGCTGATCCACGCTACCATTGCCGCCACCCACCGCATCCGCCATGACCCTCGACGAGTCGTTCCGCGAACTCGGCCTCTCCCCCGGCAGCAGCGACGCCGACGTGAAGGTCGCCTGGCGGCGGCTCGCCGCGCACTGGCATCCCGACCGCAATGCGAGCCCGCACGCGCTGCGCAAGATCCAGCGCATCAACCGGGCGGTCGAGGAGATCCGGCAGTGGCGCGCGAGCGGTTACGCCGACCTGCAGCGGACGCCGGAAGCGCCTGCCGGCGCGCCCGAAGTCGTCGTCGACCAGCAGGTCTCGATCACGCTGGAGGAGGCCTGCGCCGGCTGCAGCCGCGACCTGCATGGCGAGGTGGTGGAGGACTGCGCGGAATGCCGCGGCAGCGGACGCGAAGCGCGCAGCAGCATGTGCACGCGATGCGACGGCGAGGGCCGCGCGCGATCGCACTTCTGGTTCCCGTGGCTCGCGGCCGGCGGCCCATGCGACACCTGCGCCGGAAGGGGCGTGGTGCACGCCGCCTGCTCCGCCTGTTCCGGCCAGGGACGGACGCGGCCGCGCAAGTACCGTTGCCGCATCGACGTGCCGGCGGGCACCCGCCACGGCGAGACGCTGCACGTGCACGCCCGCGTGCAGGGACGCCAGCGCGAGCACGCGCTGCACCTGCGCGTGAGCGTGGAGCTGCAGCAGCATGACGTGTTCCGCATGGAAGCCGACGGCACCGTGCAATGCGCGATGCCGGTCGACGGCTTCGCCTGGATGGCGGAGCGCTGGACGGAAGTGCCCTCGCCGCGCGGACTGCAGCAGATGCGCCTGCGGCGCAACGCGCTCACCTACCGCATCAAGGGCCACGGGCTCGGCGGCGCGGACTGCATCGTCACCATCGAGCCGCTGTTCCCGGCGGAGCTCGGCGCCGAGCAGCAATTGCTGATCGACCGCCTGATCGCGGGCAACACCGGCGCGCGCGGCACCGCCGCCCGCAAGCGCATGGACGCGTGGCAGGCGCAACTGGCCGGCCGAATCAGGCGCCAGGCGCCGCCCTGAGATGCGGAGGGTCGCCCGGTTCAGCGCGCGCTGCGGCTGATCCCGTCCACCACCATCTTCGATCCCTCGGCGATCATCACCACGTCGCCGCCCAGCTGGGCATAGCGGTATCCGGGCGGCAGGTTCGGCAGGCTGGGCACCAGGTCCCCGGGCACCGCTTTCACGGCCGCGCCGCGCGGCACCCGCTCGCCGATGCGCCAGATCGCAGCCCGGCCGGACACCGGGTGTTCGTCGTAGTACTTGTGCACCGCGGTGCGATGCCTGTCGCCGAAGAAGGCGCCCGGCGCCAGCGCCTTGCGCGCGAAGTGCGTGCCCTTGCCGACCTCGCTGAACTGCACGCTGGAGTCGAAGCGGTCGTCGAGCGTCTGCTTGGCGGCGCGCTGCGAGCCGGACAGCTCCTGCGTCACCGGCATGGCCGCGGCGGCTGCCGGCGCGGCCATCGCCACGGCCGGCGCCGCGCCCATCGCCCGGGCCTGCACCGCGGGCGCCGGCTTCTTCGCGACCTTCGGGACGTTCTGGACCTTCGAGCCCTTCGGGGCCTTCGCGGTCACGGCAGGCCGCGCTGCCGCGTGCCTGGCGGGGCCCGGCCTCAAGGTCATGGGCTTGGGCCGCACGCTGCGCGCGGGAGCGATCTGGTGGAGCGGCCGGCCCGCCACCGCGGGCGCGAACGGATCGTCGATCGGGCTTTCGGCAAAAGCCGCCGGCGCCCCGGCCAGCAGCAGCACGGCGGGCAGGAGCAGCAGTGGGAACTTCGCGTCCATGGTTTTCCTCGAGGCGGGCACGCCCGCCGACGTGGCACTTTGAGGTCAGCCATGGGATGCGCGATGTCCGCCCGCATCCGCTTCGCGGGTCGGACTCCGCCGACGGCCTGGCTCAGCCGCCGCGGCCGCCCGCCGGCCAGGAACGGATCGCGTCCAGCAGCTGCTCCGGTGCGAAGGGCTTGGTGAAGTGCAGGTCGAAGCCGGCTTCCATCGCCCTGCGCCGGTCCTCCTCCTGGCCCCAGCCGGTGGCGGCGATCAGCAGCGCGCGGGGGCCCCAGGGCTGCGCGCGCACCTGGCGCGCCACCTCGTAACCATTCAGGCCGGGCATCCCGATGTCCAGCACCAGCACCTGCGGCTGCAGGTAGGCGGCCAGCCCGGCCGCGGCATGGCCGTCGTGCGCCACTTTCACCTCGTGCCCTTCCAGGCGCAGGAGTTCGGCCAGCACCTCCGCCGCATCCACGTTGTCGTCCGCGAGCAGCACGAGGCGGCTGCGTCCGGCGGCGGCCGGCTGCGCGGCAGGCGCAACGCGCGCGGGTTCGTCGGGATGCTCCAGCAGCGGCAGCCGCACCTCGAAGCGGCTGCCCTGGCCCAGGCCCCCGCTGTACGCCGTGATCGTGCCGCCGTGCAGTTCGACCAGTCCCTTGGCCAGTGCGAGGCCGATGCCGAGGCCGCCTTCGGCACGGTCCAGGGCCGCCTGCTCCTGCGCGAACATCGCGAACACCTTCTGCAGCGCCTCCGCGCCCAGGCCGATGCCGGTGTCGGTGACGGTGAACAGCACCCACGCGCCGTCGATGCCCACTTCGAGCGTGATCCGTCCCCCGTGGTCGGTGTACTTCGCCGCGTTGTTCAGCAGGTTCGCCAGCACCTGCGACAACCGCAGGGGATCGGCGCGCACCCACTGCTGCGGCCGCGACACGCGCGCGCCCAGCGTGTGGCGCTTGGCTTCGGCCAGCGGCGCCGCCGCTTCCAGCGCGGTGTCGACGATGGCCTGCACCCGCACCCACTCGGGCTTGAGCACCAGCCGGCGCTGCGTGATGCGCGCGACGTCGATCAGGTCGTCGAGCAGGCGCGCCATGTGGCCCACCTGCCGGCCGATGATCTCCACCGAGCGCTTGCGCACCGCCTCGGACACCTGCTCCTTGGCCAGCAGGTGCACCGCGGTGCGGATCGGCGCCAGGGGGTTGCGCAGCTCGTGCGCCAGCGTGGCGAGGAAGACGTCCTTCTGGCGATCCGCCGCTTCCAGCGCCAGGGTGGCGCGGCGCGCGTCCTCGATGTCGCTGGCCGTGCCGAACCAGCGCAGCACCTTGCCCTGCGCGTCGCGCTGCGGCACCGCGCGCGTGTGGAACCAGCGCCAGACGCCGTCGTGGCGGCGCAGGCGCATCTCAGCGTTCCACTCGCCGCCCTGCTCGCGGATTTCCTTCCACTGCGAGCGCACCCGCTCCGTGTCCTCGGGATGCAGCGCCTCGGTCCAGCCCTGGCCGAGCGCGTTCTCCTCCGCCTGGCCGGTGTAGGCGACCCACTGCGAGTTCAGGCGCTCCACCTTGCCGGAGGGCGCGGCTTCCCAGGCGATCGCCGGGATGCTGTTGGAGAAGGCGAGCAGCGCCTGCTGCGCCCGCATCTGCTCCGTGACCTCGACGCCATACACGAAGATCCCGTCGACGCTGCCGGCCGGGTTCACCAGGGGCTGGTACACGAAGTCGACCCAGGCTTCGCGCTGCTCGCCGTCTTGCTGGTGCAGCAGCGCGCGCACGCCGCGGCCGACGAAGGGCTCCCCGGTTCGCAAGACCTGGTCCAGCAGCGCGACGAAGCCCTGCTCCTCCGCTTCGGGGACCGCCTGGCGCAAGGTGAGGCCGAGCAGCTTGCGGTAGCCCACCAGCTGTTCGTAGGCCGGATTGACCACCTCGAACACGTAATCGGGCGCGTGCAGCACCGCGACGAAGCCCGGCGCCTGCTGGAACAGGGCCTGCAGCCGCTCCTGCTCGGCACGCTGGTGGCGCTCCGCCAGCACCATGCCGGTGGTTTCGGTGCAGACACAGTAGAAGCCGGCCGTGCGCCCCGCTTCGTCCAGCACGGGCGAATACGAAAAGGTGAACCAGGTGTCCTCCTCGTAGCCCTTGCGCTGCATGCGCAGCAGCAGGTTCTCCATCAGGAAGGTCTCGCCCGCCAGCGCCCGCTCGACGAGGGGCATGATGTCCTCGAGGATGTCGTACCAGACGGTGCGGAAAGGACTGCCCAGGGCGGCCGGGTGCTTGCGGCCCAGGACCTCCGCGTAGGCGTCGTTGTAGAGCATCTCCAGGGTGGGCCCCCAGGCGACGAACATGGGAAAGCCGGAGCCCAGCATCAGGTGCACCACCGACCGCAGCGACTGCGGCCAGCCGCGCGGCCCGCCCACCGCGGTGGCGGACCAGTCGTGCGAGCGCATCAGGCCCGCCATGGCAGAGGTGCCCGCCAGGAAGGCGGGCTGCGGTTCGGGATGCATGGACCGAAGTCTATGCAAGCCCGGCGGCTCGTGGCCGGAGGCAGACGGACGCGGGACCGCGTCCGTGCGCGTCACGGCCGCCTGTCTCCCCGGATGGATGCGATTCAGCGCAGCAGCGTGCGGCCTTCCAGCAGGTCGGCCAGTTCCTTGTGGGCGGCGGGGGTCAGAGGCCACGCAGCCGGCGGGCGCGGCGCGCCGCAGTCCGGCCCGATCGCCTGCAGCGCGGCCTTCACCACGCTGACGTTGGCGCCGTTGTTCTCCTGCGCGCGCAGGTCCTCGAAGGCGCGCATGCGGCCGATCAGGCGCATGGCCTCGGCGTAGTCGCCGCCCTCCA
>NZ_DASVNN010000074.1:0-50735 GCF_036383835.1 Ramlibacter sp.
AGCGCGCTGGTCGCGCCGATGGAGATCCCGGCCGCGGCCGAAGTGCCGCCGGAGCGGCAGAGCTGGATGGAACGGCTCAGCGCCGGCCTGCGCAAGACCGGCAGCAGCATTTCGCAGGTCTTCACCGGCGCGCAGATCGACGACGCGCTCTACGAAGAGCTCGAGACGGCGCTGCTGCTGGCCGACACCGGAGTGGCCGCCACCGAATTCCTGCTCGGCGAAGTGAAGCGCAAGGTCGCCGCGTCCGGCGCCACGCGCCCGGTGCAGGCCAAGAACATCCTGGTGGACGCCCTCACGCAGCTGCTGCGCCCGCTGGAGAAGCCGCTGGAGATCGGCGAGCAGGTGCCGACGGTGATCATGGTCGCGGGCGTCAACGGCGCCGGCAAGACGACCTCCATCGGCAAGCTGACCAAGCACCTCGCCGACGACGGCGAAACCGTGCTGCTCGCTGCGGCCGACACCTTCCGCGCGGCGGCGAAGGAACAGCTGGCCGTCTGGGCGGACCGCAACAAGGTGGAGATCGTCAGCCAGGAAGGCGGCGATCCGGCGGCTGTGAGTTTCGACGCGGTATCCGCCGGCAAGGCACGTCGCAAGGACGTCGTGATCGTCGACACGGCCGGCCGCCTGCCGACCCAGCTGCACCTGATGGAGGAACTGCGCAAGATCAAGCGCGTGGTGACCAAGGCCGACGCGAGCGCGCCCCACGAGGTGCTGCTGGTGATCGACGGCAACACCGGCCAGAACGCGCTGCAGCAGGTGAAGGCCTTCGACAACGCGCTGCAACTCACCGGCCTGATCGTCACCAAGCTCGATGGCACGGCCAAGGGCGGCGTGCTGGCGGCGATCGCGAAGGAGAAGCCGGTGCCGGTGTATTTCATCGGCGTCGGGGAGAAGCTGGAAGACCTGGAGACCTTCAGCGCGCGGGAGTTCGCGCTGGCGCTGCTGTCCTGACTGCCTTCGGCTGAACGCTGGGGTTGCACCCCAGCCTACGGTTGCACACGTCCCTCGTAGGCTGGGGTGGAACCCCAGCATCGGCATCACATGGCCAGCTGCCCGCCCGCGATCGCCGGCGGCGTGACCTCTTCGCGAACCCACGCCGCATAGGCCTCGCTCGCCCGCATCGTCACCGCCACGAACTGCGGCACGTCGTACGGATGCTTGTCGCGAAACAGCGCCTGCAGCGCCCGCTCGCACTGCGGCACGGTCTTGATCGTGAGCCGCACTTCCGGGTCCTCGCGGTCCTGGCCCTGCCAGCGGTAGAAGGAGGTCAGCCCCTCTTCCAGCTGCACGCAGGCGGCCAGGCGCTGCTGCAGGATGTCGCGGGCGAGGGCCTGCGCATCCGGGAGGGAGCCGACGGTCGTCGTCACCGCCAGGATGTCGCAATCTTTACAGTCTTCCATGCTCCGGCCTCCCAGAATCCGCGCATTGTCAGCCGCCAGGAGCGCCCCATGTCCACCCTGACCGATGCCGGTTCCGCCGCCTCCCCGCGCAAGATCGACCAGCTGCTGGCGCACTACGGGGAAAGCCACCGGCACCCGACCAACGAGAAGATCCACTTCGTGGCGATCCCGCTGATCATGCTGAGCCTGCTGGGCCTGCTGTTCGCCATCCATCCGTGGGTGGCCTACGGCTTCGTGCTGGCCAGCTGCGTCTACTACGCCCGGCTGTCGCTGGTCTGGCTGGCGGCCATGGCGGTCGTGTCGATTGCCATGCTGGCCTTGGTCCACGCCATGGGTGGGCGCGTACTCATCATTTCGGCGGCGATCTTCGTCGCGGCCTGGATCGCCCAGTTCGTCGGCCACAGGATCGAAGGCAGGAAGCCCAGCTTCTTCGAGGACTTGCAATACCTCTGGGTCGGCCCCATGTTCGTGCTGAGCAAGCTGTTCCTGAAGCTCGGCATCCGCTGGTAGGCGGCGCTTTCCGGGGCAGCCCGCCCCAGCCGGCGCCGACTACGCCCCTTCGGCCCGTGCGCCTACGGAACCCTTTGCTTAGCAGTCTGTCCAACAGAGTGCTAATATTTTCACGAGCAAAAGGAGTTTCCGGTATGTCCTCATCCCTTGGAGCCTCGGGTACCACGGCATTGGCGGTCGCCAATCCCTGGGCCGTCGTTCCTTCGCTGGGCAACCTGGACGCATACATCTCGGCGGTCAATCGGCTGCCGATGCTGACGGCGGAGGAAGAGCAGGAGTTCGCCAAGAAATTCCGGGAAGAGAACGACCTGGAAGCCGCCGGAAAGCTGGTGCTGTCGCACCTGCGCCTGGTGGTCTCGGTGTCCCGCAAGTACCTGGGCTACGGCCTGCCGCACGGCGACCTGATCCAGGAAGGCAACATCGGCCTGATGAAGGCCGTGAAGCGCTTCGATCCGAACCAGGGCGTGCGGCTGGTCAGCTACGCCCTGCACTGGATCAAGGCGGAGATCCACGAATACATCCTGAAGAACTGGCGCATGGTGAAGGTGGCCACCACCAAGGCCCAGCGCAAGCTGTTCTTCAACCTGCGCTCGATGAAGCAGGGCTTCAAGGACGACGAGGACGCGCAGACGCACCGCGAGACGCTGACCGACGCGCAGATCGAAGTGATGGCCCGCCAGCTGAACGTCAAGCGCGAGGAAGTGATCGAGATGGAGACGCGCATGTCCGGCGGCGACGTCGTGCTCGATCCGGGCCCGGCCGACGACGGCGAGGAGGCCTACGGCCCCATCGCCTACCTCGCCGACGCCTCGCACGAGCCCACCGCGGAACTGGAAGGCCGAGAGCGCGACGCCATGGCCACCGACGGCATCGCCGCGGCCCTGGAGGAGCTCGATCCGCGCAGCCGCCGCATCGTGGAGGAGCGCTGGCTGAAGGTGAACGACGACGGTTCCGGCGGCATGACGCTGCACCAGCTGGCGGCCGAATACGGCGTGTCGGCCGAGCGGATCCGCCAGATCGAAGTGGCGGCCATGAAGAAGATGAAGAAGGCGCTGGCGGCCTACGCCTGATCCGCGCCTCGCATCCCAGGACAAGCCCGGCCTCCGCCGGGCTTTTTTTGTTGTTCCCTGGCCGCGTTCCGTCGCCCCGGCGGTGACAGCTCATCCATGGCCCTGCAACAATCAGTGCCCATGAGAAGGGGGCTCACAAGCGCCATCGGCGCCCTACTGATTTGGTGCGCCCTTTTGGGGGCCGCGACGGCGTCCCGTGCGGACGACGTTCCGCCGCGCCCGGCCCTTTTGCAACTGGCCGGCCAGTCGGTGATCCACCTCAACGGCAAGAGCCTGGCGTGGATGGACGACGGCGGCGGCGCGCGGGTCGAAGACCTGGAGGCGGGCGGCGACAAGGTGATCTGGCGCACGCGCAAGCGCGACTACCAGGCCCACCTCGACGGCGGCGCGCTGTGGATCCAGTTCGAAGCCGCCGCTCCCGCGGGCGAGCACTGGTACGTGGAAGTCGGCGGCTCCGTCTACGACAGCGTCAAGCTGTTCTACCGCGACGCGGGCGGCCGCTGGGTGGTGCAGGAAGCAGGCACCCAGCAGGAAGTCGCCCAATGGGCCGTGCCGGGCCGGCTGCCGACCTTCGCTCTGGCCGCCAGCGGCGCCGCGCCGGTGCGCTACTGGCTGCGCGTGGGCGACGAACGCGCCGACTTCTCGTCGCCGGTGACGCTGTTCCGGGAGGATGCGCTGCAGGCCAGCCGCGAGAAGGAACAGTTCCTGTTCGGTGCCTATTTCGGCCTCGCGGCGCTGGTGACGGCGGCTGCCATCGTCGTCGGCACCGTCTTCCGCGACAAGGGCTTCCTCGCCTTCGCGCTCTACACCGCGCTGCTGGTCGCCGGCCAGCTGGGACGCGTGGGCGTCGGCGCGCAATACCTCTGGCCCGAGTGGCAGATCTGGAACAACACGGTGCTGGGCCTGTGGCCCGGTGCCGCGGCCGCGGCGGCGCTGTGGTTCACCAAGGTGGTCACCAATCCGAGGCGGCTTTCGCGCACGCTGGACCTGGCCGTCTGGGGGGTGCTCGCGGCGGTGCTGGCCGGCGTCGCGCTCGACCTCGCGGTCGCTTCGCGCCTGACCATGACGCTGGTGCTGTCGCTGACGTCGCTGGCCCTGGTGGCGATCTTCGGCATGCTGCTGTGGGGCTGGGTCGACGGCGAGGACCGCCACCTGCGGCTGGTGGCGATCGGCTTCCTGCCGGTGCTGCTGATGGCGCTGTTCCCGCTGGCGCGCGGCTTCGGCCTGGTGCCCACGAGCGTGCTGACGCGCTTCGGCCTGTTCTTCGGCGCGGCGCTGGAGCTGCCGCTGATCTACTACGCGCTGAACATGCGCCTGATGGCACGGCGCGAGAGCGAACTGCGCGCCAGCGCGCTGTCCCGCACCGACGCCCTCACCGGCCTGCCGCACCGGCAGGCGCTGGTGGAGCGCCTCGACACCAGCCTGGCCCACGCCCGGGCGCAGAAGCAGAACTGCGCCTTGCTGGGCGTGCGCATCTCCAACCTGGAGGCCATCGCCGAGGAGTTCGGCAAGGAAGCCGTCGAGAAATCGCTGGTGATCGCGGCGTCGCACCTGCGCCGCTGCGCCGTCGGTTACGACATGGCCGCCCGGGTGGGCGAGCGCGAATTCGCGCTCCTGGTGGAAGCGCCCGTCACGCGGCAGGCCGTGACCTCGCGCGCGCAGCAGGTGGTGGCGAGCGGCCTGCGCCAGATGGAGTCGCTGCCCTCGGCGCTGACGCTGAAGTTCCACGTCACGGCCGCCATGCTGCCCGATCCGCAGCACGATGGCGCCGCCACCCTGCAGTGGGTCCACGAAGGCCTCGACGCGATCGAGCCGGACGCGCGCAAGCTGATCAAGCCGTTGAACTTCTAGCCGCCGCCGGCCGGCCATCGGCCTGGGCGCGGAACGGGGCCTCAGGCCTTGAGCAGCAGCCGGATGTCGTCGGCCAGCGCCTGCGGGCCGCTGCCGTAGCGCGAGTAGAGGCGCAGGCGTCCCTGCGGGTCGTAGACGAAGCTGGAGGCCGAATGGTCCATCAGGTAGATGCCCGGCTTCTTCGTCTCGACCTTCTTGTAGTAGACCTTGAAGTCCTTGGCGACCGCCGCGGTCTGCTCCGGCGTGCCGCGCAGCGCGATGAAGTCGGGACCGAAGTTGCCGACGTAGGCCTTGAGCACTTCGGGCGTGTCGCGCTCGGGATCCACCGTGACGAGCACCGGCTGCACCTTGTCGCCGTCGGCGCCGAGCAGCTTCTTCGCCTGCGCGATCTCGGCCAGCGTCGTCGGGCAGGCGTCGGGACACTGCGTGTAGCCGAAGAAGACCACGACCACCTTGCCGGCGAAGTCCTTGACGCTGCGCATCTTGCCGTCGACGTCGGGCAGCGGGAAATCCCGGGCGTAGTCGGCGCCGGTGATGTCCACCGCCTTGAACTGCGGCTTGCTTTCCGCGCAGCCGGCCAGCAGCGCGAAGGATCCGAGGGAGAGGAGGGCTTGGCGTCGCAGCATGGTCTTCAGAAAGGAAGGTAGTGGTCCAGCAGCAGCGCCGCGAACAGCGCGCTCAGGTGGATCAGCGAAAAACGGAAGGTCTGGCGCGCGAGCGCGTCGGAGTACTCGCGCCAGAGGCGGAAACCGTACCACGTGAAGCCCGCGCTGAGAACCAGAGCCGCAACCAGGTAGGTCCACGAGCTCATGCCGTAGGCGAAGGGCATCAGGCAGGCCGCGAACAGCACGATGGTGTACAGAAGGATCTGCAGCCGGGTGAACTCGTTGCCGTGCGTCACCGGCAGCATCGGCAGGCCCGACTTGCGGTAGTCCTCCACGCGGTACAGCGCCAGCGCCCAGAAGTGCGGCGGCGTCCACAGGAAGATGATCAGGAACAGGATCAGCGCCTGCGGCCCGACGTCGCCCGTCATCGCCGCCCAGCCGAGCACCGGCGGCATGGCGCCCGAGGCGCCGCCGATCACGATGTTCTGCGGCGTCAGCGGCTTGAGGATCACCGTGTAGACCACGGCATAGCCGATGAAGGTGGCCAGCGTCAGCCACATGGTGAGCGGATTCACCCAGGCGTACAGGATCCACGAACCGAGCCCGCACAGGCCCGCGGAAAAGAGCAGCGTCTGCCAGTCGCCCAGCTCGCCCTTGGCGGTGGGGCGCCAGGCAGTGCGGCGCATCTTGGCGTCGATGCCCTTCTCCACCAGGCAGTTGAAGGCGGCGGCGGCGCCGGCCACCAGCCAGATGCCCAGGCAGGCGATCGCCGCCACGCGCACGTCCCGCCAGGCCGGCACGCCGGGGACGGCCAGCACCATGCCGATCAGCGCGCAGAACACGATCAGCTGGATCACGCGCGGCTTCATCAGCGCGTAGAACTGGCGCACGATGCTGACGTTCATGCGCGCACCTCGCGCGCGGCCACGCTGTGCACGTTCAACGCTTTGTCCGCGCGGCTCTCGCGCAACGCCCAGGTGAGCGCCACGATGAGGGCGGCGGCACCACCGGTGTGCGACACCGCGGCCACCAGCGGCCAGCCGAGGACGACGTTCGACAGGCCGGTGGCGAACTGCCACAGCGCCAGGCCCGCGATCACGCGCGCGCTCGAACGGAGAGGCCCATTGCGCAGCTTCCACGCGAGCACGCCCAGCCCGACGAACACCAGGTAGGCGGTCAATCGGTGCACGTAGTGGATCGCGGTGAGCGCCGCGAGCGTCACGTGCTCGCCCGCGCCCGTCTTGCCCAGGTCGCGCCAGGGTTCGAAGCCCTCGCGGAAGTTCATCGCGGGCCACCACGCGCCCTGGCAGGTCGGGAACTCGCTGCACACCAGCACCGCGTAGTTGGTGCTGGTCCAGCCACCCAGCGCGACCTGCAGCCACACCAGCGCGAAGGCCGCGAGCAGCCAGGCGCGCGCGGGCGCCGGGATCGTCACCGGCCCGCTGCGGCGCTGCGCCTGCCGATAGGCGACGGCCTGCATGCACAGCAAGGCGAGCAGCACCATGCCGCCGAGCAGATGCATCGTGACGATCGCGGGGAACAGCTTCATCGTCACCGTGAGCGCGCCGAAGGCGCCCTGCAGGCACACCCAGGCCAGGGTCAATACCGGCCAGAACGAACTGACCGGCAAGCCCCGCTTGCGCTGCATCCACGTCGCGAGCGCCAGCGTCGTGATCAACACGCCGACACCGGTGGCCAGGTAGCGGTGGACCATCTCGACCCAGGCCTTGCCGTGCGTCACGGGTCCGGTGGGCATCGCGGCTTCCGCCGTGCGGATCTCGTGCAGCGCGCCGATCGGGCTCGCGTTGCCGTAGCAGCCGGGCCAGTCGGGACAGCCGAGGCCGGAGTCGGTCAGCCGCGTGAAGGCGCCGAACAGCACGAGGTCGAAGGTGAGGAACAGCGTCAGCACCGTGAGCGCCGCGAGCCGCTGCGCGGGCGCGGCCTGCCGGTTGCGCAGCCACACCCAGGCGAGCGGGCCGGCGGCCACCGCGATGCCGAGCAGCGCGACGCGCAGCACGGGTGCGAAGTCGTACAGGGCTTGGGCTTGCATGTCTCAGTCCAGGGCCGCCGCGGAACCGGCTTTGCCGGGCCGCTGGGGGCGCCCCCTTGAGGGGGAGGCGCCGAAGGCGCTTCGGGGGTGGGTCATCTCCCTTCCTTGTCCCAGCCGGCGGAAGCGCGCATCAGCCGCTCAAGGTCTTTGCGCGTCTTGGCGGCGCTGACAGTGTCCTGCCCCGCCGGGAAGCGCATCATCCAGTGGCCCATGGGGTCGATCACGTAGAGATGGTCGGGGAGCTGGTGGCCGCGCGCCGGCGCGAGCCATTGCGCGAGCGGCTCGCCCTTCACGCGCAGCACCGTCGCCTGCTGCAGCGCCGGCTTGAGGGAGTCGCGCACCGGCGCGTCGTCGGGGATCAGCCAGACCCAGTCGAGGCGGTCCTTGTCCTTGCCGAGGCCTTCGCGCAGCTGGCGCTGCAGGTACAGGTGGCGCTCGCACGGCGCGTCGCAGCCGCCGCCGGCCACGCTCACCAGCAGCCACTGGCCCTGCAGCGAGGGCAACGCCACCGGCTTGCCGGCGAGGTCGGTCGCGATCACCGAAGGCATGGGGCGCTGCGGGTCGATCAGCTCGCCGTAGTTGCGGCGGCCTTCCGGCCGGACGACGTAATACATGAAGTACGAGGCGATCACGGGGGCCGCGCACACGAGCATCACCGCCAGCATCTTCCAGCGGCCCGTGCGCGTGCGCTGCCCGTCGGCCATGGCGGCACCACCCGGCTCGGGCAGGGAGTGCACCGTCAGCCCGAGCGGCTGGTCAAGCGCGCCGGGCTTGGCGGCGGGGGAGGACGAGTTGGAACCAGACATACAGGATGGCGATCAGCGCGGCGATGGCCCACCACTGGAAGGCGTAGCCGATGTTCTTCTCGGCGCCGCTGGCAGCCTGCGGCCATTGCCGCAGGAGCCCTTCGGAGGGCGCTCCGGCCTGCTGCACCGACAGCGGCAGCAGGGGCAAGCCGGTTTCCGCGCGGAACCGGTCCAGGACGAGATTCTGCCGGATCGGCCCCGTCTCTTCCGTGTCGAAGTCATAAAGCTTGGCGGGCGGCGGGGCCAAGCGGCCGCGGACTTCCACCGCGCCGGCGGGCGTCTGCACCGGCGGCAGCTGCTCGCGCTTCGCGAAGTTGCGCTGCGCCCATCCGCGCTGCACCAGGATCGCGTCGGACCGGCCTTCCAGGCGCAGCGGCGTGACGACATAGAAGCCGGGCACCGCGTTCATCTGCCGGTTGTCGAGGAACACGGTGCGATCGGCGAGCCACTCGCCGCGCAGCACGATGGTCCGGTGCAGCAGCGATTGCGGGTCGCGCGCGGCCGCCGGCAGGTCGGCCGCCGACAACGCCGGCATGCGCTCGCGCGCGGCGATCGCGTCGTGCAGCGCATTGCGCTGCTGGGCCCGGCCCCATTGCCAGAAGCCGAGGTTCACCGTCAGCGCGATGGCCGCCAGCGCCGCGAGGGCGATCACGATCCGCTTCAGCATGCCGCGAAGCCCCCGCCGATAATCGCGGGAATGAAATACTTCGTGGCACTCGGCTTCCTCGCCATCATCGCCAGCCTCGGCTCGGCGCTGTACTTCATGATGAACGACGGCAAGGACGGCAAGCCCAAGACGAACCACATGGCCCGCGCGCTGGCGTTCCGTGTCGGCTTCTCGATCCTGCTGTTCCTGTGCATCCTGCTGGCCTGGAAGCTCGGGTACATCCACCCGACGGGCATTCCGCTGAAGTAGTCCGGTTTCTCAAGGACAAAGGGCCGCTCGCGCGGCCCTTTTCGTTTTCCATCATCCCCGCGAAGGCGGGGACCCAGGGCGCCCTGGCTTCCCGCCTCCGCGGGAATGACGATGCGTGCGTTACAGCCAGTACACCAGCGTGTACAGGAACAGCCACACCACGTCCACGAAGTGCCAGTACCAGGCCGCGCCTTCGAAGCCGAAGTGGCGGTCCGGGGTGAAGTGGCCCTTCATCAGGCGGATGGTGATGAACAACAGCATCAGCATGCCGACGACCACGTGGAAGCCGTGGAAGCCGGTGAGCATGAAGAAGGTCGAGCCGTAGGCGCCGGAGGTGAGCTTCAGGTTCAGCTCGCTGTAGGCGTGGAAGTACTCGTAGCCCTGCACGAACACGAAGGTCAGGCCCAGCAGCACCGTGGCCCACATCCACATCACCGTGGGGCCGCGCTTGCCTTCGCGCAGCAGGTGGTGCGCGATGGTCAGCGTGACGCCGGAGGACAGCAGCAGCGCGGTGTTGATCGTCGGCAGCCAGAACGGCGTCATCGTCTGGAAGGGCTCGACGATGCCGCCGGGCGATGCGGTGGCGCCGGCCTGCACGCTGGGCCACACGGCCTTGAAGTCGGGCCACAGCAGCGCGTTGTCGACGCCGCCGAGCGCGGGCACCGAGTGCGAGCGCATCCACCACAGCGCGGTGAAGAAGGCGCCGAAGAACATCACTTCCGAGAAGATGAACCAGCTCATGCTCCAGCGGAAGGACAGGTCGATCTTGCGGCCGTACTGGCCGGTCTCGCTTTCGCGGATGGCGTCGCCGAACCAGCCGAACAGCACCCAGAACAGCCACAGCAGGCCGAAGGCCACCGACCACTTGCCCCAGTCGACCCCGTTGATCCAGTTGGCCGCGCCGAAGATCACGAAGAACAGCCCGAACGCCGCGAACGCCGGGTGGCGCGAGGGCTGGGGCACGAAGTAATGGGGCGTGGTCCCCGGTGCGCTAGAGCTCATTTCGACTCCTGTACCTATTCCTAATTCTTGACGACCCAATTGACCAGGACGACCAGCCCGACCACGAACATCACGACGACGCCCAGCGCCACGGAGATGATCTGGAAGGGGCTCAGCTTGCCCAGGTCCTCCTCATATGCACTCTTCTTGCGGATGCCCAGGAACGCCCACAGCACCGCCTTGACAGTGCGGATCACGCTCATCCCGGCGCCCCCGTCCTCACTGCCGCCGTCGGCGCCGCCGGCGTCTTCGCGCCGACCTCGAAGAAGGTGTACGACAGCGTGATGGTGGTCACGTCCTTCGGCAGCTTCGGGTCGATGACGAATGCCACCGGCCACTCCTTCTTCTCGCCCGGCTCCAGCGTGTACTGGTTGAAGCAGAAGCACTCCAGCTTGTTGAAGTGCGGCGCCGCGTTGCGCGGGGCGTAGCTCGGGATCGCCTGCGCGGCCATCTTGCGGTCCTGCACGTTCTGGAACTCGTACATGACGGTGGCGAGCTGGCCGGGGTGGACCTGGATGGAGGCCTGCGCCGGCTTGAACTGCCACGGTCCGCGCGCGTTGGCGTCGAACTCCACGGTGATCGTGCGGCTGGCGTCCACCTGCGAATTGGCGGCGGCCTTCGAGGTGCCCGGCACCTGGCGCTCGCTCACCGCCAGGATGTTGATGCCCAGCGCCTCGCAGACGTGCTTGTAGATCGGGATCAGCGCATAGCCGAAGGCGAACATGCCGGCCGCCACGACGGCCAGCTTGCCCAGCATCTTCCGGTTCTCGGCGCCGCGACCCATCTACTTCCCCAGCAGGACCATCTTGACGATGAAGCCGACGAAGAACACCAGCGCGATGGACGCCAGGATCAGCGCCAGGCGCAGGTTGCCCTTCTTGCGGTCTTCGTCGGCCATTGTCACTTCCCTCAGTGAGCGGCCTTGGGGTTCTCGTGCATCACGCGGGCGTCGAGCACGCGCGTGGCGGTCGGGTCCAGGCGCGGGGGCGTCTCGAAGGTGTGGAAGGGCGCCGGCGACGCGACTTCCCACTCCAGGCCCTCGGCACCCTTGCCGTCCGGATCGTTCCAGGGGCGCTGCGGGGCGGCGGCGCCGCGGCCGCGCATCGTGGGCAGCACCACGAAGAAGAAGAAGTACACCTGCGCAAGGCCGAAGGCGAACGCGCCCACCGAGGCCACCGCGTTGAAGTCGGCGAACTGCATCGGGTAGTCGGCGTAGCGGCGGGGCATGCCGGCCAGGCCCAGGAAGTGCATCGGGAAGAAGGTGACGTTGAAGGCGATCAGGGTCCACCAGAAGTGGATCTTGCCGCGCGCCTCGTTGTACATCACGCCCGTCCACTTGGGCGACCAGTAGTAGAAGCCGGCGAACAGCGCGAACAGCGAGCCCGCCACCAGCACGTAGTGGAAGTGCGCCACCACGTAGTAGGTGTCCTGCAGCAGCAGGTCGATCGGCGCCATGGCCAGGATCAGGCCGGTGAAGCCGCCGATGGTGAACACGAAGATGAAGCCCACCGAGAACAGCATCGGGGTCTCGAAGGTCATCGAGCCCTGCCACATGGTCGCGATCCAGTTGAAGATCTTCACGGCCGTGGGCACCGCGATCAGCATCGTCGCGTACTTGAAGAACAGCTGGCCGGTCACCGGCATGCCGGTGGTGAACATGTGGTGCGCCCACACGATGAACGACAGGATCGCGATCGAGCTGGTCGCGTACACCATCGAGGCGTAGCCGAACAGGCGCTTGCGGGCGAACGCGGGCACGACCTGGCTGACGATGCCGAAGGCCGGCAGGATCATGATGTAGACCTCGGGGTGGCCGAAGAACCAGAAGATGTGCTGGTACATCACCGGGTCGCCGCCGCCCGCGGGGTTGAAGAACGTCGTGCCGAAGTGGCGGTCGGTCAGCGTCATGGTGATCGCGCCGGCCAGCACGGGCATCACGGCGATCAGCAGGTAGGCGGTGATCAGCCACGTCCACACGAACATCGGCATCTTCATCAGCGACATGCCGGGGGCGCGCATGTTGAGGATGGTCACGATGATGTTGATCGAGCCCATGATCGAGGAAGCGCCCAGGATGTGCATCGCGAAGATGCCGGCGTCCATCGACGGGCCCATCTGCAGCGTCAGCGGCGCGTACAGCGTCCAGCCGGCGGCGGGGGCGCCGCCGGGCATGAAGAAGGACAGCACGAGCATGAGGCCGGCAGGAATCATCAGCCAGAAGCTGAAGTTGTTCATGCGGGCGAAGGCCATGTCCGGCGCGCCGATCTGCAGCGGGATCATCCAGTTCGCGAAGCCCACGAAGGCCGGCATGATCGCGCCGAACACCATGATCAGGCCGTGCATGGTGGTGAACTGGTTGAACAGCTCGGGGTTGACCAGCTGCAGGCCGGGCTGGAACAGCTCGGCGCGGATGCCCAGGGCCAGCACGCCGCCGAACATCAGCATGAAGAACGCGAACAGCAGGTACAGCGTCCCGATGTCCTTGTGGTTGGTCGCATAGACCCAGCGGCGCCAGCCGGCGGGCGCGTGGTCGTGGTGGTCGTCGTGGCCGTGGGCGTGGCCGTGCGGGTCGAGAACTGCGCTCATGTGTTCCTCTGTTCTTTCCTCTGCCCGATCACTTGCCGCGCTGCGCCAGCACTTCGGCGGGCTGCACGACCTGGCCGGTCTTGTTGGTCCAGGCGTTCTTCGTGTAGCTGATCACGGCCGCGAGGTCGGTGTCCGACAGCTGCTTCCAGGCGGGCATCGCGCCCTTGCCGTTCAGCACGATGTGGATCTGCTTGGCCTTGTCGGCGTCCTGCACGATGGGAGAGCCGTCCAGCGCCTTGATCGGGCCCGCGCCCTTGCCGTTCGGCTGGTGGCAGGCGGCGCAGTTGGCGGCGTAGACCTTCTCGCCGCGGGCGGTGATGTCGCCCAGCGTCCAGACCTTGGCCGGGTCGTCCTGCTTGGCGGCCATGACCTTCTTCTGCTCGCCGGCCCACTTGACGTATTCGTCCTGCGTCACCACCTTCACGTGGATCGGCATGTAGGCGTGCTCCTTGCCGCACAGCTCGTAGCACTGGCCGTAGAAGTCGCCGGTCTTCTCGCTGCGGAACCAGGTGTCGCGCACGAAGCCGGGGATCGCGTCCTGCTTCACGCCGAACGCCGGGATGCCCCAGGCGTGGATCACGTCGTTGGCCGTCGTGATGATGCGGACCTTCTTGTTGACCGGCACCACCAGCGGGTTGTCGACCTTCAGGAGGTAGTCGTTCGGCACGGCGCCGGTGGCGCCTGCGTTGGAGATCTCGCGGTGCGTGGTGTCCAGCGTGGAGAGGAAGCTCACGCCCTGGGCGTCGCCGCTCAGGTAGTCGTAGCCCCACTTCCACTGGTAGCCGGTGGCCTTGATGGTCACGTCGGCGTTGGAGGTGTCCTTGGACGCGACCAGCACCTTGGTGGCCGGCAGCGCCATGACGATCACGATGATGAAGGGGATCAGCGTCCAGATCACTTCCACCGTCACCGACTCGTGGAAGTTGGCGGGCTTGTGGCCGACCGACTTGCGGTGCTTCCAGATGGAATAGAACATCACGGCGAACACCAGGATGAAGATCACGGTGCAGGTGATCAGCATGAACCAGTGCAGCCACGACTGCTCCACGGCGATGCGCGTGGCCGCGGCATGCAGGTTGAGCTGGCGCACCGCGGGGCCGCCGGGAAGGTCCTGCACCTGGGCTTGCGCCGCGCCGGCCAGACCAGCCGCGGCTACCAGGAGCGCCGCGATCTTCGATTCACTCTTCATCGTTTTCAGCCTCAAGCCTTCCAAAAAACCGTCCCGCGGACCGCCTCACGCCTCGCGCAGGGCCCTGCGGAGCTCCTGCGCCAGCATCGGCCGCAACTCCGGCCGCAGATAACGTCCCACGCTCACCCGCCGGCCCTGCCCCGACACCTCGATCAGGGACCGGTCGTCCGCGGCCGGCTCCACGCGGACCCAGTCGCGGTTGAACTCCGCCCGCTCCAGGTGTCCGGCGTTCTCCAGTTCCACCACCAGCCTGCCGCCCTGCAACAGGATGTGCTCGCGGTCGGCCGCGTGGCGCGCGTAGGCGAAGAAGGCGGCACCCACGGCCAGTACCTCGAGCCACGCGAAGGGGAGGATCATCACCGCACCCTGGAACCAGAAGAAGGTTCCGATTCCGAGCGACACGGCGCACAGCGAGGCGTAGAGCCAGCCCAGCTGGGCCGGCGTCACCGAGCAGTTGCGCCTCAGGAACCAGTGGATGGCCTGGCCCTGGACAGTGGCGAAACGGAATACGGAGTTCGACACGGGCGACGCACGAAAATCAACCGCGCATTGTAGCGCCGCGTTTTGTGCCACTTTTTCAGGCAGTTGCATTTGCGCCGCATCGAGCGCGGGCCGCATCCGCGCCCGATGCGGCGCAGGCCCCGCCGCTATTCCTTGCCGCGCTTGTCGGCGTGCAGCATGGCGCGCATGTCGGCCAGCGACACGGCGCTCTCCTCGCCCATCTTCGCCCGCGGCGCCGGCTTGAGCGCATGGCCGTAGATGACCTCGAAAGTCAGCGCCAGCTTGCCGTCCGCTCCGCGCAAGCGCTCGCCCAGCATGTCGTGCAGGCGATGGCGCCAGTGCCTTCCGCGCAGCGCCGGGAAGCGCCCCGGATGCAGGTTGGCCCCGAGCTCGCGCAGCTCCTCGAGCAGCCGCGCCGGCGTCTCGAAGCTCAGGGTGATGCGCTCCATGTCCATCACCGGCTCGGCGAAGCCGCCCTGCACCAGCATGTCGCCCCAGTCGTGCATGTCGGTGAATTCGTGGCCGGGCGGGGGCCAGCCCTCCGCGTCGTAGGCGGCGCGCAACTCCTTGAGGGTGTCGGGGCCGAGGCAGGAGAACATCAGGAAGCCGTCGACCGCCAGCGCCTGGTGCCAGCGATGCAGCATCGCCTGCGGGTCCGCCAGCATGTGCAGCTGCATGTTGGACCACAGCATCTGCACGCTGGCGTCCGGCACCGGGCCGAATTCGACCGGGCCGCCCTTGCCGAGGCGGCGCCACCAGGGCTTGCCCAGGCGCCCGCGCGCGGCCTGCGCCCGATCCGGCTGCGGCTCGACGATGTGCACTCGGGCCTGCGGATAGCGATGGGCCACCCGCGCATGGGCGTCGAAGCCGCCGCGCACCGGGTCCCAGTCGGCCCAGGCTTCCGGGCTGCGCCGGATCCACTCCAGCCGCTCCTCCATCCGGCGGCCCACCTCCTCGTGCAGCCAGGGGCTCGCCGCGGGCGCGGCACGGTCCCAGCGCGCGGCGGCGGCCGGATGGATGGTGGGCGGTCGATCGGAGGATGCCATCGCAGGGGTCGCCGAGTATATTGATCCGATGCCCCCTGCCTGGCTGCAGCGCCGGATCGCGGAGCCGCCCGGCAAGTGCGCGGTGTGCGGCGCTTGGCCGGCCCAGCCCTTGTGCCCGGCCTGTGTCGGGCGCTTCGCGGCGCCCTGTGCGCGCTGCCGATGCTGCGCCCTCCCCCTGCCCGGCGGCGTCGAGGTCTGCGGCGCCTGCGTGCGCGAAGCGCCTCCGCTCGATGCCTGCTTTGCCGCGGTGAACTATGCCTACCCCTGGTCCGGGCTGGTGGCGCGCTTCAAGTTCCAGGGCGAAGCAGGCTGGGCTGCATCGTTCGCCGCGCGCCTGCGGGACATCCCCGGTCTTGCCGGCGAACTGGGGCACTGCGACCTGCTGCTGCCCTTGCCGCTGGCGCCGCGGCGGCTCGCCGAGCGCGGCTTCAATCAGGCCCTGCTGCTCGCGCGCGCCCTGGATGCGCGCCGCACCGAGCCGCGCCTGCTGCTGCGCGTACGCGAGACCGGCGCGCAGGCGGCGCTCGACCGGCGGGCCCGGCAGGCCAACGTGCAGGGCGCCTTCGCGCTCGAGCCGCTGCGCGCCGCCGAGGTCCGCGGCGCATCGGTGCTGCTGGTGGACGACGTGATGACCAGCGGAGCTTCACTCCACGCCGCAGCCCGGGTGCTCGGGCAGGCCGGCGCGAGCCGCGTCAGCGCGGTGGTGCTGGCGCGGACGGACGAGCCATGACAATGCGGGCATGTTCCACATCGTCCTCGTCACCCCCGAGATCCCGCCCAACACCGGCAACGTGATCCGCCTCGCGGCCAACACGGGCTGCACGCTGCACCTGGTCGAGCCGCTGGGCTTCTCGATGGACGACAAGCACATGCGCCGCGCCGGGCTGGATTACCACGAGTACGCCGAGGTCCAGCGCCATGCCGACTGGGCTGCCCTGCTCGCCTCGCGGCGGCCGCCCGCGGACCGCATGTTCGCTCTGAGCACGCGGGGCACGCGCCGCGTGCACGAGGTCGCGTTCCAACCCGGCGACTGGCTCGTCTTCGGTTCGGAGACCAGCGGCCTGCCCGCGGAGCTGCTGGCGTCCTTCGCCGGGGAGCAGCGGCTGCGCCTGCCGATGCGCGCCGGCCAGCGCAGCCTCAACCTGTCGAACGCCGTGGCGGTGACGGTTTTCGAAGCCTGGCGGCAACAGGACTTCGCCGGTGCTGCCTGAGCCCTACCGTATGAGACACAAGCAATATTCCGTTTCTATCGGCTGGGTTTGAAACCTTTCGAACGGTCTCGCATCTGACCTCTAACCGGTCCCGAAAAGGACAGGCCAGGCAACCCAGACTCCTTTCCTTCCAGCCCGCCTCGCGCGGGCTTTTTTTTGCCCCGTCACCGCGCGTAGGGGCGTGGAAGCTCAGGCGTAGCGCCGCGTCAGCGACTCGGCGATGCACACCGGCTTGTCGCTGCCTTCGCGTTGCACCGTGACGAGCCAGGTCATCTGGTAGCCGTTGCCGGAAAGCGACTCGCACGCCAGCAGCTTGATGCTTGCGCGCAGCCGGCTGCCCACCGGCACCGGGTCCGTGAAGCGCACGCGGTTGAGCCCGTAGTTCACGCCCATGCGCGTGTCGCGGACCTCCAGCGCCGATTCGAAGAAGCGGGGCAGCAGCGACAGCGTGAGGAAACCGTGCGCGATCGGCCCGCCGAAGGGGCCGGACTTCGCGCGTTCGACGTCCACGTGGATCCACTGGTGGTCGCCGGTAGCTTGCGCGAACTGGTCCACCTGCTGCTGCGTCACGGTGATCCAGTCGCTGGTGGCGACCTCCTGGCCCACCAGCGCGGGCAGTTCGGCGAGCGATTCGAGCACTCTCATCGCCCGCAATGTAGCAAGCGAATCAGCTGTCCAGCCAGCGGTGGATGCCGCGCCACTGCTCCAGGTCGCGATCGACCTTGCCCGGCGCGACATCCGACAGCGTGAGCCCGCGCGCGGCGAGATGCACGTAGTTCTGCGTCGGCCGCAGGAAACCGAGCACCGGCAGGCCCAGCGCCGCCACGAACTCCTGCAGCTTGTCGGCCGAGATCGTGCGCGCGTCGACCCGCGTGCCGACGATCCCCACCTGCATCTTTCCCGCCTTGCGGTGGTGCGCGAGTTCGTCGAGGAAGGCCCGGGTGGCGTACATGTCGAAGATGCTGGGCGACAGCGGCACGAGCACCTTGTCGGCCGAACGCAGCGTGTCTTCCATCCACTTGCCGTGCATGCCCGCGGGCGTGTCCAGCACCACGTGCGTCGTGCCCCGGGGCGGCTTGGCGATCTGCCCTTCGCCCACTTCCCAGCTCGCGATCGGCCGCGCGTCGGGCGGACGCAGGCGCAGCCACAGGCGCGAAGACTGCTGGCGGTCGGCATCGCCTAGCATCACCTGGTGGCCCTGGCTGGCGTAATGGCCAGCGATGTTGGTGGCGACGGTGGTCTTGCCGACGCCGCCCTTGGGGTTCGCAACAACAACGACCGGCATTGCCCGCCCTCCAGTGCTGCGCGGCCGGGAAGCCGCAGATGGACTATTGTTACAGCCCATGGATGAGTTAGCAAACCAGGCTTCCCCAGGCGTCTACGTCCTGGCCGCCCACCCCAACTGGCGCGAGTCGCGCGTGAACCGCGTGCTGGCCGACCAGGCCCGCGCCACACCCGGGGTGCTGGTGCGGGACCTCTACGCCAGCTATCCCGACTACGACATCGACGTCGCCGCCGAACAGGCCGCCGTCGAAGCCGCGCAGCTGATCGTGCTCATGCACCCGATCCAGTGGTATTCCATGCCGCCGCTCATGAAACTCTGGATGGACGAAGTCCTCACCTACGGGTGGGCCTACGGTTCGCGCGGCATCGCCCTGAACGGCAAGGACTGCTGGCTGGTGGCGACCACCGGCGGGCCCGAGGGCTCGTACCACCCGCAGGGCTACAACCGCTACTTCTTCGACGCCTTCCTGCCGCCCTACGAGCAGACGGCCACGCTGTGCGGCATGCGCTTCCTGCCGCCGCTGCTGCTGCACGGCGCGCACCGCGCCACGCCGGAGGAGGTGCGCGCGCACGTCGGCGTCTTCGGCCAGCGTCTCGGCTCCTATCCGGAGTGGCCGGAGCTGGAGGAACTGGGCGCCTGCCCGATCACGGACGTTCCCGCCACCGACCGTCCCGTCCCGGGGAGAAGCTGATGGAGCACGCACCGGCCTGGCTGACCAACAGCCTGATCTACCTGTCGGCCGCGGTCATCGCGGTGCCGTTGTCCCGCGCCATCGGCCTGGGCTCCATCCTCGGCTACCTCGCCGCGGGCATCGCGATCGGTCCGTGGGGCCTCGGCCTCGTCACCAACGTGGAGGACATCCTGCACTTCGCCGAATTCGGCGTGGTGCTGATGCTGTTCCTGATCGGGCTGGAGCTGGAGCCGCGCCGCCTGTGGAGCCTGCGCCGGCCGATCTTCGGCTGGGGCAGCGCACAGGTGCTCGGTTGCGCGGTGCTGCTGTTCGCCGCCGGCGTCGCCGCCGGCGCGCCCTGGCGCACCAGCCTGGTCGCCGCGCTGGGACTGGCGCTGTCGTCCACCGCGATCGCGTTGCAGGTGATGGGCGAGCGCCACCTGCTGCCCACCAGCAGCGGCCAGGCGGGCTTTTCCATCCTGCTGTTCCAGGACGTCGCGGCGATCCCGATCCTCGCCTTGATCCCGTTGCTGGGGGGCGTGGTCGACGATGGCCATGCGCCCGGCGGCCCCGCCTGGCTGGAAGCGCTGCGCACCGTGGCCGTGATCGGCGGCATCGTCCTGGGCGGACGCCTGCTGTTGCGGCCGCTGCTGCGCATCATCGCCAGGAGCCGCACGCAGGAGATCTTCACCGCCGCGGCGCTGCTGCTGGTGGTGGCGATCGCGGCGCTGATGCAGATGGTGGGCCTGTCGATGGCGCTGGGCGCCTTCCTCGCCGGCGTGCTGCTGGCGGAGAGCGAATACCGGCGCGAACTGGAAACCGACATCGAGCCCTTCAAGGGCTTGCTGCTCGGGCTGTTCTTCATCGCGGTGGGCATGAGCATCGACTTCGGCGTGCTCGCCCGTTCGCCGGGCACGATGGCGCTGATCGTCGTGGCGCTGCTGGCGCTCAAGGCGGCCGTGATCTGGTCCATCGCCGGCCCCATGGGCATTCCGGCCGCGGAGCGTCCGGTGTTCACGCTGCTGCTGGCGCAGGGCGGCGAGTTCGCCTTCGTGGTGTTCCAGGCCGCCGCCGGGGCGCGCGTGTTCCCGGCGGAAACGTCCTCGCTGCTGATCGGCGCGGTGGCGGTCTCCATGCTGCTCACGCCGCTGCTGCTGGTGCTGGTCGACAAGTTCGTGCTGCCCCGCTACTCGAGCGGGCGCCGCACGCTGGAGGAGATCAGCACGCCGCAGGACGCGCCCGTGATCATCGCGGGCTTCGGCCGCTACGGCCAGATCATCGGCCGCCTGCTCAATGCGGAGGGCATCCGCGCGACCGTTCTGGACCACGACGCGGACATGGTGGAGGCGGCGCGCGCCTTCGGCTACAAGGTGTTCTACGGCGACGCCACGCGGCTGGACCTGCTGCGCACCGCCGGCGCGGAAACCGCGCACGTGCTCGTGGTGGCCGTGGACGACCAGGAGCAGTCGCTGCGCATCATCGACCTCGTGCGGGAGCATTTCCCGCATCTGGAACTCGTGGCCCGCGCGCGCGACGTCACCCACTGGAACGCACTGCGCGACCGCGGCGTGGTGCGCGTGGAGCGCGAGGTCTTCGAGTCCAGCCTGCGCAGCGGCCGCACGGTGCTGGAGCTTCTGGGCCACGCGCCCCACGAGGCGCGCCGCCAGGCGATGCGCTTTCGCCGCCACAACCTCGAGCTGTTCGAGAAGATGTATCCGCACCACCGTGACCGCGCGCGGATGATCGCGGTGGTCAAGGCGGGCCGCCAGCAGCTCGAAGAGCAGATGGCGCGCGAGCGGGCGGAGAACGAGGAGCGGAAGACGAAGGGCGACGAGAGAATGCCGGGATGGGACGAGGGTTCTACTTGATGAACCCGTCGTAGACCAGCTTGCAGCCGGTGAGGAACATGCCGATGTGCACCAGCCGGAAGAACAGCCAGGGCTGGATCCTGCGCGCCATGCGCACGCCGGCCAGCACGCCCACCGGGGCGAGCGGCAGCAGCGCGATCGAGGTCGCCATGTTGCGCATGTCCAGCAGGCCGAGCCAGGCATACGGCGCCCACTTGCTCAGGTTCATCACCGTGAAGAACACGCTCATGGTGGCCGCGAACGTGATCGGCGCGAGCTTCAGCGGCAGCACGTAGGCGCTGATCGGCGGGCCGCCCGCGTGCGCGACGAAGCTGGTGAAGCCGGAGGTGGTGGTGAGGATGGCGCCCCACCAGCGCGGCGGCGGCGGGCTGTCGGCCTTGGGCGGGAACAGCACGCGCTGCGCCAGGAACAGCAGCGTGAACACGCCCACCAGCCCGGCGACGAAGCGCGGATCCAGCGTCCTGAACAGCAGCGTGCCGATGACGGTTCCCAGCAGGCCCATGGGCAGCAGGAACTTCAGCAGCTTGCGGTCGAACTCCTTGCGGTAGGCCGCGAGCCCCAGCATGTCCATCACGAACAGGATGGGCATCAGGATGGCGGCGGCCTGCGGCACGGTGACCGACAGCGCCATGATGGGAACGGCCAGCGAGCCGAAACCGGCGCCGAACCCGCTCTTGCTGAGACCCAGGAGCAGGACGGCGGGGATGGAGACGGCGTAGAACTGCCAGTCGGTGATGAGGGGGAAATCCACCCCGCGATTCTCGCCTGTCGCAACTCGCAGGGTGGGCAAGCTCCGCTTGCCCACCATTCAGCGCATCACCCCACGCGCTTCTTCAACGCCTGCATCCCGAGCAGCAGGTCCACGATGAACTTCGCCGTCGCTTCGTCGGTCAGTTCGCCTTCGGCGTTGAACTTGGTCTGTGCATTGCCGATGAACACTTCCGGCTTGTTGACCGTGAACGTGTTCAGGTAGACCAGGATCTTGCGCAGGTCGTACTGGCCGCGCGCGGTGCCCAGCGGACCGCCGCTGGCGCCCATGATGCCCACCACCTTGCCGTCGAACGGCGGCTCGGGCGGGCGCGACATCCAGTCCAGCGTGTTCTTCAGCACGCCCGGCACCGAGAAGTTGTATTCGGGCGAGACCAGCAGCACGGCATCGGCGGCGCGCACCTGCGCCTTCAGCTCCGACACGGCGGCGGGTTCGCCGGCCAGGCGCAGGTCGTCGTTGTACAGCGGGATGCCGGAGATGTCGGCGATCTCCACCGTGATGCCGGCCGGCGCCAGCTTCTTCGCGGCGCGCAGCGCCATCGCGTTGTGGGAGGCCTTGCGCAGGCTGCCGCAGATGCCGAGGATCTTCATGGGTCGTCGTTGTGTTGTGAGAGTCGTTCTTATTCCGCGCGGATGCCCAGCGTCTTCACCAGCTTCGACCAGTGATCGACGTCGCGCTTCACGATCGCGCGCGCATCATCGCCGATCAGGGCCATCGGCTTGCCGCCGCCCTTGACCAGCGTCTCCTGCACGTCGGGCATCGCGGCGACCTTGGCGAAGTCGGCGCGCAGCTTCTGCAGCACCTCGGGCGGCGTCTTCGCCGGCGCGAACAGGCCGAACCAGGATTCGAGCTGCAGGTCCGCCGCGCCGCTTTCCAGCACCGTGGGCACCTGCGGGTGCATGGGGTTGCGCGCCACGCCGGAGACGGCGAGCGCCTTGGTGTTGCCCGCATCGACCTGCACGCGCGCGGTCGGCGACAGGTCGAAGAACAGGTCGACGCGGCCGCCCAGCAGGTCCTGGTAGGCGGGCTGCGCGCCGCGGTACGGCACGTGCGCGACGTCCACCTTGGCCAGGTGCCACAACGCCGCCGCCAGCACGTGCTGGCCGGAGCCGTTGCCCGCCGACGCGTAGTTCAGCTTGCCCGGATTGGCTTTCGCGTACGCCAGCACGTCCTGCAGCGAATTGAGCGGCAGGTCCTTGCGGCCCACCAGCGTGTAGCTGTAGCTCACGAGCAGGCCCACCGGCTCGAAGTCGCGCAGGCTGTCGTAAGGCAGGCTCGCGTACAAGCCGGGGTTCAGCGCGAGATTCGAGATCGAACCCACCAGCAGCGTGTAGCCGTCGGCCGGCGCCTTCGCCGCGAGGTCGGTGCCCACCAGCGTGCCGGAGCCGGTGCGGTTCTCCACCACGAAGCTCTGGCCCGCGACCTTGCCCATGCGGTCGGCGACGAGCCGCCCCACGCTGTCGAAGCCGCCGCCCGGCGGCTGCGGCACGATCACCCGCACCGGCTTGTTCGGATAGCCCTGCGCGAAGGCGGCGGACAATGCGATCGCCGTGGCGGCGACGGCGAGGGCGAGGCGGCGGGCGATCTGCATGTTCAGCGCTCCAGTGCGCCGCCGGCGAGCCAGCGCTCGCCGCGGCGGTACAGCTCTTGCACCACCGGACCCTTGAGCATCGGCATGTCCATCTTGACCTTGTAGCCGATGCGCGTCTGGATGTAGGCGAGGTGGCGATAGCCTTCCGGCATGGAGGCGAGCAACTGCTGGTCCAGCTTCAGCTGCGCCGTCGAATCCACGGGGTCGATGCGGTCCTTCTCGTAGATCGGCTGGCGGTGCAGCACCTTCCACTCGCCTTCGTGCTTCACGATGAAGTCGAAGAAGCGGCCGGTGCAGACGACGTCGCACAGCACGGGGCCGTCGGCGCCTTCGACCATGCCGCGCTGCGAGATGGTCATCTTGGTCTGCGCGATGGCGCGCTCGCCCTTCACCTCGATGGCGGAGCCGCCGAGGAAGTGCAGGATGCTCACGCCCTTGTCCCAGCCTTCCTGCGTCACGCGGATGAAATCGCGGAACGGCCCCTGGAACCAGGTGGCCATCATCACGCCTTCGGGGTGCCAGACGGTCGCGAAGCGCTCCCAGTCGCCGGCATCGCGCCAGACGGCCCAGCGCTCGACCAGCTCGCGGATCAGGAGCTTGTCGGTCATCGTGTTGTCCATGGGGGTCTCCTGCTGCTTGGAATCTGGGCGGAGACTGTAGAGGGCGCGAGGGGTTCCGGGAAGCGGGGGCGCGGGAAAGGACTTTTCCGCGGGACGCAAGACTCGCCCCGTCATCCCCGCGAAGGCGGGGATCCAGGGCGTCCGTCCGGCGCGCGGCGCCGGTTTCCAATGCTCTGGATTCCCGCCTTCGCGGGAATGACGACTAGTGCGTCTCGATCCCCAGGTAAGCCTTCTGGATCTCCGGCCTCTCCAGCAAATCCTTCGCCAACCCGTCCGCCACGATCCGCCCTTCCTCCAGCACATAGGCCCTGCGTGCGATCTCCATCGCCATCGCCACGTTCTGCTCCACCAGCAGCACCGAGGTGCCCTGCGCATTGATGTCGCGGATTGCCTTGAACATATCCAGCACCACGGCCGGCGCGAGGCCCAGCGACGGTTCGTCGAGCAGCAGCAGCTGCGGCCGGCTCATCATCGCGCGGCCGATCGCAACCATCTGCTGCTGGCCGCCGGACAGCGATCCGGCCGGGCTCTGCAGCTTCTGCTTCAGCGCCGGGAACAGCGACAGCACGCGCGCCAGCGAGGCGGAACGCTGCTGCTTCGCATGCGGCAGGAAGCTCCCCAGTTCCAGGTTCTCCAGCACCGTCATGCCGGTGAAGAGACGGCGGCCCTCCGGCACGATCGCGATCCCCGTGCTGCAAAAGCGGTGGCTGGGCAGCTGCGTGATGTCCTTGCCGTCGAAAGCGAGCTTGCCGCCTTTCGCACGATGCAGGCCGGCGATCACGTTGATCAGCGTGCTCTTGCCGGCGCCATTGGGGCCGACCACGCACACCAGTTCGCCCTTGGCGACGTTCAGCGATACGTCCCACAACGCCGGGGCGGCGCCGTAATTCGCCTGCAGGTTGACGACGTCAAGCATAGGCGGGCTTCCCCAGGTAGGCGTTCACCACTTCGGCGTCCTGCATCACCACGTTGGCTTCGCCCTGCGCGATCAGCTTGCCGTGGTTCAGCACCACGATGCGGTCGGTCAGGGCCATCACCGCGCGCATCACGTGCTCCACGAACACGATGGTGGAACCCTGGTCGCGGATGCGGCGGATCAGCTCGATCGCTTCGTTGATCTCGCCGGGCGTGAGTCCCGAGAGAACTTCGTCGAGCAGCACCAGCCGCGGCCGCGCCGCGAGCGCGCGGGCCAGTTCCAGAAACTTGCGCTGGTGCAGGTTGATGTCGTCGGGCAACGCCAGCGCGCGGTCCTGCAGGCCAGTGAACTCCAGCCACTTCCAGGCTTCGCGCTCCGCCGCCTTCTGGTCCAGAGAAGCGCAGCCGAACATCGCGACCATCTGCACGTTCCGCAGCACGTTCATGTGCTTGAACGGCCGCGGGATCTGGTAGGTGCGCGCGATGCCCGCATGCGCGATGCGGTGCGCGGGCAAGCCGGTGAGCGGCCGGCCGTCGAACACGACCTCGCCGCCGGACATCGGGTAATGGCCGCTGACGACGTTGATGAAGGTGGACTTGCCGGAGCCGTTGGGACCGAGCAGGCCGAGGATCTCGCCCTGGCGGACCTGGAGCGAGACCTTGTCGAGGGCCTGCACGCCCTTGAAGGCTTTCGACAGGCCGCGGACTTCGAGCAGCGGCACGCCGGGCTGGCGTCGGGGTTCGGCGCTGCGCGCGCTCACCGCCGACCTACCGGCTTCTTCCGCTGGCGAAGTTGTCCCCGTAGGGTGGGCAAGCTCCGCTTGCCCACCGCCCGCAGCCGCTTTCTTCCGCTTCAACACCTGTCCCAGGATCCCGTTCGGCATGAACAGGATCACCAGCACCAGGATCACGCCCACCGCGGCCTTCCCCGCCACCGCGTGATCGCCGGCCGTGAAGAGATACAGCAGTCCCGTGATCGCCGCCGCCCCCACCGCAGGCCCCGCCCAGTGCCGCGTGCCACCGAGCACGCTCATGAGCACCACCGTCAGCGGCACCGTGATGTTGAAGGTCTCGCCGGCCGTCACGTATTGCACGAACAGCGCGTGGATGCCGCCGGCCAGGCCCGCCAGCGCGCAGGAGATCGCGAAGGCCACCAGCTTGTAGCGGAAGGTCGGCACGCCCATCACTTCCGCCACGTCCTCGTCGTCGTGGATCGCGAACAGGCCGATCCCGAGCTTGGACGCATGCACCTTGTACGCGACCAGCACGGTCACGATCGTGGCGACCAGGATCATCAGGTAGATCGACGATGCCGGCGACGGCGCCAGCTTCGGCGTCTCCACCGCGTTGAGGTACACCCCCGGCCCGCCGTCGACCGGCGAGTTCAGGATCACCGTCGCCACCACGAAGGTCACGGCCAGCGTGAGCAGCGCGAACAATTCGCCGCGCACGGCCTTCACGCGGAAGACGACGAAGCCGAGACCCAGGCCGAGCAGCGCCGGCATCAGCGCGGCGAAAGGCAGCGTCGCGAGGAAGGGCCAGTCCAGCTTGCCCGCGAGCGCCGCCGTCGTGTACATGCCGATGCCGAAGAAGGCGCCGTGGCCGAAGGAGAAGTAGCCCGAATAGCCGGACAGGATGTTCCAGGACAGCGCCAGCACCGCCCAGTGGCACACGAGGTACAGGATCGATTCGTAGAAGGGCGGCAGCCCCAGCCAGGGCACGCAGGCCAGCGCCACGCCCGCCAGCAGGATCCCGGCGATGGTCTTGTTCATGTTCCAGCCTTCGCGGGACGGAAAAGCAGCATCACGATCAGCAGCGAGAAGGACACGATGGGCGCCCACGAAGGCGAGGCCACGGCCATGGTGATGGCTTCGCTGACGCCGATGATCACGCCGGCCACCAGCGGACCGAGCGCGCTGCCCAGGCCGCCGAGCATCACCGCCGCGAACACCACGCCCACCCACGCGAAGATCTGCGAGGGCGCCAGCGTGAACATCAGCGCCAGGCACACGCCCGCCACGCCGGCCAGCGCGGCGCAGAGGCCCGCCAGGAGCAGCGCGAGCCGCTTCGAATTCACGCCGTAGGCCGCCGCGATCGGGCCGTCCTCGGCCATCGCGCGCAGCGCCTTGCCGAGATCCGTGTAGCGCATCGCCGCCCACACGCCGAAGGCGACCGCCAGCGACAGCAGCAGCGTCACCAGTTCCGGCACCGGCACGTACAGGCCGCCGACGGTGAACTTCATCTGGTTGTAGCCCGACTCCAGCCGCCGGTAGTCCGCCGTCCAGATGCCCTGGATCGCGCTCTCGATCACCACGGTGATGCCGAAGGTCACGAGCAGCGAGTTGAAGGGCGTGATGGAGAACTTCGACAGCAGCCACTGCATGCCGACGCCGACCCCGAAGAACAGCGGCGGCACCACCAGCAGCGCGAGCAGCGGGTCGAGGTGCCACACCGTTCCCATCTGGTAGCTCAGGTAGCCGCCCAGGAACACCAGCCCGAAGTGGGACAGGTTGATCTGGCGCAGCAATCCCCAGGTGAGCCCGAGCCCCAGGCCGATCAGCCCGTACAGGCTGCCGATGAAGATGCCCGAGAGGATCGCCTGCGCCAGCAGGTTGAAGCTCGGAAGCGTCATGGACGGAATTTCGCTCCCGGCGCCGCGAAGGATTCGGGCCACACCACCTTCCACTGGCCGCCCTGCACCTGCTTGATCTTCATCAGGTCGTCGCCGTAGTTGCCGGGACCGTCGAAGCGCAGCCGCCCCTGGATGGTGTCGATGCGGTTCTTCTTCAGGTACTCCGCGATCTTCTTGTCGTCCAGGCTGTTGGAGCCGCGCACGCCGGCTTCGAGCAGCTGCCAGGCGGTGAAGGATGCCGCCGCCTGCACTTCCACAGAGCTGTCGGGCAGGCCCGCCGCCTTGGCGCGCTCGTTGAAGAGGGCCACGAACTCGGCCGCCGTGCCGCTGTTGGTGAAGGGCGGGTGCTCCTCGAAGATCGTCAGGGCCAGCGCCTTGTCGCCCTCGGGCGACTTGGTCATCGGGCCGGGCGCGGGATACAGGTGGAAGTGGACCGGCGGCACGTAGTCGATCTTCTTCATCGCCTCCAGCAGCATGTTGCCTTCCAGCGCGATGTCGCCGATCCACAGCAGGTCGGGCTTCGCGTCCTTCACCCGCGCGGCGATCGGGCCGAAGTCGCGGTTGCCGAAGTCCCATTCGAGGAACAGCACTTCCTTCAGGCCGCGCTTCTTGGCGATCTCGCGGCCGCCCAGCGACATGAAGTGGATCGACGGGAACTTGCTGGTGACGATGGCGATCGTCTTCGGCGGATTGCGCTGCGCCGCCAGCATGTCGAACAGCGAGTTCGACACCGTGGTCTGCGGGTTCGCGCCCAGCGACCACGCCGGGAACTGCATGTCGTACTTGGCCAGCGAGGGGATGCCGAAGGTGTGGTGGATCAGCACCTTGTTGTAGCGCTGGGCCACGCCCATCGCCGACAGGATCGCGCCGGTGGCGTACGGGCCCATCAGCAGGTCGACCTTGTCGGCGGTCACCAGCTGCTCGTACAGCGTGCGGGCGAGGTCCGGCTTGGACTGGTCGTCCTTCACGATCCACTCGACGCGGCGACCGAGCAGGCCGCCGCGCTTGTTCAACTGGTCCACGTAGATCTCGCCCACCAGCTTGTGGGTGAGCGCCGTGGCCGACAGCGGCCCGGTGAGCGCCAGCGTGCTGCCGATGCGGACCGGCTGGCCGGCGGGGGCCTGCGCCCAGGCGGGCAGCGCCATTGCACCGGCGGCGGCGCCGATGGCGGAGAGGGTACGGCGGCGAGAAAGTGTCATGGCTTGTCTCCTGTCGTTGGTCTGTTGGCTGAACTCAATCCACTTGCGCGCCCGAGCGCTTCACCAGCTCGGACCACTTCGCGATCTCGCCGCGGCCGAAGGCGGTGAGCTCGTCGCCCTTGAGCAGCGGCACTTCCAGGCCCTGGCCGGCGAGCCTGGCCTTCACCTCGGGATTCGTCACCGCCTGCGCCACCGCGTCGCGCAGCCTGGCGAGCACCGGCGCGGGCGTGGCGGCCGGCGCGTACAGCATGAACCAGGCGGTGAGGTCGAAGTCGCCCACGCCCTGCTCCGTGATCGTCGGCACGTCGGGCGCGGCCGAGGCGCGCTTCGCGCTGGAAGCGCCGAGCGCACGCAACTTGCCGGACTTGATGTGCGGCATCACCGCGGCCGGGTGGTAGAACATGAACTGCGCCTGGCCGGACATCACGTCCGACATCGCGAGGCCGCCTTCCTTGTACGGCACGTGCACCATCTCGCCGCCCAGGCGGGCCTTCAGCAGCTCGCCGGCCAGGTGGCCGGAAGTGCCGTTGCCGGCCGAGGCGAAGCTCACGCCGCCGCTCCTGCCCGCCTGCGCCTTGAGGTCGGCCAGCGACTTGATGGGCGAATTCGAGGCGACCACCAGCAGCGTCGGCGTGTAGCCGGCGAAGCCGACCGGCGCGAAGTCCTTCATCGCGTCGTAAGGCATCTTGCGGTACAGGCCCGGGTTGATCGCGTGCGTGCCGACCGTGCCCATCACGATGGTGTAGCCGTCGGCCGGTGACTTGGCCACGAGGTCGGAGCCGATGTTGCCGCCGGCGCCGGACTTGTTCTCCACCACGATCGTCTGGCCGAGCGGCCTGGACATCGCGTCGGCATAGATGCGCGCGATGATGTCGGTGGTGGTGCCGGGGCCGAAAGGCACCACCATGCGGATCGGCCGGTTCGGGAAATCGTTCTGGGCCGCGGCCATGAGCGGCACGCCGGCGGCGAACACGGCGATGGTGGCGAGGACGGTACGGCGGATGTTCACTTGCGGGTCTCCTTCTGCGACGTCTTGCGCGGCTTCCATCCGCGCGACAGTTCTTCGTTGTGCTCCCCGAGGACGGGCGGCGCGCTCACTTCGAGCGGGCGCTCGCCGTCGAACGAAACCGGCGAGCGCACGGTGCGGAAGCTGCCCACCACCGGATGCTCGGTTTCCACGAACAGCTGCAGGTGCTGCGCCTGCGGATCCTGCGGCACTTCCTCGGTGGTGTACATCGGGGAATGCGGCACGTCGTTGGCCTCCAGCCGGCGGCACCACTCGGCGCGATCCTGCAGGCGGAAGATCGGCCGCAGCACGGCGATCAGCGCTTCCTGGTGGTCGATGCGGCCCTGCCGGCTGGCGAAGCGCTCGTCCTGGAAGATGTCCGGCTTCTCCATCGCGGTGGCCAGGCCCTGCCAGAACTTCTCCGGCGAGGACATGTGCAGCGCCACCCACTTGCCGTCCCGGCACTCCAGCACGTAGGACTGCGACACGCTCGGCCGGCTGAACGGGCCCATCACCTCGTTGGCGGAGAACAGGTGCTGGAAGGCGTCGAGGTTGAAGTGCGACATCGCCTCGAACATCGACAGCTCCACCTTGCGGGCGGTGCCGCGCTTCTCGCGGTCGTACAGCGCGCCGAGGATGCCGTAGGCGGCATAGAAGCCGGTGACGAGGTCGGCGATCGCCGGACCGGTGACGCGCGGGTTGCCCGGGTTCACCAGCAGGCCGAGGAAGCCGCTGGCCGCCTGGGCCACGCTGTCGTAGGCGGGACGCTGCGCCGCCGGGCCGGTGGAACCGAAGCCGCTGATGGCGCAGTAGATCAGCTTGGCGTTGAGGCCGCGCAGGCGCTCGAAGCCGCAGCCGATCTGCTCGGCGAAGCCGGGCCGGAAGTTCTGGATGTAGACGTCCGCGTCCTTCACCAGCGTGTCGAACCGCTCCAGGTCGGCCGGCTGCCTGGTGTTGAGCGTGATGCTGCGCTTGTTGCGGTTGACCGTCTGGTAGTGCGGCGAATACAGGCCGCCCTTGAAGGCGCGGAAGGGATCGCCCGTGCCTGGCAGTTCCACCTTGACGACGTCGGCGCCGAGGTCGGCCAGCAGCATGGAGGCTGCCGGGCCGGTGATGAAGGTGCCGTGCTCCAGCACGCGCACGCCTTCGAGGACCTTGATCACTTCGGGCCCTCCGGCATCGCGCCCGTGTACTCGTACTCGCGCATGGCCTGGTAGGACAGCGCAAAACCGATCGGGTCGCTCATCTCTTCGTTCAGGTGCGCGATGAGGCTGGCGGTGCGCGCGAGGATCGGCACGCCCTTGAGCGCGCCGACCGGGAAGCCGACGCCCAGCAGCACCGCGGGGATCGCCGCCGAGACATTCAGCCGCAGGTCCTTGCCGACGATGCCGGGGATCAGTTCCTCGACGATCGTCGCGATCTCGACGAAGTGCTGGCCGCCGCCGACCTTCTTCGACACGTCGAACAGCGCGTCGACGCGGCGGTCGCGTTCCTTGTGTTCCGGGTGGCCGTAGCCGGGGATGGCCTGCTTCTTCTCGCGCCGCGCGGTCACCACCGCGCGCGCCGCTTCGCGCAGGTCGCCGCCGCGCTTCTTCGCTTCCTCGTCGATCTCCACGAACAGGCGGCCGGCGGTTTCGGAGGCGCCGAGGATGACGGATCCGCAACCGAGGATGCCGGCGGCGACGGCGCCTTGCAGCGCTTCGGGCGCGGCCGCATAGGTCATGCGCGCCGCCTGCACGCTGGGCACCAGGCCGTGGTCCGCGATCGCGACGAGCGTCGCATTCAGCACCGCGCTGGCGGCTGCATCGGGCCTGCGGCCGGTGAGCAGGAAGTGGAAGTAGTCGCCGAAATTCACCTGCCCGATCAGGTCGCGCGACAGGTCCTGCCCGCGCACGACGATGGTGTCCGCGTTGGACGTGGTGATGGCGGAGCGCGGCACGGTGGCCTTGCCGATCTTCAATTCAGTTCTCCCGGTTTGGAATGGCGTCAGCGCGACGAAGGCACCAGCCTGAAGTCGTACTCCGCCGTGTAATACGGCCTGTTCATCGAGCGCCCATCCGGTGCCTTGCCCGGCGGGTGCCTGGGAAACTCCACGATCAGGCTTTTGCGCACCCCGAACACCGCATCGGAATCGAGATAGGGGCTGTCCTTCACGAAGATGTGCGTCACCAGCCGCTCGTGCCCCGGCGCGTTGAGCATCATGTGCATGTGGCCCGGGCGATTGAGGTGCCGGCCCATCCGGTCCAGCATCGCGCCGACGGGTCCATCGCCCGGCACCGGATAGAACGTGGGCTTGATCGACCAGAAGCGGTAGTTGCCGTCGCCGTCGGTGCGGAACTGCGCGCGCAGGGACATCTCGTTGCCCTTCTGCATGTCGTAGAAGCCGTCCTCGTCGCCCGACCAGACATCGAGCTCGCAGTTCGCGATCGGCCGGCCATTGGTATCGGTGACCTTGCCGTGATAGAGCGTCGGCTCGCCGAAGCCCTCGCCGATGTCGTCGCCGAGATCGTGCTGCGGTGCGCCGGGCCAGAAGAAGGGACCCTGCACCGTGGCCTCGGTCGGCTTCTCGCCCGCCTTGCCGGCCAGCGCCTTGGCGCCGCGTGCCTGCTCGAGCGCGACGACCAGCATCGAGAGCCCGAGCGTGTCCGACAGCAGGATGAACTCCTGCCGCTTCTCGTCGCACTTCTGGCCGGTGGCCGTGAGGAACTGGATGCCGGCCATCCACTCGTCCGGCGTGAGGTCGACCTCGCGGGCGAAGGCATGCGCGTGCTTCACGAGCGAAGTCATGACCTGCTGGAACCGCGGGTCCTTGCACTCGGCCATGCGGTCGATCACGGCCTGCGCGAAATCGCTCACTTCGAGTTGCGGCATGGTTTGTCTCCTGTGATGCGGCCGCACTCTAGCCCCGCCCCGCCGGGCTGGAAAGTGATGAATTTCAACCGTTATGATCGATGCCATCGATGGCAATACGGGTGAACCCGGACATGGAACTGCGCCACCTCCGCTACTTCGACGCGATCGCCGAGACCCTGAACTTCACGCGCGCGGCCGAGAGGCTGCACGTCACGCAGTCGACGCTGTCGCACCAGATCAAGCAGCTGGAAGACGAGGTCGGCGCGCCGCTGTTCGACCGCGGCGGCAAGCGGGTGCGTCTCACCGAAGCCGGCGAGATCCTGCGCAGCCACATGACGCCCGCGCTGGAACAGATCGACCTCGGCCTGCAGGCGCTGCGCGCGCCCGCCGAGGCGATCACCGGCAGCATCCGCCTGGGCACCACGCCGAGCTTCAACACGCAGATGGTCCCGACCTGCGTGGCCACCTTGCTGAAGTCCTATCCCGGCGTTCAGGTGAACGTGGAGGAACTCGCCGCCGGCCAGATCCTCAAGCGCCTGCGCTCGGGCCATCTCGACATGGCGGTCTCCTACCCGCCCGGCGACGGCGGCGACCTCTGGTTCGAGCCGCTCTACAAGGAGGAACTGCGGCTGGTGGTCGCCGTGAACCATCCGCTCGCGCGCCGGCGCAAGGTGCGCATGGTCGAACTGCACAACATCCGCATGGTGCTGCTGCCCGGCCAGTTCGTGACGCGCAAGCTGGTGGACGATTGCTTCGCCGCGGCGGGCGCGAAACCGATCGTGGTCGCGCAGCTCAATTCGGTCGCGCCGATGATCGAACTGATCCGGCAGACCGACCTGGCCGGGATCATCGCGGAGAGCGCGGTCTCACAGAGCGCCGACCTGCGGGTGATCCCGCTGGAGGATCCGACGCCGATCCGCACGCCGGGGATGCTGTGGCCCAAGGGCGCGACGCGCTCGCCGGTGCTCAAGCACTTCGCGGAGATCATCCGCAGGGCGGCGGGGGAAGCGGCCTAGCAAGCCGGCAGGCTCGCGGCATGGCTTTTCGGGAAGCTCTCCTGGAGGCTCGGCATCGCCACGGCCACCGAGGGCCGGCGTTTCTGCAGGTTCAGGTGGTCGACCCGCCGGGCCAGCGAGCGGTGGATCTGCCGGGCGACGAGGACCCCGGGTTCCGAGGCCGAATCCGAACGGACGTCGCTGCTGATGGCGGTCGCGTGCGGCACCGACGAATAGAGCGCCACGAGGAGGTCGGCGGCCAGCACCCCCGTCGCGAGCGCCAGGTCCGTCGTGTACGCAGTCGCGCGCTCCGGCACATGGATGCTCACCCGGTGGACCCTCGCGCAGAAGTACACGTTGCCGGGCTGGCGCCGCACGGTCGTGGTGAGGTGGACATAGCCGAAGGGTTGTTCGCGCTCCATGCCGGCCAGCAGCAGCGAACTGCCCTCGCTCGGATAACGCTCCGGCCCGCGCTCCGGGGCGGCCGTCCACCGGGCGAGCGGTGCCGAACAGTGCGCCTCGCTTCCGCTGCCGGGCGGGTGGATGAGCCTCGTGAGATTCGGGATGTTCATGCCCGCGCAGTCCAGGGTCGCCAGCGTGGGGGCGGCATCGGCCAGCAGCGTGCGCAGCGGGTCGGCCCCCAGGCCGGGCGGCTGAAAGAGCTCCGCCTCGCGCATGTTGTGATCGACCCGCACGTCGAAACGCAACTGGCCCTGCGAGATGGAGAGCGCCTGGCAGAGGGCGAAGGAGCTTTCCTTCAGCAACAGGCGTGGCGATGGTCCCGGCCTGGCATCGCCCGCTCCGCGTCCGGATGCGGATTCGGGGCCGGGCGGAGCTTTCGACTTCAGCTCGGAGGTGTTCATGGCTGCGACTCGCGGTGGTTCCGGACGCCGTTCGTGGGCGCACCGCCGATCCGCAATCGCCACAGGGGTGGACTGGGGCGCTGGCGATGTCGGCCCAAGACATGGAGAGCACGCTTCGTGCCATGCCGTCGCGCACGCGGAAGCACGGGTGCCGCCCCTGGCGCGGACCGCCACGGGCCGGGCCCGGGCAGGCCTGTCGTGTGAAGTCCACCAGCACTGGGTGACTACACCCACCCAACTTTCCTGCAGGATGTCACGGCTCCACGTCCCGCTGCAGCCGGTGCTTGGCCATCCGGTAACGCAGCGTGTCGCGCGTGATCTGCAGTTCGCGTGCCGCCAGGCTCACGTTCCAGCCGCTGGCCTCGAGCGCATCGAGCAGGTGCTGCCGCTCCATGCTTTCGAGCGACGCCGGGCCGGCCGCCGCAACGGGCGCTTGCGGCGGCGCGTGCCGCTCCTCCGCGGCGGCCGGCAGCCCGAGGTCGTCCGCGCCCAGCTTCGGTCCCCTCTGCATCAGGACCGCGCGTTCGAGGCAGTTGCGCAGTTCCCGGACATTGCCGGGCCAGGCGTAGGTGAACAGGGCCTGGACGGCATCGGCCTCGAGCGACAGCGCCGGCCGGCCATAGCGGGTGGCGAGTCGCTGCAGGAATTCCCTGGCCAGCAGGATCACGTCGTCGCCCCGATCGCGCAGGGGCGGCACGCGCAGGTGGAGGACACTGAGGCGGTACAGCAGATCGGAACGGAAGCGGCCGGCGCGGGTATCGCGCGACAGGTCGCGGTTGGTCGCGGCGACGACGCGGACGTTGACGCGGCGGTCGTGCAGCGCCCCGATGGGGCGGACCTTCAGGTTCTCCAGCACGCGCAGCAGCTTGGCCTGCAGCGACAGTTCCAGCTCCCCGATCTCGTCGAGGAACAGCGTGCCGCCGTCGGCCGCTTCGACCAGGCCGGGCTTGCGGGTGCGGGCGTCCGTGAAGGCGCCTTTCTCGTGGCCGAACAGCTCGTCTTCCATCAGCGCGTTGGGCAGCGCCGCGCAGTTCACCTCGATGAACGGGCCCGCGCTGCGCGGGCTGGCCAGGTGGCAGGCCCGGGCCACCAGCTCCTTGCCCGTGCCGGTCTCCCCCTCGATCAACACCGCGGGAAGCGGCGATCCGTCGCTGGGTTCGGCCTGCGCCAGGGCCTCGACCAGGCGGCGCAGCTCGCGCATGCAGGGGGCGTCCCCGAGCAGCGCATGGATGCTCGCGTGCTGCTGCTCGCGATGCCGGTAGTAGCGCAGCATGGTGCGCCCGGCGCGTTCCTGCAAGGCGCGCTGCACGACGTTCGCGAGCGATCCCAGCGAAAGAGGCTTGGTGAGGAGGTCCATGGAGCCGGCCTTCATCGCCTCCACCGCGACGTCGATGCTTCCGTGCCCCGTGATCATCACGATGCGCAGTTCCTCGTCCAGCCGGCGCAGTTCGCGCACGACTTCGATGCCGTTGAGGCTGGGAAGCTGGAAATCGACGATGGCGACGTCCGGCGGGTTCTCCTGCGCCAGGCTGAGCCCGTGGTGGCCATCGTGCGCCAGGGTGACGACATGGCCCTGGCGCTCGAAGTAACGCGCCACGTTCTTCGCCAGTACCTGCTCGTCCTCGATGACCAACAGGTGCGCCATGTCACCCGTCCGCTTCGTTGCCCGCGAGCGGCAGCGTGATCGTCACGCGGCTGCCCGCACCGCCGCGTGCACGCAGGTCGATGGTTCCGCCCCACTGGGCCAGCGTGCGGCGTGCCAGCGCCAGCCCGATCCCGAGGCCGCCGTTCTTGGTGCTGAAGAAGGGGCGGAAGAGCGCCTTGCGCGCCTCCTGCCCGATGCCCTCCCCGGCGTCGTCCACGGTCATGCGCAGCTCGCGCCGGTCGGCGGTCCAGCCGATCTCCAGCTCGCCGCCATGCGGCATGGCCTCGATGGCGTTGGCCAGCACGCTCAGCAGGATCTGGCGCAGCATCGCCGGATGGGCCAGCACGGCGGGCGCCTGCTCGCCGCGGACCTGCCAGCCGACATGCTGGCGCAGCATCTGGGGCTGCAGTTCGCTCAGGCAGTCGTGCCACATGGGGGCGGTCGCGACGGGACCGAGGGGAAGCTGGGGGGAATTCGACACCCGGACCAGCTCGGTGATCCAGCGGTCCGCGCGGTCCACCGAGGCGATGATGTCCTCGCGGTGCTCCAGGTAGTCGGCCGGGGAGCTGCAGGCCGTATCCATCATTTCGGCCGCCGTCCGGATCGATGCGAGCGGGTTGCGCAAGTTATGCGCCACCGCGCCCGCCAGGGCGACCGCGCTGGAGAGCGCCTGCGATTCCGCCAGCTGCGACTGCTGCTCGCGCATGATGCGATCCACCCGGCCGACGATGCCGTTGAGCGCGAGGAACAACACGATCGCGGAGCCCGCGCACGCCAGCCAGAGTTGCAGCACCGCGTTGCGGATCGCGGCACTCAGCTTCACCGGCACCTTGTACAGCTCGATCACGCCGAGGACGTGCAGGGGGTCTTCCGGGTGGAGCACCGGCACGTAGCTTTCGACGTAATAGGTGGTCACCAGGCCTTCGTGCTCCTCCTTTTCGCGCCACCGGCCCAGGGATCCGCTGTCGACCACCAGCTCGCCACGCAGTGCGTCCCGCAACTCTTCGTTGTCGTGGTAGCGCCGGCCGATCAGGGCGGCGTCGGTGGACCAGAGCACCCGGCCATCCGAGCCGAAGGCGTTGGCCCGCATCGGCTCGGTCATGGTGGACAGGTGGCGCATGGAGGCCAGGAAGCGCTCGCGCAGTTCCGGGTCGGTGGGCGATTGCAGGAATCCGGCGGAACCGTCGGTGATCAGGAGATTGCGGATGAACTCCATGCTCACCTCGCCCTCCCGCCGCAACATGCGGTCGGTCAGCATGTCCGACAGCAGCCAGCCGAGCCCGAGCGCCATCCCGACGATCACCACGAGGCTTCTCGCCGCGAACCGGCGCCGCAGGCTGGGCATGTTGGACCCGTCCATGCTGAAACATTCTGCAGCACGCTCCCCACCGGCGCCATCCCGTTGGGCGCTCCCGCCCAGCCCGGCAATAACTTCGCCTAGGCGGCGCCCGCCAGCATCGCGGCCAACCTGAACAGCCCGGCCGCGATCAATGCCGCGCCGAGCACCAGCGCCAGCCGCTCCCCGTGCGGCGCCATCTTCTCGATGCCCACCACCACCGTCAGCGCCGCGACCCAGGCGAGGTTCATCGCGCCGCCGACGAACAGCAGCGCCATCAGCGCCCAGCAGCAACCGAGGCAGTGCAGCCCGTGGCGCCATCCCATCGCGAACGCGCCGCGCACGCCCGGCCGCCAGTCCCCCAGCAGGAAAGCGACGGGCGTGCGGCACTTCCCGAGGCAGGTGCGCTTGAGCGGCATGAACTGGTAGATGCCGCCGATGAGGAGCAGCAGCGCCGTCAGCAGCGGCGAGGTGCTGACGATCATCGGGTCCACCCAGTCGCCCCACTGCAGCATCCATTGCAAGGCGGTGGCCAGCACGCTGAAGGCGCTCCAGGCGAGCAGGTAGGCGGCGACGAAAGCCCGTGCGCGGCCCCGCTCGCCCTGGCGCGTGTTCAGGCGCACGAACGTGGACACGACCGGAAGCGCCGACGGCAGCATCATCGCGGCCATCATGACCGCCCACATCACGAACATCGCGGCCACGTTCAGCGCCGACCACTCCGCGTTGCCCGGCATGGTGAGCTGCACGAGGGGATGCCCCATGTCGAAGGCCATCCAGGCGAGCAGCGCCCAGCCGGCAACGATCGCTCCGGCGATCAATCCGAAGCCGGCAAACCGGCGAACGTCCGCATGCATGGAACGCGACCATCCGCGCCTTCGCCGGCGCTGTCAACCGCGCCTTGAAATCCGCAGGCCGGCAACTATGCTGGGCCATCGCACACTCTGCGAGGAGGGTTCCCATGGCTTGGCAGATCTCCGGTCAATACATGGAGACGTGCAACTGCACCTTCCTGTGCCCCTGCATCGTCACCAACCTCCAGGGCCAGCCCACCGAGGGCGACTGCAAGGCGGCCCTGGCCCTGCACGTGGAGAAGGGCAGCAAGGACGGCGTGCCGCTGGACGGCATCGACTTCATCGCCATCCTGCAGTCCGGGGGACCGATGGCTGCGGGCGGCATGACGGTCGGCCTGATCGTGGACGAGGCGGCGAGCGACGCGCAGGTGGAGGCGATCACCGCCATCGCGAGCGGCGCCGCGGGCGGCCCGATGGCGATGATGGCGCCCCTGGTGGGCCGGTTCGCCGGCGTCGAGCGGGCGAAGGTCTCCATCGTGCGTGACGGCGAGAAGTGGACGGCGCAGGCGGGCGACCTGGTCGACCAGACCTGCGAAGGCGTCCTCAACATGGATGGCCGGCCGCTGGTGATCGACAACGCCTCGCACCCCGTGAATTCGCGCCTCGCGCTGGCCCGTGCCGGGCGCAGCCTGTTCGACGCCTTCGGCATCCAGTGGCGCGACGACAGCGGCACGCGCAACGGCCACTACGCGCCGTTCTCGTGGTCCGGTTGATGCGGGGGAGGCGGCGCAGGCAGCGGCGCTCCCCCGGATGATCGACCTACTTGGTGGTGGCCGTGCCGGCGCCGGGACTCGCCGCGGCCGGGTTGTTCGCCTTGTTGGCATCGGTGCTGTTCTTGGTCTCCGAGGTGTTGCCCATGGACTGGGGCGGCGTGCGGGACATCGAGGAGCAGGCGGTGAGGGCGATCGCCACGAAGGTGACGGCAAGCAGCTTGGTCATGATGAGATGGAGCAACCGCCTCGGCCCCGGCGGTGTGGGAGCGGCGGCAGGCCGCCTCCACATTAAGGCGGCCGCGTGCGGGACGGCTCGTAAGAGGACATGGGCGGAGCCGGCAAGCCGCGGCCGACGCGAGGCGCTCCTCTCCGTCCTACCTTTCGCGCCCCGGTCCGGCTCCTGGACCGCCTGGCTCTGCGCCAGCACGCAGCGACCGCCGGGCTCAGCGACGCGAGTGGCCGCCGAATGAATGTCCGCCGCGGGAAGGCCCGTCGCGGACGCCGTCGCGCGAGTGCCCATGCCGTGAATGCCCGCGGTGGAAATGCCCGCGCGAGCAGCAGCCATCGAAGACCGTCAGCCCGAAGGTGGGCCAGTACGCTTCGTAGTACGGGTACGGGTACGGGTACGCGTACCCCGGAGGATAGGCATAGACGTACGCGGGGTCGTACGGCACCACCGGCACCGGATATGCGACGTTCGGGTCGATGTAGGGGTACGGCTCGTACACGGCGCAACCGGGCAACGCGCACAAGGCCAGCGATAGGAGAAGGGACTTCATGCAGCTCTCCTGGCGGGTGGACTGCCCCGCTGGTCCCTTCATACGCTCCGCCGGGTTTCGTCGCAAGAGGGAGCGTCGTGCTTTACCGAGCCCGTCGTCGCCGCGGGAGCGGCCCGGCGCCCCAAGGAAAAAGCCTCCCGCAAGGGAGGCTCCAGGTCGATCGCCGGATCAGCGGCTCGAAGAGCGATTGCCCGACGGCTTGCTGCTGGACGAACGGCTGCGGCCCGAGCTGGCGGAGGCGCTGCTGCTCGACGACTTGCTGGTGGAGGCGCGCTTGCTGCCCGAGCTCGCCGCAGGACGGCTGCTGGACGTCTTGCTCGTGCTGGAAGAACGCTTGCTGCCCGAGCTCGCCGACGCGCGTCCGCTGGAGGACTTGCTGCTGGAGGACTTGCCGCTGGAGGACTTGCTTGCGGACGGCTTGCTGCCGGAAGTCTTGCTCGCGGACGGCTTGCTGCCGGAAGACGTCCGGCTGCGGCTCGTGCTCGCCGAGGCGCGGCTGGACGTGGAACGGCCGCGCGGGCTCTTGCCGGTGCCGCCTTCGCTCTTGGCCTCGCCGGATTCGGCACGCTCCTTGTTCACCGTGCGCGCGGCGATCTCCTCGGCGCGTCCCTTCTGGCCACGCTTCTCGTAGCTGTCCTTGATGTGCTCGTATTGACGTTCGCGCTTGCTGCTGGAACCTGCTGGCATGTCATCTCCTTCGCGCACTATGCGCAGTTGCGTGGGCGAAGGATCAACCCGCGCCCGAGGAACTCCTTGTAGGCGCAGGCTGGCGAGCAACGCAGGATCGCGCCGATGCGCGCGCGGCATCGGCATGCGGTTGCGGCCGCGAAAGTTCGACGGCCTGGAAGGGAGGCGGCATGCGCACGGACACCACGTCGTCGGCGATGCGCGCGATCGCGCCGCGGCTCCCGCGCTGGCCGATCTTGCGGACGACCATCACGTCGAGAGGCGCGTGCAAGGCGCGTGCGACTTCCGCGCCGATCGGAACGCCGCCGCGCGGCAGCGCGAGCACCAGCGGATCGGGCGCGATGCCGCTGTAGGCATCCCGGTCGACGTGCGACCCGTGTTGTGCGACGCGTCCTACAAACTGCCGGGCGAAGAGGTAACGATTGCAATCCATCGTATGCATGCCAACTCCGTCACGCTGGAATTTCGCCGGATTGCGGTGAGAATGCGCGCCATGGATCCAGCTGACCAACTCCTGTCCGCGGTGCAACGCCTCGAAAGCGCGCTCCAGTTGGCGGAGAACCGTGCGGCCGGCGCGAGCGACGATCACCCCGCCGCCCGCGCGCTGCGCCGCGCGTTCGAAGCCGACGTCTCCCGCATGCGCAGCGAACTGCAGCGGCTGCGGCGCGAGTACGCCGCCAACGTGGCCGCCTACCTGCGCTGCTGAAGGCCCATCGCCCGCGTGATCTTCTCGCCCGAGGCGCGCAGCCTGGCGAGATCGCCCGTCAGGTCCCCGGCCAGCAGCCGGCCGCCCCGTTTCTTCCAGCGTCCCGCGACCATCACGCTGTCGATGTTCGCCAGCGAGGTCTGGAACACCACGCTGCTCACCGCGTCGTGCACCGGCTGCATGTTGAGGTCGCTCGCACGGATCACGACGAGGTCGGCCTGCTTGCCGGCCGCCAGGGTGCCGATGCGATCGAGCTGCTGCAGCATGCGAGCGCCTTCCACCGTCACCCACGACAGCGCTTCGCGCGTGCGGATGGTGGAAGTCGAGGGGATCGTGCCGTGCTGCTCGCGGTGCGCGACGTTGTCGAGGCTGCGCTGGATGCCCAGCGCCACCCGCGCCTGCGTGAGCATGTCGCCCGACAGCACGCTTTCCAGGTCGACACCCAGCGAAGGCGCGCGGCCGAACTGGCGCAAACGTCCGGTGAGCGGATGGCCGTGCCCCTGCGACATCTCGCTCTCCGCTGCCGCCGAGAAGCTCATGCCGAGATCGCAGAAGCGTTTCAGCTGCGCGTCCGACAGCGCGTGGCCGTGCACGATGTTGACGTGGGACCCGAGCAGGCCTTCGGCTTCCAGCCGCTCCCAGCCGTCCGGCGTGCGCGCGGCGCCGCCGCCCTGGTGCAGCGAGGCGATCAGGCCCAGCTCGCGCGCCATGCGGAAATCGTGCAGGGCGACGTCCAGCGTCGAGTAGTGCGGGCCCAGAACGGCCGCGTGGATCGCCAATAGCGCATGGCCCTGGTGTGCCTTCAACAGCCGCTCCACTTCCCGGCGCGGATGCGGCACTTCCCAGAACGGCACCTGCCCCGGCTTGGGATCCGGCTTGGGCGTGCCGTGGAAGAAGGCCGCGCGGATGCCGGTGGTGAGCAGGCCTTCGATCGCGGCGTCGTTGTGCTGCGGCGTCGGGTTGTTGTGGCACCAGTCGGCCAGCGTCGTCGTGCCGCAGTTCAGCTGGTTCAGCGCACCGACGCGCGTCGCGATGAACAGGTCTTCCGGCTGGAAGGCGGTGGCCAGGCCCGCGTGCATCTTCTGGAAATACTCCAGCAGCGTCCAGTTCGCGGCCACGCCGCGCAGCGCCGTCTGCCAGGTGTGCATGTGCGCGTTGACCAGCCCCGGGATGACGATGCAGCCGGCGGCATCGACCACTTCGGCATCGTCCACCTGCAGCGAAGGCGCGATGTCGGCGATGCAGTCGCCACGCACCAGGATGTCGGCGTGCGGCAGGTCGCCCTGCCGGTCCATCGTGATGACGGTCGCGCCGCGGATCAGCGTATCGGCCATGTCAGCGTTCCCCGGTCTGGTAATCCACCTGGTAGCGGTGCGTGCGCATGTCGCCCAGCTCCTGCTTGACGCGCAGGTGCTCGGGGTGCGCCGCATAGGCGTCCAGCGCCGCCTGCGATTCGAACTCGCTGTACAGCACGACGTCGCAGGCGTAGTCCACGCGGCTGTGGTCGACACCGATCTCGATGTGCAGCAGGCCCGGCACGCGGCCGCGCAGGCCGTGGAAAGCGCGCTGCAGCCGCTCGATGTTGGCGGCCTTGTGCGCGGGCGTGTCGCCGCGCACGTTCCACATCACGATGTGCCGGATCAACGCTGGCCTTCCGCGGGATTGAGCACGAAGTCGTATTCGACGAGGTAGTTGCCGTCCGGCTGCTGCGTCCAGTCGGCGACCAGCGACTGCCGCACGCCGAACACCGCGTCGGAATCGAGGTAGGGATCGCCGTCGCGGAATACATGCGTGATCAGCGTCTCGTAACCCGGCGCCTTGATCATGAAGTGCAGGTGCGCCGGCCGCCAGGGATGGCGCTTCGTCGCCCGCAGCATGTCGCCCACCGGCCCGTCGTCCGGGATCGGGTAGGCCTCGGCGAGGATGGAGCGGAAGTGGTACTGGCCCTTGCCGTCGGCATGCAGCACCCCGCGCGCCTGGTGTTCGGCGTCCGCGCGCTGCACGTCGTACTTGCCCTCGGCATCGGCCTGCCAGACGTGGATCTCGGCGCCGGGCACCGGTTCGCCGTTCAGGCCGCGCACGGTGCCGCGCACCTGGCAGGGCATGCCGGCGGCGCCGTTGGCGACGTCCTCGCCCAGGTCGAAGCCGGGGGCGCCTTCCACGTAGAACGGCCCGAACACGGTGGCCTCGGTGCAGCCGGCCGGCTTGTCGTTGTTCATCGCCACCGTGAGCATCGACAGGCCCAGCGTGTCCGACAGCAGGATGAATTCCTGCCGCTGTTCGTCGGTGATGTGGCCGACGCGGGTGAGGAACTGGATGCCCTGGAACCACTCCTCCTCGGTCAGCTTCACCTCGCGCGCGAACGCGTGCAGGTGCTGCACCAGGCTGGTCATGATCTCCTTCAGGCGCGCATCCGGCGTGTCGGCGAAACGGGCGAGGACCGCCTGGGTGATGTTGTCCTGGGTGAGGTTGCGCATCCGGGCACTGTAGGGGCGCCCTCGCGGCGCCTCAAGCACCCGCGGACAAATGAGTTTTCCGCGGCACGGAAGAAAGGCCGGGCTCAGGCGGCCTTGCGCTTGTCCTGCTTGCCGGCGGCGTCCTGTTCCAGCACCCGGCGCGACACCTGCCAGCCGGCGCGATGGTGCTGGCGCAGGATCTCGCGCAGCACGGGGCCGGCGCGCTCGCGCAGCGCGTCCAGGATGCTCTCGTGCTCGCGCACGGCGCGGCCCCAGCGCTCGTTCTGCTCGTTGCCCGCATAGCGGTAGCGCCGGATGCGCGCGCATTCGCTGGCGTAGATGCGCGACAGCACCGGGTTGCGCGCGGCGTCCACGATGCACTGGTGGATCGCCTGGTTCAGGTGGAAATACGCCATCAGCTCACCGGCGCGCCGCGCCTGCGCCATCCGCTCGTGCAGTTCGGCGATGGCCGCGACTTCGGCGTCGGTGATGCGCGCGCAGGCCGGTTCGGCGGCGAGCGTCTCCAGGCCGATCAGCACCTCTATCGCGGCTTCGACTTCCTCGATCGACAGGGCCGTCACGACGGCCCCGCGGTTCGGCTCGATCTTCACCAGGCCTTCGGCTTCCAGGATCTTGAAGGCCTCGCGCAGCGGCGTGCGCGACATGCCCTCGACGTGGTCGGCCACCAGCCGCTCCGTGATGCGCTGGCCCGGCGCCAGCTGGCCCGAAACGATCAGCTCGCGCAGCCGGCGCGCCGCCACGACGGTGCGCTGCCCGCGGTCTTCCAGCGAAATGCTCATGCCGCTATTCTGGCCGAAGTGCATGCAATCTCTGCGTCTTTCCGCGGCGGTTCGGGTAATTACGTACCGATTCTCTCAAGATTGCATGCAACACTGCGGCGCAAATCGGGAGTGCCGCCCATCCGCGGGCCCGCATCCCCGTCCCATTGCATGCACCCGCCCCGCTTTCCCCGATGAATCACGAGACCCATTACGCCAGCGTCCAGCGCCCCGTCGAAACCTGCGTGGTGGGCAGCGGCGGCTTCGGCCGCAGCTTCCTTGCCCAGGCGCTGCGCATCCCGCTGGTGAACTGCCGCGTGGCCATCGACCGGGAAGCCGGCATCGCCGCGGCGGCGCTGCGCTCGATCGGCCTGAAGGACACGCAGTTCGCGGTGTGCGACACGCCGGCGCACGCCGCGCAGGCCTGGGAGCGCGGCCTGCACATCGCCGCCAGCGACGTGTCGGTCGTGCTCGGCTTGCCGCTGGACCTGCTGATCGAAGCCACCGGCCACCCGGAGGCCGGCGCCCGCCACGCGCGACTCGCGATCGAAGCGGGCCTGCATGTCGCCATGGCGTCCAAGGAAGTCGACAGCGTGATCGGCTGCGAGCTGGCGCGCCGCGCGCAGGCGAAGGGCCGCGTGGTGACGCCCGTCGACGGCGACCAGCCTTCCCTGCTGATCGGCCTGGTCACCTGGGCGCGCACGCTGGGCCTGGAGATCGTGGCGGCCGGCAAGTCCAGCGAATACGACTTCGTGTTCGATGCCGCGAGCGGCCAGATCGACAGCAACGGCAACCGCATCCCGGCGCCCGGCTTCGACGCCTTCTGGACCCTGGGCGACGGCGACGTGGCCGCGCTCGCCCGCGCCCGTGCGGAGGCCTGCGCTGGTCTGCCGCAGCGCGCCGTGCCCGACCTGTGCGAGCTGCTGGTGGTGGCCAACGCCACCGGCCTGGTGCCGGACCGCAAGGACCTGCATGCGCCGATCGCCCGCATCTCCGAGGTGCCGACGATGTTCGCGCCGCGCGCCGCGGGCGGCCTGCTCGCGCGCAGCGGCACGCTCGACGTGTTCCACTGCCTGCGCGCGCCGCAGGAGATCAGCCTCGCCGGCGGCGTGTTCGTGGTGGTGCGCTGCGAGGACGAGGAGAGCTGGCAACTTCTCGCGGGCAAGGGCCACATCATGAGCCGCGACCGCCGCCACGCCATGCTGCCGATCCCGCGCCACCTGCTGGGACTGGAGGCCGCCACCAGCGTGCTCGATGCGGTGGTGCACGGCCGCTCCAGCGGCGCGCAGCAGCCGCATCCGGTGGTGGACCTGGTGGCGCGTGCCACCCGCACGCTGAGCGCCGGCACCCGCCTCGAGATGGGCGGCCACCACCACACCATCGCCGGCACCGCCGCCGAACTGCTGCCCGCCGCGGCGCTGGGCCCCGGCGTGCCCGTCCCCTTCTACCTCGCGGCCAACCGCAAGCTGGTGCGCGACGTCGCCGCCGGCAACGCGATCTGCTTCGACGACATCGAGATCGAGTCCGGCTCCGAGCTGCTCGCGCTGCGCCGCGCGCAGGACGCCGCCTTCTTCCCGCCGGCGCGCTGAGCCGGACCCTACAAACCAGGAGACACCATGAACACGATCCCCCTCACCCGCATCGCCGCCGCCCTCGGCCTCGCCGCCTGCGCGCTGCCGGCGCTGGCCGCCGACTGGAAGCCCTCGCGCCCGGTGGAATTCATCGTCACCGCCGGCCCCGGCGGCGGCACCGACCAGTTCGCCCGCGTGGTGCAGTCGGTGGTGCAGAAGTACAAGCTGGTGTCCGTGCCCGTGGTGGTGAGCAACAAGGGCGGCGGCGCCGGCACCGAAGGCCTGATCTACGCCAAGTCCGCCAAGGGCGATCCGCACAAGCTGGTGTTCTCCACCAACCTCGCCTACCTGATGCCCATGATCACCAAGGTGGGCTACAGCATCGACGACCTGACGCCGGTGGCGATCATGGCGGCCGACGAGTTCATCCTGTGGTCCAACGCCGACGGCCCGTACAAGAGCGCGCGCGACCTGGTCGCCGCGGCCAAGGCCAGGAACGGCGGCTTCAAGATGGGCGGCGCGCAGTCCAAGGACACCGACCACATCCTGACCCGCCAGATCGAAAAGGCGGCCGGCATCAGCGTGACCTACGTGCCCTTCAAGTCGGGCGGCGAGGTGGCGGTGCAGCTGGCCGGCGGCCACGTCGAGGCCAACACCAACAACCCCTCGGAGAACGTGTCGCACTGGCGCGCCGGCAAGGTGCGGCCGCTGTGCGTGTTCGCCAGGCAGCGCATCCCGCTGAAGGACAAGGTGGCCGGCGACATGAGCTGGAACGACATCCCCACCTGCAAGGAACAGGGCATCGCGGTCGACGAGTTCCGCATGCCCCGCACCGTGTGGGCCGCCGGCGAGATCACGCCGGAGCAAAGCGCGTTCTTCGGCAAGCTGATGGCGCAGGTGCGCGAGAAGCCGGAATTCAAGGAGTGGCTGGCCAAGGGCGTGCAGTCCGGCATGTTCCTCACCGGCACCGAGCTGGCGCGCTACATCGCCAACGACAAGGCGAACCACAAGGTGCAATTCAGCCAGGACGGCTGGCTGCTGAAAGACTGAGGCGATGGTCCTCTCGCGCCGCACGCTGGAGATCGCCACCGCCAGCACGCTCGCCGCATTCGCCGGTACGGTGATCGCGGGCAGCCTGCAGCTGGATACCGGCTGGGCCGCGACCGGGCCGCAGTCGGGCTACGCGCCGCTGCGCCTGGGCGTGCTGCTGCTGGCGGTGAGCGTGCTGCTGCTCCTGCAGGCGGCGCGGCCGGCGGCGCACGAGGTGTTCGCCACGCGCGAGCAGCTGGCGCGCAGCCTGTCGCTGCTGCTGCCCACGCTGCTGCTCGTGGCGGCCATGACCTTCCTCGGGATCTACCTGCCCGGCGCGATCTACCTGGCCTTCATGGCGCGACGCCACGGCGGCTGGTCGTGGCCCAGGGCCGCGATCCTCGGCGCTGCGACGACGATCCTCTTCTTCCTGATCTTCGAACTGTGGTTCGGCGTGCCGCTCGCCAAGGGCCCCATCGAGCACGGGCTGGGCTTCTGACATGGCGGACCAACTGCAACTCCTGGCCGGCGGCTTCCAGACCGCCTTCAGCTTCTACCACTTGAGCCTGATGGTCGCCGGCGTGCTGCTCGGCATCCTGGTGGGCGTGCTGCCCGGACTCGGCGCGCCCAACGGCGTGACGCTGCTGCTGCCGCTGACGTTCACCATGACGCCGGTGGCGGCGATCATCCTGCTGTCGTCGATGTACTGGGGCGCGCTGTTCGGCGGCTCCACCACCTCGATCCTGTTCAACATCCCGGGCGAACCCTCGTCGGTGGCGACCACTTTCGACGGCCACCCGATGGCGCGCAAGGGCGACGCGGCACGCGCGCTGGCCACCGCCTTCCTCGCCGCGGGCTTCGGTGCGCTGGCCGGCGTGATGGTGGTGACGCTGGTGGCCAATGCCATCGCCGACTTCGCCCTGAAGTTCAGTCCCGCCGAATACTTCGCCGTGTACCTGCTCACGTTCTGCAGCTACGCCGGCATGAGCGGCGGCAAGCCGCTGAAGACGATCGCCGCGCTGCTGCTGGGCCTGATCCTCGCCGGCGTCGGCACCGACACCGTGTCGGGCGAGATGCGCCTGACCTTCGGCTCCGACCTGCTGGTGGGCGGCGTGTCCTTCCTCGCGGCGGTCGTGGGCCTGTTCGGCATCGGCGAACTGCTGGTGACCGTGGAGGAAGGCCTGGCCTTCAAGGGCCTGCATGCGCGCATGAGCTGGCGCGTGATCTGGCAGACGATGAAGGAGATGCCGGGGCATGCGTGGGCGCTGCTGCGCTCCACGATCATCGGTTGCTGGATGGGCATCACCCCCGGCGGCCCGACCGCCGCCTCGTTCATGTCCTACGGCATCGCCAAGCGCTTCTCGAAGAAGCGCGCCCACTTCGGCCAGGGCGAGCCCGAAGGCGTGGTGGCGCCGGAAGCCGCCGACCATTCCGCCGGCGTCTCCGCGCTATTGCCGATGCTGGCGCTCGGCGTGCCGGGTTCCGCCACCGCGGCGGTGATGATGGGCGGCCTGATGATCTGGGGCCTGCAGCCCGGGCCCATGCTGTTCATCGAGCAGAAGGACTTCGTCTGGGGCCTGATCGCTTCCATGTACATGGCCAACGTGGTGGCCATCGTCCTGGTGCTCGCGACCATCCCGCTGTTCGCCTCCATCCTGCGCGCGCCCTTCGCCATCATCGGCCCGCTGATCGTGCTGGTGTGCCTGATCGGCGCCTTCACCATCGGCGGCAAGATGTTCGACGTGTACCTGGCGCTCGGTTTCGGCGTGGTGGGCTACGCGTTCAAGAAGCTCGATTACCCGATCGCGCCTCTGATCCTGGCCATGGTGCTGGGCGACAAGACCGAAGACGCCTTCCGCCAGTCCATGCTGTTGTCCGACGGCTCGCTGCGCATCTTCTTCGCCAACGGCCTGGTGGGCACGCTGATGACGGCGGCGCTGCTGCTGCTGGCGTGGAGCTTCGTCAGCCCGCTGTTCCGGCGGCGCGCGCCGGCCGCGACGCCCGCCTGAGCGGTCCCGCGCACCGCGGCCATAATCCGGGCCGTGGATCGCTGGACCGAAATGGCTTTGTTCGTGCAGGTGGCCGAAACCGGCAGCCTGAGCCGCGCCGCGGAAGAACTGGGACTGTCGAACGCGGCGGCCAGCCGCCATCTCTCCGCGCTGGAGGAACGCCTCGGCGCGCGGCTGGTCGAGCGCAACACGCGGCGCCTGTACCTCACCGAGCCGGGACAGGAGTTCCTGCGCCGCAGCAAGGCGATCCTCGCGGAGTTGCAGGACGCCGAGTCGGCGGTGAATGCCTCGACGCTCAATCCGACCGGCACGCTGCGGATCACCGCCTCGCTCTCGTTCTCGATCCAGCACATCGCGCCGCTGCTGCCGGAGTACACGCGCCGCTATCCCAACGTGACGGTGCACGTCGAGACGGCCAACCGCTACGCGGACCTGATCGACAGCAACACCGACGTGGCGATCCGCACGCGCGAGTTCGAGCCCGATTCCAACATCACGATCCGGCGGCTGGCGGAGACGCGGCGCGTCCTGGCGGCCTCGCCCGCCTACCTCGGCCGCGCCGGCACGCCCCGTGACCTGAACGAGCTGGCGAAGCACGAGCTGCTCGTCTACACCTACGCCAACAACCCGCACGAACTGCGCTTCACCCGCGACGGCGAGAGCACCAGCGTGGCGATCAAGGGCGTGCTGGAATCGAACGACGGCCAGGTGCTGCGTGCCGCGGCTCTCTCGGGCATGGGCATCCTGGTGCAGCCCACCTACATCCTCTACGACGACATCGTGGCCGGCCGGCTGGTGCCGGTGCTGGATGCCTGGGACCTTCCGCGCCTCACCATCAACCTCGCCTACCCCAGCCGCAAGCACCTGACGGCCAAGGTGCGGACCTTCATCGACTTCATGGCCGAACACTTCGACCGCATGGAGTACGAGCGCAAGTGGACGCAGCGCTTCGGGTTCTGAGCGTCGACTTGCCGGTCGCCGGCGGCGGGCCGTGCAGGCGGCGAAAGCGCTGGCGCTGGCCCTGCAAGTGGTGCACCATGCCGGTCCCGGCAAGAGGAACCTCATGAGCAAACTCGTCGTCCGCGCATTCGCGATCTCCCTCGACGGTTACGGCGCCGGCCCGCGCCAGAGCCTGAAGACCCCGCTGGGCGAAGGCGGCGAGGAGTTGCACCGGTGGTTCTTCCCGACCCGCACCTTCCGCCGCATGCATGCCGGCGGCGCGGACGGCAGCACCGGCGTCGACGACGACTACGCTCGCCGCAGCTTCGACAACATCGGCGCCTGGATCCTGGGCCGCAACATGTTCGGTCCGGTGCGCGGCCCGTGGCCCGATGAGCAATGGAAGGGCTGGTGGGGCGAGGAGCCCCCGTACCACGTGCCCGCGTTCGTGTTGACGCACCACCCGCGACCGCCGCTGGAGATGAAGGGGGGCACCACTTTCCACTTCGTCACGGGCGGCATCCAGGATGCCTTGCGCCGCGCGCGCGAGGCGGCCGGAGACAAGGACGTGCGCGTCGGCGGCGGTGTGTCCACCGTGCGGCAATACCTGCAGGCCGGCCTGATCGACGAGATGCACCTGGTGGTCTCGCCGACCCTGCTCGGCGGCGGCGAAGCGCTGCTCGCCGGCATCAACCTGCCGCAGCTGGGCTTCCGCTGCGCCGAGCACGTGGGAACGGAAAGCGCGCAGCACGTCGTGCTGTCGAAATAGCGCGGCGTGTCATCGCGACAAGGTTGAGCCACAGTTGTAGCCTTTCAGGTCGGCGGTGTAGTCGGCTGCAACAAACGTCGCCCGACCGTGGCGAACGGAGCTCCGTACAGACGACTTCTTACAGGCGAGCTGGGGCGCCGCGGTACACATGCGGTCCCGCAACATCCACCTTCGTGGAAAGGAACCCCAGCTTGAACAAACTCGCTATCGCCCTCACCACTGCTTTCCTCGCAAGCCAGGCCATGGCGCAATCGTCGCTGTCGATCGGCGGCAACGTCGATGCCGGAGCCGCCGTCGGCGGCGCCGTGCGCGGCACCACGCAGGCCATCGGCGCAGCCGGGACGGCGGTCCAGGGCACGGCCGGCAGCGCCACCACGGGCGTGCAGGCCACCGTTCCGGCGCCGCGCGTCGAAGCCGGTGTCGACGCCAATGCCGGCGCCGACGCGAAGGCAGG
>NZ_DASVNN010000075.1:0-58345 GCF_036383835.1 Ramlibacter sp.
CGGGAGGGATCACGGCCGCGGCCACGGTCACGACCGGAGCAGCCACGGGAACCGGCTCAGGAACAAGCACCGCCGCCGCGGGTTGCACCGCGGGCGCGGCGCTTCGCTGCGACCAGCCGAACCAGGCAGCGCCCGCGGCAGCGAGCGCCGCGGCCACGATCCAGGCGCCGCGCCTTGCGGCGGAAGCGGTGCGGGCCGGCGCGGCCAGCGCGGGCTGCGCGTGGATGCCGCGGGCCGGATCGCGTTCGCGTTGGGCATCGGCCTTGCGCAGGGCATCGAGGATGTACGACATGCGCTTCTCAGGGTTCGGTGCGCAGGCGGGGTTCGTCGAGCCCCGCCGCGCGATTCAGTTGCATGTAGGTGAGCGGACCGGGCTGGCCGTCGGCGGGCAGGCCCTGCGCGAGCTGGAAGGCCCGCAGCTCCGCCCGCAGTCGCTCGTCCAGGCGGCTTCCGGGCGCAGGCACCGGCTGGCCCTTGCGGGCCGCGAGCTGCTGCGCGATCCAGTCGATCGCGACCCCGCCCTGCCCATTGCGCTGGCGTTCGCGATAGCCCTCCGGCACGCGCCACAGGGTCGCGAAATCGCCTTGCCAGCGCTCCGCGAACGCCGCCAGGGTCACGGTCTGCTCGGTGCCGGCCGCCTGCAGCGTGGCGCTGCTGTCGGTCAGGCGCGTGAGCACCGCGTAGGAAGGCTGGCCGGTGCGTGCGTCCAGCGTCACGATGCCGGGCCGGGCCAGCTGGCGGATCAGCGCGAGGCTCATGGTGCGGCTGAAGCACTGCACCTGCTCGCGGGAGAACGCCTCGCAGGCCTCGCCGCTCGCCGCGGGCAATTTCCAGGCGGCGCCCAGTTCGCGCCAGGCCTGCTGCGCGTCGTGCAGCAGGACCGGTGGCGGCGCGGGCGCCGGCGGAGGGACCGGCAGCGGCGCGGCAACCAGCAGCGCAACGGCCTGCGGCTCACGCGGCGCGGCGGTCGGCGACAGCGTGGCTGCACGCTCTTCGCCCAGGCGCGTGGCCGCGGCCAGCAGGCCGGCGCCTGCCACGAGCACCACCGCTCCGGCCACGACCGCCCCGCGCCACCTGGGCGCCGGCCGCGCGGCGGCGGGAAACACCTCCGCCGCGGCCTGGTCGACGATGCGCCGCGTCACCTGCCCCTGCCCGTTGGCATACGCGCCGAGCAGCGCGCGGTCGCACAGCAGGTTGATCCGGCGCGGCACGCCCCGGCTCGCGCGGTGCACCCGCCGGAGCGCGGCGCGGTCGAACGGCAGCGGCCGTTCCAGCCCGCAGACTTCCAGCCGGTGCCGCACGTACTGCGCGCTCTCGCCTTCGCCGAGCGCCTGGAGGTGGTAGCGCGCGATCACGCGCTGCGCCAGCTGCTCCAGCTCGGGCCGGGCGAGCATCTCGCGCAGCTCGGGCTGGCCGATCAGGATGATCTGCAGCAGCTTGCGTTCGCTGGTTTCCAGGTTGGTCAGCAGCCGCAGCTGCTCGAGCACCTCGGGCGCCAGGTTCTGCGCCTCGTCGATCACGAGCACGTTGTTGCGGCCGGCCGCATGCGATTGCAGCAGGAAGGCATTGAGCGGGTCGAGGTAGTCCTTCACCGTGGCGGCGCGCTGCGCCGGCGGGTTCGCCTGCACCCCGAACTCGTGGCACACCGTCTCCAGCAGTTCGAGCACGGTGAGCTTGGGGTTGAAGATGTAGGCCAGGTTGCAGTGCGCGGGCACCTGCTCCAGGAAGGAGCGGCAGACGGTGGTCTTGCCGGTGCCGATCTCGCCCGTCAGCAGCACGAAGCCGCCGCCGCCCTGCACGCCGTAGAGCAGGTGCGCCAGGGCTTCCCGGTGCTGTTCGCTCATGAACAGCAGGCGCGGATCCGGCGCGATGGAGAACGGCTCCTGCTTCAGCCCGAAATACGCGGCATACATGGGCGCAAGGATAGCGCGGCGCTGGCGCAAACCCGTGCATTTTCCAAGGGCCGCAGCTGGGAATCCCGGCGCGCAGGCGATTGCGGGAATGCGACGGACCGGGATAATCCGTCGAAAACCAGCCAGATGCCGCGCCCCCGCCGTTCCCTCGTCGCCCCGGACAACACCGACGCCTTCCAGCCCAGCCGCGCGCGGCCGGTGCGCGTGCGATCGCGCCACCTTCCGGCCGACGCGCACTTCGAGCCGCATCGCCACGCCTGGGCGCAGCTCGCCTACTGCGCCACCGGCATGCTGCAGGTGAGCGCCGCCGACCCGGACAGCGCCACCGGCGAAGTCACCTACATCGTGCCGCCGTCGCGCGCGGTGTGGATCGCTCCGCGCGCGCTGCATTCGGTGCACGTGCTGGAGGACGCCCAGTTCCGCACCCTGTATCTCGATGCCTCGGCGTCGCCGCCGGACTGGCAGGGCTGCCGCGTGCTGATGGTGTCACCGCTGCTGCGCGAACTGATCCCGGCCCTGGACGTGCCCGGCCTGCCGCGCGCTCGCGAAGACCTGCTGGTCTCCCTGGTGCTCGACGAACTGCGCGGCGCCGCCACGCAGGCGCTGGGCGTGCCGCTGCCGCCCGCGCAGGGCGGCGACAAGCGCCTGCGCGCCTTGTGCGAAGCCGTGCTGCGCGCGCCGGCGGAACGCGCGACGCTCGCCCAGTGGGCCGCCGACGTCGGCGCCAGCGAACGCACCATGGCACGCCTGTTCCGAGACGAGCTGGGCACCAGCTACCAGCAGTGGCGCCAGCAGGCCGTGCTGGCCCATGCGCTGCCCCTGCTCGCGCGCGGCGTGCCGGTGGGCCAGGTCGCCGCGGCGAGCGGCTATGCGAGCGAGAGTGCCTTCGCCGCCATGTTCAAGTCGGCGATGGGCCAGCCCCCGAGCCGGCTGCAGGGCAAGCCGGCCTGAGACGGCCCTGCTCGTCCGTTCCCGCGACGGGCCGCTGCATCTACACTGGCGGCGTGTCGACGATCCGCAGTGCCGGCCTGCTGATGTACCGCCGCCGCGGAGCCGCGGCCGAGGTGCTGCTTGCACATCCGGGCGGCCCTTTCTGGACGCGCCGCGACGATGCGGCATGGACGCTGCCCAAGGGCGAGATCGGCCCGCAGGAAGATCCGCTGGCGGCGGCCCGCCGCGAGTTCGGCGAGGAAACCGGCTTCGACAGCACGCCACCCTTCGTCCTGCTCGGCGAAGCGCGTCAGAAAAGCGGCAAGCGCATCACCGCCTGGGCCTTCGAGGGCGATGCCGACCCGGCGCGCCTGGTGAGCAACACCTTCGAGCTCGAATGGCCGCCGCGCTCGGGACGCATCCAGGATTTTCCGGAAGTCGACCGCGTGCGCTGGTTCGGCCTGGACGAAGCGCGGCGCAAGCTGATCGCCGGCCAGGTGCCCTTCATCGACAGCCTGGAGCAATGGCTGGCGGACGCGGATCGCGAAGCGGTGCCTGCGCCTGCTGCACGTGGCGCTTCACCCAGTCGATGATGCGTCCGGCGGCGTCCTCCCGCACCGAGGGCTCGCCCTGGCCGAGGAAGTGGTGGTCCTGCTGCGGGTACAGCACCAGTTCCGCCTGCGCGCGGCCGCCCTTCATCAGGCTCACGAAGAGTTCTTCCGACTGGCACTTCGGGCAGCGCTCGTCCTCGCAGCCCTGGAGGAACAGCGTGGGCGTAGCCGCCTTCTCCACGTGCTTCATCGGCGAGAGCTCGTTGGCGAGCGTGCGGTCGAAGCGGGCGTCGGTGCCCATGGAATACGGATCCGCGTAGTAGCCGCCGTCCGATGTGCCGTAGTGCGTCTCGATGTTGCCCACCGGGGACATCACCACCGCGGCGCGGAACTGCGTCGTGTGGCCGATCGCCCAGGCGCTCAGGTAGCCGCCGTAGGACTTGCCGGCGATGGCCACGCGCCCGTCGCACACGCCTTCTTCCTGCAGCCGGCTCACGGCGGCCTGGTGCTGCGGCAGGTCGTACTCGCCCCAGTGACCCGAGAGGCGGTCGCAGAACTCGCGGCCGTAGCTGGCGGAGCCGACGGCGTTGAGCGCCAGCACCGCCCAGCCCTGGGAACACAGCACCTGCCAGTACACGTTGGTGTCGAAGTCCAGCAGCGCATAGCTCGCGGGACCGCCGTGCACGTCGTTCAGCAGCGGCAGCGGACCGCTCGCGCCCTCGGCACGCAGCAGCCAGCCCTCGATCGTCTCGCTGCCGCCGCGCCCATCGGGCACCTCGAATTCCCGGACTTCCGCGAGGATGGGCGTGCGCTCCTTCCACCAGGGATTGAGGTCGCTCAGCTGCCGCTCGCCCTGGCCGTCCGGCCCGCTCAGGAACACTTCGCTGGGCTGCGAAGGGTGCTCGACGACGTAGGCCACGCCGTCGCCCACCGGCGCGATCGCGCCGAACTGGCGGTCGCCCTGCACCAGCACCTGAAGTCGCGCATCGGCCGCCTGGATGCGCACCAGCTGGTGGCGGCCGCGGTGCTGGCGAGAGAGCAGCAGGCTGGCGGAATCCGGCGACCAGTGCACGGATTCCGCTTCGGTCACCTGCAAGTCTGCGTCGCCGAGACGGCGGATGCGGCCGGACGCGAATTCCAGGAGGTAGAGGTTGGTCTGGGCGTCGCCCTCTTCCACCGTCGCACTGAAGGCGATCCAGCGGCCGTCGGGCGACCACACCGGGCGCATCACGGTCGCGAACTCCGTGGTGAGCTGGCGCGCTCGCGAGCCATCCGCGTCGCAAACCCAGAGGTCGGAGCGGTGCGCGAAGCGCCCCTCGCGCGTGCGCGCATGGGCGATGTGCCTGCCGTTGGGCGCGATGCCGAAGGCCAGAACGTCGAACGGTCCGTCGGTGAGCTGGCGGTGCTCGCCGCTCTTCGCGTCGAGCGAGAACAGGTGGATCTCGCGGGCCAGCATGTAGCCCATGCCGTCGCTCTTGTACGGCAGCTTCCAGGCCACCTGCGGCTGCACTTTGGGCTGCTTCGGCTTGCGGCCGTTGGCGCGTGCGCCGCGCCAGTCGGGGTCGACCGGTACCGCGGCCGTGACCACGAGCGCATTCGCATCGGGCATCCAGCGCAGGCCGGACACGGCGCCGGGCAGCGAACCCAGCGCACCGGCCTCGCCGCCGTCGTGCGGCAGCAGATGGACCGCTGCGGTGCCACCGCGGTCCGAGAGGAAGGCAAGCTGCCGGCCGTCCGGGGACCAGCGCGGGGACTTGTCGAGTCCCGGCCCGCGGGTGAGCTGGCGGGGCGATCCGCCCTCGACCGGCAGCGACCAGATGCAGGAGAAGTAGTCGTCCTGGTCCCGGTCCACGGCGTGCACGGTGCAGGCGATGGCGCGCCCGTCGGGCGCGCCATCGAGTTCCGTGGGATTCCGGTGGAGGTAAAGGTCCTGGACGGAGAACGGCTGCGTCATGCGCGAGATCGTGCGGCGCGCCTCCGTTCACCCCTGTAGGACCGCGGCGGATGCCGCGCGGCGTGGCTGCGCACGCCGCAACGCTCAGGCCTCGGCGAACGCGGGCTGGCGCGAACGCTGCCTCTGCGATGCGACGTACTCGGGGCTGGCGAGCTCTTCCTCTTCGTCCTCGACCTGCGCGGTCGCGGCATGCTCCCAGGCCGCGCGGATCGCCGGCAGCGCCTCTTCGTATTCCAGCCGCGAGTCGCCCTTGATGCGGACCCAGTTGGCGCACAGCGACTTCTCCGCCTCCTCGAACCGGCCGCCGTACTGGGCGAAGCCGATGTAGCCGACGCAGTACGCGGGCGCGTAGTCGTCGTAGCTCAGGTCGGCGCAGTAGTAGGGCTGCGACCAGTAGACGCTCTGCCAGTACGCGTCTTCCAGCTCGGGCTGGATGCGGCCGTCGATGCGGACCTCCGGTTCGTCTGCTTGTTCCTGCCAGAAATCCTGTGCGAGGGCGGTCATGGCCATTTCTCCGTGTGTTTTCGCTTGGGGAGAATGATCGCGAACGAGCCAGCCCGACCGTGTAGGACGCCCGGGCCGCGGTGTTGTCGGAAGCCGTACCCGTGCGATGCAGGCGGCCCTCCCGGCGCCTCGCACGAAAGGGACCACCGGGCCTGCGCGGGGCATGTCGCCTCGGCGGCTTGCACCCGGCGCACTGGCGCGGATACTCTGCGGCTCATCGGAGGCAAGCATGGAAATCAGCGGCAAGGTAGCGGTGGTCACGGGCGGCGCCAGCGGCATCGGCGCGGGCATGGCGGAACGCTTCGCGCGCGAAGGCGCCGCGGGCGTGGTGGTGGCCGACGTGAACCTCGAACGTGCCCAGGGCGTCGCGCGCGGCATCGGCGCGCAGGCCATCGCGGTACGCTGCGACGTCAGCCGCGAGGCCGACATCCAGCAGCTGGCCCAGCAGGCGCGCGAGCGCTTCGGCCGCATCGACATCTGGTTCTCCAACGCCGGCATCCTCGGGCGCATGGGCGGCATCGAGCTGGAGGACGCGCTGTGGGACAAGATGTGGCAGATCCATGGCATGGCGCACGTGTGGGCGGCGCGCGCGGTGATCCCGGAAATGATCCAGCGGGGCGAGGGCTACTTCCTGGTGACGGCCTCCGCCGCGGGGCTGCTGAACATCGTCGAGTCGGCGCCCTACGGCGTGACCAAGCATGCCGCGGTGGCCGTCGCCGAGTGGCTGCGGATCGCCTACGGCCGCCAGGGCATCCGCGTGTCCTGCCTGTGCCCGCAGTCCGTGCAGACCGACATGACGCGCGACGGCACCGGATCGGCCGGCATCGACGGCGTGCTCACGCCGGAGCAGGTGGCCGACGTCGTGGTGCAGACCATGCGCGAGGAGCGTTTCCTCGCCCTGCCCCATCCCGAGGTGGCGAAGTACTTCCTGAACAAGGCGCAGGACTACGACCGCTGGCTGGGGGGCATGCAGAAGCTGTACGCACAGCACACCAAGCCAGCGCCGGCCTCGTAGGGTGGGCAGGCTTCGCTTGCCCACCATGCATTTGATCCGGCGCAAAGTCCTTGCGCGCGCATGCCGCAAGAATGCATGCATGGCCAAGAAGTTCCCGATCCTGCCGGCCCACCCCGAACGCACCTGCTGGGGCTGCGACCGCTACTGTGCCGCCGACGCGATGATCTGCGGCAACGGCACGGAACGCACGCAGCACCCGAGCGAGCTGTTCGGCGAAGGGTGGGAGCGCGAAGGACTGGACCCGCTGCGGCCCCCGGACCCGGCGAACGCGGAGGTCAGGACGCCGTGATGTGGCGCTCCTTGATCACCGCGCCGTAGCGCCGGCTGTCCTCGCGCATCACGGCGCCAAACTGCGCCGGCGTGAGCGGCGTGGGATCGGCGGCCAGCGCCGCGACCTGCGTCTTCACGCCGGGCAAGGCGAGCGCCGCGTTCACCTCGCGGTTGATGCGCTCGATGATCGCCGGCGGCACGCCCTCGGGCGCATAGAGGCCGTGCGTGGTGCCGGCATCGAATCCCTTCAGGCCCACTTCGTCCAGCGTCGGCACGTCCGGATACAGGGGCGAGCGGTGCGGCGCCGCGATCGCCAGCATCTTCAGCTTGCCGGCCTTCACGTGCTGCAGGGCGATGCCCGGATCGAAATAGAAGTCGATCGCCCCGCCCAGCAGGTCCTGCAGGGCCAGCGAGGCGCCGCGGTACGGCACGTGCACGGCGAAGACGTTGGCCTGGCTCTTGAGCATCTCGCCGGCGAGGTGCAATCCCGTGGCATTGCCCGCGGAGCCGTAGGTCACCTTGCCCGGGTTCTTCTTCAGGTAGGCGAGGAAGCCGCGCACGTCCTTCACGGGCAGGTCGCCGCGCGTGACGAGGAACAGGTTGAGGCGCGCGAGCGCCGCCACCGGAACCAGGTCCTTCGCCGGGTCGAACGGCATCCTGGCGAACACGTGCGGATTGGTGGTGATGGTGCTGCCCGCCGTCATCAGCAGCGTGTAGCCGTCGGCCGGCGCCTTGGCCACGAGCTCGGCGCCGATGATGCCGCTCGCACCCGCGCGGTTGTCGATCACCACCGGCTGGCCCAACGCCTGCTGCAGCGGCTGCGAGATCGCCCGCACCAGGGCGTCGGGCGAACTGCCGGCCGGGAAGTTGCAAACGATCTTGATGGGGCGCGACGGCCAGCCGTCGCCCTGGGCGTGCACGCTCCAGGCGAGACTGCCGGCGGCGGCGGCACCGGCTTGCGCGAGGAAGCGCCGGCGCGAGGGAAGGAAATGCGGGTCCATGCTCTCTCCTGTTCTCAGGCTGCCACCGGCAGCCCGGTGAAGTTCTCGGAAAATTCCAGCCGTCCGGGGACGGTGGTGGTCATGTATTCGAGGTCGGCCCGCTGCAGGCGCCGCACGAACGCGTTCTCGCCGGGGAACTGGTGCACCATCGTGCACAGGCCCGCGGCGAAGCGCTGCACCAGCCACATGCGCTCGAGGCAGACCTCCGAATAGCGCTCCAGCCAGTCGCCCCTGCCGCGCCGGTAGTGTTCCGTCAGCGCGCGGCCCAGCACCTTCACGTCGGCCATCGCGGAGTTGAGTCCCTTGGCGCCGGTCGGCGGCACGATGTGGGCGGCATCGCCCGCCAGGAAGAGCCGCCCGTGCTGCATCGGCTCCGAAAGGAAGCTGCGCATCGCGGTGACGCCCTTCTGCGTGATGCGGCCTTCGTTGAGCGTCGGCAGGCCGGGCACGTCCAGCCGCTTGTGCAGCTCGGTCCAGATGCGGTCGTCCGACCAGTTGTCCGGGCTGTCTTCCGGCGCGCACTGCAGGTACAGGCGCGTGACGCTCGGCGAACGGATGCTCATCATCGCGAATCCGTCCTCGTGGCAACCCCAGGTGATGTCCTCGATCGCGGGCTTCGCCTCGGCCAGGATGCCCAGCCAGCCGAAGGGATAGATGCGGTCGTAGACCTTCAGCCGGTCGGCCGGGATGGCCGTGCGGCTCACGCCGCGGAAACCGTCGCAGCCGGCGACGAAGTCGCACTCCAGCGTGGCCGCCTCGCCGCGATGCTCGAAGTGGATGCGGGGGCGCTGGCCGTCCAGGCCTTCGATGCGCGTCACCGGCGCGTCGTACAGCACCGGCCGGCCGGTGCGCTCGCGTGCGGCCATCAGGTCCGTCACCACCTCGTGCTGCGGATAGACCCAGGTGTGGCGGCCGCAAGTGGCCGCGAAGTCGATCGGGTGCGACTCGCCGTTGAAGCGGAAGTCGATGGCCCGCTGCTTCAGGCCTTCGGCGGTGACGCGATCGCCCACGCCGAACTCCCGCATCATTTCCACGGTGCCCTGCTCCAGCACGCCGGCCCGCAGCCGCGCGCGCACGTGCTCCTGGCTGGAGCGTTCCAGGATGACCGACTCGATGCCCTGCAGGTGCAGGATCTGCGCCAGCATGAGCCCCGAGGGCCCGGCTCCGATGATGCCGACTTGGGTGCGCATCAGGCCTGCTCCTCGAAGGTGATCAGGCCCATGCCGGTGGTCATGGGCGCGTAGTAGTTGCGGTGCACCTTCCTCGCCGCCGGCGACAGCGCGCCGCGCATCACCAGCCACATGATCAGCTCGATGCCTTCCACGCCGTACTTCTCCATCATTTCCTGGTGGGTGAGGCGCGTGAGGCTCTCGGGATCCTGCTCCAGCCGATCGAGGAAAGCGAGGTCCTCCTGCTGGTTCATCGCGCCGAAGTCCGCTCCGGTGAGCTGGTGCGACATGCCGCCGGTGCCGACGATCGCCACCTTGATGTCCTTGGGGTAGCTCTCCACCGCGCGGCGGATCGCCTGTCCCAGCCGGTAGCAGCGGCGCGCCGTGGGCAGCGGATGCTGCAGCACGTTCACCTGCACCGGGATCGACGCCACCGGCCAGCCGCCTTCCTGCGGGTCGAAGCACAGGTGCATGGGCACGAGGAAGCCGTGCTCCACCGCCATCTCCTGGCATACCGTGATGTCGAACTCGTCGTACACCAGCGCCGTGCACAGGTGCTGCGAGAACTCCACGTCGCCGCCGATCGCGGGCAGCGGCCGCACGCCGAAGCCCTCGTCGGCGATCGCGTAGCGGTCCGCGCAGCCGACCGCGAAGGTGGGGTACTTGTCGAAGAAGAAGTCCGCGCCGTGGTCGTTGTAGACCATGATGCAGACGTCCACCTTCCGTTCCTGGAGCCACTCGCGCACCGGCACGTAGGCGTCGAACAGCGGCTTCCAGGCCGGCGTGGCCGTCCTGCCGCGGTCGTAGGCGCCGCCGATGGAGGGAACGTGGGAGGTGCCGATGCCGGCGACGATGCGTCCCATCAGGTGGCTCCCGCGTCGTTGCGGGTGGCGAGGAACTGCTCGTAGCTTTCGCCACGCATCTTCGCGCCCATCTTGTACAGGCCGTTGCCGGTGACGACACCGAGCTTGAGCAGGAAGTAGATGTTGCCGCCGGCGGCCAGCAGGCCGGAGAAATCGCGCTGGCGCACCAGCTGCTTCTCCTCCTCGTTCAGGTGGTGGGCCGCCATGAAGGCTTCCTCGTCGCGCTGGAACGCCACGCGGTTGGCCGCGACGGACAGCGCATTGCACATCTTGTTGATGCGATAGCCGCGCCAGGAACTGGCGAGGTCGAAGACTTCGGAACCCTGGATGCGGGCGCCTGGGGTGAGTTGTGTGGTGGACATCGGGTGGGGCTTCAAAGGATGCTGCCCAGTCTAGGAGCCACCCCGATAATTCATCTATACAACTACCTGCGCGCCATGTCCCTAGCCCAGCCCCGCACCGTCGACGACCTGCTGAACTACCGGCTCAGCCGCCTGTTCGCGGCCAGCGGCGCCATGGTCGTGCGCCTGTGCGAGGGCCGCTACGGCATCACGCGGCGGGAGTGGCGCCTGATCGCGCTGCTGGCGGCGCACGGCGCGATGTCGCCGTCGGAACTGGCCGAGCGCGCGCACCTGGAGCGGGCCCGCACCTCGCGCCACATCACCGAACTGACGGAGAAGCGCCTGATCCGGCGCGTGCCGGACCTGGAGGATCGCCGGCGGGCGCAGGTGGATCTCACCGAGGAGGGACGCCGGCTGTACGACGAGCTGTTCCCGCAGTCGGTCCACTTCAATGGCGAGGTGCTGTCCGTGCTCTCGCCGGCCGAACTCGCGGCCTTCGAGAACGCACTCGACAAGCTGACGCAGAACGCGGAGCACATCGCCGCCGGCAAGCCGGTGGCGGAGAAGGCCGACCGCCGCCACGGCGGCGCGCGGCGGTTGCGGAGCCGCTAGAGGCCTAGCTGTCGGTGGTGCCGGGATCGATCCCCGTCACCACCCGCGCATAACGCTGGCGGCTCCAGTAGGCCGAGCCCCAGTCGATCAGCACGACGAGCCGGTTGCGGAATCCGATCAGGAAGTAGATGTGGGCGAACAGCCAGAACACCCACGCGAACCAGCCGCTGAACTGGATGCGGCGCCACGGCGTCCAGAGATCCACCACCGCCGAATTGCGCCCGATCGTCGCGAGGTTGCCGTAGTCGCGATAGCGGAAGGCCTCCGTCGGCTCGCCGCGCAGGCGCCGCAGGATGTTCGCGGCGGCGGTGCGGCCCATCTGCTTGGCCGCCGGCGACACTCCCGGCACCGGGCGCGCATCGTGTCCCTTCAAATGGCTTTGCGCCGACGCGAGGTCGCCGATCACGCTGATCTCGGGATGGCCCGGCACGCTCAGGTCCGGCTCCACCGGCACCCGGCCCGCGCGATCGGTGCGCGCGCCGGCCGCCTCGGCGATCTGCCGCCCGAGCGGCGATGCGGCCACGCCCGCGGCCCACACCATGCAGCGGCTCTCCAGCCGCCAGGAAGCTTCGCCGCCCTGCACCTCCAGGCCTTCGTCGTCGATGGCCGTGACGCGCGAGGACACGCGCACTTCCACGCCCAGTTTTTCCAGCTGCCGCTGCGCGCTCGCGCTCAGGGCCTCCGGCATGGCCTGCAGCACGCGCGGTCCGCCCTCCACCAGCAGGATGCGCGCGGCGGCCGGATCGATGCGGCGGAATTCGCCGGGCAGCGTGTCGCGCGCGATCTCCGCCAGCGTGCCCGCCATCTCCACGCCGGTCGGCCCGGCGCCGATCACCACGAAGGTGAGCCAGGCGGCGCGCCGCTGCGGATCGCTTTCCTTTTCCGCCGCCTCGAAGGCAAGCAGCACGCGCCGGCGGATCTCGAAGGCGTCGGCCAGCGTCTTCAGCCCCGGGGCGAAGCGCGACCAGTCGTCGCGCCCGAAGTAGCTGTGGGTCGCGCCGGCCGCCACGACCAGGTGGTCGTAGGGCAAGGACTGCCCGTCGCGCAGCTTCACCTCGCGCGCGGCGGCGTCCACGGCCACGACGTCACCGAGCAGCGTGGTGACGTTCGCCTGGTGGCGGAACAGGTGCCGTGCCGGCGCCGCGATCGCCGGCGCCGCCAGGCCCGCCGTGGCGACCTGGTAAAGCAGCGGCTGGAACAGGTGGTGGTTGGTCTTGTCGACCAGCGTGATCGCGACCTCGGCGCCGCGAAGCGCGCGAGCCGCCTCCAGGCCGCCGAAGCCGCAGCCGACGATGACGATGCGGGGAATCACTGACGCTCAGTCTAGCAGCCGATGCTTGAGCGCGTAGTACGTGAGGTCGCTGTTGGAGTGCGCATCGAGCTTGCGCATCAGGCGGGCGCGATAGGTGCTGACGGTCTTGGCACTGAGCGACAGTTCCGCAGCCACCTGCCCCGCGGTGCAGCCCTGGGCGAGCTTGAGGAAGACCTGCAGTTCGCGCGCCGACAACTGTTCGTGCAGGCCGCCCGGCGTCGGCGTGATCACCTGCGATGCGAGCAGCTCCGCGACGACCGCCGTGATGTAGCGCTGTCCCTGCGCGATGCGCCGGATCGCCGCGCAGATCTCCGAGGGTTCGCAGGCCTTGTTCAAGTAGCCGCTCGCGCCGTTGCGGATCAGCGGCACGGCGTACTGGTGTTCGGGATAGCCGGAGAGCACGAGCACGCCGACGTGCTCCGCCTTGGCCTTGATCATGGTGAGCGCATCGATGCCGCTCTGCCCCGGCATGTCGAGATCGAGCAGCAGCACGTCGAGCGCCTGCGTGCGCACGAGGTCGATCGCTTCGCGGCCGGAGGCCGCCTCCGCGACCACGCGGATGCCATCCTGTTCGTCGAGGTAGCAGCGCAGCGCCGTGCGCGTGATGGGGTGGTCGTCGGCAATGCCGACGCGGACGGCGCGCAACGCGTACACCCCCTGAGGCGGGGGACCCGCCTGCTCGCGTTCGCCGAAGCGATGCAGCTTCAAGGCCATCCTGTGCTCCCGAGCCCGAAGGCTCGACGGGACCATTAGGTAACAGGCCCTGCACCGGTCCTGTAGTCCTGCACCTACACGGGAGTCGGGAAATTTCGCAAGCTTGCGATTCGTCCTCGCCCTACTTGGGCTCGACGTCGGAGACGTCGGCGAGGCGTCCGCGGGCCACGGCGGCGGCGTCCGCGCGCGGCGTGCGGCTGGCCGGCGGCTGCGGCGCGCGCCGCATCATCTCCTCGAAGACGCTGCGCGGCCCCATGCGCATGCCGAAGGGCGTGACGGGACGGCCGGTCAGCCGCGCCCAGCCGGCGCGCAGCAGCCACGCTGCCATGAACAGCACGAACACGACCGTGACGACCGCGGCGGCGACCAGGCCGACCGCCAGCAGCAGGACGCGCAGGAGGATATGGGTCAGGAAAGGCATCACGCTTGCATTGTCGGGCACATGCAAAAACTGCCGGAGCCTGGGGGCTCCGGCTGCTGCCGGCCAGGCATCAGGCGGCCGCCCCTTCGCGCCGCGGCGCCTGTGCGCCATTGAAGTGGAACACGCCGGGCTCGCGCACCGGATCCACCTCGACGCCGATCGCGCTCTTGGGCGGGAAGCGCCCTTCGAGGATCAGCCGCGACAGCGGGTTCTCGATGCGCTGCTGGATCGCGCGCTTGAGCGGCCGCGCGCCGAACACCGGGTCGAATCCGACCTTCGCGAGCTCCTCCAGCGCCGCCGGAGAGACTTCCAGCTGCAGGTCCATCTTCGCCAGGCGCTGCTCCAGCACGCGCAGCTGGATCTTCGCGATGCGGGCGATGTGGTCGGCGCCGAGGCCGTGGAACACCACCGTCTCGTCGATGCGGTTCAGGAACTCGGGCCGGAAGTGGTTCTTCAACTCGTCCCACACCGCGTCCTTCACGTCCTCGTAGGGCTTGCCCACCATCGCCTGGATCATGTGCGAGCCGATGTTGGACGTCATCGCGATCACCGTGTTCTTGAAGTCCACGGTGCGGCCCTGGCCGTCGGTGAGGCGGCCGTCGTCGAGCACCTGCAGCAGCAGGTTGAACACGTCGTGGTGCGCCTTCTCGACCTCGTCGAGCAGGATCACGCTGTACGGCTTGCGGCGCACGGCTTCGGTGAGGTAGCCGCCCTCCTCGTAGCCGACGTAGCCCGGGGGCGCGACGATCAGGCGGGCCACCGAGTGCTTCTCCATGAACTCGCTCATGTCGACGCGGATCAGGTGTTCCTCGCTGTCGAACAGGAAGTTCGCCAGCGCCTTGCACAGCTCGGTCTTGCCCACGCCGGTCGGGCCGAGGAACAGGAAGGAGCCGGTCGGGCGGTTCGGATCGGACAGGCCCGAGCGCGAGCGGCGGATGGCGTTGGCCACCGCGCTGATCGCTTCGTCCTGCCCCACCACGCGTTCGTGCAGCTTGTCTTCCATCAGCAGCAGCTTCTCGCGCTCGCCCTGCATCAGCTTGGACACGGGGATGCCGGTGGCGCGCGCCACCACCTCGGCGATCTCCTCGGCGCCCACCTGCGTGCGCAGCAGCTGCGGCTTGCCGCTCTTGCCCTTCTGCGTCTCGGCCGCCTGCGCCTCCTTGAGCTGCTTTTCCAGCGCCGGCAGCTTGCCGTACTGCAGCTCGGCGACCTTGTTGAAGTCGCCCTTGCGGGTGGACTCCTCGATCTGGTGGCGCAGCTTGTCCATCTCCTCGCGGATCTGGGCACTGCCCTGCGCGGCCGCCTTCTCGGACTTCCAGATCTCCTCGAGATCGGAGATCTCCTTGCTCAGTCGCACGATCTCGTCGGCTATCAGTCCCAGGCGCTTCTTCGAGGCTTCGTCCTTTTCCTTCTTCATCGCCTCGCGCTCGATCTGCAGCTGGATCATGCGGCGGTCGAGGCGGTCGATGGCTTCGGGCTTGGAGTCGATCTCGATCTTGATCTTCGAGGCCGCCTCGTCGATCAGGTCGATCGCCTTGTCCGGCAGGAAGCGGTCGGTGATGTAGCGATGCGAGAGTTCGGCGGCGGCCACGATCGCCGGGTCGGTGATGTCCACGCCGTGGTGCGCCTCGTACTTTTCCTGCAGGCCGCGCAGGATGGCGATGGTCGCCTCCACGGTCGGCTCGCCGACGAGGATCTTCTGGAAGCGGCGCTCCAGCGCGGCGTCCTTCTCGATGTACTTGCGGTATTCGTCCAGGGTGGTCGCGCCCACGCAGTGCAGCTCGCCGCGGGCGAGCGCGGGCTTGAGCATGTTGCCGGCGTCCATCGCGCCTTCGGCCTTGCCGGCGCCGACCATGGTGTGCAGTTCGTCGATGAAGACGATGGTCTGGCCTTCGTCCTTGGCCAGCTCGTGCAGCACCGTCTTCAGGCGCTCCTCGAACTCGCCGCGGTACTTGGCGCCGGCCAGCAGCGCCGCCATGTCCAGCGACAGCACGCGCTTGTCCTTCAGCGTTTCCGGCACCTCGCCGTCCACGATGCGCTGGGCGAGGCCTTCGACGATCGCCGTCTTGCCCACGCCCGGTTCGCCGATCAGCACCGGGTTGTTCTTGGTGCGGCGTTGCAGGACCTGGATCGCGCGGCGGATCTCCTCGTCGCGGCCGATCACCGGGTCGAGCTTGCCCTGGCGGGCGCGCTCGGTGAGGTCGAGGGTGTACTTCTTCAGCGCCTCGCGCTGGCCTTCGGATTCGGCGGAGTTCACGTTCTGTCCCCCGCGTACCGCATCCACGGCGGCTTCCAGCGACTTGCGCGAGAGGCCGTTCTCGCGGCCGATGCGGCCGATGTCCTGCTTGGTGTCGGCCAGTGCCAGGAGGAAATTCTCGCTGGCGATGAACTCGTCGCCGCGCTTGAGCGCCTCCTTCTCGGCCTGCTGCAGCAGTCCTGCGAGGTCGCGGCCGACGCCGATCTGTTCCTGGCCCTGCACCTGCGGCAGCTTGTGCATCGCGCCCTCGGCGGCCGCCAGCAGGCCGGGCACATTGACGCCGGCCCGCTGCAGCAACGCGCGCGGACCGTCCTCCTGCCGCAGCATCGCCACCAGCAGGTGCGCCGGCTCGATGTAGGCGTGGTCGTTGGCAAGCGCCAGGCTCTGCGCGTCGGCCAGGGCTTCCTGGAACTTGGTGGTGAGCTTGTCGATTCGCATGGAAAAAACTCCGTTACGGCCCAGATAGGCTTGAGGCGGTACTTTTCAAGGTCGCACCACTGTAGGCGGCTCAGCCTCGACAGGAGGGTGACTAGAATCGGGCGGATGCAGATCCACCAGATGTCGGTGACCTACCTGCCCGAGCAGGACCGCATCCTCATGCGCATCAACACGACCGAAGGCGAGGAGATGCGCATGTGGCTGACGCGCCGGCTCATGGTCGGCCTGTGGCCCCTGCTGTCCAAGCTGCTCACCGAGCACCTGCTCAAGCTGGAGTCGGCGGGCGCGTCGCTCGCGGGCGCCAACGCGGAGCTAAAAAGGATGCTCGCGGACTTCCGCAAGGAGGAGTTCCTGCAGCACGCGGACTTCGACACGCCCTACAAGGAAGAGGACCGCCTGCCGCTGGGGGAGGATCCGCTGCTGGTGACGGACGTGGATGCGACGCCGCTCGCGAACGGGCCGCTGCGCCTGAACTTCAACGAGCGTGCGCCGGGCGGCGACGCCAAGCCGCGCAGCTTCCAGATGGAGATGCAGCCCAAGCTGATGCAGGGGCTCATGCACCTGCTGGACCAGGCGCTGCTGCAGTCCGGCTGGCGCGAAGGCTTCGCGCCGGTGGCCCCGGTGGAACCGCCGGCGGAGGAAGGCGGCGGCGACGCGTCGCGGCCGCGGTATTTGAATTGACGCCTGCGCGGGAATGACGGGTTATTTGACGCTCTGCAGCGAGAAGCCCGCCACCTGCTTGTAGTCGTCGGAGATGCGGCGCAGTTCGTCCTGGCTCACCAGGTCGTCGATGCTGCCCGGGAAAGGCTTGCCGCCGCTGAGCTCGTCGGCCTTCATGATGATGAAGTCCGGCGGCACGGTGCGGTTGGTCTCCACCACCTTGGCGGTGGCGGGCAGCCGCAACGACTCGTAGCGTTGCAGCGCCTGCACCAGGTCGCCGCCCTCCGCGAACAGGTCGGACAGCGTGCGGGCGTCGATCAGCGCCTGCGCGCTGCCGTTGGAGCCGCGCGGGTACATCGGGTGGGCCGCGTCGCCGAGGAAGGTCACGCGGCCGAAGGTCCAGCGCGGCACGGGGTCCTTGTCGACCATCGGGTACTCGAGGATCTCGCTGGCCGTGGCGATCAGGTTGGGCACGTCGAGCCAGTCGAACTTCCAGTCCTGGTAGATCGGCAGCACGTCTTGCAGCCGGCCCGGCTTGTTCCAGTCGTTCATGCCCATGTCGGGATGGCGGATCTCGGCCGTCCAGTTGATCAACTGGTTGCCCTTGCCATCCACGTTGTCGACGATCGGGTAGATCACGATCTTGCCCGTGTCGATCGAGCCGATGCGCATGTAGGTCTTGCCGGTGAGGATCGGCTTGTGCACCGTCACGCCGCGCCAGGTGTTGATGCCGGCGAAGGCGGGCTTCTCCTGCGGGTAGAACTGGCGGCGCACCGCCGAATTCACGCCGTCGCAGGCGATCACGATGTCGGCCTGCACCGGCGCGCGCGGCTGGCCGTTCGCGTCGTTGAAGAACAGCGTGGCCTTGCCGCCGTCCTGGTCCACGCCCGTGCAGCGGTGCGCGAGGTGGATGCGCTCCGCGCCGATCCGCTGCAGCGCCGCCTGGTACAGCACGCCGTGCAGCTTGCCGCGGTGCATGCCCAGTTCCGGCACGCTGTAGCCCGCATGCCGGCCGCGCGGCTCGCGATAGATGTACTGGCCCCAGCGGTTGAAGAACACGCTCTCCAGGTTCTCGATGCCCAGGGCCTCCAGCTGGGGCTGCACGCCCAGCGCGGCCAGCTCCCTCACGGCGTGGGGCAGCAGCGTGATGCCGACGCCCAGTTCCTTCACTTCGGCGACGCCCTCGTAGACGTCGCAGGCGATCCCGCGCTGGTGCAAACCGAGCGCCAACGCGAGGCCGCCGATGCCTCCCCCGACTACTGCAATGCGCATGTCTTTTCTTTACTCAGGCTTGATGTTGGCCGTGCGGACCACGTTGGCCCAGCGTTCGGCGTCGCGCGCCACCAGGCGCTTGAAATCGTCCGGCGTGCTCCACTGCGGGTCCATGCCCTGCGTCTGGAACGCGGTGCGCACTTCCGGCAGCGCGAGGATGTCCTTCAGCTCGCGGTTCAGGCGGTTCACTTCGTCGGCGGCCGTGCCGGGCGGGGCGAAGATGCCGAACCACATGTCGACGTTGACGTTGCCGGCCTTCGCCTGCGCGATGGTGGGCACGTCGGGCAGCAGCGCGTGGCGCTTGTCGCTGCCGATGGCCAGCGCGACCAGCTTGCCGGACTTGACGTGCGGCAGCGCCACGTGGATCGGCAGGAACATCGCGTCCACCTGGCCGCCCAGCAGGTCGGTGACGGCCTGCGAGGTGCCGCGGTAGGGGATGTGGGTGAGGAACACGCCCGCGGTCTGCTTGAACAGCTCCATGGACATGTGGTGCGGCGTGCCGACGCCGGGGCTGGCGTAGTTCAGGCGGCCCGGCTTGGCCTTGGCGGCGGCGACCAGGTCGCCCGCCGTCCTGAATTTCGTGCCGGGATGCGTGACCAGGATCAGCTGGCCCCAGCTGGTGAGCGCCACCGGCACGAGGTCCTTGAGCGGGTCGAAAGGCAGGTGCGGATACAGGCCGCGGTTCATCACCAGCGTGTTCACGCTCACCAGCAGCGTGTTGCCGTCCGCCGGGGAGCGCACGACGGCTTCGGTGCCGATGTTGCCGGAGGCGCCGGTGCGGTTCTCCACGACCACCGGGCGGTTCAGGCGCTGGCTGAGGCGCGGGCCGACGGTGCGGGCCACGATGTCGATGCCCGTGCCGGGCGTGAACGGCACCACGAGCTTCAGCGGGGCGCCGCTGCCGGCGGGCTGCTGCGCCTGCGCGGCAAGAGCCAGGCCTGCGAGGGAAAGGACGGCCGCAGCCGCGCGCATGAGTTGTTTCATTGCGATTCGGTGTTGCGAGTTGGCATGCTAACGATTATGGAACTGGCCGCCCCGGTGCACAATGGGCGGATACCCTCAATCACCGCCCACCCGCAGTGCCCGCAGCCACCAAGCTCCCCACCAGCCTCTCCCGCCTCTATGCCAGGCCCGGCTTCCTGCTGCGACGCGCCCACCAGATCTCGGCGGCGGTGTTCGAGGACGCCTGCAAGGAGCTCGCCCTGACGCCGGCGCAGTTCGGCGTGCTCACCGTGCTGCAGGCGCATCCCGGGCTGGGCCAGTCCAGCCTCGCGCGGGCGCTCGGCTTCGACAAGGTCACCGTGCTGCGGGTCCTGCGCGGGCTGGAAACGCGCGGCTTCGTCGCCCGCGGTCCCTCGGAGGACAACCGCCGCAACGTGTCGGTGAGCCTGACCGCCGAAGGCACGCGGGTGCTGCAGCAGGCGCAGAGGCCGGCGGAGAAGGCCTACAGGCGGCTGATGGGCCCCCTGGACAAGGAGCAGCAGGACCAGCTGCTGTACCTGCTGCAGCTGCTGACCGGCGAACTGGAGGAGGAGGCCCGCGCCGCCTTCGTGCCGCCCCCCGCGCCAGCGAGCCGTCAGGCCGCCTGAGCGCCCGCGGCTATGCTCGCCGCATGGCCGACTCCCACCGCCTCCAGCCCCTGCGCCGCCTGCTCCTGGCAGGCCTCTTCGCCACCGCCTGTGGCCTCGCCCAGGCCCAGTCCGGCCCGCCGATCCGCATCCTGGTCGGCTTCCCGCCCGGCGGCGGCACCGACGCGATCGCCCGCACGCTCGCCGAGAAGCTGAAGGACCAGCTGGGCGCGCCGGTGGTGGTGGAGAACCGTGCCGGCGCGGGCGGCCAGATCGCGGCGCAGGCGCTGAAGGCCGCGGCCGCCGACGGCCACACCTTCTTCCTCAGCCACGACCACTCGATCTCGATCCTGCCGCTGGTGACGAAGAATCCCGGCTTCGATCCGGCCGTGGACTTCGTGCCGGTCGCCGGCTTCGCGACCTTCGCCAACGCGCTGGCCGTCTCCGGCGGCACGCCGGCGAAGTCGGTTTCCGACTACGTGCGCCACGTGCAGCACGCCGGCGGCAAGGACACCATCGGCGTGCCGGCCCCGGGTTCCATCCCCGAGTTCCTGGTGGGCATGGTCGGCAAGCGCTACGCGCTGGACCTGCAGGCCGCGCCGTACCGAGGCAGCGCGCCCATGATGGCCGACATGCTGGGCCACCAGATCAAGGCCGGCGTGGCGTCCATTCCGGACTTCATCGAGAACCACAAGGCGGGCAAGCTGCGCGTGGTGGCGGTGATCGGCGACAAGCGCCAGGCCATCCTGCCGGACGTGCCGACCTTCGCGGAGCTGGGCATCAAGGGCCTGGAGGACCTGCCCTACTACGGCCTGTTCGCACCCGCGGGCACGCCGCAGCCGGTGCTGGACCGCTTCAACCAGGCGCTGGCGAAGGTGATCGCGATGCCGGACGTGCGCGAGCACCTCACGCAGATGGGGCTGACGGTGGCGTACCAGCCGCAGGGGGCGTTCACGAATCGCGTGAAGGGCTATACGGCGAGCTGGGAGCGGATCATCAAGGCGAGCGGCTTCCAGCCGAAGTAGAAGCCGGACAACCGGACGTCCGGTTTCAGCCGTTCCGGCTCGCGATCCCCCACCGCTCCAGCGCCGCATCGTCCGCCACGCGCGCATCCACCCAGCGCTCGCCCTCCGGCGTGGTTTCCTTCTTCCAGAACGGCGCCTGGGTCTTCAGGTAGTCCATCAGGAATTCGCAGGCGCGGAAGCTCTCGCCGCGGTGCGAGGACGTAACCACCACCAGCACGATCTGGTCCTGCAGCTGCAGCGGACCCACGCGGTGGATCACTCGGGCGGCACGGATGTCGAAGCGGCGGAAGGCCTCGTCGATCATCCGCTCGATCGCCTTCTCCGTCATGCCGGGGTAGTGCTCCAGCTCCATCGCGCTCACCGCGCTGCCGTCGTTGCGGTCGCGGACCGTGCCGATGAAGCTGCAGACGGCGCCCACGCCGGGATCGTCGCGACGCAACGCGGCGATCTCCGCGGCGACGTCGAAGTCCTGCGTCTGGATGCTCACGCGCGCGGCCATGGCTTCAGCCCCCGGTGACGGGCGGGAAGAAGGCGACCTCGCAGCCCTCGCGCAGGGCCACCGATTCGTCGCTCATGTCCTGGTCCAGCGCCATGCGCACGGCCTTGCCGCGCGCCAGCGCCGTGGCGTAGGGCTCGCCGCGCGCGATCAGCTCGTCGCGCAATGCGCCCAGGGTTTCGCCGCGGGTCTGCAGCGATTCCCCGCCCTGCCCCACCGCTTCGCGGACCGAGGCGAAATAGCGGATCTTGACGTTCATGCGAGCAGCTCCGCCAGCGGCAGGAAGCGCACCAGGTCGCCCCGCGCGATCGACTGGCCGCCGGCCACGTCGATCAGGCCGTCGGCCCACACCGTGGACGTCAGCACGCCGGAACTCTGGTTGGGAAACAGCTCCAGGCCGCCTTCCGCATTGCGGCGCGCGCGCAGGAACTCGCGGCGCTTGTCGGCGCGCGGCCAGTCGAAGTGCGCCGGCAGGCGCACGGCGGTCGGGGCGATCTGCGTCGCGCCCTGCAGCTTCAGCAGGAAAGGCCGCACCAGCAGCAGGAAGGTGACGAAGCTGGAGACGGGATTGCCCGGCAGGCCGATGAAGTGCGCATCGGCCACGCGTCCATACGCGAATGGCTTCCCCGGCTTCATCGAGATCTGCCAGAGGTCCAGCGAACCGAGCTGCTGCACCGCCGGCTTGATGTGGTCTTCCTCGCCGACGGACACGCCGCCGCTGGTGAGGATCAGGTCGTTGTCGCGCGACGCCTCGCGCAGCGCCAGCACGGTGGCCTCGCGCTGGTCCGGCACGATGCCGAGGTCGCGCACCTCGCAGCCCAGGCGCTGCAGCAGGCTGCGCAGGAAGAAGCGGTTGGAGTTGTAGATCGCGCCCGGGCGCATCGCCTCGGGGGCAACCGTGCCCGGCATCACGAGCTCGTCGCCGGTGGAGAACAGCGCCACGCGCGGGCGGCGCGCCACTTGCAGCTTGTCGCGGCCGATGCTGGCGGCCAGGCCCTGCGCCGCGGGACCGATGCGGTCGCCGCGCGCCAGCACCGTGCTGCCGCGGGTGATGTCCTCGCCGCTCGCGCGGATCCACTGGCCGCGCGACGGCACGCGCAGGATGCGCACGCGCCCGTCGTCGAGAGGCTCGGTGTCCTCCTGCATCACGATCGCGTCGGCACCTTGGGGCACAGTGGCGCCGGTGAAGATGCGCGCGGCCGTCCCCGGTTGCAGCGGCTGCGCGGCCGCGCCGGCGGGGATGCGCTGGCTCACCGGCAGCGGCACGCCCTCGTCGGCGATCTCCGCGCTGCGCACCGCATAGCCGTCCATGGAGCTGTTGTCCTGCGGCGGGACCTGCAGCGCGGACACGAGGTCCTCGGCCAGCACGCGGCCGTCGGCCTCGAAACTGGAAACCGTCTCGGTGCCGGCCAGCGGCTGCGCATGGGCCAGCAACGCCGCCAGGGCGTCGTCCAGGGGTCGCAGCGGCGGCCGCGGCGTCATCACGCGTATCTCTCCGGGTCGTAGTCGAACCGGTCCCCATTCTCGACCAGCCACTGCGCCACGGCGTCGGGGTGGTTGAGATCCAGCACCGGCCGCAGGGTGGACTGCGGCAGCTGGTCCGGCGAGTCGGTGGCGATCGCCACGACGAAATCGTCGTCGGGGTAGCGGGCCGGCTTGCCGGCGGCGGCGCGCCAGACCTCGACCTTCAGCAGGTTGCTGCCCTTGAAGCCCTCGACCAGCACCCAGTCGACGCCGTCCCACAGCTCGGCCAGCAGGTGGTGCACCGACAGCGGTCCCTGGTGCTCGAATTCGCGCATCAGCGCGAGACGGCGATCGGAAGCGACGACCACCTCGAAGGCACCCGCTTCGCGGTGGCGATAGGTGTCCTTGCCGGGATGGTCGATGTCGAAGTCGTGGTGCGCATGCTTCACCACGGACACCCGCAGGCCGCGCATCTTCAGCGCGGGGATCAGCTGTTCCACCAGGTGGGTCTTGCCCGCGCCGGAGAAACCCGCGAAGCCGACGACCTTCATGCGCAGTGCGTCGCGATGAATTGCTTGATCTGCGCGGCGTCGGCCGGCAGCACGGTCACGCGCTTGGGCAGGTCTTCGATGCCGATGAACTTCGCGGGGCGGTCGGGCTCGCGGCCGAGGGCCTCCACGATGGTCGCGGCGAACTTGATCGGCAGCGCGGTCTCCAGCACCACGATCGCTTCGCCCGGCTGGCGGCGCTCGCGCGCGACCTTCAGGCCATCGGCCGTGTGGGTGTCGATCATGGTGCCGAAGCGCTGCCAGGTGTCGCGAATCGTCGCCAGGCGGTCGGCGTGCGTGCTCTTGCCGGAGACGAAACCGTACTGCTCACGCGCCCGCCGCATGACCTCTTCGCCGAGGTGGAACTGCCCTTGCGTTCCGAGCTCTTCGCCGAACAGCTTGCGCAGTTTCGCGGCGTCCCGTCCGAGCAGGTCGAACACGAAGCGCTCGAAGTTGCTCGCCTTGGAGATGTCCATCGAGGGGCTGGAAGTCTCGTAGGTGTCCTGGCTGCCGCGCACGCGGTAGGTGCCGGTGCGGAAGAACTCGTCGAGGACGTCGTTCTCGTTGGTGGCCAGCACCAGGCGGGCGATCGGCAGGCCCATCGAGCGCGCCACGTGGCCGGCGCAGATGTTGCCGAAGTTGCCGGAGGGAACGGCGAAACTCACGCGCTCGTCATTGGACTTCGTCGCCTGGAAGTAGCCGGCGAAGTAGTAGACGACTTGCGCGACCAGCCGCGCCCAGTTGATCGAGTTGACCGTGCCGATGCGGTACCTGCGCTTGAACGCGAGGTCGTTCGACACCGCCTTGACGATGTCCTGGCAATCGTCGAAGACGCCTTCGACGGCGAGGTTGTGGATGTTCGGGTCCTGCAGGCTGAACATCTGCGCCTGCTGGAAGGGGCTCATGCGGCCGTTCGGGGACGTCATGAACACGCGCACGCCCTTCTTGCCGCGCATCGCGTATTCGGCGGCGCTGCCGGTGTCGCCGGAGGTCGCGCCCAGGATGTTCAGCTCTTCGCCGCGGCGGCCCAGTTCGTACTCGAACAGGTTGCCCAGCAGCTGCATCGCCATGTCCTTGAAGGCGAGCGTCGGGCCGTTGGAGAGGGCCTCGAGGACCACGCCCTCTTCCAGCTTCTTCAGCGGCACGATCTCGCGCGTGCCGAACACCTCGGGGGTGTAGGTCTTGCGGCAGATGGCGCGCAGGTCGTCCGCCGGGATGTCGTCGATGTACAGCGACAGGATCTCGAACGCGAGCTCGTGGTAGGGCAGGCCGCGCCACCTGGCGAGCGTGGCGGCGGCTACGCGCGGATAGCTTTCAGGCAGGTAGAGGCCGCCATCGGGCGCCAGGCCTTCGAGCAGGATCTCGCAGAAGTGCTTGCGGTCCGGGTGGCCGCGGGTGGACAGGTACAGCATGGGTCGGCCTCAGGCCAGTTCTTCCTTGCGGATGCGCGTGATGGGCGCCAGCACCGTCGCCAGGCCCTGCATCTGCGCGAGCACCTCGTTCATCGTGCCTTCGCGCACGCTGTGCGTCAGCAGGATGATGTCGGTCTGGGTGGAGCCCTGGCCGCCAACGGCGGAGGCCTCGCGCTGCAGCATCGCGTCGATGCTGATGCCGGCGTTCGCCAGCAGGCTCGCCACCTTGGCCAGCACGCCGGCCTGGTCGGCCACGCGCAGGCGCAGGTAGTAGCTCGTGACCACCTCGCTCATGGGCAGCACCGACTCGTCGCTCAGGGCCTCCGGCTGGAACGCCAGGTGCGGCACGCGGTGCGCGGCATCGACCGTGTGCAGGCGCGTGACGTCCACCAGGTCCGCGATCACGGCGCTGGCGGTGGGCTCGCTGCCCGCGCCCTTGCCGTAGTACAGCGTGGTGCCGACGGCGTCGCCCTGCACCATCACCGCGTTCATCGCGCCTTCGACGTTGGCGATCAGGCGCTTGCGCGGCACCAGCGTCGGGTGCACGCGCAGCTCGATGCCCTTGTCGGTGCGCTTGGTGATGCCCAGCAGCTTGATGCGGTAGCCGAGGTGCTCGGCGTACTCGATGTCCTGCGAGGAGAGCTTGGTGATGCCCTCGACGTAGGCCTTGTCGAACTGCACCGGCACGCCGAAGGCGATGGCGCTCATGATCGTCGCCTTGTGCGCGGCGTCCACGCCCTCGATGTCGAAGGTCGGGTCGGCCTCGGCGTAGCCCAGGCGCTGCGCCTCCTTCAGCACCACGTCGAAGTCCAGGCCCTTGTCCCGCATCTCCGAGAGGATGAAGTTGGTGGTGCCGTTGATGATGCCGGCGATCCACTCGATGCGGTTGGCGGTGAGGCCCTCGCGCAGCGACTTGATGATCGGGATGCCGCCGGCCACGGCGGCCTCGAAGGCCACCATCACGCCCTTGTCGTGCGCGGCGGCGAAGATCTCGGTGCCGTGCACCGCGAGCAGCGCCTTGTTGGCGGTGACGACGTGCTTGCCCTGCGCGATGGCTTCCATCACCAGCTGGCGGGCGATGCCGTAGCCCCCGATCAGCTCGATGACGATGTCGATGTCCGGATTGGCGATGATCTCGCGGGCATCCTTGACCACCCTGGCGTTGCCGCCGACGACGGCTTCGGCGCGCGCGGTGTCGAGGTCCGCGACCATCGTGATTTCGATGCCGCGGCCCGCGCGGCGCTTGATTTCGGCCTGGTTGCGCTTCAGGACATTGAAGACACCGCTGCCCACGGTGCCGATGCCCAGCAGGCCGACTTGGATCGGTTTCATTTGGAGTTGCGTTTGCGATATTGGTCGAGGAAGCGCGCGATGCGGCCGACGGCCTCGCGCAGGTCGTCCTCGTGCGGCAGGAAGACGATGCGGAAGTGCTGGTTGTCCGGGTAGTTGAAGCCCGAACCCTGGACCAGCATCACGCGCGTCTGCTGCAGCAGTTCCAGGAAGAACTGGCGGTCGTCCTGGATCGGGTACAGCTTGGGATCCAGGCGGGGGAACATGTAGAGCGCCGCCTGCGGCTTGTTGCAGGCGACGCCGGGGATGGCGGTGATCAGCTCGTAGGCGAGGTCGCGCTGGCGGCGCAGCCGGCCGCCTGGGCCCACCAGCTCGTTGATGCTCTGGTAGCCGCCCAGCGCCGTCTGGATCGCCCACTGGCCCGGCACGTTGGCGCACAGGCGCATGTTCGAGAGCATGGTGAGGCCCTCGATGTAGTCGGCGGCCGCCTTCTTGTCGCCCGAAACCACCAGCCAGCCGGCGCGGTAGCCGCAGGAGCGGTAGCTCTTGGACAGCGAGTTGAAGGTCAGCGTGACCACGTCTTCCGACAGGCTGGCGATGGCGGTGTGCTTCACGCCTTCGTACAGGACCTTGTCGTACACCTCGTCGGCCAGGATCACCAGGCCGTGCTGGCGGGCGATCGCGACGATCTCCCTGAGCAGCTCGTCGGAGTACAGCGCGCCGGTCGGGTTGTTCGGGTTGATCACCACGATGCCCTTGGTGGCCGGCGTGATCTTGCGGCGGATGTCCTCGGGATCGGGCATCCAGCCGTTGGCCTCGTCGCACATGTAGTGCACCGGGGTGCCGCCGGCGAGCGCCGTGCAGGCGGTCCACAGCGGGTAGTCCGGCGAGGGAATGAGCAGCTCGTCGCCTTCGTCCAGCAGCGAATTGGTGGCGAGCGCGATCAGCTCGCTCGCGCCGTTGCCCAGGTAGACGTCGTCGAGCGTGACGCCCTTGATGCCCTGCTGCTGCGTGTAGTGCATCACCGCCTTGCGCGCGGCGAAGATGCCCTTGCTGTCGGAGTAGCCCGCCGAGTTCGGCAGGTTGCGGATCATGTCCTGCTGGATCTCCTCGGGCGCGTCGAAGCCGAAGGGCGCGAGGTTGCCGATGTTCAGCTTGATGACCTTGTGGCCCTCCTCCTCCATCTGCCGGGCGGCATCCATGATGGGGCCACGGATGTCGTACAGGACGTTGGCGAGCTTGGCGGACTTGTGGACGGTCTTCAATGGCCCTCCCGAGGGCGGTGAGACGAGGTGAAACCTATAATTTGACCATAAGTCCATGCGCGCGCTCCCGAGCAAGGACACCACTCCCACTTCCCTTGAAGCTCCAGCCCGATCAATCCGACGTCCAGACCATCAGCGGCTACGGCCCGGGCTGGGTTTCCGTGGCCGGTGAAAAGATCACGCATGGCGTCGTGATCGCCTCCAGCGGCGAACGCATTCCCTGGGCGGCGCACTACGAGGACCTCGGCCCCGCCGATTTCGAGGTGCTGGCCAAGCTGCGCGTGGAGGTGGTGATCTTCGGCAGCGGCGCGCGCATCCGCTTTCCCCGGCCCGCGTGGCTGGCGCCCCTGGCGGCGCGGCGCATCGGCATCGAGACCATGGACACCGCCGCGGCCTGCCGGACGTACAACATCCTGGCGCAGGAGGGTCGCGAAGTGGCAGTAGCCCTCCTCCTCGAAACGGCACCCTGATCCCCCCGGGCGCGGAATAGGCTTTTGGCGGTAAAATCGCGTGTTGCGGCTCGGCCTGCGCGAAGCCTGCCGCCAACGAGCAAGACTGTCACACACCACAGAACCACATACCCCGCTAGGACTCTATGGCGATCGTTGTCAACAAACCCCTCCCAGAATTCGAAGCGAACGCCACCGGCGGCCTCAAGGTCACCAACCAGTCCCACCTGGGGCAGATCCTCGTGCTGTACTTCTACCCGAAGGACAACACCCCCGGCTGCACCACGGAAGCCATGCAGTTCCGCGACAAGTACAAGGACTTCGTGAAGGCCGGCGCCGTGGTGTTCGGCGTGTCGCGCGACAACATGAAGTCGCACGACGAATTCAAGTCCAAGCTGGAACTGCCCTTCGAGCTCATCGCCGACACCGAGGAAAAGATGTGCCACATGTTCGGCGTGGTCAAGAACAAGATCATGTACGGCAAGAAGGTGAAGGGCATCGAGCGCAGCACCTTCCTGGTGGGCGCCGACGGCATCCTCAAGCAGGAGTGGCGCGGCCTGAAGGTCCCCGGCCACGTCGACGAGGTGCTCAAGGCCGTCAAGCTGCTGAAGAAGGCCGCCTGAGCACGGACGCTGCTGCCCGGCTTTGACGCTTCAGCACAACAGGCCGCCGTCCGACATTGTTGCGTCACGGCGGCTGTGCATAATGGGTTCATGCCGTTGATCACGACGCACCGCGTCATCACCGTCAGCCCGCAAGAAGCCGCCCGGCCCGCCTGGCGGCTTTTTTGTTTCCCGCGTATCTCATCCGGAAGCCGTACCACCCATGCCCCTGCCTCCTGCACCGACCAAGCGCGCCACCATGCTTTCGCCGGCAGCCTTCGACGCTCCGGCCCGTTCCTCGCACAAGGGCGCGCGAAAAACGGAGGCTCCGGCAGCTGAAACGCTGCTGGAGCGCCCGCAGGCGCAGGACGACTTCGACCCCCGCGCCGGCGGCGGCGACGTGCCGCTGGGGACGTACGACGAAGCGGACGTCGAGACCTACCTGGACGAGCCGCAGCCGGCGGCCAGGCGCAAGAAGGACGTGACCGTCCCGGCGCCCCAGCCCAAGAAGAAGAAGTCCAACGGCCCGGCCAAGATGTTCGTGCTCGACACGAACGTGCTGATGCACGACCCGATGAGCCTGTTCCGCTTCGACGAGCACGACATCTTCCTGCCGATGATCGTGCTGGAGGAGCTCGACGGCCACAAGAAGGGCACCAGCGAGGTCGCGCGCAACGCCCGCCAGGCCAGCCGCTCGCTGGACGCCCTGGCCGGCACGCAGGGCGCGGACATCGCGCACGGCCTGCGGCTCGACACCACCGGCCACAAGGAAGCCGGCGGCTGCCTGTTCTTCCAGACCATGCCGCTGTCCACCACCGGGCTGCCGCTGGGCCTGCCCCCGGGCAAGGCCGACAATCAAATCCTGAGCGTCGTGCAGGCGCTGCAGGAAAAGCATGCGCCGCGGCAGGTGGTGCTGGTGTCCAAGGACATCAACATGCGCGTCAAGGCGCGCGCGCTGGGCCTGGTCACCGAGGACTACCGCAACGACAAGACGCTGGACGACCTGGACCTGATGTATTCGGGTTCGCTCGCCCTGCCCCCGGACTTCTGGTCCAAGCACGGCAAGACGGTGGAGAGCTGGCAGTCGGGCCAGCACACCTTCTACCGGATCAGCGGGCCGATCGTGCCCAGCCTGTTCATCAACCAGTTCGTGTTCTTCGAGGCGCCGGGCGAACCCAGCCTCTACGCGCGCGTGACCGAGATCCGCGGCAAGACGGCGGTGCTCAAGACGCTGAAGGACTACGGCCACCTGAAGAACGCGGTGTGGGGCGTGACCACGCGCAACCGCGAGCAGAACTTCGCGATGAACCTGCTGATGGACCCGGAAGTGGACTTCGTGACGCTCTCGGGCACGGCGGGCACCGGCAAGACGCTGATGGCACTGGCCGCGGGCCTCACGCAGGTGCTGGACGAGCGCCGCTACACCGAGATCATCATGACCCGCGCCACCGTGAGCGTGGGCGAGGACATCGGCTTCCTCCCCGGCACCGAGGAGGAGAAGATGGGCCCGTGGATGGGCGCGCTGGACGACAACCTCGAGGTCCTGGGCAAGACGGAAGGCACCGGTGGCGAATGGGGCCGCGCCGCGACCAACGAGCTGATCCGCTCCAAGATCAAGATCAAGAGCATGAACTTCATGCGCGGGCGGACCTTCCTGAACAAGTACGTGATCATCGACGAGGCGCAGAACCTCACGCCCAAGCAGATGAAGACGCTGATCACGCGCGCGGGCCCCGGCACCAAGATCATCTGCATGGGCAACCTGGCGCAGATCGACACGCCCTACCTCACGGAAGGCTCCTCGGGCCTCACGTTCGCGGTGGACAAGTTCAAGGGCTGGCCGCACAGCGGGCACATCACGCTGGCGCGGGGCGAACGGTCGCGGCTGGCGGATTTCGCTTCGGACGTCTTGTGATCGTCACCCCCGCGGAGGCGGGGGCCCAGGGCATGCAGAAGGGGCGCGTCGCGCCCCTTCTGCTTTTGGATGCCTTGGATCCCCGCCTGCCCGGGGATGACGGTTAACCGCGTTGCGCGTTCGGGTCGCAAGGCGGGCAGGCCGAGATGCTGCGCCCGAACGGCGTGTAGCGCAGCACCTTCGACAGGCCCTCGCGGCCGCTGGCCGCACGGGCCACCAGCGCGCTGGCGCCCAAGGCACCGGCCGTGCGAACGAGGTAGTTGCGATGCTTGCGCGTCACCTGCCACAGCGCGATGCCGATCGCCAGCACCAGCCAGTGCTCGCCGGGAAAACCGGGCCGTGCCTCGTCGGCCGCCTTCATCTTGTCCAGCGTCGACGGCCCCTCCAGCCCCGGCGGCACCTGCTCGGCGGGCACCGGCACGTTGGCCTCGGCAAGGGTAGGCACCAGGTCGATCTCTTGCATGGTCTTCTCCAGGATCTGCTGGAGCCAGCATCGCCCGCCCTGCGGCCGCGCCACGTAGGAACGCGGCGTGGAAGCAGCGCCTTAAAAGTCGTCGCTGCCGCCGCTGGCGAGGTTCTCGAACTTGGTCAGCTGCTTCATGAAGGCGAGCTTCACCGTGCCCGTGGGGCCGTTACGCTGCTTGCTGATGATCACTTCCGAGACGCCCGGCTCCTTGGAGTCCTTGTTGTAGTAGTCGTCGCGGTAGATGAACATGATCACGTCGGCGTCCTGCTCGATGGCGCCCGATTCGCGCAGGTCGCTCATCATCGGGCGCTTGTCGGTGCGCTGCTCCACCGCGCGCGACAGCTGCGACAGTGCGATCAGCGGGCAGCCGAGCTCCTTGGCCAGCATCTTCAGGCCGCGCGAGATCTCGCCCACGGCGGTGGCGCGGTTCTCGTCGCTCATGCCGCCGGACACGCTCATGAGCTGCAGGTAGTCGACCACGATCAGGCCCAGCTTGCCGCCGCACTGGCGCGCAAGGCGCCGGGCGTTGGCGCGCAGTTCGCTCACGGTGAGGCCGGGCGTCTCGTCGATGTGCAGCTGGATGTTGCGCAGCTTCTCGATCGCTTCGGTGAGGCGCGGCCATTCGTCGTCGGTCAGCTTGCCGGTGCGCAGGTGGCCCTGGTCGATGCGGCCGATGGAGCCGACGATACGCACCGCCAGCTGGTTCGCGCCCATTTCCATGGAGAACACCGCCACCGGCAGGCCTTCGTTGAGGGCCACGTGCTCGGCGATGTTGATCGCCAGCGAGGTCTTGCCCATGGAAGGGCGGGCCGCCAGGACGATCAGGTCGCCGGCCTGCATGCCGGACGTCATGCGGTCGAAGTCGTAGAAGCCGGTGGGCACGCCCGTGATGTCGTTCGGGTTGTCCGCCATCTCCTGGACGCGGTCCAGCAGCGTGACGACGAGGCTGTCCATCGAATGGAAGCCCTGCTTCGACCGCGAGCCCTCTTCCCCGATGTTGAAGATCTTCTGTTCGGCCTCGTCGAGGATCTTCTCGACCGGCTTGCCCTGCGGATTGAAGGCCGCCGTGGCGATCTCGTCGCTCGCCGAGACCAGCTTGCGCAGCACCGAACGCTCCCGCACGATCTCGGCGTAGCGGCGGATGTTCGCCGCGCTCGGGACGTACTGGGCCAGCGAGTTCAGGTAGGGCAGCCCGCCGATCTCCTCGGCCTTGCCCTGCGACTGCAGCGCCTCGAAGACGGTGATCACGTCGGCCGGCTTGCTGGCATTGACCAGCAAGCCGATCGCGGCGTAGACCAGCTTGTGCTCGTAGCGGTAGAAGTCGCCGTCGACCAGCAGGTCGCCCACGCGGTCCCAGGCGCCGTTGTCCAGCAGCAGGCCGCCGAGCACGCTCGACTCCGCCTCGACCGAATGCGGCGGGATGCGCAATTGCGCCACCTGCCGGTCACGGGGGAAATCGTCTTCGACGGCACTCAACACTGCGGACATGGGGCTCTCATTTCTCTCCACGGATTGTCCGGCCAGGGGCGGCAAGGTCCAAGGAATAACTGTGTGGATATCCAGCCGTCAGGCTGTGGAAATCGCGGGACAAGTCCGCCGGACAAGAAAAAAGCCGCCCGGGGGCGGCTTTCCTGGAAGGCGGGAGGCTTACGCCGTCTCGCCGTACACCGTCGCGTTGATGTCGACCACCACGTCCGTGTGCAGCGCCACGGAAACGGTGCTGTCGCCGACGGTCTTGATCGGGCCGTTGGGCATGCGCACCTGGGCCTTCGCGACCGGGAAACCCATCTTGGTGAGTTCTTCGGCGATGTCGTGGTTGGTGACGGAACCGAACAGGCGGCCGTCGACGCCGGCCTTCTGGGTCAGCTTGACGGTCTGGCCGGCCAGCTTCTCGCCCTGGGCTTGCGCTTCGGACAGCTTGGCGGCGGCCTGCTTTTCCAGTTCGGCGCGCTTGGCTTCGAATTCGGCCTTGTTGGCCTCGGTGGCGCGGCGGGCATGGCCCTGCGGGATCAGGAAGTTGCGGGCGTAGCCGTCACGCACCTTCACGATCTCGCCCAGGTTGCCCAGGTTGACCACTTTCTCGAGCAGGATGACTTGCATGGCTACTTCCTCAGATGCGGTGCTGGTCGGAGTACGGCAGCAGGGCCAGGAAGCGCGCGCGCTTGATGGCGGTGTTCAGCTGGCGCTGGTAGATCGCGCGGGTGCCCGTCAGGCGCGCCGGGATGATCTTGCCGTTCTCGGAAACGAAGTCGCGCAGGGTGTCGATGTCCTTGTAGTCGATCTCTTCGACGCCGGCGACGGTGAAGCGGCAGAAGCGCTTGCGCTTGAACAGCAGCGACTGCGTGTTGCGCTTCGGACGCTTGTCCTTGTTGAACTTCTTGAATCCGGGCATGGTGGACTCCTATGAATGTTGATCTTGCTGGAATGACTGGATGTGCAGGACCGGGTGCTTGCCGTGGCGGAACGCCGCGAGAAAGCCCGTGAACCGGAACGAACTGCCGATCGCCTGGCGGGAGAGCGTTTCCGCGTCGGTCCCGAAGGCAACGGCCCTGATCTCCACCTTCACCTGCCGCCTGGTTCCCGCCTCCACCGTCTCCGACTCGTGTTCGAGCCGCAGGTCGAGGGCGGGCAGTCCGGCGGGGGTGTAACGCAGGGGCTTGGCCTCCGCGATACGGGCGCTCAGGAGCGTCTGGTTCACACCCGGCGAGTTCTCGCCGCTTAGGACTGGAACTCCGCCTGTTGCGCCTTGCGGGCTTCCTCGCGCTCCACGGTCTTCATCATGGAGGACGGGCCGGTGTCGGCCTTCTTCTTCACCACGGTCAGGTGGCGCAGCACGGCATCGTTGAAGCGGAACGCATGCTCCAGCTCGGACATCACGGCCTGGTCGGCCTCGATGTTGATGCACAGGAAGTGGGCCTTGGCGAGCTTGTTGATCTGGTAGGCCAGCTGGCGGCGGCCCCAGTCCTCGACACGGTGCACCTTGCCGTTGCCGGTGGTGATCATGCCCTTGTAGCGCTCCAGCATGGCCGGAACCTGCTCGCTTTGATCCGGGTGGATCAGCAAGACGATTTCATAGTGACGCATTGAAACTCCTTGTGGATGGGTGCGCCGCGTGGCACGCGGCGCGTCTGGAATAGCCGCCTCCGGCGTCAACACGGGGTGCGGCAAGGGGAAAGCCCGCGATTATAGCCCGCGGGTCCCGCTGCCGTCCGGCAGGGGTTCAGTGGCCGTTGAGGGCGGCTTCGAAGCGGGCGAATTTCAGGGGCAGCACCGCGGCCCGGATGCGCGGCGCCAGCGCCACCAGTTCCTCGAGGTTTTCCGCCGCTTCCACCGCCAGGTGCAGGCGGCCGCCGCGCGCGCCAAGCTCCGCGGTGAGCTGGATCGCCACCTTGTAAGCGCGCAGGTAGCGCTCGTACTCCGCCTGCGAGGCCGTGGTGGCGGCCGGGGGCGTCAGGGGCATGGGCTCGCTGTAAAGCGGAGCCGGCGCGCTGTCGATGGCCGGCAGCCGGCTGTCGAGAGGCGCGGGACCGCTGGCGCCGCCCTCTTCCGCCACCAGCCCCATTTCGACCAGCCGGTGGATGTCCGCGAGCGTGACGCCGCCTTGCGCCGTGGCCGCCAGCACCTCGTCCAGGCTGCGCTTGCCATCCAGCAGGATCAGCGCGGTGCGCTGGCGCGGCGACAGGCCGGAGGAGCGATCCTTCAGCACCTGGTGGCCGGCGGCGGTCTTGGACAAGGTCATGACAGTTGCGGATTACGCCATCAAAAAGCCCGCACGAGGCGGGCTTTTTTCGCGTCTCCCCCAAACGGATCAGTCGCGCGAGTAGATGTCGACGTCCTTGGTTTCGCGCACGAACAGCATGCCGATCACGAAGGTGCCCGCCGCGACGATGACCGGATACCACAGGCCGTAGTAGAGGTCGCCGGTCGCCGCGACCATCGCGAAGGCGGTGGTGGGCAGCAGGCCGCCGAACCAGCCGTTGCCGATGTGGTACGGCAGGCTCATCGAGGTGTAGCGGATGCGGGTGGGGAACAGTTCCACCAGCATGGCGGCGATCGGGCCGTAGACCATGGTCACCAGGATCACGAGGAAGACCAGGATGGCCAGCACCGTGACCGTGTTCATCTTGGCCTTGTCGGCCGGCTGCGTCAGGCCGGCGGCCTTGGCGGTGTCGCCCAACTGCTTCTTGAAGTCCGCGATGGCCTTGCCGGATTCCGCGGAGAAGCCGTGGCGCTGCTCGTTGAGCGTCGCCGACGGCGCGGTGATGACCGTGCCGCCGATGGTGATCGTCGCCGCGGACCCCGCAGGACCGGCCACGTTCTCGTAGGGGATGTACGACTGGGTCAGCGCGCGCTTGGCGATGTCGCACGCGCTCGTGAAGTCGATCTCGCGGGCGATCGGGCTGCCCTGGAAGGAGCATTGCTTGGGATCGGCCGTGACCGTCACCTTGGTGGCCTGCTGCGCCGCGACCAGGCCGGGATTGGCGGCCTTCAGCAGCATCGGGAACACCGCGAAGTAGGTGAGCGCGGCGATCAGGCAGCCGGCCATGATGATCGGCTTGCGGCCGATGCGGTCCGACAGCGCGCCGAAGACGATGAAGAAAGGCGTGCCGATCAGCAGCGAGGCGGCGATCAGCAGGTTGGCCGTCGTCACGTCCACCTTGGCGATCGTGGTCAGGAAGAACAGCGCGTAGAACTGGCCGGTGTACCAGACCACGGCCTGGCCGGCGGTGAGGCCCAGCAGCGCCAGGATCACGATCTTCAGGTTGCGCCACTCGCCGAAGGATTCCTTCAGCGGCGCCTTGGAGGTCTTGCCTTCCGACTTCATCTTCTGGAAGGCCGGCGACTCGTTCAGGCTCAGCCGGATCCACACGGACACGGCGAGCAGCACGATCGACACCAGGAAGGGGATGCGCCAGCCCCACTCGGCCCAGGCCTTGGGATCCATGGACTCGCGCACGCCCAGGATCACCAGCAGCGACAGGAACAGGCCCAGCGTCGCCGTGGTCTGGATCCACGAGGTGTAGGCACCGCGCTTGCCGTGCGGCGCATGTTCGGCGACGTAGGTCGCCGCGCCGCCGTACTCGCCACCGAGCGCAAGGCCCTGCAGGAGGCGCAGCGCGATCAGGATCACCGGGGCGGCGATGCCGATCGCCTTGTAGTTCGGGAGCAGGCCCACGATGAAGGTGGACGCACCCATGATCAGGATCGTGACCAGGAAGGTGTACTTGCGCCCGATCATGTCGCCCAGGCGGCCGAACACGATGGCGCCGAAGGGGCGCACCAGGAAGCCGGCCGCGAAGGCGAGCAGCGCGAAGATGTACCCCGAGGTCGGGTCCAGGCCCGAGAAGAACTGCGCGGCGATCACCGCCGCCAGCGATCCGTACAGGTAGAAGTCGTACCACTCGAACACGGTGCCGAGCGAGGAGGCGAAGATGACCTTCTTTTCCTCTCGCGTCATGGGCGCGCTCGCGGCGCCCGGCCCCATGACATTCGCGGATGCTGTTGCCATGTTGTCTCCTCAGGGATGGCCCTTGCGGGCCCTATGGATGGGAAGGGGCAGTGTTTGGACGGCGTCTGACGCCAGCCTGACGCACCCCCGCCGTTCTTCCTAGGAGATTCCCCTAGTCATCCGGACGCGACCCGCAACCAGGCTCACTGCCCAGGTTGTCACCAGGCCGACGGGGACGCCGAAAACCGCCGCCGACAGGGGCTGGATGCCGAACCACAGCTGCTGCCCCGGGGGCAGCCCGAGGAGTGCACGCACCGGCGCGGCGTTGCTGGCCATGTAGTACACGGTGACGCACAGGCCCGCGAGCATGCCGGCGGCGGCGCCGCTGCGGTTGGCGCCGCGCCAGAAGATCCCGAGCAGCATCGCCGGGAACAGCGCCGAGCCGGCAAGCGAGAACGACGCGGAGACCAGCGGCAGGATGTCGGCCGGCTTGCCGGTGGCCACGATCGCGGCGATCAGCGCCACCCCCATCAACACGAACTTCGACAGGATCACGCGCTGCTGCGGCTTCAGCTGCGGGCGCACGTCGTGGCAGAACAGGTCGCGCACCAGCGCATTGCTGATGGTGAGCAGCAGGCCGTCGGCCGTGGAGAGCGCCGCCGCCAGTCCGCCCGCGGCGACCAGGCCGGAGATCACGTACGGCAGGCCACCGAGCTCCGGGGTCGCCAGCATGATGATGTCGGCACCCAGGCGGATCTCGCCCCATTGCAGGATGCGGTCGCCGTTGACGTCGGCGACCGAGAGCAGCGATGGGTCCACCCTGCTCCACTGGGCGATCCACGCCGGCAAGGCATCGAAGCTGCTGCCCACCAGGTTGTTCATCACCTCGAACTTCACCAGCGCGGCGAGCGCCGGCGCGCTGACGTACACCAGCACGATGAAGAACAGCGACCAGGCGACCGAGGACCGCGCCGCCGCAACGGTCGGTGTCGTGTAGTAGCGCGTGAGCAGGTGCGGCAGTCCGGCCGTGCCCACCATCAGGCAGAACATCAGCGCAAGGAAGTTGCGCCGCGAGGTCTCGAAGGCCTCGCGCTCCTGCGCCGAACCCTCGGGGTCGCCGGCGAAGGGCTGGGTGTGGCGGGGCATGCCCCCGAGCGGCTTGGCGCGGTCGTAGCTCTCGTGCAGCGCGCGCGTCCAGGTTTCGCGCGCGGTGGCGGCATCGCGCGGCAGCGAGGCGAGCGCCCGGTGCGCCTGCACGATCTGCGCGGAATCGGCGCCCTGCGCCTTGAGCGCGCGGATGCGCTGCTGCGCGGCGGCGCGTTCGCGCGCGAGCGCGCCTTCCACGTCCTGCAGCCGCGCCTCGTACTCGCGCGCGCGCCGCAGGAAGATCGCCGCGACCTCGCGTTCCGCCGGATCCTGCGCGATCCGGTCCTCCAGCGTGCGGATGCGTTCCAGCTGGGTGCCGTACACCAGCGGCGCCGCCGGCTGCCCGAGCTGCTTGTACGCGAGCCAGGACACGGGGATCAGGAAGGCGAGCAGCATCACCACGTACTGCGCCACCTGCGTCCAGGTGATGGCCTTCATGCCGCCCAGGAAGGAGCAGAGCAGCACGCCGCCGAGACCGAGCAGGATGCCGATCTCGAACTGCACGCCCGTCAGCCGCGAGGCGATCAGGCCGATGCCGTAGATCTGCGCCACCACGTAGACGAAGGAGCAGATCACCGCGGCGAACGCGCCGAGGCGGCGTGGCCATTCGCCGCCGTAGCGCACGTGGAAGTAGTCCGGCACCGTGTACAGGTTCAGGCGGCGCAGGTGCGGCGCGATCAGCAGCGCCACCAGGCAGAAGCCGCCGGTCCATCCCAGCACGTACGCGAGCCCGCCGGCCTGCGCGTCGGTGCCGCCGTAACCCTGGAGGTAGAGGCCGCCCGCCATGGAGATGAACGAGGCGGCGCTCATCCAGTCGGCGGCGGCGGCCATGCCGTTGTAGACCGGCGGGATGCGCCGCGCGGCGACGTAGTACTCCTCCGGGTCGGTGGTGCGGCTGCGGATGCCGATCACCGCATACATCATCACGGTGGAGAACAGGAAGATCGGCCCGAGCCAGAAGCGCGAGAGTCCCTGCTGCTCGGCCCACGCGAGCACCAGCAGGAACACGGCGAAGCCGGTGATGAAGTAGAACAGGATGCGGCCGACGCGCCGCTCGTAGCGGTTCACCGGCGCGCCCTCACTTGACCTCGTCCACGCCGGGCGGCAGCGCGTCTTCCGGCGCCAGCCGGTTCATCGCCCAGGCATAGCCCGCCACGATGGCGATGAAGGCCAGGAGCGCGCCCTGCGCCGCGAACCAGTAGCCGAAGCGCCAGCCGAAGAGGCTGAAGTCGAGCGCGCGCGCGAAGAAGCTGGTGCCGAAGGCGACGCCGGCCCACAGCAGCAGCAGCACCAGCTTGAGGGCGCGCACGCGGGGTTGGCGCTCCGCCGCGGACTGCAGGTCATCCATTGCGCGATCATCGCATCGCCGCGCCGGCGCCGCCTAGGTGTTTGCGGCAGGCCGGGGACGCGCTCCAGCCGCACGACAGCCTCAGCCCGCGAGCTGCTGCCAGGTCGCGATCACGCTGTCGGGATTCAGCGAGATCGAGGTGATGCCTTCCTGCACCAGCCAGGCCGCGAAGTCCGGGTGGTCGCTGGGGCCCTGGCCGCAGATGCCCACGTACTTGCCCTGCTTCACGCAGGCCTGGATGGCGCGCGAGAGCATCGCCTTCACCGCGGGATCGCGCTCGTCGAAGTCCGCCGCGAGCAGTTCCAGGCCGGAGTCGCGGTCCAGGCCGAGGGTCAGCTGCGTGAGGTCGTTGGAGCCGATGGAGAAGCCGTCGAAGAACTTCAGGAACTCCTCGGCCAGGATCGCATTGCTGGGGATCTCGCACATCATGATCAGCTTGAGATCGTTCTCGCCGCGCTTGAGGCCCTTGTCGGCCAGCAGCTGGGTGACCCGCTCCGCCTGCGACAGCGTGCGCACGAAGGGAACCATCACCTGCACGTTGGTCAGTCCCATCTGCTCGCGCACCCGCAGCAGCGCCTCGCACTCCATCGCGAAGGCTTCGGAGAAGTCCTTGCTGATGTAGCGCGCCGCGCCGCGGAAGCCCAGCATCGGGTTCTCTTCCTCGGGCTCGTAGCGGCTGCCGCCAATGAGCTTGCGGTACTCGTTGGACTTGAAGTCCGACAGGCGCACGATCACCGGCTTGGGCCAGAACGCGGCGGCGATGGTCGCCACGCCCTCGGCCACCTTGTCGACGTAGAAGGCGCGCGGCGAGGCATGGCCGCGCGCCACCGACTCCACCGCCTTCTTCAGGTCGGCGTCGACGTTGGGGTAGTCGAGGATCGCCTTCGGGTGGACGCCGATGTTGTTGTTGATGATGAACTCGAGGCGGGCCAGGCCCACGCCGTGGTTCGGCAGCTGCGCGAAGTCGAAGGCGAGCTGCGGGTTGCCCACGTTCATCGCGATCTTGGTCTTGATCGGCGGCATCTCGCCGCGCTGCACCTCGGTGACCTCGGTCTCCAGCAGGCCGTCGTAGATGAAGCCGGTGTCGCCCTCGGCGCAGCTCACCGTGACCAGCGTGCCGTCCTTCAGCGTCTCGGTGGCGCTGCCGCAGCCGACGACGGCCGGGATGCCCAGTTCGCGCGCGATGATCGCCGCGTGGCAGGTGCGGCCGCCGCGGTTGGTGACGATGGCGCTGGCGCGCTTCATCACCGGCTCCCAGTTGGGGTCGGTCATGTCGGTCACCAGCACGTCGCCGGGCTGCACGCGGTCCATCTCCGCCGTGCTGTGCACCAGGCGCACCGGGCCCGTGCCGACCTTCTGGCCGATCGCGCGGCCTTCGGCGAGCACCGTGCCCTTGCTCTTCAACTTGTAGCGCATCTCGGACTTGCCGTCCTGCTGGCTCTTCACCGTCTCGGGCCGCGCCTGCAGGATGTAGAGCTGGCCGTCGGTGCCGTCCTTGCCCCACTCGATGTCCATCGGCCGGCCGTAGTGCTGCTCGATCACCAGCGCGTAGCGGGCGAGCTCCATCACGTCGTCGTCGGTGAGCGAATAGCGGTTGCGCTGCTCCAGCGGCACGTCGACCGTCTTCACCAGCTTGCCGCTTTGCGCCTTCTCGGCGTCGCTGCTGAACACCATCTGGATCAGCTTGGAGCCGAGGTTGCGGCGGATCACGGACTGCTTGCCCGCCTTGAGCATCGGCTTGTGGACGTAGAACTCGTCCGGGTTCACGGCGCCCTGCACCACCGTCTCGCCCAGGCCGTAGCTGGAGGTGACGAAGACGACGTCGGGAAAGCCCGATTCGGTGTCGATGGTGAACATCACGCCGGCGGCGCCGAGGTCGGAGCGCACCATGCGCTGCACGCCGGCGGACAGCGCGACGTGCTCGTGGGCGAAGCCCTTGTGCACGCGGTAGCTGATGGCGCGGTCGTTGTAGAGGGAGGCGAAGACCTCCTTCATCTTGTGCAGCACGTCGTCGATGCCGACCACGTTCAGGAAGGTTTCCTGCTGGCCGGCGAAGGAGGCGTCGGGCAGGTCTTCCGCCGTCGCCGAGGAGCGCACGGCGAAGCTGGCCTGGGGGTTGCCGGCCGAGAGCTTCTCGAAATGGGCACGGATCTCGCGCTCGAGCTCGGCCGGGAAAGGCTGCGCCTCCAGCCAGCCGCGGATCTCCGCGCCGGCCGCGGCCAGCGCCCGCACGTCTTCGGTATCGAGCTTCGCCAGGCGTTCCTGGATGCGCTTGTCCAGGCCGCCATGCTGCAGGAACTCGCGGAAGGCATGGGCCGTGGTGGCGAAGCCGGTGGGCACGCGCACGCCATGCGGCAGCTGCGAGATCATTTCGCCGAGGCTGGCGTTCTTGCCGCCGACCGCCTCGACGTCGGTCATTCTCAGGTTCTCAAACGGAACGACCAGGGCGGTCGCGCTGAAACGTGCAGACATGGGAAGACTCCGGAAGTTGAAACTGGGTCTGCGCGCAGGCGCATGGCGCGATGGAGCCCCGCCGACGGGCTTTGTGCTTGTTCGAATGGGCTGCGGCGGGTCATCGGCTCGGAATTCGGATAATGGGCGGGATTGTAGGTCCCTATGCACACCCGCACCGTCTTCTTCGTCTCCGATGGCACCGGCATCACGGCCGAGACTTTCGGCAATGCCATCCTGGCCCAATTCGAGTTCAAGCCCAGGCACGTGCGCCTGCCTTTCATCGACACCGTCGACAAGGCGCACCAGGTGGTGCGGCAGATCAACCACACGGCGGAAGTCGAGGGCCGGCGGCCCGTGGTGTTCACCACGCTGGTGAACGTCGAGGTGCTGCAAGTGATCGAGGAAGGCTGCAAGGCGATGGTGCTCGACATGTTCGGCACCTTCGTGCGGCCGCTGGAGATCGAGCTGGGCATGAAGTCGAGCCACCGCGTGGGCCGCTTCTCCGATGTCAGCAAGAGCAAGGAATACCACGACCGCATCGAGGCGATCAACTTCAGCCTGGCGCACGACGACGGCCAGTCCAACCGCGACCTGGAGCAGGCCGACGTGATCCTGATCGGCGTCAGCCGCAGCGGCAAGACGCCGACTTCGCTGTACCTGGCCATGCAGCACGGACTGAAGGCGGCGAACTATCCGCTGATCCCGGAGGACTTCGAGCGCCGCGTGCTGCCCCCGGCGCTGGCGCCGCACCGCAAGAAGCTGTTCGGCCTGACGATCCTGCCGGACCGCCTGAGCGAGATCCGCAACGAGCGCCGGCCCAACTCCCGCTACGCCTCGCTGGAGAACTGCCGCGAGGAGGTCGCGCAGGCCGAGGCGATGATGCGGCGCGAAGGCGTCCGCTGGCTCTCGACCACGACCAAGTCGATCGAGGAGATCGCCACCACGATCCTGCAGGAGATCCGGCCCGAGCGGCTGGAGTACTGAGCCTCGGCTTCACCGGCACGCGCTAGCACAGGGCGCGATAGCCGACACCTAAGACCCCCATGGCCCCTTTCAATGGGAAAAGGGGTGAACATGCCTTATTCTCCATAGACACGATTCATCAACACGTTATCAGCAATAGAGGAAAGCAATGTCCCTGATCAACACCCAAATCCAGCCGTTCAAGACCGAAGCCTTCCACAACGGCAAGTTCGTCCCGGTGAGCGACGAGTCCCTGAAGGGCAAGTGGTCCGTGCTGATCTTCATGCCGGCCGCCTTCACCTTCAACTGCCCCACCGAAGTGGAAGACGCCGCCGACAACTACGCCGAGTTCCAGAAGCTGGGCGCCGAGGTCTACATCGTGACGACGGACACGCACTTCTCGCACAAGGTGTGGCACGAGACCTCGCCCGCCGTGGGCAAGGCCAGGTTCCCCCTGGTCGGCGACCCGACCCACACGCTGACCAACGCCTTCGGCGTGCACATCCCGGAAGAAGGCCTGGCGCTGCGCGGCACCTTCATCATCAACCCGGAAGGCACCATCAAGACGGCCGAGATCCACTCCAACGAGATCGCCCGCGACGTCAAGGAAACGCTGCGCAAGCTGAAGGCTGCCCAGTACACCGCCTCGCACCCGGGCGAAGTCTGCCCGGCCAAGTGGAACGAAGGCGCCAAGACGATCGCCCCGTCGCTGGACCTGGTCGGCAAGATCTAAACGGCACGACCCCCCGCGATCAGGCAGCCGGCCACCCCGGTTGCCGTGTCGCCGCAAAGGGCCCGGCGCGAACCGCCGCGGCCCTTTATTTTTTGCAGAACACGGAAGGATCTCCCATGCTCGAAGCCAGCCTCAAAGCCCAACTCGCCAGCTACCTCGAACGCATCTCGCAGCCCGTCGAGATCCATGCCGCGCTCGACGACACGCCCACCTCGGGCGAGATGCGTGCACTGCTGAAGGACATCGCCGAGACCTCCGGGCTGATCGCCGTGAAGGAAGTGCCGGGTGCCAACGTACGCACGCCCTCCTTCGCGATCAACCGTCCCGGCGAGACCGGCGGCCCGCGCTTCGCCGGCCTGCCCATGGGCCACGAGTTCACCTCGCTGGTGCTGGCGCTGCTGCAGGTAGGCGGTTATCCGCCCAAGGTGGAACAGGCACTGCTGGAGCAGATCCGGGCGCTCGACGGCGACTTCGAGTTCGAGGTCTACGTTTCGCTCACCTGCCACAACTGCCCGGACGTCGTGCAGGCGCTGAACCTGATGGCGGTCCAGAACCCGCGCATCAAGGCCACCATGATCGAGGGCGGCCTGTTCCAGGACGAAATCAGGGAACGCCAGGTCATGGGCGTCCCCACCGTGTTCCTGAACGGCACCTTCTTCGACTCCGGCCGCATGAGCCTGGAAGAGATCGTCGCCAAGATGGACAAGGGCGGCGCCGAACGCGAGGCGAGCAGGATCTCGGAGAAGGCGCCCTTCGACGTGCTGATCGTCGGCGGCGGTCCGGCAGGCGCCGCGGCCGCCGTGTACGCCGCGCGGAAAGGCATCCGCACCGGCATCGCCAGCGAGCGTTTCGGCGGCCAGGTGCTGGACACGCTGGGCATCGAGAACTTCGTGTCCGTGAAGGAAACCGAAGGCCCGAAGTTCGCGCTGGCGCTGGAAGAGCACGTGCGCCACTACGAAGTGGACATCATGAACCTGCAGCGCGCCAAGGCGCTGAAGGGCGGCGACCTGATCGAGATCGAACTCGAGAACGGCGCGAGCCTGAAGGCGAAGACCGTGATCGTCACGACCGGCGCGCGCTGGCGCAACGTCAACGTGCCCGGCGAGAAGGAATTCAGGAACAAGGGCGTGGCCTACTGCCCGCACTGCGACGGCCCGCTCTACAAGGGCAAGCGCGTGGCGGTGATCGGCGGCGGCAACTCCGGCGTGGAGGCGGCGATCGACCTCGCGGGCATCGTGCGGCACGTGACGCTGATCGAATTTGACACGAAGCTGCGCGCCGACGCGGTGCTGCAGAAGAAGCTGCACTCGCTGCCCAACGTGACGGTGCTGCTGAACGCGCAGACCACGGCGATCACCGGCGACCGGAAAGTGGACGGCCTGACCTACAAGGACCGCGCCAGCGGCGAGGAAAAGCGCGTCGAGCTCGAAGGCGTGTTCGTGCAGATCGGCCTGGTGCCCAACACCGAATGGCTCAAGGGCTCGGTGGAGCTGTCCAAGCACGGCGAGATCGTGGTCGACGCCAGGGGCCAGACCTCGGTGCCGGGCGTGTTCGCCGCCGGCGATGCGACGACCGTGCCCTACAAGCAGATCATCATCGCGGCCGGCGACGGCGCGAAGGCCGCGCTGAGCGCCTTCGACCACCTGATCCGCTCGTGACCTGAATGAAAACGCTTCTCACACGCAGGCCGCATGCCTGCGTGTGGAGAAGCGGCGCACGCGATGCGGATTGCGTGACAATACGGCGCAGCCGACAGAAAGGAAACAAGAACATGCAAGGCGATCCGCAAGTCATCCAGCACCTCCAGGCGCAACTGAGGAACGAGCTCACGGCGACCAACCAGTACTTCCTGCACTACCGCATCCTGAAGCACTGGGGTTTCGACAAGCTGGCGAAGAAGGAATACGAGGAGTCGATCGGCGAGATGAAGCACGCCGACAAGCTGATGGAGCGGATCCTGTTCCTCGACGCGTTGCCCAACCTGCAGGACCTGGGCAAGCTTCTGGTCGGCGAGGACGTGCCCGAGATCCTCGATTGCGACCTGCAAAGCGAGCGCGGCGCGCAGGCCGCGGTGAAGGTCGGCATCGCCCATTGCGAAACCGTGCGCGACTACATCTCGCGCGAGATCCTGGAGCGCATCCTCGAGGACACCGAGGAGCACATCGACTACCTCGAAACGCAGATCGACCTGATCGCGAAGGTCGGCCTGCAGAATTACCTGCAGTCGCAGATGGGCGAAGCGGCCAGCTGATCGTCCTTGGCGCTTTCCTGATGCGGCCAGCCTTCGGGCTGGCCGCGTCGTTTCCGGAATCGGCCCCAATAAGATGAGAATCATTCTCATCTGCAGGGTAGAATAAACGCCTCCGCGAGCCAGCCCTCCGTGGCGAGCCAGCCAGCAACCTGACTGTGCCCCGCCATGTCCGCTCTCCACCGCTCCCTGCAACTCACTCCCGTTGCGTTCGCCGCAGCGCTCGCCTTTCACCTGCCTGCCTCGCACGCCCAGACCGCGCCAGCGACCGGTGAACGCACCCTCGCGACCGTGAAGGTCGAAGCGAGCGCCGATGCTTCGGCCGAGGGACTCTCGCCCGCATATCCCGGTGGGCAGGTCGCGCGCGGCGGCCGCGCCGGCATCCTCGGCACGCGGGACGCGCAGGAGACGCCCTTCTCCATCACCAGCTACACCAACGACCTGATCCAGGACCGCCAGGCCCGCAGCGTCGGCGAGGTGCTGCAGAACGACCCCGGCGTGCGGGTGGCGCGCGGCTTCGGCAACTTCCAGGAGTCGTACTTCATCCGCGGCTTCGTCCTGGGCTCGGACGACGTCGCCTACAACGGCCTCTTCAGCCTGTTGCCGCGCCAGTACATCGCCACCGAACTGTTCGAACGCGTCGAGGTGCTGCGCGGCGCCTCCGCCTTCCTCACCGGGGCCAACCCCGGTGGCGGCGGCCTCGGCGGTTCCATCAACCTGCTGCCCAAGCGCGCGACCAAGGAGCCGCTCACGCGGGTCACCGTCGGGGCCGGCAGCGGCGGCCAGGGCAACGTGGCAGCCGACATCGGCCGGCGCTTCGGCCCCGACGGCGCCGCCGGCATCCGCGTCAATGCGGCCTATCGCGACGGCGGCACGGCGGTCGACGGCGAGAAAGCGAAACTGGGCCTGGCATCCGTGGGCCTCGACTGGCGCAGCCGCGACGTGCGCCTGTCCGGTGACCTCGGCTGGCAGGACAACCGCCTGCGCGCCACGCGGCCCAACGTGTCGCTGGGCGCCGTGACCGGCGTCCCCACGCCGCCCGATGCGTCGTCGAACTTCGCGCAGCCCTGGTCCTTTTCGAACGAACGCGACGTGTTCGGCACGCTGCGCGGCGAATGGGACCTGACGCCGGCGACGACGGCCTGGGCCGCCTACGGAGCGCGCCGCAGCAACGAGGCGAACTCGCTCGCCAACCTGACCGTCGACAACGCCACGACCGGCGCCGCCAGCACCTCGCGCTTCGACAACACGCGCAAGGACCGCGTCGACACCGGCGAGGTGGGGCTGCGCGGCAAGCTGCGCACGGGCGCGATCGGCCACGAGTGGGTCGTGTCGGCCGCGCGCTTCCAGGCCGAGCGCGACAACGCCTTCGGCTTCGATTTCCTCAACACGCTGGCCACCAACCTGTACAGGCCGGTGTCCCATCCGCAGCCGGCCTTCGGCCCGTTCACCTTCTTCGGCGGCGACCTGGCCAACCCGGTGCGCACCGGCCGCACGGTGCTGACCAGCTTCGCGGTCGGCGACACCCTGTCGCTCGTCGACGATCGCCTGCTGCTCACGCTCGGCCTGCGCCACCAGAAGCTCGCGATCTCGAGCTACGCCTTCGGCACCGGCGAGCTGCAAAGCACCTATGAGCGCAGCCGCAACAGCCCCGCGGTCGCGGCGGTGTGGAAGTTCGACCGCCAATGGTCCGCCTACGCCAATTACATCGAGGGCCTCACGCAGGGCGACACCGCGCCCGCGACGGCGAACGGCCGACCGGTGGCCAATGCAGGCCGGGCGCTGGCGCCCTACGTGTCCAAGCAGAAGGAGATCGGCGTCAAGTACGACGGCGGTCGCCTCGGCGGCAGCCTCGCGCTGTTCTCCACGCGCAAACCGCGCGGCCTGGTCGACGCCTCCGGCGTGTTCACCGACGGCGGCGCCGACCGCCACCAGGGTGCGGAACTGAACCTGTTCGGCGAAGCCACGCGCGGCCTGCGCCTGCTGGGCGGCGCCACCTGGCTGGACGCCCGCCAGCAATCGACCGGATCGCCCACGACCGACGGCAAGCGCGTCATCGGCGTGCCGCGCTTCCAGGCCACGCTGGGCGCGGAATGGGACGTGCCCGCCTTGCAGCGCCTTGCGCTCGATGCACGCGTGGTCCACACGGGCGGCAGCTACGTCGATTCGGCCAACACGCTGAAGGTGCCGGGCTGGACCCGCCTGGACCTGGGCGCGCGCTACCTCGTCGAAGTGGGCGGCCGCGCCGTGACCTTGCGTGCGCGCGTGGACAACGCGACCAACCGCAACTACTGGGCATCGGCCGGCGGCTTCCCCGGCATCGGCTACCTGGTGGTCGGCGCGCCGCGCACCTTCACCCTGAGCGCCAGCGTCGACTTCTGATGGCCAGCGCCCGCGCCCTCCGCACCTGGTCCTGGCTGCACAAGTGGAGCAGCCTGGTGTGCACGCTCTTCATGCTGCTTCTGTGCATCACCGGACTGCCGCTGATCTTCCACCACGAGATCGGCCACCTGCTCGGGACCGAGGTGGAGGCGCCGGCGATGCCCGCCGGCACGCCGCGCATCAGCCTGGACCGGGCGCTGGCCGCGGCGCAGGCGCGCCACCCGGAGCGGGTGGTGCAGTTCTCGTCGCAGCCGGAGGACAGCCAGGACCTCTGGTTCGTCACGCTCACGCCCACGCCGGCCCCGACCGACGACTTCCACTCGGTCGCCGTCGATGCCCGCACCGGCACCGTGCTGGGCGAGCCGCGTTTCGACGACGGCTTCATGGGCGTGTTGTTCCGCCTGCACGTGGACCTGTTCGCCGGCCTGCCCGGCAAGCTGTTCCTCGGCGCCATGGGCCTGCTGCTGCTGGTGGCGATCGTCTCCGGCGTGGTGCTGTACGCGCCCTTCATGCGCAAGATCGAATTCGGCACGGTGCGGCGCGAGCGCTCGGCGCGGCTGAAATGGCTGGACCTGCACAACCTGCTGGGGATCGTCACCCTCGCCTGGGGTTTCGTGGTCGGCGCCACCGGCGTGGTCAACACCGCCGCCGACCTGCTGCTGCAGTACTGGCAGGCGGACCAGCTCGCCGTGCTGGTGGCTCCCTACAAGGGCCGGGACATCGTGCCGCCGGCCGAGCGCGCACCCGCGCAACAGGCGCTGGACGCGGCCATGAAGGCCGCGCCCGGCACCCGCGTCTCCTTCATCGCCTATCCCGGCACGGTGTTCTCCAGCCCGCACCACTGGACCTTCTACCTGCGCGGCGCCACGCCGCTCACCTCGCGGCTGCTGCAGCCCGTGCTGGTGGACGCGCGCACGGCCCGCGTCACCGCGATGCCGGATCCGCCCTGGTACCTGGCGCTGCTGCTGCTGTCGCAGCCGCTGCACTTCGGCGATTACGGCGGCATGCCGATGAAGTTGCTGTGGGCCCTGCTCGATCTCGCCACGATCGTGGTGCTGGGCAGCGGCTTGTATCTCTGGCTGCAGCGGCGCCAACCGCAGTCCCTCGCGCAGGAAGCCGGCGCCGCGCTGCCGGGAGGTGCGTCGTGAACAGCCCTTTCCTGCGCCTGTGGGGCTGGCCCCTGCTGCTGGCGGTGCTCACCACCAGCGGCCTCGCCTCCGCGCTGTTCTCCGACGGCTGGGGCGATGCCTGGTCCTGGTTCGCGCTGGGCGCGCCGGTGGCGGTGATCGCCTGGTGCTGGCTGCGGCCGCGCCGCCCCTTCAAAGCGAGGCAGTGAGCCAGCCGGCCGCCAATACGGGCGCGCCGAGCAGCAGCACCGCGGTGAGCAAACGCCGCGGCCGCATCTGCGTCCACAGCAAGGTGCCGCTAAGCGCGAGCACCATGAGGCTCGCCGCGATCGAATCCAGCAGCAGCACCCAGAACGCATTGACGCCGGTGGCCATGTGCAGCCGCGTCATCGTGCCGATCAGCGTGGCGTCGAACTTCTCGATGCGTGCGGAGGCGCTGCCCACGAAGTATTCGACCTTGGCGCCGCGCGTCGGATGGGCGAAATGCAGCTCCCAGCGCTCAGGCTGCTGCACGCCGACGCTGTTCCACGAAACGGCGCGTGCCGGTTCGGCCACGATGCGCGGCGGCCGGCCCTCGTAGCCGAAGGCGCGCGAGACCTGCTCGCCCAGTTCGGCCGGCGTGCGCGGCTCACCCTGCAGCCGGTACTGCACGACGCTCTGTTCACCCTTGCTGACGGGCAGCTTCAGCACCGCGCGGTGCGCCAGCACGATGCCGGTCACGCCGAAGAGGAAACCGAAGACAGCGGCCCACAGTCCCAGCCAGCCATGCACCTGGCGCAGCCAGCGCAGGAAGGCGGCGCGCCGGCGCTGCGCGATGGCGGCCGGCGAAGGCTGCGGCCGGCCGCCGCCCATGCCGCCCTGCTCCACGCGCATGGCCTCAGCGCTCCGCATGCTTGGGCGCCAGCGTGCCGGTGCCCGCCGCGGCGAGGCCGTCGCGGCGCACCAGCGTCAGCGTGGCGCGGTGGCGCTTCGCTTCGTAGCGCTGGCCCTGGAACTCGCCCGCCACCGCTTCGCGATGCACCACCTCCAGCACGTACTGCCCGCGCCAGGGCAGCGCCAGCGCCACCTGGCCCTGCTCGTCGGCCTTGTGCTCCTGCTGCCAGCCGTTGGGCGCAGTCACGATCAGCTTCGCGCCGGCGAGAGGCTTGCCGTCGAACAGGACGGCGGCGCGCGGCGCGGCACCGGGAAGCGGCTGCACGTCCAGCCGCAACTCGGGCGCGGCCGGCACCGCCTGCCGCACGGGCCACGGGCTGTAGCGCGCATAGAACAGCGGCTTCACCACGCCGTGGCCGTAGCGGGTCCAGTCCTTCACTGCATAGCCCTCTTCGACCGCGGCCAGGTGCGGGCCGACGCGGCCCTCTCCGAGGAAGGAGCCGGCACGGCGCGCGAGCTTGCGTTCCGCGGCGGCAGAGAGGTCCCACAGCCGCGGTGCCGGCATCTCGTCGAGACGGCCGGGCGACTGCTCGCGCACTTCGGCCGCTTCACCGAAATACAGGCGCGCGGCGTCGCCTTCGCGCTCCAGCCAGAGATAGTGGGCGGCGGCGGGGCCGGCGAACGCCGGCAGCAGCGCGGCGAGCAACAGGTGACGCAGGGAACGTCGGATCATGGTGGACTTCCTCAGATGTGCACGCGCACGGTCAGCAGCACCTGGCGCGGATCGCCGGGCAAGGCGCCGGAGAAGGTCGGCACCGAGTAGTAGCGGCGGTCGGTCAGGTTCTTCACGTTGAGGGCGATGTCGCCCCAGCCCAGCTTGTAGAAGACGGCGGCGTTGTAGACCGTGTAGCCGGGCACGCGCAGCTTCTCGATCGAGTCGGCGAAGGTGTCGCCCTTGTGCACGAGGCCGACGCCGAAGCCGAGGCCCTTCAGCGGACCCTCTTGCAGCTGGTAGGAAGTCCAGAAGGAGGCGGCGAAGCGGGGGGTGGCCGCGAGGAACCGGTCGTGCACGCTCTCGCCGGTGGTGATGCCGGCGATGGACGCGCGCTCGTTGCCGGTGGAGCGGGCATCGACGTAGCTCAGGGCCGAGGTCACGTTCCAGCCCGGCATCGGGTTGCCGATGATGTCCAGTTCCACGCCGCGGCTCTTGGACTGGCCCCCGGGCACCGGATCCGTGCCGGGCGTCAGCGTCACCAGGTAGTTCTTGCGCCGGGTCTCGAACAAGGTGACGTTGACGTTCAGCCTGTCCTGCAGCCAGCTGGTCTTCGCGCCCAGTTCGACCTGGCTCGATTCCTCCGGCAGGCGGTCGAGGTTGGCGCTTTCGCTCTGCACGGCGACGAAGCGGCCCTGGTTCACGCCGCCGAACAGCGAGACGGTCTGCGTCGGCTGGTACACCACGCCCAGCTGCCAGCTCGGGAGCGTGTCGCGCACGTCCAGCTTGCGCTGCACGTTGGCGCGCGTGGGCACGGTCAGCGAATTGCCGATGCCTTCGTCGAACCAATGCGCGCGATCGAGACGCAGGCCGGCACGCGCCTTCCACTGGCTGGAGAGCTCCACCTGGTCCTGCGCGTAGAGCGACACGGTGTCCGAGCCGATCGTCTTGTTGAACGAGGGCGTCAGCGTCTGCGCCGCCAGCGAGGTCTCCGGCACCACGGGCGCGAGCGCGTTGGTGATGTTCGGCAGGTTGAAGTTGAAGCGCACGGTGTCGTTGCGCACCCGCTCGTATTCGGCACCGACCAGCACGGTCTGCTTCAACGGGCCGGCGGGCTTCCAGGTCAGTTCGCTGGAAGCGGTGGTGTACGTGGCCGAATCGCTTTGCGTGCGGCCGGTGCGGCCGCTGAAGACGCCGGCCGCATTGACCGGGTTGCCGCCGGCGTTGCGCACGCTATCGATCTCGCGCCGATCGTGGACCAGGGCCGTACGCACCGACGCCGCCGGCGAGAACTGGTGCTCGTGCACCGCGGTCAGGCGGTCGAGGTCCTGGCTGGAACGGTTGAAGGGGCTGTAGAAGCGGGCGTCGTGCGGGGCGCCGACGATCTGCCCGCGCGTGTTGAACAGGATGCCGTAGTTGTCGATCACGCCGCGGTTCTCGCGGTGGTCCCAGCCCAGGCTCACGCGATCGGTGCCGTTCGGCACGTAATCCAGCTTGCCCACCAGCTCGCGCACGTCGGAGCGCAGGCCGCGGTAGCCGTCGGTGTGGTAGTCGTTGGCGATGATGCGGCCGGCCCAGGCCTCGGACAGCGGGCCGGTGATGTCGGCCGTGACCTGCCGGGTGCCGAGGCCACCGACCGTGGCCGAGGCCTCGGCCTGCAGGCGGCGCTTGGGCTGCTTGGTGGTCAGGTTGATCACGCCGCCGGGCGCGCCGTTGCCGTAGAGGGCGGAACCAGGTCCCTTCAGCACTTCGATCGACTCCACGTCGGCGAAGCTGCGGATGTAGTTCAGCAGCGGCGGGCCGTCCGGCAGGCCGTCGCGCAGGAAGCGGGCGCGCAGGCCGCGGATCACGAAGGCGTCGGCCAGGCCGTAGCCGCCGGCGTAGACCGGCTGCACGCCGCTGGCGTTGCTCAGCGCCTGGCCCATGTTCTTGGCCGCCTGCTCCTCGAGCGCCTCTTTCGGCACGACGCTCACGGACGCGGGCAGGTCCTTCAGCGGCACGGCGATCTTGCTTCCGGTGGAAGTGACGGCGGGCGTGTAGCCCTCGGAGCCGTTGCGGTCCCCGTTGACGGTCACGGTGGGGAGAGAGCGCGTTGCGTCCTGCGCGGACGCAGGCACGGCAAGGGTCAGCAGGCCGCCGCCGACGGCGAGAGCGATGGCGGTGGAGAGACGCGCGGGGCGCGAGGGAGGCAGGGCGAAGCAATCGCTGGCGCGAGCCATGGCAGTTTCCTTGTGGGATTGGTTTTTCTTGTTGGCTGGCCCGGAAACGATCCACGGCTGGCTATGCAACGCATTGTAATGCGAACTATTCTCATTAGTAAACGAGAAACGTTCGCGATGACTCCTTCCCGCCTCAGGTCCGGGCGGCCGCGGGGGTGCGCCGGCCCAGCCAAAGCATCAGGGCGATGGCCGCGAGCATCGCCGCCTGCGAACCCAGTCCCTGCACCGTGGCGTGGATCCCCAGCAGCGGCAAGTTGACGAAGTGCACCGGCGTGGCGTGCAGGACGCCCGCCTCCTGCAGCGCCGCCACGCCGTGGCCCACGAACACCACGGCCATCACCACCAGCAGCGCCGACGTCGCGGTGAAGAAGGGACCGAGCGGCAGCCGCACGCTGAAACGCAGGATCGCCCAGCCGGTGATGGCCAGCAAGGCGACGGCCGTCCCCATGCCGGCCAGCACCGCCCCCTGGCGTTCGGCGCCGGCCTGCACCCACAGCGTCTGGTAGAAAAGGATGATCTCGAACAGCTCGCGGTACACCGCCAGGAAGGAGATTCCGGCCATCGCCCACAGCGTGCGCTTCTCGAGCGCCGCGCTGACATGCTCGCGGATGAAGGTGGCCCAGGCCTGCGCGTTCGACTTGCCATGCAGCCAGTAGCCCACGTAGAGCAGCATGGCGGCGGCCACCAGCGCGGTGATGCCTTCGGTCATTTCGCGGCCGGCGCCGCTGAAGTTCAGCAGCCTGCCCGCGACGAACCAGGTCGCCACGCCCAGCAGGATCGCCCCGCCCCAACCCGCGTGGATGTAGGGCAGCGCATCGCGGCGTCCCGTCTTGCGCACGAAGGCGATGATGGCGGCGAGCACGAGGATCGCCTCGAGGCCTTCACGCAGCAGGATCAGCAGCGAGCTGACGAAAGCCGCTTCGGCGGACATGGCGTCGCCCGAGAGCCGCTCGGCGGCGCGATCCAGCAGCGCGTCGATGCGGCCCACCTGCGCTTCCATCGCCTGCACGGGAACGGCGGAATCGATCGCGGTGCGCAAGGCCATCATCTCGCGCTCGGTCTCCTTGCGCAGGTCGGCATCGACGTTGTCCAGGCCCGCCTCGACCAGCTCGAAGCCCTCGAGATAGGCGGTGATCGCCGCCTGGCGCGCGGCCTGGCGGTCGCCCTTGCGATAAGCCGCGATGGAGTCCTGCAGGCGTGCGCGCGCGATCGACAGGGGATCGGCACGCACCGCGGCCAGCGCTTCCGGGCGCGCGGTGAGGAAGGCGCGCACCGCATCCAGATCCGCGCCACCCTGCTGCTGCACGGCCTGCGGCGCGCTGGTGACCAGCGCCCGCAGGTTGCCCAGCGCCTCGCGGCCGCCGCCCTGCGTCCACAGGGTCTCGCCGCGCGCCACGGTGTCGGCGGGCGCGCGCATGCCCGCGGCCAGGAAGGCCAGGGCCCAGCGATCGCCCTCGTTGAATTCGGAGAACGCGCGCATCGGCGTGCCGCCGACCCCCAGCGTGATCGTGTTGTAGAGGCCGTAGATGCTGCGCTGCTTCATGCGCGCGTCATCGTGGAAGTTGCTGGGCGAAGGATCCATGCCCTTGGCCAGCGGCCCGTCGCCGCGACCGGCCGCGCCATGGCAAGCCGCGCAGTTCGCCGCGAACAGCTGCGCGGCGCGCTGCAGGTCGGGCGCTTGCCGCGGCGCCACCGCCAGCTTGTAGACGCGCACCACGTCGGCTACGACAGCGCGTGCCAGGGAGGAGACTTCCGCACCGTCCTCCTTGGCGTCGACGCGCGCCAGCAGCTGGCGGGCTTTCGCGAGCACCGCCTCCTTGCCCTCGGCCGCCGGCAGCTGCTCCAGCAGCTTGACCGACTGCCCGGCGAATTCGCGCTGTTCCTGGTATTCGGATTCGTCGAGGACCTTGCCGTCCTTCACGAACCCGGGGTAGTCGACGCTGACGTAGTCCAGCATGTGGATCACGGTCTGCGCCTGTTCCTCGGAGGTGGCTGCCCCAGCGGCGAAGCCAGAGAGGGCGAGTGCGATCGCGACGCAGGCACGCAGGAAGAAGCGGGCGAAGGCTGGCTGTGCACGCATGGATGCTCTCCTTAGAGGTCGACTTGCAGGCTCAGCTGCACCGCGCGGCCCGGCTGGGGCATGCGGCCCTGGCTGTAATCCACGCCGCGGAAGTAGTAGTCGCGGTCGAACAGGTTGTTGATGCCCAGGCCGGCCTTCATGCGGGTGCCACCCCACTCGAAGGCGTAGCCCACGTGAGCATTCCACAGCCAGTAGGACGGGATGCGGCCGACGGACCCGGTCGCGTTCTCCGCCACCGTGTTGGCGCCGTCGCTGAACATGGCGCCCTGGTAGTGGCCATGAAGGTTCCAGGTCCAGCCGTTGGTGCGGTAGCCGGCGGCAAGCGCGAGCTGGTGGCGCGGCGCGTACGGCAGATCCTTGCCGCGGAAAGCGCCCGAGAGCTGCTCGGTGTCGACCTGCGTGTAGGCCGCGCCCAGTTCCAGTCCGCGCAGCGCCTCCGGCCGCCACTTCGCCTCGAGTTCGGCGCCCTGGTGCACCGCTTGCCCGAGGTTGCGGAAGCCGGTCGCCGCGTTGACGAATTCCAGCTTGTTGTCGAAGCTGAAGCGGAATGCGGTCAGCGACAGGTCCACCTGCGGCGTGGCGGCCCAGCGCGCGCCGGCCTCGTAGTTCTTCGCCCGCTCCGCGGCCAGGTCGCCGCCGAAGGTGATCTGCGTGAACTGCACCGGCCGCAGCGAACGGTGTGCATTGGCGAACAGGAAGACGCTGGGCGTGACCTGGTAACCAACATCCAGGCCGGGCAGCCAATCCTGGGTGGTGTCGCGGTTCTCCGCGCGCGTCGCGTTGTTGCGATAGAACAGGCGCACGTCCTCGTGGCGCACGCCGGGCGTCACCTTCAGCTTGCCATCCAGCAGCGAGAAGGTGTCGCTCAGGTAGGCGGCATAGGCGTCGTTCTCGAAGCGCCAGTTGCGCGTGACCGCGTACGCGCCGGTGGCGAGCGTGCGCGCATCGACCTTGTAGTCGACTTCCTCGCGCATGTAGCGCATGCCGAGCATCACCTTCTGGGGGACGGCGCCGCCGACGTTGAAACTGACGCTGGGCTCGCTGCCGTAGACCTTGAACTGGCGCGGCGAGGTCTGCAGTTGCGTCGAAGCGGCGTCGGCGTTGGTGGCGTTGCCGAAGGCGAAGATGCGCTCGCTGCGGTGGCCGAAGTTCTTCCAGTTGAACTCGCCGCCGTTGCCGAAGCGATGCGTGTAGGTGAGGTTGCCGCGGGTGGTGTCGCCGTCGAAGCGGTCCAGCGGCCGCGTCGAGCGCGTGCGGTCCTGCGCGTAGGTGCGCGGCGTGAGCGCACCGGGCAGCTCGTTGCGCGTCTCGTAACGCTGCAGGCCGGCGCGGATCTCCGACTGCCCGGTCAGCAGCCACTCGGTGTCCAGCATCAGGTTGCGCACCGACGTGTCCGAGTGCGCACGCTCGCCCTGCCCCTCGATCACGTTCGCCTGCAGCTGCAGGCCGACGCGGTCGTTGACGAAGCCGCCGATGCGGGCATGGCTGTCGGAGAGCACGTTGCCACCGCGCGAGACGGTCACCGACTGCTTCGCCGTGAGCGCGGTCTTGGCCGGGATGCGCCGGGTGATGAAGTTGATCACCCCGCCCACGTTGTTGGGCCCGTAGTGCACGGCCACGCCGCCGCGCGCGACGTCGATGGCCTCGATGGCCTCCATCGTCAAGGGGAACAGCGAGGCGCCGGTCTGGCCGTATGGGGCCAGCGTCACGGGGATGCCGTCCTGCAGCAGCAGCACCTGCTCGCTGCGCAGCGGATTGAGGCCGCGCACCCCGATGTTGGGCAGGATGCCGGTGCCGCTTTCGTCGGTGACGGTCACGCCCGGCACTTGCCGCAGCGCGTCTTCCAGCGAGCGGGCGCCGGTTTCCTTCAGGGCCCGCTCTTCCAGCACGGTGCGCGCGCCCGGGTGCTTCCGGGCGGCCGCCTCGGTCGGGGCCCCGAGCCAGTCGGAAGGCACCGTGACCGTGGGCAGGGTTGCCTGCACCGCAGGAGCGGCCTGGGCCTGCACCGCCGCGGGAACGGCGGCAGCCAGGAGCAACTGCACGGCCGCGAACACGGGGGTGGCGGCCAGGCCGCGCGAGTTTCTTTCTGGGGTCATCTCTGTTATTGGCTTGTCGTCGTCGGGAGAGCGGTCGTCATGGCGCCAGCCGGGCTGCACATAGAATCATCGATTAAATGAGAATGATTCGTATTGTAGTTCAATGAAACGTGCTGCTATCCGACGGATGTGGCTGAAAGCCCATCGCTATTGCGCCCTGACTCTGGGCTGGCTGCTGGTGCTCGCCGCGCTGCTTGGAGCCGCCCTCACGGTGGCGCATCCGCTGGACCAGGCGCTGCACCCGGGACTGTTCGCGCGCGGGGCCCAGAACGGCGCGGCGTCCTGTCGGCTGGAAACGGTGCAAGCCCGCCTGCTCAGCGAGTTCGGGCCGACGGCCAGCTACACCTTCAGGCCGCCACGGGAAGCCGCGGACACGCTGTGGGTCCGCGTCCGCGGCGGCTGGAACGGCACGGTCTACGTCGACCCCTCCGATTGCCGCGAACGTGGCCGGCGCGGGGAACGCGAAGGCTTCTACAACCTGCTGTTCGAACTCCACAGCGCGCTGCTGCTCGGCGAACGCGGGCAGGCGGTACTCACGACCGCGGCCGCGACCTACCTCGCGCTGCTGCTGTCCGGACTGGTGCTCTGGTGGCCGAACCGCTGGCCGCCCAGGCTGCAGGTGCGCTGGAGTGCCGGCGCGCTGCGCAGCGTGTTCGACCTCCACGGCCTGGGCGGAGCTTTCCTCGGACTGTTCCTCGCGGTCGCGGTCGCCACCGGCGCCTACATGTCCTGGCCGCCGCTACGCCCCTTCGTGAGCAGCCTCGCCGGCGAGCGACCCGCGCCGGCCCCAGTCGTGCCGCGCGCCGCCGCGGCGGCGTCCGCCATGCCCCTCGACCAGCTGGTCCGCATCGCGCAGGCCCGCTGGCCCCAAGGCAAGGTGGGCTCCGTGATATCGGGCGGCGACACCGCGCGGCCGGTGCGGGTCCGGCTCAAGCTGCCGGACGACCCGCACCCGGTCGGCCTGAGCTCGGTGTGGCTGCACCCGGCAACCGGCGAGGTGCTGGCTCTCCAGCGATGGGACCAGCTGGACCTCGGCCACAAGGCGATTTCCGTGATCTACCCGCTGCACACCGGCGACCTGGGTGGGCCGCTCCATGCCGTGCTGGTCGGCCTGCTGGGGCTGGCACTGGCCGGACTCGGCGGCTCGGGTCTGTGGCTGTGGTGGCGCCGCCGCCCGGCCACTTCCCGCAACTGGATGCGGCCCAATTCCCGACCTTTGGAGAGATAGGGGCTTTGCAAATAAGAAGGATTCGCATTTATACTGACCCCAGTTTCAACGCCAACAGGTCCGAAGTCCATGATCGTCTGTGTCTGCCGCCGCGTCTCCGATCGAGAGATTGCCCGCCATGCACGTGCCGGGATGAGCTTCGACGAGATCCAGTTCGAGCTGGGCGTCGCCACCCAGTGCGGCAACTGCGAAACCTGCGCCCGCGGCATCGTCGAGCAGTGCTGCTCCTCCCATCCCGTCGCCGCCCTGCACTCCGAAGCGGTGGTGCAGGTCTCCCCCGCCATCCGGGACAGCCGCGCATGGGCTCCCTCGCCCTCGTCGGCGGCCTGATCTTCGCCCTGGGCGCTGCCTGGTGGGCCTGCAAGGGCCGCTGAGGCCGCCCGTCAGAGCATGTCCGTTTCCCTGATCCATCGCGACCCGATGTCGCACAACACGCGCAATGCGCTCATCGCCGGCAGCGTCGTGCTGCTGCACGTGGCCGCGCTGTGGGCGCTGCAGACGGGCCTGCTGCGCCGCGCTGCCGAAGTGATCGTGCCGGTCGAGCTGCTGAGCGCGATCATCACGCCGCCGCAACCACAGGTCGCGCCGGC
>NZ_DASVNN010000076.1:0-35775 GCF_036383835.1 Ramlibacter sp.
CGGCCGGCAGCTGCACCTGGACGTCGCGGTCGCCGCGGCGCACCTTGGTCATCACGACATAGGGCGCGCCCACCCGCCGGGCGACGTCGCCCACCCATTGTTCGCTCTCGGCGTCCGGGCCGACCACGATGCACCGCGGCACCTCGCGCTGCAGCCATTCGGCGATCGCCGGCGCGGCCGGCACGACCTGGCTGCGGATCGTGTAGATCGCATCCAGGCCGGGCCAGCGGTGCAGGTGCGGATCGATCGTCAACAGGAAGTCGAAGGTGGACGACAGGATGCGGGCGTAGGTCCGCGAGGTGATCGCCTCGCCCGGGCGGAAGCGGTCGTCCTGGCGCATGTAGGGCAGGTAGGGCGCGACCAGCCCGACCTCGGTGGCGCCCAGTTCGCGCGCGGCGTCGGCGGCGAACAGCAGGGGCAGGGTCTTCTCGTCGGGATGGTCCAGGTGTGCCACCAGCACGACGCGCCGTCCGCTGACCGCGGTGCGCAGCCGCACGACCCCCTCGCCGTCGGGGAAGCGGTGCACTTCGACCATGTTGGCCGCGCAGTGCAGCCGGGCGGCCAGCGCCTCGGCGAGCGGTTCGGCGCCGGGCAGCGCGAGCAGGAGGAGGTTCATGCGTCCTCGGCGTGGTCGACGGAATCGGACTGGACTGCGTCGTAGTCTAGCCGCAAGATACGCGCCAGCGACAGGAGGAACCGACCGTGTTCGCCGACCGCATGGACGCCGCCACGCAGCTGGCGGACGCGCTGTCCCGGTACCGGGACCTGCATCCCCTCGTTCTCGCCATTCCGCGCGGCGCCGTGCCGATGGCGGCCCTCATCGCAAGCCGGCTCGGCGGCGCGCTGGACGTCGTGCTGGTGCGCAAGCTGCACGCGCCCGGCGCGCCGGAATTCGCGATCGGCGCCGTGGACGAATCCGGCTGGGTCTACCTCGCGCCGCATGCGAGCGAGGTGGGCGCGACGTTCGCGTACGTCGACGAGCAGAAGCTCTTCGAGCTGGAGGAACTCCAGCGCCGGCGCGAGCTGTACACGCCCGGCCGGCCGCCCATCGAAGCTTCGCGGCGCATCGTCATCGTCGTGGACGACGGCCTCGCGACCGGTTCGACCATGGTGGCCGCCCTGCATGCGGTGCGGCAGCGCGCTCCCGCGCGCCTGGTGTGCGCGGTGCCGGTGGCTTCGCCGGAGAGCGCCAGGCTGGTCGCGGAGCATGCCGACGAGGTGGTGTGCCTGCAGACGCCGCGCCGCTTCAACGCGGTGAGCCAGTTCTATGCCGCCTTCCCGCAGCTCGGCGACGATGAAGTGGTGTCGCTGCTGCGCGAGGCCCGCACGGCACCGGCTGCCTGAGCCGTGGCGACGGCAGCGCCTTGGGTGAACTTCCCGGCTTCCGGCTGCTCCTAAGCAATTCGGGACTCCAAGCTGCCGCGACCCTGCGGGCGTCCGCGGCCCATTTCGCCATGAACAAATTCCGCTCCTGGGCGGCGCTGCTGCTCGCCGCCTTCGCCTTTCCGCTGGCCGCGCAGGCCGCCGCTGCCGCCGGGCCGTCCGCGCTGCGGGCGCGCCACGCCAGCCTCGCGCCCCAGCTCGCCGGCAGCGCCTTCGGCGGGCCCCTGGTGCTGCAGTCGCAGGAAAGCGCCCGCCGCATCGACGGCGACGTCTACGCGGTGGTGGACCATCCTTTCCAGGCGGTGTCGGCGGCGCTGTCCGACCCGGCGCAGTGGTGCGAGATCCTCATCCTGCACATGAACACCAAGTACTGCCGCCGCGTGGACGGCCAGGGCGCCACCCGCGTGGAGGTGCGCGTGGGCAAGAAGCAGCCGCAGGAGGTCCGGTCGGCGACGCTCCTCGCCTTCGCCTGGCGCGCGCCGCAAGTCCAGGGCGACTACCTGTCGGTGCAGATGGATGCGGCGGACGGCCCCTACGACACGCGCGACTACCGCTTGCTCGCCGAGGCGATCCCGCTGGAGGGCGGCCGCACCTTCCTGCACATGGGATACGGACTCAGCTACGGCGGCGCGAGCGACCTCGCCATGTCCCTGTACCTCGGCACGGTCGGCCGCGACAAGGTGGGCTTCACCCGCGTGAAGCAGTCCGGCGGCGACGAGGGCTTCGTCGCCGGCATGCGCGGCGTCACCGAGCGCAACACGATGCGCTACTACCTGGCGATCGACGCCTACCTCGATTCCCTGTCGGCGGCTCCGGAACAGCAGGTCGAGAAGCGCCTGCAGGCGTGGTTCGACGCCACCGAGAAGTTCCCGCGGCAACTGCGCGAACTGGAACGCGAGGCCTACCTGCGGATGAAGCGCAACGAAGTGGAGCGGCAGACCGCGGTGCGTTGATACGACCTCAGGCGCGACGGAGGAAGCGGGTCGCGCCGAACAGGTCCTCGGTGCCGACCAGGTGCGCCGTGCATCCGACCAGTTCCGTGTTCATCTCCAGCGCCGCGCCGGCCAGCTGCTGCCAGTACTGCGTGGCGCTTTCCAGGTCGGAGCGCATCAGCTCGCCCTGCACGCTCATCAGGTCCAGCGCGTTGCCGGCCCGGCGCAGCCGCTCGATGCCCTCCGCATGCCTTTCGGCCGCGTGCTGGGCGGCTTGCTCCTGGATACCGCGTATCGCCTGGAAGCCTCGGAAGAGGGCGCACGCGCTTTCGCTGGCCACCAGCATCTGCTGGCGGGTGAAATCGGTCGCCCAGTCGTTGGCGGACGGCGCGGATGCGGCGGGCTGCTGCGCCGACGGCGCGGAGCGGATGTTCCTCACGGCCATGGTGGCCTCCTCTGGTGTGGAGTGGCGGCGGGGTCAGCGCCCCGTGCCGGGTCGTTCGTGGATCGCCTGGCAGGCGGTGCAGAAACGCGTCGCGGGCAGCACCACCAGCCGGCGCTCGTCGATCGCTTCACCGCAATCCTCGCACAGGCCATAGGTCCCCTCGTCGACACGGCGCTGCGCCGCGAGCACCTGCGAAAGTTCTTCGGCCGCGTGCGCGTACGCGGCTTCGTCGAGCAGCGCGCGGCTTTCCTCCGCCGCGACGTCCTTGAAGTCCTGCACCTCCGGCAGGTGGTCACCCAGCGGAGCCGTCGCATGCATCGCGGTGCGCAGTTCGCCCTCTCGCAGGCGCAGCTTCTGCGCGATCAGCGTGAGTTGCGGGGAGGGGGCGGTGGTGTCGATGACGGCGCGCATGGCAGACCTCGAGGACGATGGCAGGATTCTGGACCTGGCAGGCCGCGCGACCTTGATTTGCAGCAACTCCCCTGCGCACGACATGCCTAAGCCGCGGAGTGCTGCCTGCATACACTTGAATCCGCGTCGTTACGAAAAACGCGGCATCCGGGCCTCGAGCTCGACGGGTCTAGGGCGCGATGGGGTCGGCGCGCCTCAGCGGGATCGTGCGCGCGCTGCGCGCCCGCAACTGGCCGCAGCCCGCGTCCACATCCTGTCCCGCCGACTGCCGCAGCTTGGTGAGGATGCCGCGGCGATGCAGCGTCCGGGCGATCTCGGCCGCGCGTTCCCAGGACGGCCGGCGGAAGTCGAGGCCGTCGACGCTGTTGAACGGGATCATGTTCAGCACGCCGTACTTGCCGGAGAGCAGCTGCACGATCCCTTCCAGTTCGTCCTCGCCGTCGTTGACGCCTTCGATCAGCGTCCACTGGTACTGGATCGGATAGCCGGTGCTGCGCGCGTAGCGTTCGCCGGCCTCGACCAGCTCCTGCGGCGTCAGGCGCGGTGCGCGCGGCAGCAGTTGCTCGCGCAAGCCGGGCTTGGTCGTGTGCAGCGACAGCGCAAGCGCCGGCTTGACGCGGCCTAGCGGCAGGCGTTCGAAGACGCGCGGATCGCCGACCGTGGAGAACACGATGTTCTTGTGGCCGATGTTGCCGGCGGTGCCGAGCAGTTCGATGGCTTCCAGCACGTGGTCCAGGTTGTGGGCCGGCTCGCCCATGCCCATGAACACCACCTTCTTCACCGGCCGGCGGGCGCGGGCGAGGGCGACCTGGGCCACGATCTCGGCACTGCCGACCTGCCGCACCAGCCCGTCGCGGCCGGTCATGCAAAACACGCAGCCGACCGCGCAGCCCACCTGGGTCGACACGCACAGGCCCTCGCGCGGCAGCAGCACGCTTTCCACCGTCTGGCCGTCGGCCAGTTCGACCAGCAGGCGCTCGGAGCCATCGGAGCCGGGATGGATCGATTTCAGCCGCGCAAGTCCGTGCAGGCCGGCTTCGATCGCAGGCAGCGCATCGCGCAGCGACTGCGGCAGGAAGTCCTCGATGCGGCGCTTGCCGCTGTCCTGGGGCAGCGCGTTGGTCCACAGGCGCAGCACGCGGTAGGCATGGGCGGGGTTGGCGCCGGCGTCCTGGAGACGTTGCCTCCAATCCGCGATCGATCTTCCATCCATGTGATTTGACATAATACGCATCGTATCAACACAAGCCGCCGGCGCCAGCCCAGCCCGATGGCCATCATGGTCCACCGGCTGCTGCAGGCCGTCACGCCGGCCCCCACGCACTTCGCGGCCTGACATTCTCCCAGCTACGCGCGCCGCTCGAAGCGCGCGAGGGAAAAAGCATGACCGAAGGACCCGACCTGTTCGGCCAGGTGCCCGTGACCTGGCCGGAAGTCGTCGACTGGTGCGCCCGCGTGGCGGGCATCACACCCGACAGCCCGCGCTTTCTGCCTTACGTGCAGTCCTGGCGCGTAGTCGAAAAGATCGCAGCATCGAAGCTCGCGAACTTTCGACCACCCTTGCCATCACCAGAGCTCAATCGTTAACATCGCGCCGCTTGCGCAACAGGGGGTAAGAACAATGGCGGAGAAACTGGCGGCCAGCTTGAGCCGCGCATCCGAAGAGCTGCAGCTGCTGGCCGCTGTGGCTGTCGTGGGTGTCGCGGCGTTCGCCGCGGTCACGATCGTGCGCTGGGCACCCGAGTGCGGGATGGTGCTCGCGTGGCTGGTGCAGTAAGAAAAGACCCCGGGCCGCCAGCCCGGGGCAAGCCTTGCCTTGCATGAACCTGAATTGTGAAAGAGCCAGGCCGGCGGGCGCCCGATCGCGCCGCGGCCGCGGGATCAGCTAGCGCACCAGGCGGTGCACCGCATAGGCGGCAGCGCCGACGATGGCGGCCAGCACCAGGTGCTTGACGATCTCGTCGCGCGTGGGCATCCAGGCGGGTGTGGTCACGGCTTGCGGTCCTCCAGGCGATCGAGGCGCTTCTCGTGCAGCTCCACGCGCACCAGGGCCTCGCGCAGGTCCGAGCGGATCGCGGCGTAGGTGGTCCCCACGCCGATGGCCTGCGACACGATCAGCGGCACCAGCCAGGCCGGCCAGGTCGAGGGCGACGAGGCTTTCACTTCGAAGCCTTCCCGGCCACGTAGAACAGCGTGCGATCGCCGAACAGGTAGAAGCTCACGCTGCTGGCCATGTTGGCCACCATGGGCGAGACCTCGCCCGCGGCGGCCTGGACGCACCAGGTGCCCACCACGCCGACGACGACGGCGGGCCGCTGCAGCTGGCGCACCGCGGCGACCCAGCGGTACGACTCGCCATCGCCGCCCTGCATGGCCTTGAACTGATCGAGCTCGAGCTGCCGCAGCTGCAGGAACTCGAGGAAGGTGCCGGGCTTGACGCTCTCGGGCGCCAGCCACTTCTGCACGGCGTACTTGCCGCCCTCCATCACGAGGGGCAGCAGCGCGGTGAGGATGGTGATCGGATCCATGGTCAGTGCGTCACGTCGTACAGCCAGCCGCCGAGCGACCAGGAGCCGTCGGCGTTCTTGCCGGGGCCGTCGGGTGCCGTGACCAGGGCGCCGCCCACGCGGTTGATGCCCGTGTACGCGGCGTTGTCGGTGCTCAGAGGGTTGAGCGTGGTGTGCGCCAGGTTGTCGGCCCACTCGGCGGCGCCGTCGAAGGCGTCACCGAAGGTCTCGCGCATGGCGCGCAGACCGTACCAGGCGACACCGACCAGGGCGGCGCCCACGGCCAGCTTCACCACCAGGTCACCGGAGATGGGCTGCAGCTTCATGGCGTCAGCCGAACAGGCTCATGCCGTAGTTGAAGGCCGACGAGATGTTGACCGGGTTCACGGCCGCCGCGTCGGGCACATAGACGGCCTCGTCGCCGATGTAGCCGCCGCTGGCGCCCGAGCCCGGCACCGTGACCGACGGCGACGACGAGCCGTCCACGCTGTTCACCAGGCCGCCCAGGATGCCGCCGATCTGGCGCCACAGCTGCGAGTCGTTGCGCTGGTACAGCTGCTGCGCGGCGGGCGAGTTCGTCGGCGGCAGCGCCGCGGCGGCCGTGGCCGGGCGCATGCGCTTGTACACGTAGAAGGCGCCGGCACCGACGGCGCCCAGGATCAGGAGAGTGGAGAGGTTGTCTTTCATGGGTCAGGCCTCGGAAACGGTGATGCCGCCGGCGCCCTGGTAGGCGGCCAGCAGCTGCGACAGCTTGCGTTCGGGCTGGGCGTAGCCGGCGCCGGGCAGGCTGGCCCACTCGGCGGCGCACTTGCGCACGGCGCTGGCGATGCGCCCGGCGATCACGTCGCCCAGGGCGCCGCGCTCGCGAATGAGCTCGATGGCGAAGGCATCCTGCGAGGCCGGCGAAAAGTCCGGCAGCTGCAGCTTGGCCTTGATGCGGTCCCAGGTGTTGACGCGCGTGCTGCCGCCGCTCGGAAGCGGCGACACCGCCATGGCCTGGTAGCCGCCGGCCGCGGTGGTCCACAGCGTGCGGCCGGCTTGGTCGCGGAACTGCACGGCGATGCGCGGGTGATCGTCGAAGCCGGAGAACAGACGCCCGCCGAACAGCGTGCGATAGCCGTCCGGACCCGCCGTGCCCTCGGCAAAGCGAATCATGGACAGGAAGGCGGCCACGTTGCCGGCGGCCACGGGCGTGGTCACGGTGTCGGGTTGCATGTAGGTCTCCGGGTCCAGCGTGGTCTGCAGCTCGTCCCACCAGGTGGCGCCCTGCTCCGCCTCGGCCTCGCCGTCCCACGACAGCGGCGACAGCGCGAAGCCGTCGCGGCTGGCGAGCCACAGGCCCAGGCCCGCAGCAGCGACGATGGCAACGAGCAGCCGCATAGGGCTTCAGACGTCCTCGGTGAAGTACTCGAACGTCGCGCCCAGCGACACGTTCACCAGGTTGGTGATGCCGGCGACGATGGCCTGCCCGGGAGCAAGGACGACCGGCTCGGTCAGCTTGTAGATCGCGGTGGTGTTCTGCAGCCCGCAGATCTGCGCAATTTCGTTGCCGGCGGCGTACGAGGCCACCGCAGCCACCGCGCGCAGTTCGCCGACCGTGTCCGCCGCGCCGCCGCCACTCTTCGATGCCGGGCCAGCGCCGTAGACGGCGCCGATGGCGGCGCCCGCCAGCTGCAGGCTGGCAAACCAATTCGAGTTGGTCGACATGCAGATGATCTGCGACACCACGATCCGCCTGCCGGAGCCGACCTTGTTCAGCAGCTGCACCGCGGAGTAGTTGGCGGCGACGCCGGCCTGGTACACGAAGCCGGAGAACGCGCGCAGCGAGAGCGTGCGCGCCTTGGCGCCGTCGATCACGGACACTTCGCCCGTGATGCGGTCATCGATGAAGCCGGCGCCGGACACCAGCAGCTGCACGACGTTGACGGCGCCGCTGGTGTCGGTGAGCAGCAGGCGCGTGAAGGGCGTGCGCTCCAAGCCTTGACCAGGCAGAACCTGGCCCATGTTGCCGAAGCTGTCGCCGGTGACGGTGAGCGTCCCGGTGGAGCTCAGCACCTTGAACATATCGCCGTGCACCTGCAGCGGAAAGGCCCCGCCGGCGGGAATGACGATCGGGTAGATTTTCGCGGGCAGCATCAGTTTCCTCTCACAGCCAGGCCGGCCACCAGCAGCGAGCCGGCGACGGCGCCGATCAGCATCAGGTCGGTCCACTGGCCTCGGCCCTTGGCGTCCTCGTAGGCGCCGGCCACCATGGTCTGCGTGGCCTGCAGGTTGTCGAGGGCGCGATCGGTCTGCGACTTGCCCGCCTCCAGCACTTTGTTGCCGAAGGAGAGCGCGGTATTGAGCGCACCCACGTTGCCCGCGATCGCCGACTCGGCGATCGACGCGGCGGTCTGGATCGCGCCGCCGTCCAACACGGTGACGGAGGCGCCGTTGTTCGCGTACAGCGAGTTCTCGCCCAGCACCGCGCGGTTGTCGGTGTAGTGCTGAGCGCTGCTTTGGCTGCTCTTGCTGCTGCTCATTGAAGCCTCAGGGGTTTGTTGACGATGCGCGCGACGTCGGTCCAGCCCTCGCGGACGCAGGCGCGCACCAGGTGCGGATGCCGCGTGCACATGGACAGCAGATCCGCCTGGTAGACCTGGCGCGCCAGGGCCTCGATCACGGGCAGCACCTGGTGCGGGCGCGCCCTGTCGCCGAGCGACCGCATGCCCACCACATCCAGCAGCCGGCCGCCTTCGAGCTCGGAGCCGCGCAGCGCGATCAGCACGCGCTGGCCCTCGATGCCGATCTCGAACAGATGCGCGTTGCCCAGGCAGTTCTTGAAGCCTTCGACCAGCGCCCAGGGCGAAGCCTCGGCGCTCGGTCGCATGGCCTCGATGGCGTCAGCCGTCCAATCGAGCTGGCGAAGGGTTACTTGCGCAGCAGCAGCCATGCGGCGACACCAGCAAGCGCAGCGATCCCCAGCAGCAGCGGCAGCGAGCCGGCGGCCTGCACCGACTGGCCGCTGCCGGCCAGGTTGATGCTCCAGTCGCCGTTGCCCCAGCCGCTGGTGCCGGTGCCGGAGGTGCCGCCGGAGGCGCCACTGCTCGCGGAAGCGGAGATAGGCCCCACGGGTTACCTCCGGTTGTTCGAGACCAGCCAGGCGACCGCCAGGCCGGCGCCGAACACCAGCGCGATCGGCGGGATGTTGAAGCCCGCGCTGGCCGGCGCCGCCACTTGCGTCTGCGTGCCCTCCAGGGAGATGCCCTGCGGGCCCAGCGTCATGAACTGGCGCGGCGGATTGACCGCCTGGCCGTCCGTGCCGGCGTAGCTCTGGTCACCGGTGCCACCCAGCCAGCCGTTGACGGCGCCCACGAAGGCGCGCAACGGCCGCAGGGCGTCCTGGTCCTGTTCGTCGGGAAGGAGCGACATGCCGCCTCCCTTCGATCAGTACGCGGCGACGGGCAGCAGCTCCTCCGTCTCGACGGTGATGGTTTCGCCCGCGGAGAAGGTGGCGTAGAACTGCGCCGAGCGCACGCCGGAGCCGGGGCGCGTGTCCCAGGTGCGGCCCTGCAGCTGGCCGTCCTGCACCGGATCGAACACCACCAGGTTGGCCTGCGGCGTCTTGCTGTTGTCCTTTTGCGAGGCTTCGTTCTGCAGCTTGGTCAGCTCGTGCTCGGTCACGCCCTCGCGCACCGTCTTGAGCGCGGTCAGGTTCGCGCTGTAGATGTGGATGCGGCGGTAGTTGGAGCCGCCGCCGGCGGGGTCGAGGTGCGGGATCGGCAGCGCGAACTGGCCGGCCGCGCCGATCACCACCGTGGCGCGGTGGCGGCGCACGGTGAGGAAGCGGATGGCCTGTTCGCTCGCATCGTCGGTCGGGGCGCTCACGTCGGCGAGGCCGGTCAGCGTCGGCGCGGTGGCGCCGGCAATGGTCACCTCCAGGCGCAGTGCCGTGATCTTCGAGGCGGGCGACAGGTCCAGGGCGCCGGCCTGGCGCGCGTTGACCGTGACGGCCTTGCGGTCCATGAAGTCGAGCTTCAGGATGGTCGCGTCGGCGGCGCCGCCGTTGTACAGGTTCGAGGCGTCGAGCTTGCTGCCGTCGGTCTCGAAGATCACCTTGCCGTTGGCCTTGATCTCGATCTTGGTGATCATGGCCTTGGTGAAGGTGCCGCCCAGGGTGAACGTCATCTTCTCGACGACGGTGCCCAGCAGCTTGTTGAGGTCGCAGATGGCCACACCGGCGGCCACCACGTTCTGGAAGGGATCGAGCGCGATCTGCTTTTGCATGTTCGTGCTCCCCTTACACCACTTCCTGCACGACCGGCAGGTACTTCGCCAGGGCCACGGCGCCGACGGCGATGGCGGCCGTCTTGATCGCGGGGTGCGGGGCGAAGCGGTAGGCCGCGTAGAGCGCGGCGGCGACCAGCGCTCGCTTGGTCGTGTCGTTGGTCAGCAGCTGCTGCATGAGGGGCTCTCCAGTGGAAGAAAGGGGACAGACCCCCACTGCAGCAGCGATGCGCCAAAGCGCGAAACGTCAACCCTTAGGTAGGCTGGCTAAGGTGCGCTTCGCGGCGGCCGAACTTTTTTCGCGGCGGCCTTCTTGGCGGCCTTGTTCGTTGTTTTTTTGCCGTCGCCGAACGTCAAAACGCCCTGCACCAGCTCGATCGAGCTCGCCCGCTTCTCGATCCAATGCAGGTCCGGCAGCGCCACGAAGCGCTTCGGATCCGCGCCCCACATGCTGCCCAGCGTGCGCGCATCGCCCGCGCCCAGGCGCCCGCAGTGCACGACGTCGCAGTTGTCGATGAAGCTTTTGTCGGTCTCGGCCAGGCGCTGCCCCGCGGCCAGGATCGCCAGCCACTTCCGTTGGCCGGCCTGGACGTAGTCGCGGCCGACGTTGACGCAGCGGCGCCACTCGGCCGGCGCGCGGCTGGCCTGTGTTACCTCGGGCAGCTCGTCGACGAACATCAGCAGGCAACCGGCGATCCACGCGATGAGGCAGAACAGCTTGAACTGTTCGTGCACGTCCTTCGTGTGGTCGACCATGTAGCGCAGGCGAAAGCTCGGCGCCTTCGCCAGGCGCGCCAGGTCGTTGATCGTGTGCACCGGCTGGCCGACGCCCTCCAGGCCGGGGTCATGCTTGAAGTCCCACACCAGCAGGCGCGGGACCTTCATCGCGCGCAGCTGGCGCTCGATCTCCTGACGACACCATGCGGTCTTGCCCGTGCCACGCGCGCCGAAGGCGGACATGGTGAGGGCTTTGGCGAGCTGCGGCGTCAAAGGAAGTCCCCAAACCGGCGATCTATGTCGAGATAGTGGACGTAGTTCGGCGCCGTGGAGAAGGTACCGAGCCGCTCTTCCTCCTGTTCGAAGGGGTCAATTCCGTTGAACGTGATCGGCGACTGAGCGTCGATCAACTCGCGACCGCAGAACAGCAGGCGCCAGCGGCGGGGGAAGCCCTTCTCGTCGTTCGTTCGCTCGATCCGCAGCGATCGACCATTCTGCAGCACACACTGCACACGCTCCAGGAAGAACACCTTCGGAAGCGCGCTCAGCACCTCGACGCGCGGCGGGATCACAGCACCTGCCCTCTTCCGTCGGCCGCATCGGCGGCCTGCAGCAGCTCGGCGGCGAGCTGGCGGGCCTGCGTGGGATCCACCTCGATCTCCTTACGGAAGACCGGCAGCACCAGGGCGAGCGACACCATCGGGCGGGGCGTGCGCACCGGCTTGGCGATGAGGTCCAGGATTCCGACCTTCATGCGGCGCCTCCGACGAAGGTGGCCGTGGTGTCGTTCGCGGCGGGCGCGGCCGGCGCGGGCGCCTTGACCTGGTCGCCTTGCGGCGGCTTCGCCTTCACGTCCACGGGCTTCCTCAGCGCGAGTTCGGCCGCCGTGGCCTGGTAGACGCTCACGGCCAGGGCGACGGTGGCGAGCGCGGCCAGGTAGGTGTCATGGTGCTTGCCCATGTACTGCCCCAGCTGGATGCCGCGACGATCGCACCAGCCGCCCCACAGCTTGCCCATGTCGGCGCACTCGGCATCGGTGAGCACCGCCTTGGGCGCCTTGAGCTGCGTCAGCGAGCTGAACATGTCGCGCGCCGTCTGCAGCGTGTCGGCGATCAGCACCGCGTTGGTCTTCTGCACTTCCACCGGGCCGGCACCAGGTGCAGCAGATCCACCACTGCCGAAAGCGCTGGTGGCGATGCCCTCGATCTGGTCCAGGCTCTCCGCCTGGCTGGCGGTTTCGAGCGACAGCTGCGGGCCTGCACCAGGCGCAGCAGCTGCAGGCTGCAGCGGTTGGCCGTTGATGGCTTGTTGTTCGGGGTTCGCCATGCCTTACCCCAGCATCGTGCCGACAGCGCGGCGCGCGGGCGCCGGGACCGGCGCGGGCGGCTGGCCGGCCGGGGCCGGCGCAGGCTCACCCTCGGGCGGATCGCGGCGGAGGTGCGAGGCCTCCAAGTCGCGGCGCCACTTCGTGCCCTTCTTGGCGAAGGTGGGCGCGCCGCACTTGTGGCACGTCGCGCTCAGGTTCCCGCCGGCGGTCTCGTTGACCGCCACGTCCGTGCAGCTGCAACTCGGGTTGATGCAGCGCATTTCGCCAATCCGGGCCATGCGATCAGCCCAGGACGCGGAGGTCTGCGCAGTTTTCGACGGTGACGGCGCCGTCGGTGTCCCACTTGACGCCCACGGTGGTGGGATCGTTGGCCGGGATCGACCAGACCACGCCGGCCTGGCCGGCGCGCGCGTGCTGGGGGGAGATGGGCTGGACCGAGGTGTAAACCTGACGCATGGAAGCTCCTGTGGTGGTGCCATGACGCCCGCAACGGTCGAGCACGACTGTAACGGCTGGCTCAGCAGTAAGGCAAGCGGCCCTTAGGCGGGCTCGGGCACCCCACCCTCCCCTACCCCTCGGCCACCGGCCGTTATCGCGCTGGCGGCCCTAATGCGGCCCGGCGGATCGGTGTCCGTGCGGCCGGCTCGCCCGCTCTCTTCCTGGTGACGGTTGTTCCTGAGGCCCTGGTGCCGGCGTGCACCTGGTGCAGGGCTGGGCGCTGGTGCGGCGCCGCGTAGACGGCGCCGCCGGGGGTCGTTTCGCCCCCTCAGGGGGGCTGTGTTTGTGGATGTTCTGTGCACAAGAACCCGCCCAATGCGCGCGTACGCGCAGGGGTAGTAATAATTGAATTCCCTCCCTGAGACCCCTGCGCGTTACCCTGCGCCAAATACCCACCTAAGGCGGTCTCTCTCAGAGGGAAAAGTCGGTCGCCGGCCCCTGCGTTAAATCCTGCGGGCTTTTGCTGTGGGCGTGGGTTGGCTTTCGCGGCGATCACGGGGCGTGATGAACAGCCGCAGCTGGCCGTGAGCCGCGTTCTGCGCGCGGTCACGGCGCACCAGGTTCATTGCTTCGAGGTCGTCGACCAGGCGGCGCACTTGCGGGTAGGAGGGGCCTGGCCGGCGCCGGCCGCGCTCTGGCTGGGGGGGCGTCATCAGCTCGATGAAGCGGGCGTAGGTTGTGCACAGCTCGCCGCTGCGGAAGTCCGCGTGCGCGCACAGCAGCAGGTACAGGTGCAGCGCCTGCGAGTCGCGCAGCATGTGCAGCAGGAAGGTCAGCTCCGCCTGGTCGAGGCGGATGAACTGCGGCGCCTTGAGGACCGCCAGGCGGGGCGCCGCGCCCTGCCTGGTGCCAGCGGCGGGCCCGTATTGCGAGCGGGTCATTCAGCCGCGGGTGCCCGCGGGAACGGCAGCTGCATGTCGGTGATCGCATCCTGCAGCTGCAGCACGAGGATGGCCTTTTCCTCCGCGACAGCCTCGCGCAGGCGGGCCATCAAGCCGGCACCTCGATGCATGACACCACGCGCAGGCGATCGACGTGCAGCATCGGGAATTCGTCGACCAGCTGCGTGGCAGCCTCGCGGAAGGCCGTGGCCTCGGTGGTGGCCGGACCCTCCCACACGAAGGGCTGGCCGTCGGCATCGACCTCGATGCGGAAGCGGCGGGCGTCACTCATGGCCGATGCCCTCGCCTGCGTCCGGCGAGTTCGGCGCAACTTCGAGAGAAGTTGTTGCGCCGCCCTCGCCGCGAAGCACCGCGGCCAGGCGATCAAGCTGCCACTGTCGCTCAGTGCGGCGGGCGGCGGAGGCGGAGGCGTAGGCGGAGGCGTAGGCGGCGGCGGCGGCGGCGGCGGCGGCGGCGTCGGAGGCGTAGGCGTAGGCGGCGTAGGCGTCGGCGGCGGCGGAGGCGTAGGCGGAGGCGTAGGCGTAGGCGGCGTAGGCGGCGGCGGCGGCGGCGGAGGCGGAGGCGGCGGAGGCGGAGGCGTCGGCGCGCGCCTGGCGGCGCTCTTCGTCCGTCGCCTCGCCGCGTGCGAAGCGGCGCGCGACCTCGATGCACTGGCGCGGGCGCTTGTCGTCGGGGTGGCGCCTCTCGAATATCTCCAGCACGCGTTCCGCGAAGTCGCAGGCCAGCTCGCGCAGGACGCGCTGCCGCGCATCGTTGTACGGCTCGCAGGAGGCGTGCCGCAGACCCCACAGCACGTCGCTCACATCGTTGGACTGGCAGGCCACCGCCAGGGGCACAGGGTCTTCCTCGCCCACGAAGGGCAGCGTCTTCTTGATGTGGCGCTTGAACTTGGCGAACCCCTCGGCGCAGGCCTGCGCCTGCTTCAGGCGCGCCAGGCTGGTGCAGGCCCACAAGGGGGCGTTGGGGAACAGTGGCGCGAGCGGGGTGCCGTCGGCGGGGTGCTCTGCCTTAGAGGGGGTGGTCGCGGCCCGTTGGCCGGCTTGAGAGTCGGAGGTGTGCAACGTGTTTCTTCCATGCCGCCGGCCGGTGGCCCGCCCCCGAAGGGACCCCCCGGCCTGGAATGGAACGTTGCGGGCACCATGAGCGGCTGCTCGACCGGGGGGCAGGCGGAATGTAGCCCACGGCCCGAGAACGGTCAACAGGCAAAGGGCGCTCACGCCGATTGGGTGTTGACGCCCTAGGGCGCTGGGCTATGCTCGCGCTGTCACGTTGCAGGGGCACGCCATGAAGGCAGCAGAGTGGATTGACCGTCTGAAGGATGCGCGCGGCTGGGAAAGCGACTATCGCGCCGCCAAGGAACTCGGTCTGAGCCGGAACACGATCAGCAACTATCGCAGCGGCACGCGCACGCTGGACGACGAGACCGCCGTCAAGGTGGCGGAGGCGCTCGAAGTCGAGCCCGAAATCATCATCCTCGACCAGCACGCAGAGCGCACCAACTCAGAGCCGGCGCGCGCGGCGCTGGCGGGCCTGCTGCAGCGGATCTCGGGAAAAGCACCCGGCGGCGGAAGCGCCGCCGTCGGAAGGAAGGGCCAAGTTGACATAACTTCGGCCGCATCGGCGACGTTCGCGGGGGGTGATCCCGCGCGAAATACGCATCGTATCAGCGGGAGCTATCGGTTACCGTGAGGCCCCGACAGCGGCGAACGGCGGTAAAAAGCATGCCGCCCCGGCTGGATCCGGAGGCAGGACGACAAAGGGAGAAACTCTTGATCACGCGACTTTCCATTTTCGCCGCGGTGGCCATGCTCGCCGCCGGCTGCGCCACACAGAACACTGCCACCAGCTCGCTGCCCGAATCCAGTGGCCGCAACCTGGTGTACCGCGATGCTTCCGGCAACGCGATCCGGCAGTTCATCTATCCGGACGACGCCTTCTGCCGCCGCGTCGAGGCGCTGGCCGGCCGCGCCGCCCGTTGCCAGGCCGAACCGGTGGCCGGCATGACCGCGCGCGCGACGCTGCGCTACAACCCGCCGGGTGTCATCGTCGAAGGCCAATACTCCGACATGAACCGCTGCCAGACGGACAACCGCGTGATGTCGGCTGGCGTACAACTGGTCAATCCCTGCGCGCCGCAGTAGCCGCCGGCAAGCGAACTTTCAGCGGCAAGTGGTTGTCACCACTTGCCTTTGGGCTGCTGGGCGCGGATCGCGGCGGCGATCAGGTCGGCCGCATCCCGCCGGTTGCCTTTCTGGGCGAAGTCCACCGCGGACATGCCCAGCTCGTTGCGCATCGTCGGATCCGCGCCGGCCTCCAGCAGCAGCTTCACGGCCGCCGTGCTGCCGTACATCGCCGCCATCATGAGGGGCGTCGACTTGTTCGGCGACTCCGCATCGATGAAGGCGTTTTCGTCCAGCAGGATCTGCATCACCTCCAGGTGCCCGCCCGTGGCCGCGTAATGGAGCGGAGCCCACCCCGGCTTGTTGACGTCGGCGTCGCGGGCGATCAGCTTCTTCACGATCTCCTTCTGGCCCTTCATCGAGGCGATCATCAGCGGGCTTTCGTCCTTCGCGCTGCGCCACTCGACCTGCGTCCTGGGCCACTGGATCAGGGCCTCGGCGGCCTTGAGCGAGCCTTCGTGCACGGCGATGAACAGGCCGTGGCGGCCCGACGGGTCCAGCGCATTCGGGTCGAAACCCCGCTGCAGCAGCTCGGCGATCTTGCCCGGGTTGTCCTGCTTGATGGCCACGAAGAAGTCTTCGTAGGAGCCGGCGCGCGCCACGGAAAGTCCAATAAGGACAAATAGATAGACAAAGAATCTGACGTAATTTCTCATGACTGAACGCCGCTGAACAGCGTCTCGAAATTGCGGCTCGTGAGCTCGCCGACCTCCTCCACCGCCAGCCCGCGCAGCTCCGCGATCTGCCTGGCCACGTAGGGCACCAGCGCCGGCGTGTTGGTCTTGCCGCGGAACGGCACCGGGGCGAGATACGGGCTGTCCGTCTCGATCAGGAGCCGGTCGGCCGGCACGAAGCGCGCCACTTCGCGCAGGTCGGCCGCGTTCTTGAAGGTCAGGATGCCCGAGAAGGACACGTGGAAGCCCAGGTCCAGGGCGGCCCGCGCCACTTCCATCGTTTCGGTGAAGCAGTGGAAGACGCCGCCGGCGGCCCCCGGCGAGCCGTCCTCGCCCTCTTCCTTCAGGATCGCGATGGTGTCGTCGGAAGCCGAGCGCGTGTGGATGATCAGCGGCTTGCCGCACTGGCGCGCCGCCCGGATGTGGGCCCGGAAGCGATCGCGCTGCCATTCCATGTCGGCGACCGTGCGGCCACCCTTGCGGCCTTCCATGTCGTAGTAGTCGAGGCCGGTTTCGCCGATCCCCACCACCTTGGGCCGCGCCGCCAGCTCCAGCAGCCTGGCGACCGTGGGCTCGGCCAGGTTCTCGGTGTCCGGATGCACGCCGGCCGAGGCCCAGAAGTTGTCGTAGCCCATCGCCAGCGCGTGCACGTCCTCGAACTCCTCCAGCGTCGTGCAGATGCACAGCGCGCGGTCGACGCCGGCGTCCGCCATCTGCCGGCGGATCTCGGGCAACTGGGACTGGAGTTCGGGGAAGCTGAGGTGGCAGTGGGAATCGACGAACATGGCGGCACGAAAGCAGGCGCGCCGCGCAGGCTCGTGGCCCCGCGGCGCTGGCAAGACGGATTCTAGGACGGGAGGATCAGATCGTCTGGGTGGGACGCTCGGAGGCCAGGTGGCCGCCCAGGATCTCCTCGATCTTCACCTTCAGCAGCTTGGACTTGTCATCCGAGGGAAAGCGCACGCCGACGCCCTGCGTGCGGTTGGCCGCGGCCCGCGCCGGCGTGACCCAGGCGACCTTGCCGGCCACCGGATAGCGCTGCGGGTCGTCCGGCAGCGACAGCAGCACGTACACGTCGTCGCCCAGCTTGTACTCGCGCGTGGTCGGGATGAACACGCCGCCGTCGGCGAACAGCGGGATGTAGGCGGCATACAGCGCGGCCTTCTCCTTGATGGCCAGCTGGATGACGCTCGGGCGCGGGGTGGCGGGGGCTGCGGCGTGTGTGCTCATGGGTTGGCTTTCGAGTTTAGGGCCGCCCGCGCCTGCGCCACAAGGTCTTCCAGCATCAGTCCCGCGTTGAAAGGGTGGTCGACCGTGCGGGAAGTCTCGGCCAGGTCGCGCCACCAGCCGGTGAGGGCCGCGACGGAAGCCGCCGGCGGCAGGTCCCCGGGCTCGAAAAAGCGCGGTTTCGCACCCGTTCGCAGCGCCAGCAGGTCGTGGCACAGCTTCTGGAACGACTCGACCAGCTGCGCCGGGCTCCAGTTCGCGACCCCCGCGATGTCGCCCCGCACCAACGCCTTGGGCCATTGCGACCAGCTCCGGGCGTCCAGTCCGGCCTGGTGCAGGCGCAACGCGTCTTCCGGACGGCCACCGGATGCGCGCAGCAAGCCGGGCGCGGCCGGCGCGGGAACGCCCTCCTCCTGCAGCCAGGCCGTCGCCTCCTCCGCCGTGGGCCACGCCAGGGTGTGGCCGAGGCAGCGGCTGCGGATCGTGGGCAGCAGCTGGTGCGCCGCTTCGCTGGCCAGCACGAAGCGCACGTCGCCGGGCGGCTCTTCCAGCGTCTTCAGCAGCGCGTTGGCCGTCACCTGGTTCATGCGTTCGGCCGGATACACCATCACCACCTTGCCGCGGCCGCGCCCGCTGGTGCGCTGCGCGAACTCGAGCGCGTCGCGCATGGCGTCGACGCGGACCTCGCGGCTGGCCTTGCGCTTCTTGTCGTCGATGTCGGCCTGCGCCTTTTCCGACAACGGCCAGCCCATGTCCATCATCACCGTCTCGGGCATCAGCACCGCGAGATCGGTATGGGCACGCACGTCGACCTGGTGGCAGCTTTCGCACTGGCCGCAGGCGCCGTCGGCCGTGGGACGGTCGCACAGCCAGGCCTTGGCCAGTCCGAGCGCCAGGTTGTACTGTCCAAGCCCGGAAGGGCCCTGCAGCAGCCAGGCATGGCCGCGCTGCGCCAGCAGCCGGCGCAGCTGCCCGGTGATCCAGGGAGCCGTCATCGCAGGATGCCCTTGTCCTGCAGGCCCGCTTCCAGCGCGCGCCACACCGCCTCGCGCGGCTGGTCGGCATCGATGCGCAGGAAGCGGCCGGCATCGGCCTGCAGGCGCGCCGCGTAGCCGGCCGCCACGCGGGCGAAGAAGGCCTGCGGCTGCGATTCGAACTTGTCCGGCACGCGGGCACCCGCGAGGCGCTGCGCGGCGACAGCCGGATCGAGGTCGAACCACACCGTGAGGTCCGGCTGGCGCAGCGTCGCGTCCGGCACGTTCTGCACCCAGCGCTCCAGCGTCGTCAGCACCTGCAGGTCGAAGCCGCGGCCGCCGCCCTGGTAGGCGAAGGTGGCGTCGGTGAAGCGGTCGCACAGCACGGCGTCGCCGCGGGCCAGCGCCGGCTCGATCACCTGCAGCAAGTGGTCGCGGCGGGCCGCGAACATCACCAGCGCCTCGGTGAGCGGGTCCATGGCATCGTTCAGCGCCAGGGCCCGCAGCTTTTCCGCCAGCGGCGTGCCACCGGGTTCACGCGTGAGCACCACGGTGCGTCCGGCAGTGCGCAAGGCCGCGGCGAGCGCATCGATGTGCGTGGACTTGCCCGCGCCATCGATGCCCTCGAAGGTCAGGAACAGTCCGCGGCTCATTGGCTGATGCCGCGCTGGTACTTGTTGACCGCCCGGTTGTGCTCGTCGAGGGAGCCGCTGAAATGGCTGCTGCCGTTGCCCTTGGCCACGAAGTACAGGTAGTTGCCGGGCGCGGGCTGCACGGCGGCCAGCAGCGAGTCCTTGCCAGGCATCGCGATCGGCGTGGGCGGCAGGCCGGCGCGCAGGTAGGTGTTGAAGGGCGTGTCGGTCTGCAGGTCCACCTTGCGCAGGTTGCCGTCGAAGCGCTCGCCGATGCCGTAGATCACGGTGGGATCGGTCTGCAGCGGCATGCCCACGCGCAGCCGGTTCTGGAACACCGCGGCGATCAGCGTGCGGTCCGCGGCCTTGCCGGTTTCCTTCTCCACGATGCTGGCGAGGTTCAAGGCCTCTTCCGGCGTCTTGAGGATCGACTGCGGGCTGCGCTGCGCCCAGGCCTGCGCGAGGCGCTTGTCCATGGCGCGCAGCGCGCGCTGCAGCACCTTCACGTCGCTGGAGCCCTTGGCATAGGTGTAGGTGTCTGGGAAGAAGCGGCCCTCGGGGGCCACGCCTTCGCGGCCCAGGAGCTTCATCAGGTCGGCGTCGGCCAGGTTGGCCGTGTCCGGCTTGAGCGCGTCGGCCTTGGCCAGCGCGGCGCGCACCTGGCGCCAGTTCCAGCCTTCCACCAGGGTCACGGCGCGCAGCGTGACGTCGCCGCGGGCCAGCTTGTCCAGCAGGCGTTCCGGCGTGATGCCGCGTTCCAGTTCGTAGCTGCCGGCCTTGATGCGATGGCCCTGGCCCGAGACGCGGAACCAGGCGAACAGCAGCCGCGGGTCGACGTCGACGCCGGCATCGCGCACGGCCTGCGCCACGCCGCGCGGCAGCGTGCCGGGCTCGATCGAGAGGTCCACGGAGCTGCCGCGCAAAGGCAGCGGCTGGTGGACCCACCACCAGCCCGCGCCGCCGATGGCAGCGGCGGCCAGCAGCGCCAGCAAGAACAAGGTGGAAAGAAAACGGCGCACGTCCCTGCTTCGTCTGTGGAATGTCCCGGCCATGATAACTTCAGGCCATGCCCCATCCGCTCCACGGTGTTGCGCCCCTGCCCCACCTCGGCGTCATCCGCGCGCAAGGCGAGGACGCCGCCAAGTTCCTCCATGGACAGCTGACCCAGGACTTCGCCCTGCTGGGCATGGACACCGCGCGCCTCGCGGCGTTCTGCAATGCCAAGGGGCGCATGCTGGCGAGCTTCGTCGCGTTCAAGCGCGCGGGCGACGAGATCCTGCTGGTGTGCAGCCGCGACGTGCTGCCCGCGACGCTCAAGCGCCTGTCCATGTTCGTGTTGCGCTCCAAGGCGAAGCTGAGCGATGCGTCGGCCGGGTTCACGCTGGCCGGGCTGGCGGGCGATGCGCTGCAGGATGCCGGCACCGGCGCGCCGTGGTCGCGCACGGAATTCGCCGGTGGCGATCTCGTGCGGCTGTACCCCGCCGACGGCCAGCCGCGCGCGCTGTGGGTCGCGCCGGCCGGGACGCCGGTTCCCGCAGGCGCCGCGCTCGATCCCGCGCTGTGGCAATGGGGCGAGGTGCGCAGCGGCATCGCGGCCATCACGCAGCCGGTGGTGGAAGCCTTCGTGCCGCAGATGCTGAACTACGAATCGGTGGGCGGCGTGAACTTCAAGAAAGGCTGCTACCCCGGCCAGGAGGTCGTGGCCCGCAGCCAGTTCCGCGGCACGCTCAAGCGCCGCGCCTTCATCGTGCATGCGGAAGGCGAACTCACGCCCGGCCAGGAGGTGTTCCAGGCCGCGGAGCCGGAACAGCCTGCCGGCCTCGTCACCGAAGCGGCACGGGCGCCGCAAGGTGGCTGGGATGCGATCGTGTCGCTGCAGCTGTCCGCCGCCGATGCCGGCGACCTGCATGCGGGCTCCGCCACGGGCGCGTCGCTGCAGTTGCTGCCGCTGCCCTACCCCTTGCTCGAGGACATCTAGGGCGCGACGGCGCCGAGCTGCGCGCGGTACGCGGGCGGCACCTGCTGCAGCACCGCCCTGCGCTCCCGCGGGGCCGCGCTGGCGACGGCCTGGCGGTAGGCCTCCAGCGCGCGGGCCGGATCCTGGAGTTCGTTGGCGTAGAGCGCGCCGAGCTGGAGGTAGCTGCGCGGACGGCTGTCCGGCCACTGGCGCACGCGCCGCTGCAGCAGGTCCGCCGCCAAGGGGTAGTCGCGCGCCTGCCGCGCCAGCAGGAAATACGAGTGGACCAGGTCCTCGTCGGCGATGCCGGCGTCCAGGGCCTCGCGGGCCTTCTGCATCGCGAGCTGCGGCTGGCCGCTGCGCGCCAGCAGCGCCACTTCCAGCGAGAGCACGGTGGGCGCGCGCGGCTGGAGGCTCCGCGCGCGCTCCAGGTAGGCCATGGCGACGTCGTTGCGTCCCATCATCGAATACCCGCGCGCGGCATTGGTGATGATCGCCACCACGTAGGGCCGTGACCGCAGCACGCTTTCCCAGATTGCGGTGGCGTCGGGCCAGTCGCCCCAGCGCGCCAGTTCGTCGGCGATCAGCGGCGTGATCTTGCGGTAGTGCGGATTGATCGCGATGCCTTCGCGCGTGAGTTGCAGGATGTGGCGCTTGGCCGCATCGAAGCGGGGATGCTGCGGATTGCCCGACGCCGTGATCGCCAGGGCGATCTTCGCGGCCGTCACCAGCTTGCGTTCGCTCTCCGCGGCGCGCTGCGCGATGAACAGCGCCAGGGCCATGCAGGCGGCGCAGCCGGCCAGTGCGATGCCGGATCGCCGTCCCGACCAGCGCAGCGCCCGCGCCTGCCAGCGGCCGGCGTAGCCCAGGCGCGCATCGGATGCCGCGAGCGCGCCGAGGCACAACGCGAACAGCGCGCCGGTGGTGGCAAGGCGCCAGGGAAAGCCGGCATTGCTCACGACCATCAGCGCGAACAGGCTGGCCAGCAGCACGGCGCGCCAGGGCCGTTCGGCCTCCGCGGGAGCGCCGTCCGCGCTCCACGTCCGCCACGCGGCGTGCAGCAGCCAGGCCGCGAGCAGCAGGAAGAAGATCCAGCCGGCGAGCCCGTATTCGGCGACGAGCTGCAGCGGTTCGTTGTGGACGTAGTAATCCGTCTCCAGCTGGGCGCCTTCCGCCTGGTACAGCGGGATCTCGCTTTCCCACGCGCCGGCGCCCAGTCCGGCCAGCGGGTGCGCGGCAACGGCACGCACCGTGTCCTTCCACATGAGCAGCCGCAGGCCCACGGACTCGTCCCCGGCCTGGATCGACTGGGTGCGGTTGAATCCGCGCAGCAACGGCGCCGCGCCCTTGCCTTCCGCGACGATGCGCGGGTCGCCGCTGGGAATGGAGCCCAGGCCCGCCACCGTCCCGAGCAGCACGACGATGGGAAGCAGCGCCGTACCCCGGCCCCACCGCGACCAGGCGAGCTGGCCGCGGCAGCGCCACGCGATCGGCGGCACGACCACCAGCAGCTCCATCCAGAACGCGAGCAGCGCCGAACGCGTGCCGGTCATGAGCAGCGCGACGACGACGAAGCCGATGCTCGCGGACAGCAGCGCGATCGCGGAGCTGCGGCGCGCACGCGCCAGCAGCAGCCCGCCGAAGGGCAAGGCGCAGACCACGAACTCCGCGAAGAAGTTGCGGTTGATGAAGGTGGACGACGGCGGCGGTCCCTGCGGGAAGGGACTCGCGCCGGTCCAGAACTGGATCACGGTCCACACCGAAGCCGCCACCGCGCCGAGATGCACGCACCAGGCGAGCAGCGGCAGGCGCTCGCGCGAAAAGACGTTGAGTGCCAGCCAGGCGATCAGCGCGAACACGAACCAGCGCACCGCCTCCACCCCGCCCAGGTAGGGATGCGACCAGGCCATGCTGCCCAGCGCGTACGCCATCAGCAGCAGCGGCAGCCACACGACGGCGTGCCAGCGCACGGCCTTCGCCTGCCCGCGCTGCGCCAGCAGGAAGACCAGCGCCGCGACCAGGGCGCAGAAGGACACGACGATGGACTTCAGCGTGTCCTGCAGCATCTCCTCGCCGGGCACGCCCACGGCGGGCGCCAGGAACAGCATGCCGGCGAGCAGCGCGGCTGCCCAGCCGTCGTTGGCGGGCTCCGCGGGCGGCGTGGGCGCCGCAGGCGACGGTGACCGCGCCATCGTCAGCACGCCAGCGGCAGCGCGCGAGTCATGGTGATGTGCGGGATGCCGGCTTCGTCGTAGGGTTCGCCGCGAGGCGCGAAACCCAGCTTCGCGTAGAAGGACTGCGCCGTGCGCTGCGCATGCAGCTCGATCGCGCCGTCACCGCGCTTGGCCGATGCGTCGGCCAGTGCCCGCAGCACCTGTTCGCCGACGCCGCAGCCGCGCAGCACCTGGTGCACCGCCATGCGGCCGATCTTGGCCGTGCCCTGCTCCGCCGGCAGCAGGCGTCCGGTGGCGACCGGCTGGCCGAGGCGGTTGTAGGCCACCGCATGCAGCGACGTCGCATCGGCCTCGTCCCACTCCAGGTCGGCGGGGATGCGCTGTTCCTTCACGAACACCTCGGTGCGGATGCGCCCCGCGTCCTCGCCGAGTTCGGACCAGCTGCCGGTCTTCACCCGCACCATGGGCTCGCCCGCTTCGAAACCGGAGAGCGTCTCGCGCAAGGCCTGCGGCACGGACCGCGAAGTCTGCGTCGCCGGATCGGCGAACACGTAGACCAGCTCGCAGGTGACCAGCAGTTCCTCGCCGCGGAAGATGGCGCCGAGGAACTGCAGGGACGAATTGCCGATGCGGCCGCACTTCAGCCCGATGTCCAGCCGGTCGTCCATGCGCGCGGAAGCGCTGAACTCCACCGTCGCCTTCTTGACGAAGAGGTCGCCCTGCAGCTGCTGCATTGCTTCCTCGTAAGGCATGGCCAGCGCGCGCCAGTAGTCGGCGACGGCCGTGTCGAAGTACATCAGGTAGTGGGCATTGAAGACGATCTTCTGCATGTCCACTTCCGCCCAGCGCACCCGCAGGCGGTGGAAGAAACGGAAATCTGCTCTCTTCATGAATGCAAGGCGCGTCGCAGGGCCGCGGCGGCGTCCGCATGCGCCTGCCGGGCTTCCGGCAGGGCGCGGCCCATCTTGATGAATTCGTGGGTGACGCCGCGGTAGATCTCCAGGTCCACGGCGACACCGGCTGCGCGCAGTGTATCCGCGTAGTGCAGCGCGTCGTCCACCAGCGGATCGCATTCGGCGAGGCCGAACCACGCGGGTGCCACGCCTTCGAGATCCGGGGTGTTCAGCGGGGCAAAACGCCAGTCGTCGCGCCCGGCGTCGGCGATGTACTGGCCGAAGAAGTATTCGATGTGCGCCTGCTCCAGCACCAGTCCTTCGCCGTAGCGCGCGTGCGATGGCGCTTCCTGGCGCGCGGCGCAGCCCGGGTAGAACAGCAGCTGCAAGGCAACCTCGATACCGGCGTCGCGCGCCAACGTGGCGCACACCGTGGCGAGCGTGCCGCCGGCGCTGTCGCCGCCGAGCGCGATGCGCGCGGTGTCCAGCCCGAGCGTCCCGCCCTCGCGCGCCAGCCACGCGGTCGCGTCCCAGGCGTCGTGCACCGCCGTCGGGAACCGGTGCTCCGGCGCGAGGCGATAACCCACCGACAGCACGGCACAGCCGGAGAGGTGCGCGAGCACGCGGCACAGCGTGTCGTGCGAGGCGATGCTGCCGATGGTGAAACCGCCGCCGTGGAAGTACAGCAGCACCGGCAGCCCTGGCTGCGTCGTGGACGCGACCAGCCGTGCCGGCAGGCTCGTGCCGTCGCGCGCGGGGACGGCGAGATCCTGCACGCGCGCGAGCTGCGGCCTCGACACCTCCAGCACGCCGGCGCCGGCCTCGTAGGCCGTGCGCGCTTCCTGCGGCGACAAGCTGTACAGCGGACGGTGTCCGGCCCGGGCCATGCGCTCCAGCACCGAACGCATGGCCGGTGTCAGTTCGGGATACTGCGGAAGAAATGTCACTCGTGGGGCGGCGGCGGTGCGCGTGCGTGGCTTAAAGTCAGGTTCCCATCGTAAGGGACGGACTCCATGGCCTTCATCTACTACGTGACCCAGATCCAGTTCGACTACGGCGCCATCGGGCTGCTGAAGCAGGAGTGCCAGCGCGTCGGCATCACCCGGCCGCTGATCGTGACCGACCAGGGCGTGAAGGCGGCGGGCGTGCTGCAGAAGGCGCTGGATGCGCTCGAAGGCGTGCCCCATGCGATCTTCGACCAGACGCCGTCCAATCCGACCGAAGCCGCGGTGCGCGCCGCCAGCGAGATCTACCGCGCGCAAGGGTGCGACGGCCTGGTCGCGGTGGGCGGCGGTTCGGCGATCGACTGCGCCAAGGGCGTCGCCATCGCGGCCACGCACGACGGGCCCCTCACCCGCTACGCCACGATCGAAGGCGGCTCGCCGCGCATCACCGAGAAGGTGGCGCCCCTGATCGCGGTGCCGACCACCAGCGGCACCGGCAGCGAAGTGGCCCGCGGCGCGATCATCATCGTCGACGACCACCGCAAGCTGGGCTTCCATTCCTGGCACCTGGTGCCGAAGACGGCCATCTGCGATCCGGAACTCACCCTGGGCCTGCCGCCGAAGCTGACCGCCGCCACCGGCATGGACGCCATCGCGCATTGCATGGAGACCTTCATGTCGGCGGCCTTCAATCCGCCGGCCGACGGCATCGCCCTGGATGGGCTCGAGCGCGGCTGGGGCCACATCGAACGCGCCACCCGCGACGGCAGCGACCGCGAGGCACGGCTGAACCTGATGGCGGCGTCGATGCAGGGCGCGATGGCCTTCCAGAAGGGCCTGGGTTGCGTGCATTCGCTGAGCCACAGCCTGGGCGGCGTCGACCCGCGCCTGCACCACGGCACCCTGAACGCGATGTTCCTGCCGGCGGTGGTGCGCTTCAACGCGCAGGCGCCCTCGGTGCAGAAAGACCGCAGGCTGGAGCGCATGGCGCATGCCATGGGACTGAAGTCCGGCGGCGACATCCCCGAAGCGATCCGCGACATGAACGCCCGCCTCGGCCTGCCTTCGGGTCTCGCCGCGCTGGGCGTGAAGCGCGAGCAGTACGACGACATCATCAAGGGCGCGCTGGCGGACCATTGCCACAAGACGAATCCGCGCGAAGCGAGCCGGGAGGATTACGTGCGGATGCTCGAGGAGTCGATGTAGGCTGGGGGTGCAACCCCAGCGCTTCGCGCGTCGCTGGGGTTCCACCCCAGCCTACAAGGCTTCCACTTTCGCGGGGTCCGGGTTCTCCAGCCACGCCGCGAATTCGTCGGCCAGCTGCCGGCTCGCAGAGGCCGCCTGCGTCCAGTCGCGGATGCGCGCCTGCAGGTCGAGCCCATAGCGCGCGAAGTCGGTGCGATCCGGCAGCTTGCCGTTCGGCAAGGACTGGATCCACGCCGGATCCGGCGCCAGCACCACCATGCGGTCCAGGAACGCCGTCGCGCCGTGGCGCCACTTCAGCGCCTTGTCCAGCCAGCCCGGGATCACCGCTTTCTGGAAATGCGGATACAGCACCAGGCCGGGCCCCGGCCCGCAGTCGTACTTCAGGTGCAGGTGGTAGTCGGTGATGCCGCCGTCCCAGTACGCCCCCTTCGGCGCACCGGGGATGTCGTGCACCGCCTGCAGCACGAAGGGGATCGAGCAGCTGGCCTGCAGCGCCGGATGGAAATTCTCTTCGGTCAGCAGGACCTGCCGCGTCGGGAAGTCGTCGACGCCGAAAGGCAGCGGGCAGGCATTGCCTGATTCCGGCGCGGAGAACACGACGCGCTCCAGCCAGGCACCCATCGCCTTGCGGTGCAGCGTGTTGCTGACGAAGGCGCCGAGATAGCCGAGCGGCGTGGCGATGCGGTGCTCGCGCCCGAGCACGTGGCGGCCGCGCGCGGTGACGACGTGCAGGCGGAAGCGCGGATGCGAGAGCACTTCCTGCACGCGCCCACCGTAGAACGCATGCAGGCTTTCGCTGAAGCGCTGCGAGACGTGCGCGGCGGTCGGGTTCCTGCGCCCGGGCGGCACCTCGTAGTCCTGCGCGATGTAGTCGCGTTCCAGCCGTTCGAAGCCCTGGACCGATGTGCGCAGGCAGGCCGTCGCCATGCGCCAGGCGCCGATCGAGGCGCCCACGAGGTGGATCGTGTGGTCGGTCTGCGGCAGCCACTGGCCGAAGACGAAACGGTCCAGGGGACCGAGGATCAGTCCTTTCGGACCGCCGGCCGCAGCGGGAACGATGCCGACGTCGGCGGGCCGCAAACCATGTTGTTCGAGATGGCGCCGGGCGACCGGCCCGGCGTAGATGCGCAAAGCTCGCATCCGCCCGATTCTAGGAGGCGCGCGCGCGGTTCAGCGCAAGGCGATCGCGAGCGCGCCGGCGCCAGCTGCACCATAGGCGAGCAGCCAGGCGATCCAGCCGTAGCGGCGCTGCCTGCCGTGCTTCGGCGGCGGTTCCGCCGGCACTTCCTTCAGCCGCCTGAGGCCGGCTGCGGAATCGAAATCGGGCGACGGCGACAGGCCCGCCGGGGCGGGCGTCACCATCGTTTCGGCCAGGGCCACCGCAGCCGCCGCGGCGATCATCGTGGCCGCATAGGGCTCCGCCATCGTCTGGGTCGCGTCCGCCGCCGCGCTGCGCGTCCGGTTGATCATCGTGCGGCTCTGCGCGAGGTCGCGGGCCATCTCCGCCGCGTCCTGGTAGCGAGCCGCGGGGTTCTTCTGCATGGCCCGCGCGATCACCGCCTCCAGCGCCGGCGGGACACCCGCGCGGAACTGGCTGGGCGGCGGCGGAGTGCCGTGCAGGATCGTGTTGAGCAGCTGGCCGAGGTTGTTGCCGCTGAAAGGCGGCACGCCCGTCACCAGCTCGTAGAGCATGGAGCCCAGCGAGAAGATGTCGGTGCGGTGGTCCACCGCGTGGCCGCCCACCTGCTCCGGCGACATGTACTTCGGCGAGCCCATCATCGTGCCGCTCTGCGTGCGCACGTTGGACTTCTGCATGCGTGCGATGCCGAAGTCCATGATTTTCGCGTGGCCGTCGGGCAGCAGCATGATGTTGCCCGGCTTCACGTCCCGGTGCACCACGCCGCGCGCATGGGCGGCACCGAGCGCCGCCGCGACCTGCGCGGCGATGTCGACGCCTTCGTGCATCGGCAGCATGCCCGCCGCCATGCGGTCGCGCAGCTCGGTGCCCTCCAGCAACTCCATGGCGATGTACAGGTAATCGCCTTCGCGCCCGAGGTCGTGGATGGTGATGATGCCGGGATGGTTGAGGCCGCCGGCCGCCTTCGCTTCCTGCAGGAAGCGCGCTTCGAGGTGGTTGCGCTCGCTCTCCTCGTCCGGGAGCATCAGGGTCTTGATCGCGACCTGGCGCTGCAGCGAGTCGTCCTCGGCGAGATACACCACGCCCATCGCGCCGCGCCCGAGCTCGCGCAGCACGCGATAGCGCCCGAGGTGCGTGAACGGCAGGGGTCGTTCCAGGGTGGTGCTCACCATATCTTCTTCCAGCGGTCCTTCAGCTGGTCCACCAGCGAGCCCGGTTCCTTGTCCCTAGTCCTCGCACGCCGCTGCGGCGCCGGCAGCGCCGCGAAGCTGTGCTTCAACTGCAGCTCCTCGCCGGGCTGCAACTGCACGTCCAGGTGCAGCGGCGGGAAGCGGCCGCTGCGCACTTCGATCGAGTGCGGACCGGCCGGCAGGCTCAGGTCCAGCATCGGCGGCGTGGTGCCGTGCAATTCGCCGTCGATGAAGACTTCGCCGGCCGGCTTGATGTCCAGGTGGATGATGGCCGGACGGCGTGCCGCCTCGTAGCGCTGGCGCGCGACACGGCCGCCGAAGCCCGCGCCGACCAGCAGCACGATGCCGCTTGCGGCCAGCACATGGCGCCGCACCGAGCGGCCCCGCGCCGCGCCCGCATCGAACACGAAGATCGGGTGCTTGCGCAGCTGCTCGTCGATCATCTCGCCGGCGGGCCGCAGGTCCTCCGCGGCGCGCGGCGCCCAGGCCGCGACGCGGTCCCGGAAGGATTGCGACGCGACGATCGGATGCGTGGCGGTGACGCTCGCGAGCGCCGACGCGGTGTCGAGCGCTTCACCGCGGATGCGGGCGGTGCCGCCCTCGTCCACGACCTGCACGGCGCCGTGGTGCAGGCCGATGCCCAGCGACGCCTGGGCCTCGTCCCGGGCCAGGATGCTTGCCGCCTGCAATGCGACGGACGGAGGCACATCGCCGACGAACGCGAGGCCGTCCGGTGCTTCCAGCACCACACGTCGGTCCTCGGACCAGGCCGCAAGCGCCTTCCGGGCGGTGGCGACCAGCTGTTCGCGTCGGCTCGCGTGCTTGTCCGCATCGTCGCCGACGCCCCGCATCCGCAGGGAAAGTACGCTCGCCACCAGTGGGAACTGGCCCGCCTCCGCCGTCATCCTTGTTGTCGTTTCGCCTGCATCGCCCTATTGTGACAATCTGAGACGAGACTGCCTACAGGCTATTTCCGCAAGCCTTGCAGCTTGGCGAAAGCGCCCTGCATCGCCGAACCGATCGCCGGGTTGTTCGGTGCGCGCTGGCCGCGTGCCGCGCCTTCGAAGCGGTTCTCGCGCGGCCCGCCCGGCTTGCCCACCGGCGCGCCCAGCTTCATCGTGAGGCTGATGCGCTTGCGCACCGTGTCGACTTCCAGCACCTTCACCTTCACGATGTCGCCGGTCTTCACCACTTCGCGGGCATCGGTGACGAACTTGTGGGACAGCTGGCTCACGTGCACCAGGCCGTCCTGGTGCACCCCGAGGTCGACGAAGGCGCCGAAGGCGGCGACGTTGCTCACCGTGCCTTCGAGTTCCATGCCGGGCTGCAGGTCGGCGATGTCGTCCACGCCGTCGTTGAAGCGCGCGACCTTGAAGTCGGGACGCGGATCGCGGCCCGGCTTCTCCAGTTCACCGAGGATGTCCTTGACGGTGATGACGCCGAACTTCTCGTTGGCGAACAGCTCCGGCTTGAGCGTCTTGAGCATGTCGGCGCGGCCCATCAGGTCCTTCACCGGCTTCTTCGCCGCCTCCAGGATCCTTTCCACCACCGGATAGGTCTCCGGGTGCACGCCCGTCATGTCCAGCGGGTTCTCGCCGTCGCGGATGCGCAGGAAGCCCGCGCTCTGCTCGAAGGTCTTGGGACCGAGGCCGCTCACTTGCAGGAGTTGCTGGCGGTTACGGAAGGCCCCGTTCGATTCGCGCCACTGCACGACGGCCCTGGCCACCGAAGGCGACAGGCCCGAAACGCGCGACAGCAGCGGCGCGCTGGCGGTGTTGAGGTCCACGCCGACGCGGTTCACGCAGTCTTCCACCACGGCGTCCAGCGTGCGCGCCAGTTCGCTCTGGTTCACGTCGTGCTGGTACTGGCCGACGCCGATCGACTTGGGCTCGATCTTCACCAGTTCGGCCAGCGGATCCTGCAGGCGGCGCGCGATCGAGGCGGCGCCGCGCAGGCTCACGTCCACGTCGGGCATTTCCTGCGATGCGTATTCGCTGGCGGAGTAGACCGAGGCACCGGCCTCGCTCACCACGACGCGCTGGATGTCGTCGCCGAGGCCCTTGACCAGGTCCGCGGCCAGCTTGTCGGTCTCGCGGCTCGCCGTGCCGTTGCCGATGGCGATCAGGTTCACGCCGTGCTTCTTGCAAAGCAGCGCCAGCGTGTGCAGCGAACCGGCCCAGTCGCGCCGGGGTTCGTGCGGATACACGGTGGAGGTGTCGACCAGCTTGCCGGTGGCGTCGACCACCGCGACCTTCACGCCGGTGCGGATGCCGGGGTCCAGGCCCATGACGACGCGCGGGCCGGCGGGCGCCGCCAGCAGCAGGTCGCGCAGGTTCTCGGCGAACACCTTGATCGCCACCTTCTCGGCGTCCTCGCGCAGCCGCGAGAACAGGTCGCGCTCGGTGGAGAGCGACAGCTTCACGCGCCAGGTCCACGCCACGCACTTGCGCAGCAGGTCGTCGGCGGCGCGCTTGCCGTGGCTCCACCCCAGGTGCAGCGCGATCTTTCCTTCGGCGATGGAGGGCTGGCCCGGTTCAGGATCGACCGGCAGCGAGAGTTTCGCTTCCAGGATGTCCTGCGCGCGGCCACGGAACACCGCCAGTGCGCGGTGCGAAGGCACCTTGCCGACGGGTTCGTCGTAGTCGAAGTAGTCGCGGAACTTGGCGACGTCGGGGTGGTTCTCGTCCTTGCCGGCGGTGAGCTTGGACTTCAGCAGGCCCTCGGTCCACAGCCACTCGCGCAGCGACTGCACCAGCACCGCATCCTCGGCCCAGCGCTCCGACAGGAGGTCGCGCACGCCGTCGAGCACGGCGGGCACGGTCGTGAAATCTTCCCCGCCCTCGCCCTTTTCCTTTTTCACGAAAGGCATGGCTTCGGCGGCCGGATCGCGCGTCGGGTCGGCCCACAACAGGTCGGCCAGCGGTTCGATGCCGGCTTCGCGCGCGATCTGGCCCTTGGTGCGGCGCCTGGGCTTGTAGGGCAGGTAGAGGTCTTCCAGCTCCTGCTTGGTGGGCGCCGCCTCGAGGGTCGCGCGCAACGCGGGCGTCAGCTTGCCCTGCTCGTCGATGCTCTTGAGCACGGCTTCGCGCCGCTCCTCGAGCTCGCGCAGGTAGGAAAGCCGCGCCTCCAGTTCGCGCAGCTGGATGTCGTCGAGGCCGTCGGTGGCCTCCTTGCGGTAACGGGCGATGAAGGGGACGCTGGAGCCGCCATCCAGCAGCTCGACGGCAGCGGCGACCTGCCGCTCCTGAACGCGGAGTTCGGCGGCGATCTGCCGCAGGATCTTTTGCATCGTGGGACTCAAACTGCTCAGGAACTCGATGGAAGCGCGCGAGTTTGCCACACGGCTCGCACAGCCAAACAGGGCGCCGGCTGACAGGTGTTGCGGCTCCACTGCAGAGAATGGTTGACAACATTCCTGGGAGACCCCATGCGCTCACGATTCATATTGCTCGTCGTGGCGATCCTGCTCATCGCGGGCTTCGCCGCCCTCAACTGGTCCGAGATCGTTCGTCCTGCGCCCCTGCTGATCGGTCCGATCATGATGGACGCGCCGCTCGGCGCCATCCTCCTGGGCCTGCTGGCCCTGGCGGTCGTCGTCTTCGCGCTCAGCGCCGCGTCGATGCGCACGCACACGCTGCTGGAGTCGCGCCACCACTACAAGGAACTCGAGGCGCAGCGCGCGCTGGCCGACAAGGCCGAAGCGTCGCGCTTCACCGACCTGCGCGGCCACATGGACAACCACATGCGCGACCTGCGCGAGCGCGACTCCATCGCCGCGACGGAACTGGAGAAGGCGCGGCTGGAGCACCGCCGCGAGATCAACACGCAGCTGGAACAGATCAATCGCACGCTGTCGGCCCGCCTGAACGAGATGGAGCACCGCCTCGAGACGCGCTTCGAGCGCATGGGCTACGGCCGTGCCGCGCCCGTGGCCGGCGCCGCGCCGCCGGTGCTGCGCAGCGAAGTGGAGCGCCCGAACACCGTGCGCGAACACGCCGAGGCCCGCGAGGAGGTGCAGCAGCAGGCGCGCGAGCAGCAGGCGAACCAGGCGCAGATGCGCGAGGAAGAACGCCTGCGCGACGACCGCATCCGCGAGGAACGCGACCTGCGCAGCGACGAAGAGCGCGCGCGGGCGGAGAATGGCGAGCGACGGCCGGAGTCCGGCTGGCGCCGCTGGTTCTGATACGGGTCGTCGCGTCGTTTCGTAGGGTGGGCAAGCTCCGCTTGCCCACCATGGATGTTCCGGCGCCACGGTGGGCAAGCAAGCTTGCCCACCCTACCACCGGCCGCCCTCAAAAGAGCCCGGGCTCGTCCCCGAACCGGGCCTGCTCGATCTCCAGCATTCGCAGCTTCGTGAGCGCCCCGCCCTCGGCGGAGAAGCCCCCCGAACGGCCGCCGGCCGCGAGCACGCGGTGGCAGGGGATCACCGGCGCGAAGGGATTGCGTCCCAGCGCCTGGCCCACGGCGCGCGCGGCGCCCGGCTCGCCGACGCGACGCGCCACTTCCCCATAGGTCAGCACTTCGCCCGGCGGGATCGCGCGGGTGACCTCGTACACCTTGCGGTGGAACTCCGGGACCTCGTCCAGGGCGAGAGGCAGGTCGGCGAGGTCGTCGCGTTCGCCGGCGAGCAGGTTCCGGATCCGCGCGATCGCGTCCTGCACGAAGGCCGGCGGTTCGCTTTCCGGCAGCGGCCCCGCATGGCGCAGCATGCGTTCGCGCGTGCCTTCAGGCGTCGTCTCGGGCAGTTGCACCGCCGCCAGCGCATCCGCGGTCCAGGCGACGCCGCACGGGCCGATGGCGGTGTCGAACAGGCAGCAGCCCAGCGCGCGGGCCATCGCCATCCTCAGGCCGGAGCAGCCGCGCGCAGCACGTAGCCGATGCGCGGGAAGTGCACGTGCACGGCGCCGCTGCGCGCATCCTGCCGGCTCAGCGTGTAGTGCGTGCGGGTGGCGGCGATCAGTTCGCCTTCGGTGGGTTCGTTGCCGAAAGCTTCCGCGGTGATCGTCACGCGGCTGCCCAGCGCGAAGCCGTGGTCGTCCTGGAAGGCGCTGTCGATCAGCAGGTTGGAACCCGGCGGCTGCGGCTCGGCCGCCGCCGCGAGGGCGATCGCGTCCTCCGGCGTCAGCGCGGTCATCGCGCCATGGCCGATCGCTTCCATGCGATTGGCCCATTCGCCCACGGATGGCGTCGTGTTGAGGATGTCGGCCAGCACCGGCACCTGGGTGCGCGTGTACCAGATGCCGTGGTAGGCCGCGAAATCCGCCACGCAGGGCTCGATGCCGAACAGGAAGTCGTGCTCGTCGGCCATGTTGGCGATGCGCCGGAGGTAGGAGCGGTAGGCCGACGTCGCGTCGCCGGGACGCAGCCGCACCATATTGGCGGACATCGCCTTGCGATCTTCGCCGAAGGCCCTGGCGGCTTCCGGCGACGCCTTGCCGAACACGTGCGCCACGCCGCGCGGCTGCAGGTTGTAGCCCATGGCGGCCCAGAACAGCGAGGTGTCGGCCCATTGGGCGAAGATGCGGCAGACGCCCTTGAGGTGCGGCGGGTACAGCGTGGGCTCGGGACGGATGTGTTCCAGCACGTCGCAGATCAGCGCCGAGTCGCAATAGATGTCGGCTCCCACCTGCAGCACGGGCGCGCGGCGGTAACCGCCGGTGAGCGCCACCAGGTCCGGCTTGGGCAGGATCGCCGGCATGTGCACCGATTTCCACGGCAGCTTCTTGGCGCCGAGGATCAGGCGGATCTTTTCGGAGAACGGAGAGCTGGGATAGTGGTGGAGGATGAGGTCGTGCATGGGCTCAGCGGGGCATGGCTCGCGCGATGATCGCATCGAAACCCGTGCTTGCGGGCAGCATCCCGAAAGCCTGGCCCCAGTCGCCGCCGAGGCGGCTTTCGCAGAAGGCCGAGAACACGGCCGGTGGCGCCGCCTGGCAGAGCAGCGCGGCCTGCACGGTCAGCGCGACGTCCTGCGCCAGCCGCCGGGCTTCCACTTCGCTGGTCATGGCCTCCACCCGCGTGGGCAGGCTCGCCACCATGCGGTCGAGCGCCGCATGCGCGCCCTTGGCCGGCGCAAGCTCCTGCGCCAGCGCCGCGGCGGCATCGGCCCCCGGGTCGGAGCCCGGGGCAGGCTTGCGCATGGCGCGAAGCAGGTCCAGCGCCATGATGTTGCCGGCCCCTTCCCAGATCGAGTTGAGCGGCATCTCGCGGTAGATGCGCGCCATCACGCCCTCGCCGCCCTCTTCCACGTAGCCGTTGCCGCCGAGGCATTCCATCGCCTCCTGGGCGAAGTGGCTGCCGCGCTTGCAGATCCAGAACTTGGAGATCGGCGTGAGCAGGCGGGCGATGGCGGCTTCGTGCGCGTCGTCGCGGCGATCGAAGGCGCGGGCCAGCCGCAAGGCCAGCGTGGTCGCCGCTTCGCTCTCGAGCGCGAGGTCGGCCAGCACGTTGCGCATCAGCGGCTGGTCGACCAGCCGCTTGCCGAAGGCCATGCGCTGCTGCGTGTGGTTCAAGGCGAGCGACAGCGCCTGCCGCATCAGGCCGCTGGTGCCGAGCGCGCAGTCGAGCCGCGTCATGGTGCCCATCTCGAGGATCTGCGGCACTCCGCGGCCCTCGTCGCCCACCAGCCAGGCCGTTGCGCCGTGGAACTCCACCTCCGAGCTCGCATTGGCCTTGTTCCCCAGCTTGTCCTTCAGGCGCTGGATGCGGATCGCATTGCGCGTGCCGTCGGGCAGCACGCGCGGCAGGAACAGGCAGCTGAGGCCGCTCGCCGTCTGCGCCAGCACCAGGAAGGCGTCGCACATCGGCGCGGAGAAGAACCACTTGTGGCCCGTCACCTGGTAGCGCTGGCCCCAGTGGTCGCTGCCGGCCGGTTCGGCGCGCGTGGTGTTCGCCCGCACGTCCGAGCCGCCCTGCTTCTCGGTCATGCCCATGCCCATGGTCACGCCGGCCTTGTCCTTCCAGGGCTTCAGTGCCGGGTCGTAGCTGCGGCTGGTGAGCTTCGGCGCCCAGTCGGCATGGATGGCCGCGTTGCTGCGCAGCGCCGGCGTGACCGCGTAGGTCATGGAGACCGGGCACAGGACCGAGGGCTCCAGCTCGGTGAAGAGCATGAAGCCGGCGGCGCGCAGGACGTGGGGGGATGCGCCCTGTGCGCCCCCAGCGCCCCCACCCCGGCCCTCCCCCGGAGGGGGAGGGGGTG
>NZ_DASVNN010000077.1:0-16314 GCF_036383835.1 Ramlibacter sp.
CGCAGGGAACGCAGTTGGCGAAGCCCTGCGGCGAATCCACGACCGTGTGCACGAGGGCCAGTTCGCGGCGCAGGCCTGGCTGATGCTGCTGGATCGCAAGGACTGGGGCACCGCCTGGGACACGTCTTCGGGCGCGTTCCGCCAGAAGGTGCCGCTCGGCGCCTGGATGGACAACATTCCCAAGCTGCGCGATCCCCTCGGGAAATTCGTCGAGCGGCAGCCGGCGGAAGTGGCCTACAAGAAGACGCTCGCGGGCAGCCCCGAGGGCGACTACGTCACCGCCAACTTCGTCAGCCGCTTCGACAAGAAGGGCGAGGCGGTGGTGGAAACGGTGACGACCGTTCGCGAGACCGACGGCCGCTGGCGCGTGACCGGCTACACCGCGCGCTGACCGCGCAGGATCGCGCCGCCGGGCAGCACCTTCTGCGCCTTGGCGGCGTGATGGCGCAGCACCGGCAGCTGCCGTTCCACCCAGGCCTTGAGCACGGGGTCCTCGGCCTGCGTCGCCAGCTTCTCGTAGTTGGCGATGTCCATCTGGTACGAGCGCACGACGACCTCGTCGACGTAGAGGCGGTCGAACTTCGCGCCGTTCACCTTGGAAAGCTGCTTGAGGACCTTGCCGTGGTCGTTGGTGAGGATCGGGAGGGCCATCCCGCGCGCGTGCAGCAGCCGCAGCAGCTCGGGCTGCGCCGTCTGCTGGCGTGACATCAGCGTGTTGGCGAGGTCCTTCACCGCCGGATTGTTGGAGCGCTGCGCCGCCAGCCGCGAGGCTTCCGCCTGGAAGCGCATGTTGGAGGCGCTGACCTGCAGGAAGCGGCGCTCGAGGCGCTGCGCGGGCGCGAGCGGCCTGGCCTCGGCGGCGGCGCCCGGCGCATAGGCGGGCAGGCGCGGAGCGGCCCAGGCCGGGAGGGCCGCCCCGAACGCGGCGCAGAAAACGAGCGTCGCGATGCGCATGGTTGTCGCTCCTTCGGGGATCACCCCTTCTTGCCCGACTGCGGCAGCTTCCGCGCGGCGGCCAGGTGGTCCTGCAGGACCGGCAGCGTCTTGTCCACGAAGGCCTTCAGGTCGGGATCCTTCACGTCCTTGCTCGCCTTCTGGAACAGCTTGATGTTCTTCTCGTGCCCCTTGACGCCGACTTCGCGGACGAAGTCGCGGTCGAATTCGGCGCCGTTCTTCTTGCCCAGCTTCCCGATGTCGCGGCGCAGCGAGCGCTTGGGCGCGGCGGGAAGTTCCACGCCCTTGGCATTGGCGATCTTCACCAGTTCATTGTTGGCGGCGGTGTGATGGTCCACCAGCATGCTGGCGAAACTCTTGACGCTGGCGTCCGTCGCCTTGCTCGCCGCGAGCTGCGCGACCTGCACCTCGAACATGCCGCCGCTGGCCGCCTCCTCGATGAACTTGCGGTCGGCGCGGGCGACGCGGTCGTCCTTCTTCGTCGGCAGGTTGCGGGTGCCCTCGCCCGGCTGCGCCATCGGCGCGGACTGGCCGCCGGTGGCCGACGATCCGGTGCCGGGCGTCTGGGCCTGCACGGGGCCGAAGGACAGCGCGAGCGCGACGAATGCCGGCCAGGCGAGAAGGCGCATCGTTTTCATGAACTGATCTCCCGTTTGCCACTATCGCAAAAAAGCGGCGCCGCGTGGGCGGCGCCGCGGGAATCCCCCTGGAAGGGATTTACTTCGTGGTCTTGGAACCGGAGCTGCCGCTGCCCGAGCTGCTGCCGCTCGTGCCGCTGGCCCCGCTGCTGCCGGAGCTGCCCGATCCCACGCTCGAGGGATTGGCGCTGCCGCCGCTCATCGAGGAGCCGCTGCTGCCCATGCCGCTGGAGCCACCGAGGCTGCTCGACCCGCTCTGGCCCGTGGAACCGTAGCTGCCGGAAGAGCCGCTGGAGCCGGAGCTGCCCGAGGAGCCGTAGCTGCCCGGGCTGCCGCCCTGGGAACCGGACGATCCGTAGCCGCCGCCACCCTGGCTCGAGCTGCTGCGGCTGTTGCGCCAGTTGGTGAACTCGTCGCTGAACTTCTTGAAGCGTTCCTGCCGCCACGAGTGGTAGTCGTTGTCCAGGTTGCGGATCTGCTCTTCGCGCCACTGGTGGTACTCGGGGTCGTGGTGGCCCTGGCTGCTGCCGTAGCCGCCGCTGGAGCCTTGGCCGTAGGTGCTGCCGCCATAGCTGCCGCCCTGGCTCGAGCTGCCGCCGTAGCTGCCCTGGCCATAGCTGCCACCGCCGCCGCCGAAGTTGCCCTGGCTGCTGCCGTAGCCGCCGCCCTGGCCACCGCCGTAGCCCTGGCCGCCCGAACCGTAGCCCTGGCTGCCGTACGAGCCCTGGCCGCCCTGGCCGTAGCCCTGGCTACCGCCATAGCTGCCCTGGCCGCTGCTGCTGCCCATGCCGCCGCCGTAGCTGCCGTAACCCTGGCCGCCCTGGCTGCCTTGCGTGCTGCCATAGCCGCCTTGCGAACCGCCGTAACCGCCACCCTGCATGCGCTGCGAGCCGCCGTAGCCACCGCCGCCCTGGCCGTAGGTGCCGCCACCCATCTGGCCATGGCTGCTGTTGCTGCCCATGCCGCTGCTGCCCATCTGGCCGTAGCTGCTGCCGCTCATGCCGCTGCCCTGGCCGTAGCCGCCGTGCATGCCGCCGCCCTGGCCGCCGCTCCAGCTGCCTTGCTGGCTGCCGTAGCGGTCCCAGTCGCTCTGCGAGGCCTGGCCGCCGTAGCTGCCCTGTCCACCCTGTCCACCCTGTCCACCCTGGCTGCCATAGCCGCTGCCGCCGTAGCCGCTGCTGCCCTGGCCATAGCCGCCGCCCGACTCGCCACGGCCCCAGCTGCCTTGTCCGCCCTGGCCGCCGTACTCCGACGAGCCGCGGCCATAGCCGTGGCTTTCGCCGCCGTAGCCGCCATAGCCGGAAGACTGCTGCGAACCGAACTCGGAACCCGAACGCTGGCCGTAGTTGCCTTGCGAGCCCTGCGACCCCTGGGACCCCTGGGAACCCTGCGAGCCTTGCGAACCCTGCGAACCGCCCCAGGCGCCGCGCGATTCGCCGCCGCCATAGCCCTGGCCGCGATCCTGCTGGTCGCTGCCACTGCCCCAGCGGCTCTGCCGGTCGCGGTCTTCCTGATCACGAGAAGCCATGTCATTCTCCTTCTGGATGGATATCGCTACCTATGTGACGAAGGGTCCCGCGTCCGCACGGGAAGCGGCCATGTCCTCCATCAACCGGTCCACCTTAGGTCTGCGTGTAGTCGCACCCTGTCGGACAAGTTCCGCTGGCATGTAGGACTGCTGTTCCGTCCGGATACGAAACGCAGCGAGCTTCACGTGCCGTTTGCACGGCGGCACGGTGCGCTTGACAAAAGCACAGCAGGATCGCTCCATCACAAGGAGACCTGTTGTATGAAGAAGAGCTTGATCGCGATCGCCGGCGCCGCGGGTGCGCTGCTGGCCCTGGTGGCCGCGCCGGCGCATGCCGACACGCGCGTGCACCTCAACATCGGCGTGCCGGGCGTGTACGTCGGCTCGCCCGGCTACGTCTACAGCCAGCCCAGCTACGTCTATACGCAGCCGGGTTACGTCTACTACGGGCAACACCAGTATCCGCAGCACAACTACCACCCGCGCCGCCACCGCGGCGGCTGGGACCAGGACCGCGACGGCATCCCGAACCGCTACGACCGCGATCGCGACGGCGACGGCGTGGGCAATCGCCACGACCGCCGCCCCAACAACCCGTATCGCTACTGAAGCGGCTAGTGCGCGAGGCTGCTGACGACGGCAACCATCGCGATTCCTAGCAGCAACCAGGCGACCTGGGCGAGCGTTTCGCGCGCGCCCAGGCGCCTTTGCAATTGGGGGATGAGGTCCGCAAGCGCGACGTAGATGAAGCTGCTGCTCGCGACGACCAGGAAGTACGGCAGGTAGTCGACCAGCCGGTCCACCAGCCACCAGCCGATCAGGCCGCCCAGCGGCGTCACGGCGCCGGCCAGTGACACCTTGACCAGCGCCGCGCGCCGGCTGCCGCTGGTCTGCCGCAGCACCGCGAGGTCGCCGATGTGGTGCGGCACCTCGTGCGCCAGCACCGCCAGCGCCGCGACCAGCCCCAGCCGCGGATCCGCCGTGAAGGCCGACGCGATCAGGATGCCGTCGCCGAAGCAATGCACGCTGTCGCCGGTGAGCACCGCCCAGCCGCCGGAGCGCGGTGCGGGCGCGTGATCGTGGCGATGGTGGCCGTGCGCCGCATGGTCGTGACCGTGCTCGTGCTCGTGCTCGTCGCCGTGATGGTGTTCGTGCCCGTGGTGCCAGAGTTCCGCCTTGTCCAACAGGAAGAAGAACACCAGGCCCACGAGCAGCGTCGCAAACAGTTCCTTCGCGCCGCTCCCGCTTTCCAGCGCCTCGGGCATCAGGTGCATGAAGGCGGTGGACAGCAGCGCGCCGGCCGCGAGGCTCAGGAGATGCTGCTCCTTGAGGCCGCGCGTTTCGGCGGCGGCGCCCGAGCCCCAGCCGAGGCGCATGAGCATGGCGGCGAACCAGACGCTGCCGATGCCGGCGGCCAGGGTGGCGAGGAGGATGGCGAGGAGGGTCACGGAGGAAGGGCCGCCACGGAGGGCGGCCGCCGGCTTGTTCGTTGGTGTTCTGGGGCCAGGGCGGGTTGGATCTTATCAATCGTGTCAAGCCGCCACTCCGTTTGGCCCTTGGCAGGCAACGCGGCCGCAGGTACAAAGCGCGGCATGCAGCGACTCCTCACCTTCTTCCTCCTCCTCGCCTTCGCCTGGCCGGCCCTGCGGGCGCAGGACGCTCCGTTGCCACCCGAGCGCATCCGCGGCTCCGCCCGCCTGGCACCGGATCTGGCCTATCCCACCGAGCCGTCGCGGCTATCGATGTTCAGCAGCCCCAGCATGGCCCTGTACAAGCCCGAGGGCGAGGGGCCGTTCCCGGCGCTGGTCCTGATGCACCAGTGCGGCGGCCTGCGCAACGCCGCCGGCAACTGGCAGAACCTGTCGATGCTGGAATGGGCCAAGGCGGCGGTGGCCCGCGGTTACGTGGTGCTGCTGGTCGACGCCTTCGCGTCGCGCTCGGTGGAGAGCGTCTGCATGGGCGCGCGCAACGGCATGACCTTCGGCCGCGGCACGCGCGACGCCCTGCTGGCGGGCGCCCACCTGCGCAACCTGCCCTACGTGGACAAGGAACGCATCGCGGTCGCCGGTTATTCCTGGGGCGCCATGGTGGCCGTGATGGCGAGCGGCCAGCGCTGGGCCGACGCCCTGGGCGACGGCTTCCGCTTCCGTGCGGCAGCGGCCTTCTATCCCGGCTGCTTCACGATCAGGCCGCCGAATTCGCCGTCCTACGAGATCGTCAACGGCGACATCGACCGGCCGCTGCTGGTGCTGATGGGCGGCCAGGACACCGAGACGCCGGCGGCGGAGTGCACGGGCAAGCTCGAGCCGCTGAAGGCGGCCGGCGCGCCGGTGTCCCTGCACCTGTACCCGGAGGCGACGCACTGCTGGGACTGCCGCAACCTGAACAACTTCCGCAAGGTGGATTCGCGGGGCAACCAGGTGGTCTATCGCTACGACGAGAAGGTGCTGCGCGATTCCGAACAGCGGATGTTCGACTTCCTGGACCAGTCGATGCCGCGCAAGTGAGCGGGGCCACAATGGCGGCTTTCCCAACCAGGACACCGCCATGCCGACCATCCGCGTCGACCTTTTCGAAGGCCGCACCCCCGAACAGAAGCGCAACTTCGTCAAGGCGCTGACGCAGGCCTGCGTCGACACCCTGGGCAGCAAGCCCGAGTCGGTCGACGTGATCCTCTACGACGTGAAGCCGGGGGACTGGGCGACGGGCGGGGAGCTGTGGTCGGAGAAGAAGAAGTCCTGATGCGTCATTCCCGCGCAGGCGGGAATCCAGGGCTTCCGGATGCCCTGGATCCCCGCCTCCGCGGGGATGACGAATTCAGTGCGCCTCTTCCCAGTTCGCCCCGACACCGATCTCGGCGAGCAACGGCACCCGCAGCTCCGCCACCCCCGCCATCAGGCGCGGGATCTCGCTGCGCAGCCACTCCACCTCGTCCTCCGGCACCTCGAACACCAGTTCGTCGTGCACCTGCATCACCATCTTCGTGCGGCGCTGCTCGCGATCGAGCACCTCCTGCACCTTGACCATCGACAGCTTGATCAGGTCCGCCGCCGTGCCCTGCATCGGCGCGTTGATGGCCTGGCGCTCGGCGCTGCCGCGGCGCGGGCCGTTCGGTGAGTTGATCTCGGGCAGGTACAGGCGCCGGCCGAACACCGTCTCGACGTAGCCCTTGGCCTTGGCCGCCAGGCGCGTCTCGTCCATGTACAGCTTCACGCCGGGATAGCGCTGGAAGTAGCGGTCGATGTAGCTCTTGGCCGCGGCGTTCTCGATGCCGAGGTTGCGCGCCAGGCCGAAGCTGCTCATGCCGTAGATCAGGCCGAAGTTGATCACCTTGGCATAGCGGCGCTGCTCGCTCGACACCTGGTCCAGCGGCACGCCGAACACCTCGGAGGCGGTCGCGCGGTGCACGTCCATCTCCTCGCGGAAGGCGCGCAGCAGCGCCTCGTCCTCGCTGATGTGCGCCATGATGCGCAGCTCGATCTGCGAGTAGTCGGCGCTCGCGATGCGGAATCCCGCCGGCGCGACGAAGGCCTCGCGGATGCGGCGGCCTTCGGCGGTGCGGATCGGGATGTTCTGCAGGTTGGGATCGTTGCTCGAAAGCCGCCCCGTCACCGCCACCGCCTGCGCATAGTGCGTGTGCACGCGCCCGGTGCGCGGGTGCGTCATCTGCGGCAGCTTGTCGGTGTACGTGCCCTTCAACTTCGAGAGGCTGCGGTGCTCCAGCACCTTGGCCGGCAGCGGATAGTCCTCCGCCAGCTTCTCCAGCACTTCCTCGTCGGTGCTCGGCGCGCCGCTGGCGGTCTTCTTCACCACCGGCAGTCCCTGCTTGACGAAGAAGACCTCGCCGATCTGCTTGGGGCTGCCCAGGTTGAAGGGCTGGCCGGCGAGCTCGTGCGCCTCGCGCTCCAGCTGCATGATGCGCTGGCCCAGTTCGTGGCTCTGCTGCGAGAGCGCCTGCGAGTCGATCAGCACGCCGTTGCGCTCGATGCGGTACAGCACCTCGCTGCACTGCATCTCCAGGTCGTAGATGAAGCGCAGCTTCGCCTGCGGCTCCAGCTTGCCCCACAGCGCCAGGTGCACGTCGAGCGTCTGGTCGGAGTCCTCGCAGGAATACTCGGCCGCCTTGTCCACCGGCACCTGGTTGAAGCCGATCTGGTGCGCGCCCTTGCCGGCGATGGTTTCGTAATCGATGCCGGTGCGGCCCAGGTGGCGCTCGGCCAGGCTCGCCAGCCCGTGCGGCTTGTGCACTTCCAGCACGTAGCTTTCCAGCATGGTGTCGTGCGCGTAGCCCCGCACCTCGATGCCGTGGTTGGCGAACACGTGGCGGTCGTACTTGACGTGCTGGCCGAGCTTCTTCTTCTCCGCGTCCTCCAGCCAGGGCTTGAGGCGCTGCAGCACCTCGTCGCGCGGCAGTTGGTCCGGCGCGCCCTGGTAGTCGTGCGACAGCGGGATGTAGCAGGCCAGGCCCGGCTCGGTGCTGAAGGACAGGCCGACGATGCGCGCCAGCATCTCGTCGAGCGAGTCGGTCTCGGTGTCGAGCGCCACCAGCGCCGCGGCCTCGATGCGGCGCAGCCAAGTCTCGAACGCGTCCCAGGTGAACACCGTCTCGTAGTGCAGCGTGGTCGCCTGCGACAGGCCCGACAGGTCGGGCTCCTCGAACAGGCCGCGGTCGACGGGCGCCGGCCGGGCGCGGGCCTGCTTCTTGTGCTCTTCCAGCAGCTCCGGCGGAACGGCATGCTCCTCGAGCTGCTTGACCAGGCCCTTGAAGCCGAAGCGGTCGTAGAACTCCTTGAGCTTGTCGACGTCCTGCCCGGCGATGACGATGTCCTCCAGCGCGGGGAAGCCGGGGATGTGGTCCTTCAGGTCGCAATCGGTGCGGATCGTGAGCAGCTGCCGGCCGGTGGGCAGCCAGTCCAGCGCCTTGCGCAGGTGCTCGCCGACGGCGCCCTTCACCTCGTGCGCGCGCTGGACCAGGTTGTCGAGCGAGCCGAATTCCTTGAGCAGCTTCACGGCCGTCTTGGGCCCGACCTTGTCGACGCCGGGCACGTTGTCGACCGCATCGCCCACCAGCGTCTGGTAGTCCACCATCAGGCGCGGCGGCACGCCGAACTCCGCTTCCACGCCGGCCATGTCGCGGCGGCGGTCGTTCATGGTGTCGATCACGGTGACGTGCTCGTTCACCAGCTGCGACAGGTCCTTGTCGCCGCTGGAGATCACCGTGACCAGGCCGCGCTCGGTACCCATGCAGGCCAGCGTGCCGATCACGTCGTCCGCTTCGACGCCGGGCACGTTCAGCACCTTCCATCCGAGCAGGCGCACCACCTCGTGGATCGGCTCGATCTGCGCGCGCAGGTCGTCCGGCATCGGCGAGCGCGTGGCCTTGTAATCCGGATACACGTCGTCACGGAAAGTCTTGCCGGGCGCGTCGAACACGCAGGCGGCGTAGTCCGCGCGGATGTCGCGCCGCAGCTTCTGCAGCATGTTGATCATCCCGCGGATCGCGCCGGTGGCCGCGCTCGCCGGGTCGCCGGGCACGGCCCGCAGGTCCGGCATGGCGTGGAAGGCGCGGTACAGGTAGCTGGAGCCGTCGACCAGCAGCAGCACCTTGGGTTCGGGGTGGGGGACCTTGTCCGTCTCGCTCATAGGAGGGGCATTGTGCCTTCCGCGCATCGCCGGGGTTCGGCCGCGCCCACCCCGGCCTACAATGGCGCCATGCGCCCGATGATGACGCTCCTCCTCGCCCTGCTGCCGGCCGCCGTGCTCGCGCAGCAGCCGGCCACGATCGAACGCGAAGGCAAGCTCGAGCCCCGCAAGAACCAGAAGATCGAGTTCATCCGCATCGAGGATGCGGGCAACCGCATCGACGAGGTGCGCGTGGGCGGGCAGACGCAGAGCATCAAGGTGCAGCCCAAGGCGAACGTGCCGTCCTACGAGGTGCCCGCCACCGACATGACGCGCAACCGCCCGCACGACTCGCGTGACAACGCCGGCAGCCGCCAGCGCACCTGGAACGTCCTCGGTTTTTGACATGGCGGTCTTCACCGAAGTCTCGGAAGACGAGGCCGGCGCGCTCCTGCGCGCCCTGAACCTGGGCGAACTCGCCGCGCTGCGCGGCATCCAGTCCGGCATCGAGAACACCAACTACTTCGTCACCGAGCGCGACGTGCTCGGCGAGCGCGAATTCGTGCTGACGCTGTTCGAGCGCCTCACCTCCGGGCAGCTGCCGTTCTACCTGCACCTGATGAAGCACCTGGCGCAGCACGGCATCCCGGTGCCGGACCCGGCGGCCAACCGGGACGGCGACATCCTGCACACGGTCTGCGGCAAGCCCGCGGCGCTGGTGAACAAGCTGGCAGGCAGGCACGAGCTGGCGCCCGGTCCCGACCACTGCGCGCAGGTCGGCGCGATGCTGGCCCGCATGCACCTGGCCGGCCGCGACTACGACCGCCGCCAGCCCAACCTGCGCGGCCTGCCCTGGTGGAACGAGACGGTGCCGGTGGTGCTGCCCTTCGTCACGCCGGAACAGGCGGCGCTGCTGCGCGGCGAGCTCGCCTACCAGAACCACGTGGCCGCCTCCTCCGCGTACGCCGCGCTGCCGCGCGGGCCGGTCCATGCCGACCTGTTCCGCGACAACGTGATGTTCGAGGACGGCCGGCTCACCGGCTTCTTCGACTTCTACTTCGCCGGCGTCGATCCCTTCCTGTTCGACATCGCGGTGTGCCTCAACGACTGGGCGATCGACCTGCCCACCGGCCGCCATGACGCAGTGCGCGCCCATGCCTTCGTGCAGGCCTATGCCGGCGTGCGCCCGCTGACCGCCGCGGAACGCGAGCTGCTCCCGGCCATGCTGCGCGCGGGCGCGCTGCGCTTCTGGATCTCGCGCCTGTGGGACTTCCACCTGCCGCGCGAAGCCTCGATGCTCAAGCCGCACGATCCCTCGCATTTCGAGCGCGTGCTGCGCGAGCGCGCCACGCATCCGGTGACGGCCCAGGCGCTTGCGTTAAATTAGCCCCGCCGCGCAAGCCCTCCGACGTGAAACTGAACATCGTCCCCGCGCGCACCGGCTTCGAGTGGGTCAAGCTGGGCGTGCGGACCTTCATGAAGCAGCCCCTGGCGCTGACGGGCCTGTTCTTCATGTACATGGCGGTCGTCGCCGTGCTCTTCACCATCCCCGTCGTCGGCCCGGTGCTGGGCGTGATGATCGCGCCGGCCGCCACCCTCGGCTTCATGATGGCGACCTGGGAAGTCACCAACGGGCGCTTCCCGATGCCCACCGTGCTGGTGAGCGCCTTCCGCGCCGACCGGCAGCGGGCCAAGGCCATGCTGGTCCTCGGCGGCCTCTACGCACTCTGCGCCGTGGTGGTCGGCCTCCTGAGTTCGCTCGTGGTCGGCGACCTGCCCATGCCGCAGCCCAACACGCAGACGGCGCCCGACGCCGCCCTCGCCGCGCGCGTGTTCCTCAGCCTGCTGCTGTACATCCCGGTGCTGCTGCTGTTCTGGCATGCGCCGGCGCTCGTGCACTGGTACGGCGTGTCGCCGGTCAAGAGCATGTTCTTCAGCGTGGTCGCCTGCGTGCGCAACTTCGGCGCCTACCTCGTCTACGGGCTCGCCTGGGGCGCGGTGTTCGTGGCGCTGAGCCTCGTGATGAGCATGGTCGCGGCGCTCGTCGGTGGGCAAGCCGCGGCGACCGCCGTCCTGGTGCCCACCCTGCTGCTGCTGCTGGCGATGTTCTCGACCTCGCTGTACTTCACCTTCCGCGACAGCTTCCGCCCGGACGAGCCGGAAGCCCCGGAGTCCACGCCCGGAGAAGAAGGAGGGAGCGCCCGTGGGTGAGCACGGCCTGGAGGGACGCAGCGAAGACGCATTGCTCTGGACCCGCCGCCGCGGCTTCCTGCACGCGGCGGCCGCCTGGACCGCGATGGGCGGCTGGGCCGCGGCCCATGCACAGCAGCGCAGCAACGTCGTCGAACTGCGCGGCGACGCGCTCCTCAATGGGCAGGCCCTGAGGCAGGAACAGACGATCCAGTCCGGCGACCGCGTCGAGACGGGGCCCGGCGGCCACCTGATCTTCGTGGTGGGCAACTCCGCCTGGCACCTGCGCGAGAACACCAGCATCCGGGTGGAGCGCGGCGAAACGCTCAACGTGGTGAGCGTGCTGCGCATCGTCACCGGTGCGGTCGTCAGCGTCTGGGGCAAGGGTTCCAGCCGCCAGATCGTCACGCCGACGCTCACCGCGGGCATCCGCGGCACGGGCCTGTACACCGAGGTGCGGCCGGACGAAAACCTGCGCACCTACTTCTGCAACTGCTACGGCACGGTCGATCTCTCGGCCGGCCGCGACGCCACCACCTCGCGGGCGGAATACCACCAGTCCTTCTGGGCCGAACCGGCGCCCCGGGACGGCCGGCTCCTGACGCCGGCGCGGGCGATCAACCACACCGACGAGGAACTCGAATACCTCGCCGCTCTGGTCGGCCAGCGCACCGCCTGGGAGGTCACGGGCCGTCGCGGCGCCAAGGAAGGCACGGGCTACACCGACCCCACCGTGCCGCACCCCCTGCTGCAGCAGCCTCCGCGGCGCTGAATCCGGCGAGGCGACGGCCGGAGTGTGACTTTCGACACGGAAATGTAAGACGTCGTTACACTGCGGCCTGCTTTCGATGAGGACCGCCGCATGCCCAAGCCGCCGCCCAGCCAGTCGACCGACGCCTTCGCCGACACCGTCCCCATGGTCCTGCCGGGGGAGGAATCCGGCTTTGCCGAGACCATGCCCCTGCCGCTGCCACTCGCCAACGTGCGGCCGGCGAAGCCCCGCGTTCCGCCACCCGCGGACGACGACCTTCTCAACGACTGAGGTCTTGCTCCGTCCCCCTTCGAGGGGAAGGCTTCAAGGCACGGGCGTGAGCTTCGCCACCGACAGCGCCAGCCACTTCTGCCCGTGCCGCGGAAAGTTGATCTGCGCCCGCGCCTCCTGGCCCGAGCCTTCCAGCGTCAGCACCGTGCCTTCGCCGAACTTGGCGTGGAACACCTTCATGCCGGCCCTCAGGCCGTGCGCCGGCTCCTTCTTCTGCGGCGGCACCGGCGGGTTGGCGAAGGTCTCGCTGTTGCGCCAGCCGCCGCCCGCGCCGCTGGCGCGCGTGCTCGGATAGCCCATGCCGAAGCCGAAGGCGGAACCGCCGAAGCTCTGGTTCTTCGGCGTCAGCCACTTCAGCGCGTGCTCCGGCAGCTCCTCGAAGAAACGGCTCTTGACGTTGTAGCGCGTCTGCCCGTGCAGCAGCCGCGTCTGCGAATGCGTGAGGTACAGGCGCTTGCGCGCGCGGGTGATCGCCACGTACATCAGCCGGCGTTCTTCCTCCAGGCCCTCGTAGTCGGCGAGCGAGCGTTCGCTGGGGAACAGGCCTTCCTCCAGCCCGGTCACGAAAACGCAGTCGAACTCCAGGCCCTTGGCCGCATGCACCGTCATCAGCTGCACCGCGTCCTGCCCGGCCTGCGCCTGGTTGTCGCCGGACTCCAGCGCGGCGTGCGTGAGGAAGGCGGCGAGCGGCGACAGCGTCTCGCCGGTCTCGGCGTCCGGCGGCACGTAGTCGGGCGCCGGCTCGTTCACTTCCGGCAGGCTCGGGTCGAGCCCCTGGCTGGCCGGTGACTGCCGCAGCACCGCCGGCCCCGGGCCCGAGGCGTCGCCGAGTTCGTCCACCGGAAGCGCCACCGCGTCGCGGCCGAAGCCTTCCTGCGTGACGAAGCTCTCGGCGGCGTTGACCAGTTCCTCCAGGTTCTCGACGCGGTCCTGGCCGTCGCGCTCGGCCTTGTAGTGCTCCACGAGGCCGCTGCGCTCCAGCACCACCTCGATGATCTCGCGCAGCGTGAGCCCTTCGGTCTCGGAGCGCATCGCATCGACCTTCTGCACGAAGGCCGCGAGGTTGGCGCCGCCCTTGCCGCTGGTGGACTTCACCGCGTCGTGCAGCGAGGTGCCGGCGACACGGGCGGCGTCCTGCAGCTGCTCGATGGTGCGCGCGCCGATGCCGCGCGCCGGGAAGTTCACCACCCGCAGGAAGCTGGTGTCGTCGTTCGGGTTCTCCAGCAGGCGCAGGTAGGACAGCGCGTGCTTGATCTCGGCGCGCTCGAAGAAGCGCAGGCCGCCGTACACGCGGTACGGCACCGAGGCGTTGAACAGCGCCGTCTCGATCACCCGGCTCTGCGCGTTGCTGCGATAGAGCACGGCGGTTTCATGCCGGGGAACATCGTCGCGATGGAGCTGGCGGATCTCCTCCACCATCCACTGCGCTTCCGCCATGTCGGTCGGCGCTTCGTACACCCGCACCGGCTCGCCCGGGCCCTGGTCGGTGCGCAGGTTCTTGCCCAGGCGCGTCTTGTTGTGCGCGATCAGCGCGTTGGCCGAGTCGAGGATGTTGCTGAAGCTGCGGTAGTTCTGCTCCAGATTGATCTGGTGCCGCACCTCGAACTCGCGCACGAAGTCGGCCATGTTGCCCACGCGCGCGCCGCGGAAGGCATAGATGCTCTGGTCGTCGTCGCCCACCGCGAACACCGAGTTGCCGGGGCCGGCGAACATCTTGATCCAGGCGTACTGCAGGCGGTTGGTGTCCTGGAACTCGTCGATCAGGATGTGGTGGAAGCGGCGGCGGTAGTGCTCGCGGATGGGGTCGTTGTCGCGCAGCAGCTCGTAGCTGCGCAGCATCAGCTCGGCGAAGTCGACCACGCCTTCGCGCTGGCACTGCTCCTCGTACAGCTGGTAGATCTCGACCTTGCGGCGGTCGTCCTCGGAACGCGCCGCGACCGCCCCGGGCCGCAGGCCTTCTTCCTTCCAGCCGGCGATCGCGTACTGCAGCTCCTTGGCCGGGAAGCGCTCGTCGTCCACGTTGTGCTGCTTCATTACGCGCTTGACCGCGGACAGCTGGTCCTGCGTGTCGAGGATCTGGAAGCCCTGCGGCAGGTTGGCGAGCTTGTAGTGCGCGCGCAGGAAGCGGTTGCACAGGCCGTGGAAGGTGCCGATCCACATGCCGCGCACGTTCACCGGCAGCATGGCCGTGAGGCGCGTCATCATCTCCTTGGCCGCCTTGTTGGTGAAGGTGACGGCCAGGACGTTGCCGGGACCGATCTGGCCGGTGGCCAGCAGCCAGGCGATGCGGGTGGTGAGCACGCGGGTCTTGCCGGAACCGGCGCCCGCGAGGATCAGCGCGTGCTCGCTGGGGAGGGTGACGGCGGCACCCTGCTCGGGATTGAGGTTTTGCAGCAGCGGCGAGTCGCCGGCGACTTCTGGGAACATGTGGCATTGTAGAAAGCCGCGCGCGCGGGCTGTGCCCGCCCTGCCCCGAACCGCCGTGCTGAGAACCTTCGTCCTTCCCCTGCTCCTCCTGCTGCCAGTGGCCGCCCGCGCGCTATGCACCAGCGACGGCGTGCCGCAGCCGGCGGCCGTGCTGGAGCGCTTCCTCAACGCCGACTGCCTGGAATGCTGGCGCGATCCGGCCACGCCAGCGCCGGGCAAGGACACCCTGGTGCTGGACTGGGTCTTGCCGGGCACGCTGGGGGAGAACGCCCCGCTGTCCACGGTGGCGAGCCCGGATGCGCTGGAGCGCCTGCGGACGCTGAAGCAGAGCGTGCCCCAGCGCACGGCGGCGGTATCCAGCCGGCGTGCCGGCGCGCTGGTGCCCGTGCGTGCGGCCCAGGGCCAGTCCTTCAACGACTACGTGGGCACCTCGATCGAGCTGGCCCAGCCCGGCGCCGAGCCCTGGCAGGCCTGGCTGCTGCTGGTGGAAAGGCTGCCGGCCGGCACCGAAGGCAGCCCGGTGCCCCGCAACCTCGTGCGCAACGTGTTCCGGCCGGACTGGGCGCGTCCTGACACCGGCGGCGCGCGCAAGCTCGCGGAGTCGCGCGCCATGCAGATCCATGAGGGCGCGAGCCCCGAGCGGCTGAGGCTGGTGGTGCTGCTGCAGGATGGGCGCGGCCGTATGAGGGCTATCGCGCAAACCGAATGTCCCTGAAAAAAGGTCCGCCGTAGAATCAGTCACCGGGCCCAAGCATTTGTGGCCCGGTTTTTCGTCTGGGCCTCGTCCCACGCGCGACCGGGCTCCGATCCAAGCGTCCACCTGTTCGACAACAGACCCCTGGAGCCTGGAATGGAAATCTTCGACTACGACAAAGTCCTGCTGCTGCCGCGCAAGTGCCGCGTGGAAAGCCGCTCGGAATGCGACCCCTCGATCGAGTTCGGCGGGCGCCGCTTCAAGCTGCCGGTGGTGCCGGCCAACATGAAGACCGTGGTGGACGAGCGCATCTGCCTGTGGCTGGCGCAGAACGGCTACTTCTACGTGATGCACCGCTTCGACCTGGACAACGTGAAGTTCGTGCGCAAGATGAAGGAAGCGGGCGCCTTCGCCTCGATCTCGGTGGGCGTGAAGCCGGCCGACTACGAGACGGTCGACCGGCTCGCCGCCGAAGGCCTGGTGCCGGACTACGTGACGATCGACATCGCGCACGGCCACGCCGACACGGTGAAGAACATGATCTTCCACCTGAAGAAGAAGCTGCCGCAGGCCTTCGTGATCGCCGGCAACGTGGGCACGCCGGAAGCGATCATCGACCTGGAGAACTGGGGCGCCGACGCCACCAAGGTGGGCATCGGCCCGGGCAAGGTGTGCATCACGCGCATGAAGACCGGCTTCGGCACGGGCGGCTGGCAGCTGTCGGCGCTCAAGTGGTGCGCCCGCGTGGCGACCAAGCCGATCATCGCCGACGGCGGCATCCGCGAGCACGGCGACATCGCGAAAAGCATCCGCTTCGGCGCGACGATGGTGATGGTCGGCTCGATGCTGGCGGGACACGAGGAGTCGCCCGGCCAGACGGTGGAGGTCGAAGGCCGCCTGTACAAGGAGTACTACGGCTCGGCGTCCGACTTCAACAAGGGCGAGTACAAGCACGTCGAGGGCAAGCGCATCCTCGAGCCGGTCAAGGGCAAGCTGCCGGACACGCTGCGCGAAATGCAGGAAGACCTGCAAAGCTCGATCAGCTATGCGGGCGGGACGAAGCTGGCGGACGTCAGGAAGGTGAACTACGTGATCCTGGGCGGCGAGAACGCCGGCGAGCACCTGTTCATGTGACGCGCGGCGGGCGTCACGCCGCGCTGGCCTGCGTCAGCGACTGCAACAGCTCGGCCAGCGACTTCAACAAGGGCGAGTACAAGCA
>NZ_DASVNN010000078.1:0-42409 GCF_036383835.1 Ramlibacter sp.
GTTCCGATTCTCACACGGAAGCGGTTACGGGCCGGTTACCAACATGCAGCGTGTTGTTCGGCCCCTTCGCGGCGCCGGAAACCCCTGTTTGCGGCGTCCACGCCACACCCCGGGCGCGGCACCGATGCGGCCGGCGCCACCGCTTCTCCTCGGGGGTTCACGCCTCGTTACTGTCGAGCTGGATCGCCGGTGCCTGGGGAACGACGAGCGTCCTGACGCGTCCCGGCCATCCGCTGAAACTCTGCTCATCCGTAGGAAAACGAGCAGGCACGGCCCGCGGCCGAGCATGGTTCACTTCCCCACAACAAGGACAACGAGAGGAGAACGAAGTTGGGACATCGCAAACCCAGGCCGCTTGCCGGCCTTCGCACGTTCGCGGCGGCCGCCGCGCTGATCGCCGCATTCCCCGCGGTGCACGCACAGGACGCCAGGGAGCAGGCGCGCAATGCCGCCGTGGCGGACGGCGTGTCCACCGCCGTGGGCCTCGCGCTCGGCGCCGCCGAAATGAACCCGCTGGGCCCCGTGCTCGCGGTAGGCATGAAGGTCGTGGCGCTGAACTACGTGGACAAGCTGCCGGACGTCGAGCAGCCGGAAGCCAACGCCATGATGGCGTCGGTGTGGAGCGGTTTCAGCGCCAACAACGTGTGCATCACGGCCGCGATCCTCACCGGCGGCGGCTTCGCGCCGGCCTGCGTGGCGCTCGGCCTGGGCTGGGGCATGAAGACCTGGAAGGACACCGAGCAGGAACGCCAGTTCTGGGAAGGCTGCGCGACGCTGCGCGCCTACTCCAACCTGCCCGAGCTGCCCTGCGTGTACATGCCCACGCACTACACGATCATCGTGCCGCCGGACTTCACCCCGACGGTGATGACGGCCGAGGCGCCCGACACCGACGTCGTGCGCGAGCCGGAAGCGTCGGCCGCGCCCTGAACGCGCGCGCCGTATCGGCGCGGCTTTGACGCAGGTCAGCGACAGGCGACCGGAGCCGGCCTAGCATGGCCGGCTCCATGTCGACTTCCTACGCTCCCGTCCCGCCCGCGGCGGCCATGCCGCACCGCAAGCAGATCCGACAGTGGCTGCTGCCGCTCGCCGAGCGCGCCACGCTCCGTCCGATCCTGCTGCTCGCCTTCGACTATGTGCTGCTGCTCGCGGCACTGGCCGGCACCGCCTTCTTCGCCGGCGCTTGGGCCAAGCTGGCTTGCGGCCTCGCCGCCGGCTTCGTGACCGGACGCCTGTTCATCATCGGCCACGACGCCTGCCACCAGAGCCTCACGCCACGCCGGCGGCTGAACCACTGGCTGGGGCGCATCGCCTTCCTGCCTTCGCTCACGCCCTACAGCCTGTGGGAAGTGGGGCACAACGTCGTGCACCACGGCTACACCAACCTCAAGGGCTTCGACTTCGTCTGGGCGCCGTTCACGGCGCAGGAGTACGCCGCGCTCACGCCCGTGCAACGCGTGCTGGATCGCGTGTATCGCAGCGGCTGGGCGCCGGGCCTGTACTACCTGGTCGAGGTCTGGTGGAAGCGCATGTTCTTCCCGGGACGGCGCCACATGCCCACGCGCCGGCGCGCGTTCCTGCTGGACAACCTGCTGGTGTCCGCCTTCGCGCTCGCGTGGTTCGCGGCGCTGTGGCTGGTGGCGGACTCCACGCAGCAGTCCTTCGCCACCCTGCTGCTCGCGGGCTTCGCCGCGCCTTTCGTGTCCTGGCTGTCGATGATCGGCTTCGTGGTCTACGTGCACCACACGCACACCGCCGTGCACTGGCACGCCGACCGAGCCGGGTGGTCGCGCGCGCAGCCCTTCGTGTCGACCACGGTGCACCTCACCTTCCCGTACGGCATCGGCGCCGTGCTGCACCACATCATGGAGCACACCGCGCACCACGTGGACATGACGATCCCGCTCTACCGGCTGGAAAAGGCGCAGGCGAAGCTGGAAGAGATGCTGCCGGGGCGCATCGTCATCCAGCCGTTCTCGTGGAAGTGGTATTTCGGGACCGCGCGCAAGTGCAAGCTGTACGACTTCGAGCGGGATTGCTGGACGGATTACGCGGGCCGGGCCACGTCCTCGCCCGCCGCGTGAGGTCCGGCGCGGCGGCTGGGGCCCGGGTGGGAGGCCCTCCCTCCCACCGCGAAACTCAGGTGCCGCCCGATTTCCCGGCGTTTTCGGCGAGGCGCTTCATCGCCTTGTTCGTCGACTCGACGAACAAGGGCCTCAGCTTGGGGAAGTCCACGCCGCCCGCGACGCTTCCCGCGCTGGCGTCCGAGCTTCCCCGCGCGCGGTCGGACCAGACGACCTTGCCCTGCCGGTCGACGGCGGTGACGTGGACGATCGTCTCGGCCACGTGGCCGCCGCCGAAGCCCATCACCGGAAAGCCCGAGCGAATCGCGGTGAAGTTCATGCGCAGCACGATCACGCCGTCCACGTTCAGCTCGCTGGCGATCTTGCCGAGCCGGCTGTCCGGGAAGTACTTGTAGCCCTTGGCCACCATCAGTCGGCTGCCCATGAAGCCGGGCGGCTCGTCGTCGGCCTTCGTGGCCTTGTAGGCGGACAGGGTGCGCACGTCGGACGCGAGCTTCAGGCCCGGCACGCCCTTGAGCGACTGCAGCAGGGCGGGCGCCACCAGCTCCAGCGTGGGCGCCGCGTCCTCGCGGTACGCCGCGTTGGCCGTGGCCAGCGTGTTCACCAGGCCCACGACGCCCATGTTGCAGGGATTCCCGGTGGGCTGGCCGCACTGGACCTTGTCGTCGGACACCAGCGACACGACTGCGTAGGTCTTGTTGGCGCCGAAGGCCTCCGCGCGGAAATTGCCGGACGTCGCGCAACCGGCGAGTGCGGCCAGGGCGGCGGTGGCCACCAGGAACGCGACCGAGCGCCGCGTCATCGAGATCTTCATCGTTCTTTCCTCCTCGTGCGCGAACATAAGCGCTCCGCGACGAGGGGGTCCGCCGTTGCTACGGAAATCGGAGCAACCGTCAACAAGTTGGCGACTTGGGCGTGGCGTCGTTCCGTCAAAAAAAAGCAAGCGGCCCGGCGGGCCGCTGCTGTTCGTCCCGGGTCCCCGCCTGCGCGAGGATGACGACTTATCCGGCCGCGCGCTTCTCGAGGATCTCGAAAGCCGGCAGCTTCCTGCCTTCCAGCACTTCCAGGAAGGCGCCGCCGCCGGTGGAGATGTAGCCGACGTCCTTCTCGATGCCGTACTTGGCGATCGCCGCCAGCGTGTCGCCGCCGCCGGCGATGCTGAAGGCGTCCGACGCGGCGATCGCGCGTGCGATCGTCTCGGTGCCGTGGGCGAAGGCGTCGAACTCGAACACGCCCACCGGGCCGTTCCAGACGATGGTGCCCGCGGACTTCAGCTGCTGCGCGAGCTTTTGCGCGGTCTCGGGGCCGATGTCCAGGATCATGTCGTCGGGTTCGACGTCCTGCGCCTTCTTCACGGTCGCCGGCGCGTCCGCGGCGAAGGCCTTGGCCACCACCACGTCCGTCGGGATCGGCACCTCGGCGCCGCGCGCCTTCATCGCTTCGATCACGGCCTTCGCCTCGCCCACCAGGTCGGCTTCGGCCAGCGACTTGCCGATCGGCAGGCCGGCCGCAAGCAGGAAGGTGTTGGCGATGCCGCCGCCCACCACCAGCTGGTCGACGTTCTTCGCCAGCGACTGCAGGATGGTGAGCTTGGTCGACACCTTGGAGCCCGCCACGATCGCCACCAGCGGCCGCTTCGGCTGGGCGAGCGCCTTGCCGATGGCGTCGATCTCGGCGGCCAGCAGCGGGCCGGCGCAGGCGACCTTGGCGTACTGCGCGATGCCGTAGGTGGTGGCCTCGGCGCGGTGCGCGGTGCCGAAGGCATCGTTGACGTAGACGTCGCACAGCGCCGCCATCTTCTGCGCGAGCTCGGGGCTGTTCTTCTTCTCGCCCTTGTTCACGCGGCAGTTCTCCAGCAGCACCACTTCGCCGGGCTGCACGTCGACGCCGTCGACCCAGTCCTGCTTCAGCGGCACCGGGCGGCCCAGCAGTTCGGACAGGCGCTGCGCCACCGGGGCGAGCGAGTCTTCGGGCTTCAGTTCGCCTTCGGTGGGACGGCCCAGGTGCGAGGTGACCATCACGGCGGCACCGCCCGCCAGGGCCATCTGGATGCAGGGCACGGATGCGCGGATCCGCGTGTCCTCGGTGATGTTGCCGGCATCGTCCTGCGGGACGTTGAGGTCGGCCCGGATGAAGACGCGGCGGCCGCGGACGCGGCCCTCGTCGCACAGATCGGAAAAGCGCAGGACGTTCATGACAGCTTCTTGGGAATCGGTTGGGGACCCCCGATTCTAGGAAGCCGGCGCGGCGCCGGGCTTACCAGCCCAACCCGAGATGCAAGGGCAGGTACACCGCCATGCCCAGCAGCAGGGTCATGAGCACGCTGCGGCGCCAGAAGAAGATCGCCGCACCCACGGCGGCGGCGAACAGGCGCGCGTCCTGCCAGGTGGTCACCAGATGCCCCTGCGTCATCACCACTTCGGGCACGACCACGCCGGCCAGCGCCGCGACCGGCGCGTAATGCAGCGCGCGGTGCGCCCACGCCGGCAGCGACCAGGGCCGGTCCAGGATGAAGAAGAAGCAGCGCGTGAGCACCGTCACGCCGGCCAGGCCGGCGATCACGACCAGCGTCCAGACATCGGTGGCACCCCTCACGCAGCGCGCTCCTTCGGCCGCGGCAGGTGCCCTTCCAGCCAGAAGCAGGCGAGCACCGCCACCGCGATCGCCGCCACGATGTTGAGCTTCAGCGGCAGCGCGTAGGCAGCGACGGCGGCAGCGCCCGCCACCACGGCGGCCAGCACGCGCAGCGGCGTGTTCGCGAGCGAGCAAAGGATGCCCACCAGGCACAGCACGCCGGCGAAGCCGAGCCCCCACGACGACGGGATCAGGTTGCCCAGAGCCACACCCAGCAGGCTGGCGCCGCACCAGGAACACCAGGTGACGAAGTAGTTGCCGGCAAGGAAGGACTCCTGCGCGAGCCGCTCCTGCGGTTCGGCCGCGGGCTGCGGAAAGCGCCCGGTGAACACCGCATAGGTCAGGTCCGCCGTGAGGAAGCCGTTCACCAGGCGGCGCCAGCGCGGCAGGTGCATGAGGTAGGTGCGCAGGTGCAGGCTGAACACGACGAAGCGCAGGTTGACGCAGAAGCCGGTGGCCCAGATCACCCAGGCCGGTGCGCCCGCGACGATCAGCGGGATGGCCGCGAGCTGCGAACTGCCGGCGTAGACCAGCAGCGTCATCGCGACCGCTTCGACCACGCTCATGCCGGACTTGACCATCGCCACGCCGGTCATGAGGCCCCAGGCGGCGATGCCCGGTGCGACCGGGCTCGAGGCTTTCATGCCTTCCCGGAACAGGGGATGGCGGCGGATGGCGGGCAGGAAGAACATCAGCCCTCGAAACGCAGGCCGGGCTCGAGCGGGAAGCCGCGCAGGAAATCGGCGGCGGGCAGGCGCTTGCCGCCCGGGCGCTGCAGCTCGGCGATCTCCAGCCGGCTGCCATCGCCGCAGGCCACGCCGATGCCGTGCTCGTCGATCGCAACGATGGTGCCCGGCGCCACGTTGCCGCGCCCGGGGATCGCCCGGGCGCGCCACAGCTTGATCGTCTCGCCCCTGACCTGCGCGCTCGCACCGGGGAAGGGATCGAAGGCGCGGATGCGGCGCTCGATCGCCGCGGCCGGCTGCGACCAGTCGACGGCCGCCTCGGCCTTCTCGATCTTGTGCGCGTAGTTCACGCCCTCTTCGGGTTGCTTCACCGGACGGAAGCCGCCGCAGGCCGCGATCTCGAGCGCCTCGACGACGAGGCGGCCGCCGAGGACCGCGAGCTTGTCGTGCAGGGTGGCCGTCGTGTCCCGCGGCACGATCGGGAGGCGCTCCACCAGCAGCATGTCGCCGGTGTCGAGCCCGGCGTCCATCTGCATGATGGTGACGCCGGTCTCCGCGTCACCGGCTTCGATCGCGCGGTGGATCGGCGCGGCGCCGCGCCACCGGGGCAGCAGCGAGGCGTGGATGTTCAGGCAGCCCAGGCGCGGCAGGTCCAGCACCCATTGCGGCAGGATCAGGCCATAGGCGGCCACCACCATCACGTCGGCGGCAGCGTGCTGCAGCGCCTCGCGCGCCGCGGCGGCATCCTCGGGGAACTTGCCGTCGAGCCGCAGGCTGCGCGGCTGCGCGACGGCGATGCCGTGTTCCAGCGCGAACTGCTTCACCGGCGACGGTTGCAGCTTCATGCCGCGACCCGCCGGCCGGTCCGGTTGCGTGAGCACCAGGGGGATGGTGAAGCCCGCTGCGTGCAGGCGCTCCAGGGCCGCCCGCGCGAAGTCGGGCGTGCCGGCATAAACGACGCGCATCCGGGTCCGTGCCTTACCTGGTCCGCGGGTCGGAGTCGTTGCGCTGCTCCATCCCCGGATGGGCCCGGCGCACGACGCCCTGCGGGTCCACGTAGACCCAGTAGAACATGTCGGCGTTGGCGCGGTCGCGCCAGCGGTAGGTCAGCACCTGGCCGTGGAAGCTGCTGACGCCGTCGACCCGCGCCGGCGGGCCGAATTCACGCAGCACGTCCTGCAGCGTCCAGCGGTCCGGTTCGATCCGCTGGAACTCGAGTTCGGTCAGCACCTGGCGCGAACCGACCACGCGGCCCGCAGGATCGACGTCCACCATGAAAGCGTACTGCCCCAGGGGTTGCAGCGAGTACTGCAGCCGCTGCCCGCCTCCGGGCAGCGCAACGATCGCGACCGGCGGCCCGGCCTGCGCGATCACCTGCTCGCGCGGCGTGCCGGGCGCGACGTTCACGGTGTTCCAGGGGTGGGCGCAGCCACCGAGCAGCAAGGCGGAGACGGCCAGCAGGAACCAGGGACGCATGACGATCCTCCTAGGCGACGCGCTCGGTGTCCCGGCGCGCCTTGAGCATCTTGGTCTTGATGCGATTGCGCTTGAGCGGCGACAGGTACTCGACGAAGACCTTGCCCAGCAGGTGGTCCATCTCGTGCTGGACGCAGACCGAGAGGAGGCCCTCGGCCTCGATCTCGCGCGAGCGGCCCTCGCCGTCCAGGGCCTTCACCTTGATGGCGCGCGAGCGCTCCACGCCGTCGTAGATGCCCGGCACCGACAGGCAGCCTTCGTCGCCCAGCTGCTTGTCGTCGCTGGCCCACAGGATCTCGGGGTTGATCAGCACCAGGGGCTCGTTGCGCTCCTCCGACACGTCGATCACGAGCAGGCGCTCGTGCACGTCCACCTGGGTGGCGGCGAGGCCGATGCCGTTGGCGTCGTACATCGTTTCCAGCATGTCCCGGATCAGGTCGCGGATGCGTGCGTCCACTTCCTTCACGGGCTTGGCGACGGTGTGAAGCCGGGGATCGGGATAGGTCAGGATGGAAAGGAGAGCCATGGAAATCGTGTGGGGGCGTTGTCGCTATTTTCGCCACTTTTGTCGGCGCAGGAGTGCCGTAAAGCCAATATTCATTGCCCAATCAAGGACTTGAGCCCAGAATCGCCAGCAACTTGTCAAGAGCGGACTCAAACAACATGGCTCGTTCCAAGACGGCTTTCCTCCTGTCTCCCCGCACCCTGGCGGCCGCGGCCGCGCTGGTCGCGGGCAGCGGATTGGCACTCACGGTCCTGGCGCAGAACTTCCCCGTCACCCCGCAACAGCGCTCCACCGCGGAGCAGGTCGCCGCCGCCGGCGTGCCGCTGTCCGAGCTGGCCCCCAACGCACCCGACACCTACACCGTCAAGTCCGGCGACACGCTGTGGGGCATCTCCGGCATGTTCCTCAAGAGCCCGTGGCGCTGGCCCGAGCTGTGGGGCATGAACATGGACCAGGTGCGCAACCCGCACCGCATCTATCCGGGCCAGATCCTGTACCTGGAGAAGGTCGACGGCCTGGCGCGCCTGCGCATCGGCCAGCCGCCCGCCGGCACTGCGCTCGACACCGTGCGCGTCTCGCCGCGCACCCGCCTGGCCGGCCTGGTGGACACCTCGATCCCGACGCTGCCGCCGCACCTGATCGAGCCGTTCCTCAACGAAGCCATCCTGGTCAACGACGCCGAGACGCTGGAGAACGCCCCGCGCATCGTCGCCGTGCCGGAAGACCGGGTGCTGATCACCCAGGGCGACCGCGCCTATGCCCGCGGCATGACCGGCACGCCCCTGGTCGAACGGGATCCGCGAGTGTCCGACAACTTCCGCGTCTTCCGCAATGCCACGCCGCTGCGCGATCCGGGCACGCGCCAGGTGCTGGGCTTCGAAGCCAAGTACCTCGGCAGCGCGGAACTGGTCCGTGGCGAAGGCGTGAAGGACGTGAGCTCCGCCACCCAAGCCGCCACCATGCTGGTGCCGGCCACCATCGACATCACCCGCGCGAAGGAAGAAATCCGCGTGGGCGACCGCCTGCTGCCGGAACCGGCGCGCATGCTCGGAAGCTACGTTCCGCACGCGCCCGTGCACGCGGTGGACGGCACCATCGTGTCGGTCTACGGCGATGCCGTGGCGATGGCGGGCCAGAGCCAGGTGGTCGTGATCAACAAGGGCCTCGCCGACGGCGTGGAGACCGGCCACGTGCTGGCGATCCAGAAAGCCGGCCGCCGCATCGTGGACCGTTCCAAGGACGGCGAGCGCGCGCACCTGCAGCTGCCGGACGAGCGCAACGGCCTGATGATGGTGTTCCGCAGCTTCGACCGCCTCTCCTACGCGCTGGTGCTGGACGTCACCGACGTCGTGCGTGTCGGCGACCGGGTGGTCAACCCGCGCTGAGTCCCTCCCCATGCAGCGCGACGAGCTGGCCGGCTGGCTGCGCCTCGCGCTGACTCCGGGGCTCGGCCCCCAGGCCGCCCGCAGGCTGCTGGCGGCCTTCGGCCTTCCGCAGTCCATCTTCGCGCAGGACGACGCCGCCCTCGCGCAGGTGCTGGATGGCGCGCGGCTCGGAGCGTTGCGCAAGGAGCCGCCGGCGCTTGCCGCGCAGCTCGATGCGACCCTCGCCTGGCTGCAGCGCGAGGGGCCCGCGCGGGAGGTGCTCACGCTCGGCGATCCGGGCTATCCGGCGGCCCTGCTCGCGATGGAAGACCCGCCGCTCATGCTCTATCGCATGGGCCTGCTCACCGCCGCGCCGCAGCGCGCCCTTGCCGTCGTCGGCAGCCGCAATCCGACGCCGCAGGGCCTGCAGAACGCGCGCCGCTTCTCCCGCGCCTTCGCCGAAGCGGGCGTGACGGTGGTGTCGGGCATGGCGCTCGGGATCGACGGCGCGGCGCATGACGGCGCGCTGGAGGGCGCGGCGGCCGGAGCGGTCGCGACGATCGCGGTGGTCGGCACCGGCATCGATCGCGTCTATCCGAAGCGCCACCTGGAGCTGGCGCACCGCATCGCCGAGCGCGGCATGATCGTGAGCGAATATCCGGTCGGCACGCCGCCGCTGAAGGAAAACTTCCCGCGCCGCAACCGGCTGATCGCGGGCCTGGGCCAGGGCACGCTGGTGGTGGAGGCGGCGCTGAAATCGGGCTCGCTGATCACCGCGAGGCTCGCCGCAGAACAGGGCAAGGAAGTCTTCGCGATCCCTGGCTCCATCCATTCGCCGCATGCGCGCGGCTGCCACGCGCTGCTGCGGCAGGGCGCCAAGCTGGTGGAAAGCGCGCAGGACGTGCTGGAGGACCTGAGGCTGGTGCTGCCGGCCGCGCCGGCGCTGCACGATCCCGAGGAAGACGCCGAGGGCGAGGATCCGCTGCTCGATGCCATGGGCTACGACCCCATCGGCCTCGATGCGCTGATCGCGCGCACCGGCATCCCGGCGCCGCTGCTGCAGGCGAAGCTGCTGGAGCTGGAGCTCGCGGGCGAGCTCGCGCGGCTGCCGGGCGGCCTGTTCCAGCGCGTGGGCGCGGCCTAGTTCGCACGTTCTTTCGCCGACGCGCGGCGGCAACACATCGCAGAAATCGCTCGCGCCTCGCCCGGGCTTGTGGCAATGTCTGGGCTCATGTTTGAAGTGCTGGTGTTCGTTTACGAAAACTACTGGCGCGGCGATGCCTGCCCCGAGCTGCACCAGCTCGAACGCAAGCTCAGCGCCCATGGCTTCGAACCCGAGGAGATCCACCAGGCGCTGCTCTGGCTGGACGGCCTCAACGTCGCAGCCCAGAACATCGAGCTGCCGGCGGAAAGCCAGGCCGAATGGACCCCGCAGCCGAGCGACGCCAGCATGCGCGTCTTCTCCGTCGCGGAACAGGACCACCTCGGCGCCGACTGCCTCGGCTTCATCACCTTCCTCGAAAGCTCCGGCGTACTGCCGCCGGCGCTGCGCGAGATCGTGGTGGACCGCGCGATGGCGGCTCCGGGCGACCCGGTCACGCTCGACGCGCTGAAGATCATCGTGCTGATGGTGTACTGGCGCTTCGGGCACGAGCCGGACGCGCTGATCCTCGACGAGCTGTGCGACGACAGCGCGGGGCGGCTGGCGCATTGAAGGTTTTTGTCATCCCCGCGCAGGCAGGGACCCAGGGCATCGAATGACAAAGCGGCCGACGGGCCGCTTTGTTCCTGGGGCGCTCTGGGTTCCCGCCTTCGCGGGAATGACGGTACTACTGCAGCAACCGCTCCGGATTCGCATCCAGCTTCGCCAGCGCATCCCGCGTGGCGCGCACCGTCAGCGCTTCTTCCTCCGTCGGCACCACCAGCCCCGCCTGCAGGTAGGCGCCCAGGCGGCGCACGGGCATCAGGTAGCAGTGGCCGTCGCTGGAGGCGAACAGGTGCAGCTGGCGGCGCTCGCTGCACCAGGCGTACTGCACCTGCGCGACGCGGCCGTTGTGGTCCAGCGTGAACCAGTTCCCGAGCTGCAGCTCGTTGGCCCAGGACAGCATCGCCGCGTTCGGGTGCGAGCCGCCCTGGCTGATCACCTCGATCATCGAGGCGTCGATGCCCAGCATCATCTCGATGCTCTCCTGGTCCAGCGGCAGCTCGCCGGCGGAGTCGTCGGAGACGAAGTCCTCGAGGTTGGCGAGCCGCCGCGTCATCTCCTCGATGCGCGCATGCGGGATCGCCTCGGTCTTGGACAGGAAGGCGTCGGCCAGCGTGTCGCCGATCACCTTGATGTGGTTCTCCTGCTCCGACGGATCGAGCCCCAGCAGGCTCATGCCGCGGCGCAGGCGCGCCAGCAGGTCCGGCAGGTCCTGGATCACCTTGGCGCGGTCGTGGCGGTTCGGCTTGGCACTGGCGGCCCACACCAGGTCGCTGGCGGACTTCTTCAGCGCCAGCGTCTCCTCGTGCTGCGGCCCGTTCTTCACCGCGGCCACGGCCAGCACCTCCGCCCACACCTTGAACAGGAATTCGCGGATCTCTTCCCGCACCGGCACGTCGGCCAGCATCTTGCGCAGCTCGATGGTGTACTGGATCGCCATCGTCTCCTTCTGCTCCACCTGCTGCGCGACGCTCACCAGCTTCTGCGTCGGGCCCTTCTCGGTGAGGTAGCGCGAGAGGAAGCGCTGGAACTCGTCGTACACGAGCTGGAACACGCGGCGGCCGGTTTCCGGGTACTGCTCGATCACCTGCACCACGCGGCGGATCTCGTTCTCCAGCGCGCTGCCGGAGATCGCGGTGGAGTCGAAGCCCAGCACGCAGGAGCCCATGCGGTCGATCAGCTGGCGCGCCGGATGCTCCAGCGAGCCGAAGAACTCGGGCTCCGCGAGCGCGACGCGCAGCACCGGCATCTGCAGCCGCGCGAACCAGACGCGGACGGCGGGCGGGATGCGTTCCTCGGCCAGGATGCTCTGGAACATCAGGGCCACGATCTCGATGGTCGCCTTCTCGCTGGAAGTCGACGCCTTCTTCTTCAGTTCCTGGGTGCGCTGGCGCAGGTCCAGCGCGACCTCTTCGACCGCCTCGTCGTCGAAGATGACGATGTCGCCGACCGTCATGGCCTCGTTGACCCGGGTCTGCACCTGCGTCTGCACCTGGGTGGCCACCTGCGTGACCGCCTGCACCAGCGAGGGCGAGGGATGGCCCGCGCCCTGCGGCTCGGAGCCGATCTTGTCGCGCAGCAGCCGGCGCAGCTGGCCGATCACGCCGGTGGCGCGCGCCCGGGCACGCGCGAGCGGCGTGGCGCCGGCCGTATCGTCCGGGTCGGGACCACCGCCGCCGGCGGGCGCAAAGAAACTGGTCGGCGAAGCACCGCCCCCTTGGCCGTTCGACAGGAATGGGCCGGCGGCACCGCCGCCGGAACCTCCGGCACCGTCGACGCCGCGGCCGCCACCACCGCCTCCGGCTTCACCGCCGGGGCCGCCAGGGCCGGCCGCACCGCCGCCACCTTGTCCACCCCAACCGCCGCCGCCGCCCGCGCCCGCACCGCCGGGCCCGCCGGCAGCGCCACCGGGCATGGTGGCATCCGCCCCGCCGGAAGAGCGCGCGCCGCGTTCCGGCGCGGTCGAGCGCTTCACGCGCGAGCGCAGCTCGATGTGCGGCAACACCCCGCTGTCCACCAGGAACTCGTTGGCCTGCTGGTAGCCCGCCAGGGCGCGCGGGACCACCAGCCTCTGGATCACGTCCTTGACGGCCACCCAGCTGTCTCGCGTGAGCTGCGCGGCGCTCCACTGCTCCACCAGCATCTGCGCAAGCGCCTCGGGCCGCAGCACGTCCTCGGTGGCGAGTTCCTCGCCGCCTTCCAGGTGCGTGATGCGCAGCTTGAGGTCGTTCAGGTCCCAGACGGCCTTTTCCTGCACCGCCATCGCGAGCCGCGACGACAGGATCTTGTTTTCCACGACCTCGTCGCCGATCAGTTCCAGGCTCGCGAGCTCCAGGCGCGCGCGGCCGGTGGCCGAGGGCGGGAGGACGGCGCGGCGCCAGGCGCGCGACACGCTGTCGACCCAGCCCGCCGCGCTGCGCTCGAAGTCCACCAGCGCATCGCGCTTCTGGCCCATCTCGCGGCTGCTCTGCGCATTGGCCATCTGCTCGTTGAAGGCGTTGCGCACCGCCTCCGTCAGCTCCGGCAGCACGCCTTCCATGTGGCCGACGAAACGCTCGCGCGCCTGCCGCGCCAGCGGCGCCGAGGCAGGAGTGAGCGTGGTCGACATCCTGCCGGTCTTCCTCAGACGGCGGCGCCCGCGTTCGGGTCGTTGGGATCGCCCTCGCGCTTGGACGTGCCCTTCACGAGGTCTTCCCGCTTGATGCCCAGCCACATGGCGATGGCCGCCGCGACGAACACGGAGGAATAGATGCCGAACAGGATGCCGATGGTCAGCGCCAGCGCGAAGTAGTGCAGCGTGGCGCCGCCGAACAGCAGCATCGACAACACCATCATCTGGGTCGAGCCGTGGGTGATGATCGTGCGGCTGATCGTCGACGTGATGGCGTGGTCGATCACTTCCACCGTGCTCATGCGGCGCTGCCGGCGGAAGGTCTCGCGGATCCGGTCGAAGATCACGACCGACTCGTTGACCGAATAGCCCAGCACCGCGAGCACCGCCGCCAGCACCGCCAGCGAGAACTCCCACTGGAAGAAGGCGAAGAAGCCCAGGATGATCACCACGTCGTGGAGGTTGGCCAGGATGGCCGCCACCGCGAACTTCCATTCGAAGCGGATCGCCAGGTAGATCACGATGCCGATCACCACCATCGCGAGCGCCTTCAGGCCGTTGGTCACCAGCTCCTCACCCACCTGCGGGCCGACGAACTCGGTGCGCCGCAAGGTCACGGTGGGGTCGGCGGTACGCAACGCGGTCAGCGTGCGCTCGCTCTGTTGTGCCGAACTGACGCCCTTCTGGGCGGGCAGGCGGATCAGGACGTCGCGCGAGGTGCCGAAGTTCTGCACCTGCACGTCGGTGTAGCCCAGGTTGCTGATGGTCTTGCGCACGCCCTCCACTTCGGCGGTGTGCGCGTAACCGACCTCCATGACGGTGCCGCCGGTGAATTCGACGGAAAGGTGCAAACCCTTGGTCACCAGGAAGAACACCGCGGCCAGGAACGTGACCAGGGAGACCACGTTGAAGACCAGCGCGTTCTTCATGAACGGGATGTCCCGCCGGATCTTGAAAAACTCCACTGCTTGTCCTTATGCGGGCGCGCCGGGCGCGCCCGAGACTCGATTTTTTTACTCGGCCTTGGTTATAGCGCCATCGGAGCCCGGCCGCCAGACCGTTCCGATGGATACCGCCTTCAACTTCTTCTGCCGGCCGTACCAGAGGTTCACCAGTCCCCGCGAGAAGAACACCGCGGAGAACATCGACGTGAGGATGCCGATGCAGTGGACGACCGCGAAGCCCCGCACCGGCCCCGAACCGAAGGCGAGCAGCGCCACGCCGGCGATCAGGGTGGTGACGTTGGAGTCGAGGATGGTGGCCCAGGCCCGGTCGTAGCCCGCGTGGATCGCCGCCTGCGGGGAAGCCCCGCCGCGCAGTTCCTCGCGGACCCGCTCGTTGATCAGCACGTTCGAGTCGATGGCCATGCCCAGCGCGAGCGCCATGGCGGCCATGCCGGGCAGCGTCAGGGTGGCCTGCAGCATCGACAGGATCGCCACCAGCAGCAGCAGGTTGAAGCCCAGGGCCACTGCGGAGAACGCGCCGAACAGCATGTAGTACACGATCATGAAGGCGCAGATCGCGACGAAGCCCCAGGCCACGCTGTGGAAGCCCTTGGCGATGTTCTCGGCGCCGAGGCTCGGGCCGATGGTCATCTCCTCGATGATCTCCATGGGGGCGGCCAGCGAGCCGGCGCGCAGCAGCAGCGCCAGTTCGTTGGCTTCCACCGTGTTCATGGAGCCCGAGATCTGGAAGCGGTTGCCCAGCTCGCTCTGGATCACCGGCGCCGTCAGCACCTCGCCCTTGCCCTTCTCGAACAGGACGATCGCCATCCGCTTCTTGATGTTCTCGCGGCTGACGTCGCGCATGATGCGGCCGCCCTTGGCGTCGACCGTGAGGTCCACCTTGGGCTGCTGGGTCTGCTGGTCGAAGTTGGCCTGGGCATCGGTGAGGCTGTCGCCGGTGAGGACCACCTGCTTCTTCAGGATCACCGGCCGGCCGTCGCGTTCGAGGAAGCGCTCGGAGCCGAAAGGCACGGCGCCGGAACCCAGTTCGGCGGAACGGCCCTCGGCGCTCTCGTCGACCAGCCGCATCTCCAGGGTCGCGGTGCGGCCCAGGATGCGCTTGGCCTGCGTCGGATCCTGCACGCCGGGCAGCTGCACCACGATGCGGTCGAGGCCCTGCTGCTGCACCACCGGCTCGGCGACGCCGAGTTCGTTGATGCGGTTGTGCAGGGTGGTCATGTTCTGCTTGAGCGCCTGGTCCTGCACGCGGCGGGCCGCTTCCGGCTTGATGGTCGCGCGCAGCATGGTGGTGTCCCCCTGCACCGATTCGGCGACCTGCAGGTCGGCGAACTGGTCGGCGATCACGCCGCGGGCCGCCTGCAGCGCCGTCGCGTCGCGGAATGCGACCTCGATGGCCTGGCCGTTGCGGTTGATGCCGGCGTGGCGCACGTTCTTGTCGCGCAGCACCGAGCGCAGGTCACCGGCCAGCGACTCCGCCTTCTTGGTGAGCGCCGCCTGCATGTCGACCTGCAGCATGAAGTGCACGCCGCCGCGCAGGTCCAGGCCCAGGTACATGGGCCGCGCGTTGACGGAGGCCATCCAGGCGGGCGTCTTGGACAGCAGGTTCAGCGCCACCACGTAGCCGGCGTTGTCCGGGTCCGGCGCCAGCGCGCGCTGGAGGGCGTCCTTGGCCTTGAGCTGCTGGTCGGTCGTCTCCAGCCGGATCTTGATCGAGCTCGCGTCCTGGCTGACCGCCAGCGGCTGGATGCCCGCCTGCGACAGCAGCTGGTCGACGCGCTGGCGCGTGGCCGCGTCGACCTTCACCGTGCTGCGCGCCGCCGACACCTGCACGGCGGGATCCTCGCCGAAGAAGTTGGGCAGGGTGTAGAGCACCCCGATGATCAACGCGACCGCGAGGATCAGGTACTTCCAGAGGGGGTAGCGGTTCATCCGGCTTTACTTGATCGAGCCCTTGGGCAGGACCTGGACCACGGCGGTGCGCTGCACCTGCACTTCGACGCCGGGCGCGACTTCCACGCTCAGGTACTGGTCGCCCAGGCGGGTAACGCGCCCGAGCAGGCCGCCGGAAGTGGCGATCTCGTCGCCCTTGGCCAGCGCCTCGACCATCGAGCGGTGCTCCTTCTGGCGCTTCATCTGCGGCCGGATCATCACGAAATAGAGCACGACGAACATCAGCACGAGCGGCAGCAGGCTGCCGAAGCTCGACATCATGTCGCCGCCGGGCGCGGCGGCCGGCGCCGTCTGGGCGTAGGCGGAAGAAATGAACACGGTGACTCCAGGGCTGGGAAGCCGCTAAGCGACTGGGAACTCCCGCGCGCGGCCAAACACGCTGCCGGCGCGCCACGGGGGGAAAAAGGATTGTATGCGGCGGCAACAGGGCCGCCGGTGACCCCGGCAAGCCGGATCAGGCGGCGCGGCGTTCCTGGCCGGGGCCGCGCCACTGCTGCAGCAGGCGTTCCCACTGCGGGCGGACGGCCGCCAGGTTGCGCTCCTTGACGTGGCCGTAGCCGCGGATCTGGTCCGGCAGGTTGGCGATCTCCACCGCCAGGGCGTGGCGGGCGGGCGTCAGGCCGGCCAGCAGCTCCTGCACGGTCGCGCGGTATTCCTCGATCAGCGCGCGTTCGGTGCGGCGCTCCGCGGTGCGGCCGAAGACGTCCAGGGCGGTGCCGCGCAGGCCGCGCAGCCTGGCCAGCAGCCGGAACAGGTGGAAGGTGGCCGGGCCGAACTTGCGCTTGACCAGCTCGCCCTTGTCGTTCTTCTTCGCGACGAGGGGCGGGGCCAGGTGGTAGTGGATCCTGAAGTCGCCTTCGAATTGCGCGGCCACCTTCTCGCGGAAGCCGGTCTCGGCGTGCAGGCGGGCCACTTCGTATTCGTCCTTGTAGGCCATCAGGCGGAACAGGCCCCTGGCCACCGTCTCGGCCAGGGTCGTCTTGCCCAGCGGCGCCTCGGCGGCGCGCACCTGTTCGACGAGGTCGCGGTAGCGCTGCGCGTAGGCGGCATCCTGGTAGGCCGTGAGGAACTCGACGCGGCGCGCGACCAGGCTCTCGACCGACTCGCGCTTCTTGAACTCGATCACCTGGGCGGCGGGCGCCAGCAGCACGGCCACCGCGGCCGGATCGTGCGCGGCGCGGCGGCCCCACTCGAACGCGAGCTTGTTGTTCTCCACCGCCACTTCGTTCAGCTCCATGGCCCGCAGGATGGATTCGCGCGCCAGCGGCACCCAGCCCTTCTGCCAGGCGAAGCCGAGCATCATGGGGTTGGTGTAGATGCTGTCGCCCATCACGCGCGAGGCCAGCGCCTCGGCGTTGAAAGCGGCCAGGCCATCCGGCCCGACCGACTTGCCGATCTCGGCGGCGCAGGCATCCGACGGGTTGTCCCAGGCCGGGTTCTTCACGAACGCGGCGGTCGGCGTGCTGTGCGCGTTGAGCGCCACGCGGGTGCGCCCCTGGCGCATGCGCAGCACCGTTTCCTTGCCGCCGGTCACGATGGGATCGCAGCCGATCACCAGGTCGGCCGCGGCCATGCTGACGCGCGTGGTGCGGATCGCGTCCTGCGTGTCGGCGATCAGCACGTGGCTCCACGTGGCGCCGCCCTTTTGCGCGAGGCCGGCGGCGTCCTGCGTGACGATGCCGCGGCCCTCGATGTGCGCGGCCATGCCGAGCAGCTGGCCGATGGTGATGACGCCGGTGCCGCCGACGCCCGCCACCACGATGCCGTAGGCCTCGGCGGTGGGCGGCAGCAGCGGCTCGGGGAGGGTGCCGCCGTCGTGGGGCGAGGCGACCGCTTCCTTCTTCGCCTTTTTCTTCAGCTGGCCGCCTTCGACGGTGACGAAGCTGGGGCAGAAGCCCTTGAGGCAGCTGGTGTCCTTGTTGCAGCTGCTCTGGTTGATGGTGCGCTTGCGGCCGAGCTCGGTCTCCAGCGGTTCCACCGACAGGCAGTTGGACTGCACGCTGCAGTCGCCGCAGCCCTCGCAGACCAGGTCGTTGATCATCACGCGCACGGCCGGGTCCACCATCGTGCCGCGCTTGCGGCGGCGGCGCTTCTCGGTGGCGCAGGTCTGGTCGTAGATGATCGCGGTGGTGCCTTCGAGCTCGCGGAATTCGCGCTGGATGCGATCGAGCTGGTCGCGGTGGTGCACCGTCACCCCGGCGGGCAGCTTCGCGCCCTCGTATTTCTCCGGCTGGTCGGTCACCACCACCAGCTTGCGCACGCCCTCGGCTTCCAGGCTGTGCGCGATCTGCTGCACCGAGTGGCCCTCGGGACGCTCGCCCACCGGCTGGCCGCCGGTCATGGCCACCGCGTCGTTGTAGAGGATCTTGTAGGTGATGTTCACGCCGGCGGCGATCGCCTGGCGGATCGCCAGCAGGCCGCTGTGGAAGTAGGTGCCGTCGCCGAGGTTGGCGAACACGTGCTTCTCGGTCGTGAACGGCTGCTGCCCCACCCACGGCACGCCCTCGCCGCCCATCTGCGTGAAGCCGACGGTGGCGCGGTCCATCCAGGTCGCCATGAAATGGCAGCCGATGCCGGCCATCGCGCGCGAACCTTCCGGCACCACGGTGGACGTGTTGTGCGGGCAGCCCGAGCAGAACCAGGGCATGCGGTCGCCCTTGACCTCCACCACCTGCATCGCGCGTTCCTTGGCTTCCAGGATCGCGAGCTGGGCGTCGATCCGCGCCTGGATGTCGCCGTCCAGGCCCATCTTCTTCAGGCGCCTGGCGATCGCGCGCGCGATCAGCGCCGGCGACAGGTCGGCGTTGGCGCGCAGCAGCGTGTTGGCGGTGGGGTTCGGCATCGCCCATTCGCCGCCCGAGTAATCGCCTTCGATCTCGTCGAACTTGCCCAGCACGGTGGGGCGCACGTCCGGACGCCAGTTGTACAGCTCCTCCTTCAACTGGTACTCGATGACCTGGCGCTTCTCTTCCACCACCAGGATCTCGCGCAGGCCCTGCGCGAATTCGCGCGTGCCCTGCGCTTCCAGCGGCCACACCACGCCCACCTTGTGCAGGCGGATGCCGAGGCGGCGGCAGCTGTCGTCGTCCAGGCCCAGGTCGAGGAGGGCCTGGCGCGTGTCGTTGTAGGCCTTGCCGCTGGCGATGATGCCGAAGCGGTCGTGCGGGGACTCGATGACGTTGTAGTTCAGGCGGTTGGCGCGGATGTACGCGAGCGCCGCGTACCACTTGGTGTCGAACAGGCGCGCTTCCTGTTCCAGCGCCGTGTCGGGCCAGCGGATGTGCACGCCGCCGGGCGGCATGGGGAAATCGGTGGGCAGCTGGATCCGAACTCGCTCGGGATCGATCACCGCGGTGGCGCTCGATTCGACGATCTCCTGGATCGTCTTCATGCCGGCCCAGACGCCGGCGTAGCGGCTCATGGCGAAGGCGTGCAGGCCCAGGTCCAGGATCTCCTGCACGGTCGCCGGGAAGAACACCGGCAGGCCGCAGGCCTTGAAGATGTGGTCGCTCTGGTGGGCCGCGGTGGAGCTCTTGGCCACGTGGTCGTCGCCGGCCACCGCGATCACGCCGCCCCAGGGCGTGGTGCCCGCCATGTTGGCGTGCTTGAAGACGTCGGAGCAGCGGTCGACGCCCGGGCCCTTGCCGTACCAGATGCCGAACACGCCGTCGTGCTTGTGGCTGCCGGCGGGCGCGAAGCCCAGTTGCTGCGTGCCCCACAGCGCGGTGGCGGCGAGTTCCTCGTTCACGCCCGGCTGGAACACGATGTTCTGCGCCGCCAGGTACTTCTTGGCCTTCCACAGCGCCTGGTCGTAGCCGCCGAGCGGAGAGCCGCGGTAGCCGCTGATGAAGCCGGCGGTGTTCTTGCCGACGAGGGCATCGCGCTGGCGCTGCAGCATCGGCAGCTTCACGAGGGCCTGGATGCCGCTCATGAAGGCCCGCCCGACGTCGAGCGAATACTTGTCGTCCAGCGTGACGGTCTCCAGCGCCTTGCGGATGTGTTCGGGCAGCGGTGCGTTCATGTTGCGTTTGTCTCCGGGGGCGCGCCTGTAGGGATGGTGCAGTGTATGAGCGGCGCGCGGATAAGTCTTTGCTTTCTGTGCCGTGAAACCCTTAGGATGAGAAAGGATCTTTCGCGAACCGGGCCAAAATGGAAACACTTGACAGATACGACATCCAGATCCTGAGCGAGCTGCAAGCCGACGCGCGCCTCACGAACGCGGAACTGGCGCAGCGCGTGGGCCTGTCGGCGGCGCCCTGCTGGCGGCGCGTGCGGGCGCTGGAGGAGGCCGGCTTCATCAAGGGCTACCACGCGGAGATCGACCGCCACCGCATCGGCCTGGGCGTGCTGGCCTTCGTGCGGCTGGACGCCGACCGCAACACCGGCGAACGCACCCGCGAGATGGAAGACGCGATCCGGCAGATCCCGGAGATCGTGTCCTGCCACTACATCAGCGGCGCGGGCACCTTCGAGCTGCAGGTGGTCGCGCGCGATCTCGACACCTTCGCGCAGTTCGCGCGCAAGGTGCTGATCAACCTGCCGAACGTGAAGGACATCCACACCAGCTTCTCGCTGGGGGAGGTGAAGGCGAGTTCGAGCTGGCCTTTGTCGCACCTGAAGCCGTGATCCCGTCATCCCCGCGAAGGCGGGGATGACGGCCTACTTCGGCCAGAGCACCCACATCGCCAGCGGCTGCTTCAGGCGACCCGCGATCTCCCCCGCTTCCGGGCCCCACCCGACGAAGTAATCCGCCCGCACCGCGCCGACGATCGCGCTGCCCGTGTCCTGCGCGATCACCAGCCGGTTCAGCGGCAGCACCGGCCCCGGCGAGGACAGCCACACCGGCGTGCCGTACGGCACCGACTCCTTGTCCACCGCGATCGAGCGTCCCGGGGTCAGCGCCACGCCCTGCGCGCCGCGCGGGCCGAACGCCGCGTCGAGGTCCGACAGGGGCTCCTCGCGGAAGAACACCACACGCGGGTTGCTCCACAGCATCTCCTGCATGCGCTGCGGGTTGGCGCGGGCCCAGGCCTTGATGCCGGGCCACGAGGCATCGCGCAGCAGCCCCTGCTGCAGCAGCCAGCCGCCGACGCTGCGGTACGCGTGCTCGTTGCTGCCCGCATAGGCGAGCCGCACGGTCGTCACGCGGCCGTCGGCTTCGGTGACGCGCACGCGCCCCGAGCCCTGGATCTGCAGCGATAGCGCATCCAGCGGGTCGGCGACATAGACGATCTCGCGGCCGCGCAGCGCGGCGCGCGCCTGCGGCAGCGTGTCGATCTCCTGCCGCGAGTACCAGGGGCGCCGCGTGGCGAGGTCCGCGGGCGGACGGTACAGCGGCACCTGCTGGGTGGCGGTCGGCGCGCGCGAGCCCTCCAGCATCGGCTCGTAGTAGCCGGTGAGCAGGCCCTCGCCGCCGCCTTGCAGCGGCTCGATGCGATAGGGCTGCAGCCGGCGCATCATCCACGCGCGCTGCTCCTCGGGCGTGGCGATCGACAGCCGCCGCACCTCGGGACACAGCGCCGCGTGCGGCGGCGGCGGCCGCTCGCAGCTGCGGATCCAGGCGTTCCAGGCCTCGTGCAGGGCATCGCCGGAAAAGCCCGGCAGTTCGGACCAGCGCACCGGCTGCCAGCGCGCCTTGCCCTGCTGCAGCGCGGGCGGCAGCGGCCCGCCGTCGTCGGGCGCGGTGGGCACGGCGGGACGCGGCACGCTGATCGCGGGCGCCGGGGGCTCCGGCGGCAAGGGCACGGAGACGCAGGCCGCGAGCATTCCTACAATGGCGGCGGGGAGTACGAACCGGAACATGCTGCTGATTCTGCTGGAAGCGCTGGCCGCGCTGTTGGTGCTGGTGTTCATCGTCTGGTGGACGATGTTCTCGGGACGCAAAGGTGGCGAGCCGCCGCCCGAGGACGACGAAAACTGAACGTGGATTGCTGGGGTTGCACCCCAGCCTACAGGGACGGACGTCTTTCGGGGCGTTCGTAGGCTGGGGTGCAACCCCGGCAAGCTACCAATCGCGCAGCAGGTTCGCCAGCTCCACCGCCGACTTCACTTCCATCTTGTCGAACACCCGCGAGCGGTGCACCTCGACCGTCCGCACGCTGATCGCGAGCTGGTCGGCGATCAGCTTGTTGGGCAGGCCCTTGGCCACCAATCGCATGACGTCGCGTTCGCGCTCGGTGAGTTCCTCCAGGCGATGGAGCAGGGCGCCCTTCTGCCGCTGGGCGGCCAGCACCTCGGCCGATCGCTTCAGCGCCTCCTCGATGCGGTCCACCAGCGCGTTGTCCGAGAACGGCTTCTCGCAGAAATCGAAGGCCCCGCGCTTGACCATGTCGACCGCCGTCGGCACGTCGGCATGGCCCGTCAGGAAGATCACCGGCATCGGCTGCACCAGCCCGCGCTCCAGCAGCAGGTCGAACAGCGCCAGGCCGCTCATGCCGGGCATGCGCACGTCCAGCAGCAGGCAGCAGGGCTGCGCCGGCCGGAAGCCGCCCTGCAGCATGGCCACGAAGGGTTCGGCGCCGTCGAAGGCGGAAGACAGCAGCCGGCGCGAGCGCAGCAGCCAGGCGAGGGCGTCGCGCACCCCGGCGTCGTCGTCGACGATGAACACGGTGGCGTCGGCAGCGGGCTGCATGGCTCAAGGATTCTGCGCAGGCAAGGTGAAGCGGAAGATCGTACCCTGCGGGACGTGGGGCTCGAACAGCAGGTAGCCCCCGTGCTGCTCGACCACCGTGCGGCACAGCGACAGCCCCAGGCCCATGCCCTCGGCCTTGGTGGTGAAGAAGGGCGTGAACAGCTGCTGCTTCACCTGCTCCGGGATGCCGGGGCCGCAATCGGTCACCGCGAACTCCAGCCAGCGCTTGCCGCCTTCGCTGGGCCCGGTGGCGCGCACCTGGATCTGCAGCGCCGGATGGGCGATGCGCGCCTCGTCCATCGCCTGCATGGCATTGCGCGCCAGGTTCAGAAGCACCTGTTCGACCATCGTGCGGTCGCACCACACGCGCGGCAATCCCGCGGGGATGTGGGTCTCCACCCGCACGCCCAGCTTGCGCGCCTGCAGGTTCACCAGCGGCATGATCGCGTCGACCAGCGCCTGCGGATGCATCGCCTCGCGCGCCTGGTCGCGCCGGCGCACGAAGTCGTGCACGCTGCGGATCACGCGGCCGGCGCGCTCGGCCTGCTCGGCGATGCGCGAGATGGCGACGCGCAGGTCCTGCGCCGGCGCCGGCGCGTCCTGCAGCAGGTTCATCGAACCGTTGGCGTAGCTGGCGATCGCGGCCAGCGGCTGGTTCAGCTCGTGGCTCAGCAGCGAGGCCATCTCGCCGACGGTCGCGAGACGCGCGGTCGCCTGCAGGCGCTCCTGGCTGGCGCGCGAGAGCTCCTCCACGCGGCGCTGCTCGCTGATGTCCAGCACCGCGCTCATCCAGCCGGTCTGCAGCCCCTGCGCGTTGATCAGCGGCGCCTCGATGATCAGCACCGGGAACCGCGAGCCGTCCTTGCGCATGAACACCGATTCGAAGCCTTCGCGCGGCGGCGAGTGGCCGCCGGCGAGGCGCACTTCCTGGCGCTTGCGGTAGTCGTCGGCGAACTCCGGCGGCCAGTAGGGCGCGGGCGGGCCCTTGCCCAGGAGTTCGTCGCCGGCGAAGCCCACCATCTGGCAGAAAGCCGGGTTCACGTAGGTCGAGCGTCCCTGCAGGTCGCGCGCGCGCAGGCCGGTGACCAGAGAATCCTCCATCGCCTTGCGGAAGGCGAGCGCATCGGCCAGGTCTTCCTCCACCCGCAGGCGCCGGCGCGTGTCGTGGCCCAGCATGAACAGCACCGTGACCAGCGCGATCGACATCACCGTCACCAGCGCCGTCATCACGTTGGGAAACAGGTCCGGCTCCGGCCGCCGCCAGCTGTCCATGCGCAGCACCATGGTGACGCCGGGCAGGTCCAGCAGCTGCTGCGCGGAGAAGACGCGCGCGCCGCGGCGGGCCAGGCCGTGCATCGCGAGCCGCGTGCCGTCCGCCTCGGTGAAGGAGATCTCCTGGCTGCGCCCCATCTGCGGGCCGATGTGCGTGGCGAGCAGGTCGGTGAGCGAATAGGTCGCCACCACGAAGCCGACCAGCCGGCCCACCTCCACCTGCGGCAGGCACAGCTCCATCAGCTCCAGCCCGAGGCCGTCGGACTGCGGCACGAAATGGCTGCGCGCGTACGCGTGGCTGCTCAGGCGGCCGGCCATGGCGCAGGCCTGCTGCACCTCGGCGAGCGTGTTGCTGCGGCTGAAGCGGCCGAACACCGGCGAGCGATAGGGGCTGTCGGCCTCGGCCCGCAGCTCCAGTCCCGGAGCCGGACCGCGCCATTCGATCCGCACCCATTCGCGGTGTGCGCGCAGCAGCTGCTCCGCGGCGAGATGCCAATCGTGCCGGTCGCGCTGGGCCGACTGCAGCGCCTGCAGCTCCTGCACGTTGCGGGTGAGCGCGGAGCGGATGTCGCTCAGCGCGTCGGCCGCATCGCGCTCGACGTCGCTCTGCGCCACGCTGGCCTCGTAGCGCGCGGCCAGCCACACCAGCGTGACCAGCAGAGCCACCACCAGCCCGACGAGCAGGCCCCACAGCGACCAGCGGCGCCAGTTGGACAGGCGACGCAGGCGGGACGGCGGAGGCAGCGCAACTGATGTCATGCGAGTACCTCCCCCAGGCTTGTCCGCTGCGCGGCCTTCTCCTCCCCCCTCCGCAAGCGGAGGGGGCGAGCGCCTTCGGGCGGCCGTGCGGCGCTCACAACACCCGGTGCTCCAGTGCAGGCAACTGCTGCCGCACCTGCGCGATCCGGGCGATGTCCAGGTCGGCGAGCACCACGCCGGCCCCCTCGTCCGCGCGCTGCCCGAGCAGCTCGCCCCAGGGATCGACCACCATGGAATGGCCCCAGGTGCGGCGGCCGTTCTCGTGCTTGCCGCCCTGCGCCGGCGCGCAGACGTAGGCAAGGTTCTCGATCGCCCGCGCGCGCAGCAGCACTTCCCAGTGCGCCTGCCCGGTGGTGAAGGTGAAGGCGCTCGGCACCAGCAGCAGGTCGGCCTCGAGCGCGCGGTACAGCTCGGGAAAGCGCAGGTCGTAGCAGACCGAGAGTCCCACGCGCCAGGCATGGCCGTCGCGCGAGGGCAGCGTGAAGGCAGCGGGCGTGCGGCCGCCTTCGATCACGCGGGCTTCGTCGTACTGCTCGCGCCCGTTGTCGTAGCGGAACAGGTGGATCTTGTCGTAGCGCGCCACGCATTCGCCCTGCGGCGAGAACGCCAGGCTGGTGTTGCGCACCCGCTGGGCATCGTCGGCCGCGAGCGGCAAGGTGCCGCCCACCACCCACAGGCGCAGTTCGCGGGCGGCCTGCGCGAGGAAGTCCTGCACCACGCCGTGGCCGAGGGCCTCGCGCACCGCCAGCTTGTCGGTGTCGCGCTGGCCCATGAGGCAGAAGTATTCGGGCAGCACCGCGAGTTCGGCGCCGGCCGCGGCGGCTTCGGCGAGCAGTGCATGCGCGCGATCGAGGTTGGCCTGCAGGCTGGTCCCGGAGACGGTCTGGAGGGCGGCGATCTTCATGCGGGACTCCGGGCTTTCAGCGGGTGACGGGCTGGGCGGACTCGTTGGCGGCGCCGGTGGTGCCCTCCGTCCGGCCGGCGGAGCGCGACACGCGCGTGACGCGCGGGTCGGCCCAGGTGCCGTCGACGTGGAACTCCTGCGTGGCGGCGCGGATCAGCGGCTCGCGCAGGAAGATCTGCGCGAGGAAGGTGCCGAGGCCGATCGCCGGGTTGATCACGGTGGCCACCAGCGAAGCGGTGCCCGCATTGATCTCCGGCACGACCACCACCTTGAGGTCCTGCGTCTCGCGGGCGATGTCGGCCTTGCCTTCCATCAGCACGGCGGCGTTCACGCCCTTCATCTGCAGGTTGTTGGTGGAGGCGATGCCCTGCTCGATCGCGATGTCGCCGCGCACGAAGTCGAAGGCGAAGCCGTCGCTGAAGACGTCGCGGAAGTCCAGCACCAGCCGGCGCGGCAGCGACTGCAGGCTCAGCACGCTCAGCAGCTTGGCCAGGCCGGGATCGGCCTTCAGGAACTGGCCGCTTTCCACGTCGACGTGGAAGCCGCCGGTCATGCTGGGATGGTCCAGCGCCAGCGGCGAGCCGAGCCAGGACACCGTGCCTTCCATGCTGCCGCGGCCGCGCCGCACGACGTCCTTCATGCCGAAGCGCGCGAGCGTCTGGCCGGCGTCGGCGATGTCCAGCCTGAACTTCATGGACGTGCGGCGGCGCTCGCCCGGGCGAGCGTCCTGCCGCGGCGCACCCGGCAGGGCCGGCTGCGCGCCGATCGCCGCCCAGTTGCCCGATGCGGTGAAGGTCGCATCCGGCGAGATGAGGGCCAGCTTGTTGAGGCGCCACTCGCGGATGCCGCCTTCGCGCGCCACGGTGGCGGCGCCGCGGTTGACGGCGTCGATCTCGAGACGTCCGAGCTTGCGCCCCTTCAGCTCGAACTCGTCGACCACGATGTCCAGCGCCGGGATGTTCACCGGCTGCTGTTCCAGCAGCTGCTCCACTTCGGTCGCCGCCGCAGCCGCGATGCTCAGGCGCGCCAGCCGCGCATGCACGCGGCCCGCCCCGGTGCTCGGCGGCTGCCGGTATTCGATGTAGCCGTTCAACTCCTCGGCATCGACGTTGGCACGCCAGAAGCGGCCCTCGCGCGAGCCGCCCAGCACCACGTTGTGCAGCGTGCGGCCTTCCACGCTCAGCTCCTTCGCGCGCACCGCGATCAGCGTCGGCATGTAGCCCATCGCGGGCGAGTTCTCGTTGCGCGTGGCCGTCGCGGCGGGCGCGGCCGCTGGCGCAGTCGCCGGCGTGGCGTCGCCGGCGACGCGGGTGAGCGCGTCTTCCCAGTGGTCGATGTTGAAGGTGCCCAGCAGCACGTTGGCCATCACGCCTTCGTCGGGCAGCGTCACGCTCTCGCCCGGCGCGAGCCCCACCGCGATGCTGCCCCGCACCACGTGCGGCTCCGGGGTCGACAGGTCGCGCACGTAGTTCACCGAGGCCACGCGCCCGAGTTCCACGGTGAGCAGCTCCTGCAGCCGCGCGCCGGGCGCCAGCGACTCGCGCGTGAGCGCCGTCTCGTAGCGCAGGGGCAGGGCCGATTCCGCGGGCTTGTTCAGGGGCGCGGGCAGCTGGATCGCCAGGCCCTGCAGGCTGCTCGTGACCTGGATCTCCGGCGTGCCGCGGCGGAAGGCGAGCGCCAGGTTGTAGCTGGTGCTGCCCTGGAAGTCGCGCGCCAGCCGCGACACGAAGCCCAGTTCCTGCGCCTGCCGCAGGCCGTCGGCCGTGACGGTGCCCTGGCCGCGCAGGTGCACGGTGGCCGCCTCGCCGTTGACGCCGGCACGCGTGCCGCCGTCCAGGCGCACGTCGCCGCCGAGCGCGCGGGCCTGCACGCCGGCGAGCTGGAAGCCCTTCTCCGAAAACTGCACGCTGCCGCGGGCGCGCGCGAGCACCGGACTGGCCGGCGAGACCTGCACGTCGTTGCCGGCCAGCGTGACCGCGCCCTGCACCTGGGAGCGCTGCAGGTCCGCCAGCGGCAGCACCAGCCTGAGGTCGACGTCGGCATTGCCGGTCGCGGTGGTCCGCGCCAGCGCCCCATTGAGCATGGCCGTCACCGGCGAGCCGTTGACCACCGCCAGCGAATCGGCGACCGGCCCCTTGATCCTGCCCTGCACCTCCACCTGCGAATGGTGGAAGTCCGGGATGCGCGCATCGGCGGCCACCTGCAGGCGGGCGGCCCCCTGGACCCGCCCCTTCACATTGCGGATCTGCATGCCGGCGCCCTGGAACACCAGCTCGCCGTCCACGTTCGACAGTGCCGGCCACGGCGCCTGGCCCTCCGGCTGCAGGGAACGCGGCACGTAGGCATAGGTCACGTCGCGCACCGGCGCCGAGACCAGGAACTCGCCGCCATGGTTGTCCGGGAAGGGGAAGCCGCGCAGGTCGCCCTTCACCCGGAACTTCGTGTTCGGCGCGGTACCCGCCAGCACCGCCGAATGCACGTATTCGCGCGCCTGCTTCGGCACGCCGTTGGGCAGGTAGCGCCACACGCGGGTGCCGTCGGCGCGCGACAGCGTGCCCTGCAGGTCCAGCACGCCGGGGAAGCGGGCGCCGCCGGGCGCGGTGCGCGCATCGGCGGTCCGCCAGCTGGCCTGGGCCTCGCCCTGCGCGTCGGCATTGCTGAACTTGAGGTTGGCCACGTTGACCGACAGGTCCGCGCCGTTCACCTGCCACTGCACGTCGGCGGCCAGCGTGTCCAGCGGCAGCACCGGTTCCTCGAACACGCCGGGGAAGTCGAGCGCGCCCTGCTGGATCGCCAGCTTCGCCTTGCCGCCGCCCTGGTTCAGGTCGAAGTCGATGTCGGCCCCGCGCACGCCGGGAACGCCGGCATGGCCCTCCGGGTGCGGCCGCGACGCGACCTCCAGCTGGCGCGCCCGGCCGCGCGCCTCGTACTTCTGCAGCGCATCGAGCGGGCCCTGCCAGCGCGCCTGCACCGTTTCCACCAGGCCCTGCGGCCGCCAGGCCTGCAGCGCCTCGTGCGTCGCGGCGCCGAGCGGCAGCCGCGTCGCGATCTGGCTCAACGCCCCCAGGTCCAGGCGGTCGGCGCGCAGCTCGCCCTGCGCCGGCCGCGTGCCTTCGGCGCCGGTCCACGTCACCGCCACGTTGCCGCCCGGCCAGCGCAGGCCTTCCTGCGTGAGGAACTGCAGGTCCTGCGTATGGAATTCGAAGCCGCCCGCCAGCCGCCTGCCGCCGACCCGGCCCGACACCGACTGCAGCGCCAGCGGCTGCAGTTGCGGCCCCAGGGTGGCGTTGACGTCCTGCAGCACGACGTCCGCCGTGCCGCCGACGACCTGGCCCTGGGCGACGTCGGCCCAGGCGCGCAGCCGCCCCCTGCCTTGCGCGATCTCGATGCCGAGGTTGGCCTGGCGCCGCAGCGCCGACAGGTCCACCGCCGCGAAGTCGGCATGGATCTGGCCATCCCACTGCTGCCAGCGGCCCGGATGGGTGGACAGCAGCGGCTGGCGGAAGACCCCGCTCAGGCTGAAGCGCTGTCCCCATTCGGCCGGCGGGGTGGCGTCGATGCGCAACTGGTGCCGGCGGGCGCCGTTGCGCGCCACGAAGCGCACGTCGTCCAGCGCCAGCGGCGGCGCCCCGCGCAGTTCGTCGGTCCACTGGATGGCCCCGCCCTGGATCACGAATTCCTTCTGGCCGAAGAACCAGTCGGCCGCCCGGCCCTCGTCGCCGCTGCTGCGGGAAAAGTCCAGGCCGGCCACGAAGATGCGGCCGTCGCGCGCGCGCCGGATGTCCAGCCGCGGCCGGTCGATATAGAGCTGCTCGAAGCCCAGGTTCCAGAGCGACCGCGGCGACAGCGCCCCGATCACCAGCGGCAGCTTCAGGGCCTCGCGCCCCTGCGGATCCAGCAGGACGACGTTTTCCAGCGTGAACGAGGGGAAGACGCCCTCGCTGCGGGCGCTGATCGCGCCGATGCGCACCGGCACCCCGAGGACCTGGCTGGCCCGAATTTCCAGTGCGGGGCGCAGGTCACCGATTCGCGGCACAATGAATCCATGAAGCGCACCCCACGCGAGCGACAGCAGCAAGGACGCTGCAAGCAGCAGCCACAGCGACCACTTGGCCGCGGCTGCAAACAACCTCAGCGTGCGTGAGGGATTCGGCGGCGTCGCATTCATGAAGACATCGAAGTGGCGGGAATTATGACCCTGGGCGTCGGGCCCGGCAGCAACAGCGGCACCGCCGCTTCCGTCAACGGGGCCGCGCCGTCCCCGGAGGACACGCCATTCCCACTTTCCGGTAACTCGCGGTTCGTGCAGCGGCTGCGCCGGCGCTATGAAGGCGAGCTCTCGCTGCTGCCGGCGGGCGCACCGGGGCGGGAGACCATGGGAGTCGCCTACGAGGCCCTGCGTTCCCGCGGTTACGACGTGCCATCGGCTTTACGCGTCCTTCGCCAGCTGGTGATGGAGCGGCTGGTGGTGCTCGATTGCGACCGGCGCTCGCCGCTGGAAACGATCACCGGCGCCGTCACCGAACTGGCCGAATTCGCGCTCGACGCCGCCTGCCGCCAGGCCTGCGGGGAACTGGACGCGACGCACGGCGAACCGCGCACGCCCGAAGGACGGCGCGCCCAGCTCTGGATCGTCGGCATGGGCAAGCTGGGGGCGCGCGAACTCAATGTGTCCAGCGACATCGACCTGGTCTATGTCTACGACACCGACGGCGAGACGGCCGGCGCGCCCGACGGCCGCGGCCGCATCACCAACCACGAATATTTCGGCAAGGCGGTCAAGCGCATCTTCGGGCTGATCGGCGACGTGACGGAGCACGGCTTCGTGTTCCGCGTCGACCTGATGCTGCGGCCCAACGGCAACTCCGGCCCGCCGGCGGTGTCGCTCGGCGCGCTGGAGGACTACTTCCAGGTGCAGGGCCGCGAATGGGAGCGCTTCGCCTGGATGAAGAGCCGGGTGGTCGCGCCGCGCAGCTGCATCGCCGACGGCTCCGCCCAGGCCCTGCGCGGGACGGTGCTGCCTTTCGTGTTCCGCCGCTACCTCGATTACGCGGTGTTCGACGCGCTGCGCTCGCTGCACCGGCAGATCCGCGAGCATGCCGCGCGGCGTGCCGCCGGCCGTCCGGAACGCGCCAACGACGTGAAGCTGTCGCGCGGCGGCATCCGCGAGATCGAGTTCACCGTGCAGCTGCTGCAGGTGGTGCGCGGCGGCCAGTTTCCCGAGATCCGCACCCGGCCCACGCTGCAGGCGCTGCCGCGGCTCGCCGCCGCCGGCCTGATGTCGGAGGAAACGGCCAGGGCGCTGGGAGCCGCCTATATCTTCCTGCGCCGCGTGGAGCACCGCATCCAGTACCTGGACGACCAGCAGACCCACGTGCTGCCCATGGGCTGCAAGACGGACGACGACGACCAGGACCTCACCTGGATCGCGCGGACGATGGGTTTTGCGGACTGCTGCCCCTTCCTGCATGAACTCGACGGGCATCGCGAGCTGGTCGCCGAGGAATTCGACAAGCTGCTGGGAGGCGGCGCCAGCGAGTGCAAGAGCTGCAAGGGCCCGAAGGCGCCGCCGCCGGACCTCGACGGCATGCTGGAGACGCTGCCTTCGCAGCTGCAGCAGCGCATCCAGCGCTGGTGCACCCACCCGCGCGTGATGGCGCTGCGCGACGACGCCCGCCAGCGCCTTTCGCGCCTGGTGGCGCGCACCGCGCAATGGCTGCGCGAAGGGCGCGTCAGCGAAGAAGCCGCCGTCCGGATGGTGGACTGGATCGAGCCGCTGCTGCGCCGCGAAAGCTACCTCGCGCTGCTGTGGGAGCGGCCCGCGGTGCACGAGCGGCTGCTGCGCCTGCTGGGCGAGGCCCGCTGGCCGGCCCGCTACCTGATCCAGCATCCCGGCGTGATCGACGAACTGGCCAGCGACGGCCTGCTGAAGGAGCGCTTCAGCCCGGAAGACTTCGAGCGCGAGCTCGAGCACCGCAAGCGCTCCTTGCAGATCACCGGCGAGGACGACGACGAGACCCTGCTGAACCTGCTGCGCCGCGCGCACCACGCGGAACTGTTCCGCACCCTGGCGCGCGACGTCGAGGGCGTGCTGACGGTGGAACAGGTGGCCGACGAACTGAGCCTGCTGGCCGACACCACGGTGAAGGTGACGGCGCGCTGGTGCTGGGAGCGCCTCAAGCAGCGGCACCGCGAGGCGCCCTGCTTCGCGATCCTCGGCTACGGCAAGCTGGGCGGCAAGGAACTGGGTTACGGCAGCGACCTCGACATCGTGTTCGTCTACGAGGACGACGACGAGCGCGCCCCCGACGCCTATGCGGCCTACGTGCGCAAGATCATCAACTGGTTGTCGACCAAGACCTCCGAGGGCGACCTGTTCGAGATCGACACCGCGCTGCGTCCCAACGGCAGCTCGGGCCTGCTGATCACCACCTTCCAGGCCTACGACGACTACCAGCAGCGCCGCGGCAGCAACACCGCGTGGACCTGGGAGCACCAGGCCATGACGCGCTCCCGCTTCGTGGTCGGCCTGGAGGCGCTGCGCCCGCGCTTCGACGCGGTGCGGCAGGCCGTGATCACGGCGCCGCGCGATGTCGCCGCACTGCAGCGCGAGATCGTTTCCATGCGTGACAAGGTGCGCAGCGCGCATCCGGTCAAGGCCGGGCGTTTCGACCTGAAGCACAGCCCGGGCGGCATGGTGGACGCCGAATTCGCGGTGCAGTTCCTGGTGCTGTCGCAGTCGGGCGCGCATCCGGAGTTGGTGCCCAACGCCGGCAACATCGCGCTGCTGCAGCGGGCGGAGGCGGCCGGCCTGCTGCCCGCGGGCGTCGGCCAGGCCGCCGCTTCCGCCTACCGCGAACAGCGCCGGCACCAGCACCACGCGCGCCTCAACGAGGAACCGACGCAGGTGCCCGAAGGCCAGCTCATGGCCGAGCGCGACGCGATCCTCGCGCTCTGGCGGCACGTCTTCGGCTGAACGGCCGCGCTGGGGCGCGTACCCCAGCAAGATTCACGGCCCGGTGATAGGCTCTTTGGTTTCGCTGCCGCGGCCCCGCACGCCGGCGCGCGTCGCCAGTGCCGCGAACAAGCCCGATCCGGGAAGGACCCATGAAGCTCTTGCGCCCCGTCGCGGCGGTCGGCTCGCTGCTGCTGTTGTCATTGGCTGGTTGCGCCGTTCCCCGCCCTCCTGAATCCGTCGCCTCCGAGGCGCCGCCGCGCTGGTATGCGCCGCTGCCGCACGGCGGCAACCTCGCCGACCTCAGGCGCTGGTGGCTGCAGTTCGACGATCCGCTGCTGATCGACCTGATCGAAGCCGCGCAGGCCGCCAATCCCAACGTCGCCACCGCCGCCACCCGCATCGCCGAGGCGCGCAGCGCCCGCGTCGCGGCCAACGCGGCCAGGCTGCCTTCGGTCGACGCGACCACCTCCATCAGCCGCGGCAATGCGCTGGCGGGTGGCGCGGGCGGTGCCGGCGGCGGCGGGCAGGGCGGACTCCCGGCCTCGACGATCCTGCAGAACAACGTGCAGCTGGCCTGGGAGGTCGACGTCTTCGGCGCCCGCCGCTCGCAGTCCGATGCCGCGCGCGCCCGGGAGCGCGGCGCGCAGGCGGGCTGGCACGATGCGCGCGTGGCCGTCGCGGCCGAGACCGCCACCACCTATGTCGAGCTGCGCACCTGCCACCTGCTGGTGGCGGTGACGCGCAACGATGCGCGCTCGCGCGCCGAAAGCGCGCGCCTCACCGGACTCAGCGCCGAGGCCGGCTTCACCGCGCCGGCGGTCGCGGCGCAGGCCCGCGCCAGTGCCGCCGAAGGCGCGGCGCGCGCCACGCAGCAGCAGGCGCAATGCGAGCTGGTCACCAAGGGCCTGGTGGCGCTGACCGGCCTGCCGGAACCCGAGCTGCGCCGCCGCCTCGCCGCCGGCTGGGACGAGCCGGCCGGCATCGCCGACCGCGCGATCCCGTCCGTTCCGGCGGCGCTGCTCGCGCAACGCCCCGATGTCTACTTGGCCGAGCGCAACGTGGCCGCCGCCAGTGCCGATGTCGGCGCCGCGCGGGCCGACCGCTTCCCGCGCGTGTCGCTCAGCGGCCAGATCGCCACCGGCTGGATCCGCGCCGGCGGCCAGGCCAGCGACATCCAGACCTGGCAGATCGGCCCGCTCGCCGTGACGCTGCCGATCTTCGATGCCGGCCGCCGCGCGGCCGCCGAGGACGCCGCGCAGGCCCGCTACGAGGAAGCGGTGATCCAGTACGGCGCGCGCGTGCGGCAGGCGGTGCGCGAAGTGGAGGAGGCGCTGGTCAACTTGGAAAGCGCCCGCGAACGCAGCGAGGACGCCCGCGCCGCCGTCGAGGGCTATCGCGCTTCCTTCGTGGCGGCGGAAGCACGCTTTCGCAGCGGGCTCGGCAGCCTGATCGAGCTGGAAGACCAGCGCCGCGTGCTGCTCAACGCCGAGACCGTGCTGGTGACGCTGCAGCGCGAACGCGTGGCGGCCTGGATCGCGCTCTACCGCGCCCTGGGCGGCGGCTGGGAGCGCGGCGACCGCGAAGCCACCGCCCGCAACGACTGAACGACAAGAAGAAGGAACACCGTCCCATGCACCTGCTGTCCCACCGAGCCCGCGCGCTGGCGGTCGCCTGCGCCGCCGTCCTGCTGCTCGCCGCCTGCGGCGGCAAGGACGAGAAGAAGACCGCCAACACCAAGCCGGCGCTCACCGTCACGACCACCACGCCGACCGAGACGATGCTGCCGGTGATGCTCGCCGCCAACGGCAACCTGGCCGCCTGGCAGGAAGCCATCATCGGCGCCGAAGCGAGCGGGCTGCGCATCTCCGACGTGCTGGTGGGCGTCGGCGACCGCGTCCGCCGCGGCCAGGTGCTGGCGCGCTTCGCCGCCGCCACGCTGCAGGCGGAAAGCTCGCAGGCCCGCGCCTCCCTCGCCGAAGCCGAAGCGGCGGCCGCCGAAGCGGCCAACAACGCGGCCCGCGCGCGCACCCTGCAGCAGACCGGCGCGATGAGCGCCTCGCAGATCAACCAGTACATCACCGCCGAAGCGACGGCCCGCGCGCGGGTGGCGGCGGCGCGCGCGCAGCTGGACCAGCAGCAGGTGCGGCTGTCGCAAAGCGCCGTCCACGCGCCCGACGACGGGATCATTTCCGCGCGCACGGCGACCGTCGGCGCGGTGGTGGGCAACGGTGCCGAGCTGTTCCGCCTGATCCGCAAGGGCCGCCTCGAATGGCGCGCCGAAGTGACTTCCGACGAGCTCGGCCGCATCACGCCCGGCACCCGCGCCCTCGTCACCGCCACCAGCGGCGCGCGGCTCGAAGGCCGGGTGCGCATGATCGGCCCGACGGTGGACCCGCAGACCCGCGTCGCGCTCGTCTACGTCGACGTGAATCCGCTGCCGGGTCCGGCTTCCGGCAGCGCGCGTGCCGGCATGTTCGCGCGCGGCGAGTTCGACCTCGGCGCGCAGCCGGCGCTCACGGTACCGCAGCCGGCGGTGGTGGTGCGCGAAGGTTTCAACTATGTTTTCCGGGTGAATCCGGACAACCGCGTGAGCCAGGTGAAGGTGCAGATCGGCCGCATCGCCGAGGACCGCGTGCAGGTGCTGTCGGGCGTGACCTCCGGCATGCGCATCGTCGCCAGCGGCGGCGGCTTCCTCAACGACGGCGACCTGGTGCGCGTGGCCGACGCGAACGGGCCGGTGCCGTCCACGGCCGCGGCCGGCGCGGCGCCCGCTGCCGCCGTGCCGGCTTCCGCCGCATCCGCGCCCGCCTCCGCGGCGTCGGCGCCGGCGCGCAAGGACAAGCCATGAATTTCTCCGCCTGGTCCATCCGCAACCCGATCCCGACGGTGATGCTGTTCGTGCTGCTCACCTTCGGGGGCCTGCTGTCCTTCAAGGCCATGAAGGTGCAGAACTTCCCCGACATCGACCTGCCCACCGTGATGGTGACGGCGGCGCTGCCGGGCGCGGCGCCGGCGCAGCTGGAGACGGACGTCGCCCGCAAGCTGGAGAACTCGGTCGCCACGGTGCAGGGCCTCAAGCACATCTACACCAAGGTGCAGGACGGCGTGGTGACGCTCACCGTGGAGTTCCGGCTCGAGAAGCCAGTGCAGGAAGCGGTCGACGACGTGCGCTCCGCCGTGTCGCGCGTGCGCGCCGACCTGCCCACGGACCTGCGCGACCCGATCATCACCAAGCTGGAACTGGCCGGCCAGCCGGTGCTGGCCTTCACCATCGCCTCGCGCAACATGGACGAGGAGGCGCTGTCCTGGTTCGTCGACAACGAGCTGTCGCGCAAGCTGCTGGCGGTGCCGGGCGTCGGCGCGGTCAACCGGGTGGGCGGCGTCAACCGCGAGATCCGCGTCGCGCTCGACCCGGTGCGGCTGCAGTCGCTGGGCGTGACGGCCGCCGACATCTCGCGCCAGCTGCGGCAGGTGCAGACCGAAAGCGCCGGCGGCCGCGCCGATCTCGGCGGCAGCGAGCAGCCCGTGCGCACGCTGGCCACCGTGTCCACCGCGCGCGAAATCGGCAACCTGCAGATCGCGCTGCCCGGCAACCGCACCGTGCGCCTGGCCGACGTCGCCCAGGTGAGCGACACGATCGCCGAGCCGCGCTCGGCGGCGCTGCTGGATGGGAAGCCGGTCGTCGGCTTCGAAGTGGCGCGCAGCCGCGGCGAGAGCGAGGTGCAGGTCGGGGCCGCGATCCACCAGGCGCTGGCGGAACTGAAGGCGCAGCGGCCCGACATCGAGCTCACGCAGGCCTTCGACTTCGTGACGCCGGTGCGCGAGGAATACGAGGCTTCGCTGCACCTGCTGTACGAGGGCGCCGCCCTCGCGGTGCTGGTGGTGTGGCTGTTCCTGCGCGACTGGCGCGCCACCTTCGTCTCCGCCGTCGCCCTGCCGATGTCGGTGATCCCGGCCTTCATCGGCATGCACCTGCTCGGCTTCTCGATCAACGTCGTGACGCTGCTGGCGCTGTCGCTGGTGATCGGCATCCTGGTGGACGACGCGATCGTGGAAGTGGAGAACATCGTGCGCCACCTGCGCATGGGCAAGACGCCGTACGAGGCGGCGATGGAAGCGGCCGACGAGATCGGGCTGGCGGTGATCGCCACCACCTTCACGCTGATCGCGGTGTTCCTGCCGACGGCCTTCATGAGCGGCATCGCCGGCAAGTTCTTCAAGCAGTTCGGCTGGACCGCGGCGCTGGCGGTGTTCGCTTCGCTGGTGGTGGCGCGCATGCTCACGCCCATGATGGCGGCCTACATGCTCAAGCCGCTGGTGGGCCAGGAAAAGGAGCCGGGCTGGCTGCGCCTCTACATGAAATGCGTGAACTGGAGCATGAAGCACCGCGTGAAGACGATGGTGCTGGCGACCCTGTTCTTCTTCGCATCGGTGGCCATGATCCCGCTGCTGGAGACCGGCTTCATCCCGCCGGACGACAACTCGCAGACGCAGGTGTACCTCGAGCTGCCGCCGGGCTCCACCCTGGAACAGACCAAGACGCTGGCGGAACAGGCCCGGCTGGCGGTGAAGAAGGTGGCGCACGTGAAGAGCGTCTACACCACCATCGGCGGCGGCAGCGCCGGCGGCGACCCGATGGCGAACTCCGGCGCGGCGGAAACGCGCAAAGCGACGCTCACGGTGCTGCTGGACGAGCGCAGCGAGCGGCCGCGCAAGCAGGGCATCGAAACGAACATCCGCCAGGCGCTGGAAGTCCTGCCCGGGGTGCGCACCAAGGTCGGCCTCGGCGGCTCGGGCGAGAAATACGTGCTGGTGCTGTCCGGCGAGAACCCGCAGTCGCTGGCGGAAGCGGCGCGCGCGGTCGAGCGCGACCTGCGCACCATCCCCGGCCTCGGGCAGATCGCGTCCACCGCCTCGCTGGTGCGGCCGGAGATCGTGGTGCGGCCGGACTTCGCGCGCGCCGCCGACCTCGGCGTGACCAGCCAGTCGATCGCCGACACGCTGCGCATCGCCACGTCCGGCGATTACGACGTGGCCCTGCCCAAGCTGAACCTCTCGCAGCGGCAGGTGCCGATCGTGGTGAAGCTGCGCGAGGACGCGAGGCGCGACCTCGGCGTGCTGGAGCGCCTGACGGTGCCCGCCGCTTCCGGCGGCAGCGTGATGCTGGGGCAGGTCGCGACGCTCCAGCTCACCGGCGGGCCGGCGGTGATCGACCGCTACGACCGCTCGCGCAACATCAACTTCGAGATCGAGCTGTCGGGCGCGCCGCTGGGCGAAGTGACGGCCGCGGTGGAGCAGCTGCCTTCGATCCAGAACCTGCCGCCCGGCGTGAAGGTGGTGCCGATCGGCGACGCCGAGATGATGGGCGAGCTGTTCGCGAGCTTCGGCCTGGCCATGCTCACCGGCGTGCTGTGCATCTACATCGTGCTGGTGCTGCTGTTCAAGGATTTCCTGCACCCGCTCACGATCCTCAGCGCGCTGCCGCTGGCGCTCGGCGGCGCCTTCGTCGGCCTGCTGATCGCGCAGAAGAGCTTCTCCATGCCTTCGCTGATCGGCCTGATCATGCTGATGGGCATCGCGACGAAGAACTCCATCCTGCTGGTGGAGTACGCGATCGTCGCCCGGCGGGATCACGGCCTCACGCGCTTCGAGGCGCTGCTCGACGCCGGCCACAAGCGGGCGCGGCCGATCATCATGACCACCATCGCGATGTCGGCCGGCATGCTGCCGATCGCGATCGGCTTCGGTGCCGCCGACCCGAGCTTCCGCTCGCCGATGGCGATCGCCGTGATCGGCGGCCTGTTCACGTCGACGGTGCTGAGCCTGCTGGTGGTGCCGGTGGTGTTCGAATACGTGGACGACATCGAGCACTGGTGGAACCGGCAGGTGAAGAAGCTGCGGGAACGGGGCGTGCGCGACGTCTTCCGGCGCACCGGAAAGCGGCCGCGCACCGAACCTTAGGCCGCGACGGTCAGCGGCCGGCGCGCCACTGGCAGCCGCAAGCCGATCGCGAAGCGGTTCCAGGCGTTGATCACGCCGATGGCCAGCGTCAGCTCCGCGATCTCGCGCTCGCTGAAGTGTTCGTTTAGCGGCGCGAAGTCGTCCTGCGGCGCCTGCGTCTGCGCCACCAGCGTGAGGCTTTCCGCCCAGGCGAGCGCAGCGCGCTCGCGCGGCGTGTAGAACGGCGCTTCGCGCCAGGTGGCCAGGCTGTTGAGGCGCTGCAGGTCCGGCGTTTCTGCGGCCAGCAGTTCGCGGGCGTGCATGTCCAGGCAGAAGGCGCAGCCGTTGATCTGCGAGACGCGGATGTCGACCAGCGCGATCAAGGCGCGGCCGATGGACGACTTCAGCTGGGCGCTGACGGCGGCGAGCCCGTTGTAGGCTTCCGGGGCCAGGCGATGGGGGTTGGCGAGGCGGGTTTCCATGAGGGTGCTCCTGTTGCAGTGAAGGGACTCACCCGCAAGACGCGCCGGCTCACGGTCTTGTGACAAGCACCCGAGCGAGTTTGTCCGGGTTGCGCTGGGTCTGGATGGCGCGGATGCGCTCGCCCTCGAACTCGAAGGACTGCACCGACTCCAGCTGATTGCCGACGTACCGCGCGAGTCCGGGCTGGCCGTTCACCCGCACCAGACGGTAGTGCAGCGACGCGCCGTGGCGGCGCGACACCGCGTAATAGAGCTGCGCCAGGCGCTGCGCGCCGTGCATGACGAAGTCGAACGAGCGCACCTTGCCGCCACCGTCGCTCACCAGTTGCGCGTCCTCGGCGAGCAGGCCGCGCATGGCGACCAGGTCGCCTCCCTGCGCGGCGCGCGCGAACGCCTCCACCACGCGCCAATGGGCGTCGCCGCTGACCGCGAAGCGCGGGCGTTCGGCCTGAACGCGTTCGCTGGCGCGGTGCACCAGCTGCCGGCAGGCCGCCTCGCTCTTGCCCAGCGCCTGCGCGATTTCCGCGTAGTCCATGTCGAAGGCCTGGCGCAGCACGAAGGCGGCGCGTTCATCGGGTCCGAGCTGCTCCAGCACGCGCAGCAGCGCCACCGAGACGTCGTCGGCGCGTTCCAGCAGGCTGTGGGGCGTGTGCGCGTCGGCGGCTTCGACCACCGGCTCCGGCAGCCAGAAGCCCGGATAGCGATCGCGCTCGGCGCGCAGCGCGCGCAACCGGTCGATCGACAGGCGGGTGACGATGGTGACCAGCCAGGCCTCGACGCTGCGCAGGCTGTCGGTGTCGGATTCGTTCCAGCGCAGCCAGGCGTCCTGCAGCACGTCCTCGGCTTCGGCGGTGGAGCCGAGCATGCGGTAAGCGATGCCGAGCAGGCGCGGCCGGTGGCTCTGGAAGGTGGCGGTCCGGTGGTCCATGCCGGCTAGACGGAGCGAGCCGCCCCTTTGTGACAGCGCTTCAGCCGGCGCTGCGGATCCTCTGGACGAGGTTCGTGGTGGAGTAGCCGTCCACGAAGGGGATGGCCAGCGCGCGGCCGCCGTAGCCCTCGACCAGGGCGGTCTCGGCCAGCTTGCGCATGTCGTAGTCGCCGCCCTTCACGTAGACCTGCGGCTTCAGTTCGGACAGCAGCTGCACCGGCGTGTCCTCGTCGAACCAGGTCACCAGGCTCACGGACTCGAGCGCCGCCATCACGACGGCGCGATCCTGTTCGGCGTTGAGCGGGCGGTCGGGCCCCTTGCCCAGCCGGCGGGCGGAGGCATCGGTATTGAGCGCCACGACAAGGCTGCCGCCTTGCGCGCGGGCGTTGGCGAGGTAGGTGACGTGGCCGCGGTGCAGCACGTCGAAGACGCCGTTGGTGAAGACGACGGGGCCCGGCAGGGCCGCCATGCGCGCGGCCGCTTCCGACCGCGCGACGATCTTGGAGAGGAAGGCCGGAGCGCCGCTCACACCGGCTGCGCCGAGGCGCCGCCACCCAGGCTGGCCTGGATTTCCTTGCGGAAGCGGTTGAGCTCCTGCACGCTCTTGAAACTGCGGTCCATCAGCAGGCTCAGGTTGTGCAGGATGCGGTCGACGACCTTGTTTTCCCAGACCGCGTCGAACTTGATCTGCTGGTCCAGCCAGTGCTCCAGCCATTCGGGGTCCGGCAGGCGCGACTGGATGGTGTCGTTCGGGAACAGCGCCTTGTTGACGTGCAGGTTGGTGGGATGCAGCGCCTGCGCCGTGCGGCGGGCGCTGGCCATCAGCACGCCCACCTTGGCGAAGGCCGCCCGGGCTTCGTTGCCGAAGTTGTTGATGGCGCGCTTCATGTAGCGCAGGTAGGCGCCGCCGTGGCGCGCCTCGTCCTGGCTCAGCGTCTGGTAGATGTGCTTGATCACCGGCTCGGTGTGCCACTCGGCCGCCCGGCGGTACCAGTGGTTCAGGCGGATCTCGCCGCAGAAGTGCAGCATCAGCGTTTCCAGCGCCGGCGCCGGGTCGAACTCGAAGCGGATCTGGTGCAGCTCCTCCTCGGTCGGCACCAGGTCCGGGCGGAAGCGGCGCAGGTACTCCATCAGCACCAGGGAGTGCTTCTGCTCCTCGAAGAACCAGATCGACATGAAGGCCGAGAAGTCGCTGTCGTCGCGGTTGTCGCGCAGGAACATTTCCGTGGCGGGCAGGGCGGCCCACTCGGTGATGGCGTTCATCTTGATCGTCTGCGCCTGTTCCTCGGACAGCACGGACGCGTCGAACTTGTCCCAAGGAATGTCCTTGTCCATGTCCCAGCGGACGGACTCCAGTTGTTTGAACAGTTCGGGATACAGCATGGCGGTCGTGGTTCTTGGCAACCGGGGATTTTAGGTGGTAGGCATGACGATCGCTTGACAAAGTCTGGCGAGCCCGTTCCTGGGCGAGGAGAATGGCACACCCGGCGCCCTTGGGCGCATGATCGGCCGCCATGAAGAGCCTCGTTTCCCTGATGGCCGCCGGCCTGCTGGCGGCCTCGGCCCCTGCCCCCGCCGTCGCCCAGCCGGCCGCCCCCGCCGCGGCGGCCTGCCCGGCGCTGCTGCAACACACCTTCCCGCGCCTGCAGGACGAAAAGCCGCAGGCCCTGTGCCAGTACAGCGGCCGGGTGCTGCTGGTGGTCAATACGGCCAGCTTCTGCGGCTTCACGCCCCAGTACGAAGGCCTGGAGAAGCTGTACGCGAAGTACCGCGACCGCGGACTGGTCGTGCTCGGCTTCCCGTCGAACGACTTCGCGCAGGAGGGCGGCAGCAACAAGGAGATCGCGGACTTCTGCGAGAACACCTTCGGCGTGAAATTCCCGATGTTCGGCAAGAGCGCCGTGCGCGGCAGCGACGCCAACCCGCTGTTCAGGGAACTGGCCCGGCAGACCGGGCGGGCGCCGCTGTGGAACTTCCACAAGTACCTCATCGGCCGCGACGGGGCTATCGTGGCGAACTACAGCAGCCTGACGCGTCCCGACGATCCGGCGCTGCTCCGTGCGCTGGAGAACCAGCTGGCTCCCCGCTAGCGTTCACAAAAATTTACCTGCTGGGGCGTAGCGCGAGGGGAACCGCAGGCCCGCAGCGGCACTCCATCCCGTCAAGAGGCAGGACTCCCGACACACCCACCCCAGATTTTGCTGCTGCGAAGTCGTCCGGACCTTCGGGTCCCGGATGCAATCCCGAGGCGACTCTTCTCCTCCTCCCTCCCTCCCTCCTTCGTTTCGGGGCGCTTCGCAGCAATTTTCTATGGACTGAAAAATCGCCTTGGCGATTTTTCAGTCGCTGACTCGTGAACGCGGCGGCCCACCCGCCGCGCAGGCCGCGGGGATTCCAGGGATTTCTCGTCGTTTCGTAGGGTGGGTGTTTGGACTGGGGACATGGGTAACACCCGTGCGAGGACATAGGTAACGCTTTCGGGGTGTGGATAACACTTCGGAGGGTTCTCATGCCGTGGCAGGAGAGAGATACCGTGTCCATTCGCTTGGAATTCG
>NZ_DASVNN010000079.1:0-10459 GCF_036383835.1 Ramlibacter sp.
GGCCGAAGACCAGCGCATGGCGGGCGCCGCTCGCGTCGGCCCGCTTGAACTGCGACTTCATGCTGCCCGGCCCGTCGTGGCCACCGGCATGCTGCAGCACGCGCACGCCGGCGGCACGCAGCTTCTCCAGCGTGGCGGTGACCAGCGGCAGCGGCGCGCCGGCCGGAACGACGGCGTAGGCATCGGGGGACGCGTCGGGCATGGGCACCTCCAGCTCCTGCAGCAGCAGCAGCAGGCGCTCGATGCCGAGGCCGAAGCCCACCGCCGGCGCCGGCTTGCCGCCCAGCTGCGCGATCAGGCCGTCGTAGCGGCCGCCGCCGCAGACCGTGCCCTGCGAGCCGAGCTGGTCGGTGACCCACTCGAACACCGTCAGGTTGTAGTAGTCCATGCCGCGCACCAGGCGCGGATTGACGCGGTAGGCCAGGCCCACCGCGTCGAGCGCGGCGCGCACGGCGTCGAAGTGCGCACGCGATTCCTCGCCGAGGAAGTCGATCAGGCGCGGCGCGCCTTCGATCAGCGCCTGCAGTGCGGGGTTCTTGCTGTCCAGGATGCGCAGCGGGTTGCTGTGCAGGCGGCGCTTCGAATCCTCGTCGAGCGCGTCCGCCTGCTGCGAGAAATACGCGACGAGCGCGTCGCGATGCTGCTTGCGCTCCTCCGGCTGGCCGAGGCTGTTGATCTCCAGCCGCACGTCGCGGCCTTCCACCAGGCCCAGCTCGCGCCAGAGCGCGCGCGCCATCAGGATCATCTCCACGTCGACGTCGGGACCGGCGAAGCCCAGCGCCTCGACATCGAGCTGGTGGAACTGGCGGTAGCGGCCCTTCTGCGGCCGCTCGTGGCGGAACATGGCGCCCACGGTCCACAGGCGCAGCGGGCCGTTGTAGAGCGCGTTGTGCTCGTTCATCGCGCGCACGATGCCGGCGGTGGCCTCCGGGCGCAGCGTGAGCTTGTCGCCGTTCATGGAGTCGGTGAAGGAGTACATCTCCTTTTCCACGATGTCCGTGACCTCGCCGAGCCCGCGCACGAACAGCGCGGTGGGCTCCACGATGGGCGTGAGCAGGTACTGGTACCCGTAGCGCGCCATCACCGTGCGCACGCAGGACTCGAACCACTGCCACAGCGCCGAATCCGGCAGCTTGTCCGTGCGCGGCACGGAGGCCGGCAGGATGTCGTTCATGCCTTTGACGGCACGGATTTTTTCAGACATGTTGATGACGAATGACTTCGCGCTTCGCGCTCAATGACAAATGACGAATTGTGTCATTCGTCATGCAGGGCAAGGCCCGCGTCATTTGTCATCGTGCCGAAGCGCTTCTCGATGTAGTTCTCGACGATCTGGTGGAATTCGCGCGCGATGTTGTCGCCGCGCAGCGTCATCGCCTTCTGGCCGTCGATGAAGACGGGGGCGGCGGGCGCCTCGCCCGTGCCGGGCAGGCTGATGCCGATGTCGGCATGCTTGCTCTCGCCGGGGCCGTTGACGATGCAGCCCATCACGGCCACCTTCATCTTCTCGACGCCCGGGTACTTCGCGCGCCACACCGGCATCTGCGCGCGCAGGTAGTCGTCGATCTGCTTGGCGAGTTCCTGGAAGGTGGTGCTGGTGGTGCGGCCGCAGCCCGGGCAGGCCGTGACGCTCGGCACGAAGGCGCGCAGGCCCAGTGCCTGCAGGATCTCGGAGGCGATCACCACTTCCTGCGTGCGCGACTCGCCCGGCTGCGGCGTGAGCGACACGCGGATGGTGTCGCCGATGCCTTCCTGCAGCAGGATGCCCATCGCCACCGCCGACGCCACCGTGCCCTTGGTGGCCATGCCGGCTTCGGTGAGGCCCAGGTGCAGCGGGTAGTCGCAGCGGCGCGCGAGTTCGCGGTAGACGGAGATCAGGTCCTGCACGCCGCTCACCTTGCAGGACAGCAGGACCTGCTCGTGCCGCATGCCGAGTTCCTCGGCCAGCTTCGCGGACTGGATCGCCGAGGTGATCAGCGCCTCGTACATCACCTGCTTGGCGTCCCAGGGCTGCGCGCGCTGCGCGTTCTCGTCCATCAGCTGGGCGAGCAGCTCCTGGTCGAGGCTGCCCCAGTTGACGCCGATGCGCACCGGCTTGTCCCACTTGAGCGCGGCTTCCACCATCTGCGCGAACTGGCGGTCCTTCTTGTCGCCCTTGCCGACGTTGCCGGGGTTGATGCGGTACTTGGACAGCGCCTCGGCGCAGGCCGGGAATTCGGTGAGAAGCCGGTGGCCGTTGTAGTGGAAGTCGCCCACCAGCGGCACCGCGATGCCCATGCGATCGAGCTGCTCGCGGATGTAGGGGACCTGCTGCGCCGCCTCGGGCGTGTTGACCGTGATGCGCACCAGTTCGCTGCCGGCCTGCGCCAGTTCCTTCACCTGGATCGCGGTGCCGATCGCGTCCACGGTGTCGGTGTTGGTCATGGACTGCACGCGCACCGGCGCGTCCCCGCCCACCGTGACCACGTTCGCGCCCCAGGCCACGCGGGCCTGGGCGGAGCGGCGCGCCTTCGGCGCCGCGGGTTCGATCGGGAGGCAGGGCTGGGACATCACTTGATCTCGAAGCGGGCCACGTTGTCCTTCGACACGGGCCCCAGGTTGTAGGGCTTGCCGCGCACCTGCACCTCGGTGACCTCGACGCTGCCGATCGTGACGGACAGCGGCGGCAGGCCGGAGGCGCCGGCGCTCTCGCCCGATTCCATCAGCTTGCGGAAGATGGTGGCGCCGCTGCCGTCCGTGACCTGGATCCAGGACGGGCCGCGGGTCCGGAACAGGATCGTGCCGCGGGCGCCGATCGGACCGGAAGCGGCCGCCGCAGCGGGCACGGCCACGGCTGGCGTGGCCGTGGGCACGGCAGCCGCAGGCGCGGCCGCGGTCGTTGCAGGGGCCGTGGCCGACGGAACAGGAGCGGCCGCCGCCGGCGTCGTCGCCGCCGCGGGGGCAACTTCGGCAGGCACGCCGGCGCCAGGGGCCGGCACCGCGGAATCGGATGGCCGGTTGGCCTGCAGCACCGTGTCGAGGCCGGACTGCACCATCGGCAGGAACATCAGGACCACCGCGCCGAGCACCAGCACGCCGACCGTGACCAGCACCGGCTTGGAGACCTGGTCGAACCAGCTCGGCCCGGGTCCTTCGGTCGCGGCATGGAACGGCGCGTTGAGGCCGTCGCCGTGCTGCACCAGCCGCGGCTGCGCGGTCTGCGGCAGGCGGTCCAGCACCGGCTGCGGATCGATCTTCAGCGCCCGGCAGACGCTCGAGGCCAGCGCGCGCGCGAACACGGCATCCGGCAGCAGGTCGTAGCGATCCTCCTCCAGGGCCTCCAGCTTGCGCACGGGGACCTTGAGGTTGGCCGCCAGCGTCGCGGCGTGCAGGCCGGCGGCTTCGCGGGCCTCGCGCAGGATGAAACCCGCGCTCGGTCCCTCGGGAACGACGGCGGCGTCACTCATCGAACGCCCTCCGGTCCAGCGACGTGCGCTCGGGCGACTGCGGGAAGCGCTTGCGCAGCACTTCGCTCAGCTGCGCCATGGCGGCGCCGTCGTTCATCCGGTTTTCCACCCGGATGCCGAGCCACAGCGATTCGGCGTTGGCGAGTTCGCTGTTGTTCAGGCGGCGGATGTAGAACTGCGCGCGCGGGAACTCGCCGCGCTGGTACAGCAGGCGGGCGAGGTTGTAGCCGGTGATCGGGTTGCCGGGATCGAGCTCGTAGGAGCGCGTGAGGCTGGCCTCCGCGTCGGCCCCCTGGCCGGCGCGCGCCTGGCACAGGCCCAGGGCCATGTGCGTCTTGGCGCGGTCGCCATAGAGCGGGTTGCCCAGCGCCTGCTGGAACGCCCGCGCGGACTCCGGATAGCGCTGCGTGGTGCAGAGCAGCCAGCCGTAGTTGTGCGCGGCGTCCGAATCGCGGGGATTGAGCGTCAGGGTGCGGCGGAAGTTTTCCTCGGCCTGGCGGTTGTCGCCCAGGCGCATGTAGATCAGGCCGCGCAGGTTGTAGGCGTCGGGGTAGTAGGGATCCGTCTGGATCACCTGCTTCAGCTCGTCGAGCGCGATCTCCGTCTTGCCCTCGGCGTAGTAGCTGCTGGCGAGCTCCAGGCGGATGCGCGCGCGGCGCCGCTGGTCGGTGTCGTCGGATGGCGAGGCGACGTCCGATACGACGTCGTGCGGCGGCGGTGCCGCGCAACCGGTGAGCAGTCCCGACATCGCCGCGGCCAGGGCCGCGGCCGCCATCCATCCCGCCGTGCGGCCTTGCGCCGCCATGGCCATGTTCATGATCCCCTACGCCTCCTTCGTCGTGTCCGCGGGAACCTGTTTGAGCATCACCGTGCGCTGCTGCGCGATGCGCCGGTCCACCCGGGTGCGATCCTTGACGTCTCCGGCCAGCTGGCCGCAGGCGGCGTCGATGTCGTCGCCGCGCGTCTTCCGCACCGTCGTGACGATACCAGCATCACTCAGGATTTTCGCGAAAGCCTGCACGCTCTGTTGCGGCGAACGCACCAGGCCGGAGGCGGGGAATGGATTGAAGGGGATCAGGTTCAGCTTGCAGGACACGCCGCGCCCGCGGTGGTGGCGCACCAGGTCCACCAGCTGCCGCGCGTGCTCCGGCTGGTCGTTCACGCCATCGAGCATGCAGTACTCGAAGGTGATGAAGTCGCGCGGGGCGTGTTCGAGGTAGCGGTTGCAGGCGTCCAGCAGTTCGGCGATCGGGTACTTGCGATTGAGCGGCACCAGCTTGTCGCGCAGTTCGTCGTTGGGCGCGTGCAGCGACACCGCCATCGCCACCGGGCTGTCCTCGCCCAGGCGGTCCATCATCGGCACGACGCCGGAGGTGGACACCGTGACGCGGCGGCGCGACAGGCCGTAGCCGTGGTCGTCCAGCATCACGCGCAGGGCGGGCACCAGCGCGGCGTAGTTCTGCAGCGGCTCGCCCATGCCCATCATCACGACGTTGGTGATGACGCGGGTGCCGCGCGTGTCGAGGTGCCCGCGCAGGAAATGCTCGGCGAACCAGAGCTGCGCCAGGATCTCGCCGGTGGTGAGGTTGCGCGAGAAGCCCTGGTGGCCGGTGGAACAGAAGCGGCAGCCGACGGCGCAGCCCGCCTGCGAGGAAATGCACAGCGTGCCGCGGTCGTCCTCAGGGATGAACACGGCCTCGACGGCGTCGCCGTTGCCGACGTCGAACAGCCACTTGATGGTGCCGTCGGCGGATTCGTGCTGGGTGAGGACGGACAGGCCCTCGATGCGGGCCCTGCCCTCGAGTTTCTCCCGCAGCGACTTGGCCAGGTCGGTCATCTGGCCGAAGTCGCGGGCGCCCTTCTGGTGGATCCACCGGAACAGCTGGGTGGCGCGGAAGCGCTTCTCACCCAGGGAAGCGACGAACGCGGCCAGACCCTCGAGGTCGTAATCGAGCAGGTTGGCCGTCATTTCATGTTTCGCTTCAGCGGGAGTAGACGTTCATCGCCGGGAAGAAGAAGGCGACTTCGTTCTTGGCGGTTTCGGCGGCATCGGAGCCGTGCACGGCGTTGGCGTCGATGCTGTCGGCGAAGTCGGCGCGGATGGTGCCGGCGGCGGCCTTCTTGGGGTCGGTCGCGCCCATCAGGTCGCGGTTCTTCAGGATGGCGTTCTCGCCTTCCAGCGCCTGGATCATCACCGGGCCGGAGATCATGAAGTCCACCAGGTCCTTGAAGAAGGGACGCTCCTTGTGCACGGCGTAGAACTGCTCGGCTTCCTGGCGCGACAGGTGGGCCATCTTCGCGGCCACGACTTTCAGGCCGGCGGCTTCGAAGCGCGCGTAGATCTGGCCGATCACGTTCTTGGCCACGGCGTCGGGCTTGATGATGGAGAGGGTGCGTTCGATAGCCATTGGGGTTTCCTGAGCTTGTGTTTTAGGGTTTCGCCGGAGGAGGAAAGTTCGGCAAAGCCCGCAATTCTAGCTTGCGGGCATGACGGATGACCCGGCTGCGCCCGAATGACAAATGACGAATGGGGTCTCCCCTTCATTCGTCATTTGTCGTCTGTCATGGCCGCCGGACGCGGCCTGCCTCAGCGGCCGCGTCCGCCGCCGCCACCGCCACTGCCACCGCCGCGGCGGCCACCCCGGCCACCACCGCCGCCACCGCCGCCCGGCATCCCGCCCCCGGGCCCGCCGCGGCGCTGGCGGCTGAAGCTGTCGGCGCCGATGTAGCCGAAGGAGGTCTTCATCGGATCGGGTTGGCCGGCGCCGCCACCTCCTCCGCCGCCACCGCCTGCGCCACCCCCTCCGCCCTTGCGGCGGCCCTGGCCCTGCTGGCCCTGGCCCTGCCCCTGGCTCTGCCGGGGCGGATTGCCGCCCGAGGGACGCGGGCCATCGCCGCGGCGACGGGTGCGGTTGCCCTTGCCCTCCTGGGGACCGCGGCCCTGCTGCGGACGGGCCATGTCGGGACCGCCGGCGGCGCGGGTGAGCGCGCCGATGTCGCGCTCGTCCAGTTCCATCCAGGCGCCGCGCTTGAGGCCGCGCGGCAGCACCATCGCGCCATAGCGGATGCGGATGAGGCGAGAGACCGCGTGGCCCACGGCCTCGAACAGCCGGCGCACCTCGCGGTTGCGGCCTTCGCTGATCGTCACGCGGTACCAGACGTTGGAGCCCTCGCCGCCGCCCTCTTCGATGGAGCCGAAGGCGGCGCGGCCGTCATCCAGGCTCACCCCGTCCAGCAGGCGCTGGCGCTCTTCGGAGGACAGGGGGCCGAGCACGCGCACGGCGTACTCGCGCTCCAGGCCGAAGCGCGGATGCATCAGCCTGTTGGCCAGCTCGCCGGAACTGGTGAACAGCAACAGGCCTTCGGTATTGAGGTCCAGCCGGCCCACCGACTGCCACTTGCCCTGCTGCAGCCGGGGCAGCTTGCGGAACACCGTGGGACGGTTCTGCGGGTCGTCGTGCGTGACGACCTCGCCGACCGGCTTGTGATACGCGATCACGCGGGCCGGCGGCGGCGCGATGCGCACCTTGATCGGCTTGCCGTTGATCTTGATCTGGTCGCCGTACTGGATGCGCTGGCCGATGTGGGCGGGCTCGTTGTTGACCGAGATCCGCCCCTCCATGATCAGCTGCTCCATCTCCAGCCGCGAGCCGAGGCCGGCCTGCGCCAGCACCTTGTGCAGCTTGGGCGTCTCCGGTTGCGGGGACAGCACGCGCTTGAGCGGGGCCGTCTCGGCCTCCTCCTCGGCGTCGAAGCGGCCGCTGATGACGTCCTCGAAGCGGACGGCGGGCTCGCTGGGGGAGGTGGTGGGTTCGGCGCCCTGTTCGGCGGACTCGGGGCTGCGTTCCTCGCCCTCGTCGTCATCGTCGTCATCGTCGTCATCGTCGTCATCGTCGTCATCGTCGTGGTCGGCGCCTTCGGCGTCCGGGGTGTCGGCCACGCCGGGCGCGGGCGCCACGGCTTGCGCCCCGGGCTCGCGCTTCTCGACCTCCTGCGGGCTGTCTTCGGACGGCGTGCGCGCCATGGAGTCGGTCGGGTCGTTCATGGATTCAGGTCTCGGTGGCTTGCGCCGGATCGTGGTCGCCCTCGCCGGGGCCGCTCGGGGCCGCGGGGGCCGCATCGCCTTCGGCACCGGCTGCGGCCGCGCCTGCCTCGAGGCCGTCGTCGTTGGCCGCGAGTTCCATCGCGAGCTCGGGCTGCGGCTCCGCCGCTTCGTTGAGCGCTTCGAACACGCCCTGCTGCGACGGGCCCTGCAGCTCGGGGAGCTGGTCGAGCGAGGCCAGGCCCAGGTCGTCCAGGAACTGGCGGGTGGTGGCGTACAGCCCCGGGCGGCCGACCGCCTCGCGGTGGCCGATCACCTCGACCCAGCCGCGGTCTTCCAGCTGCTTGAGGATCTGCGTGTTGATCGTGACGCCGCGGATGTCTTCCATGTCGCCGCGCGTCACCGGCTGGCGGTAGGCGATGATCGCGAGCGTCTCGAGCGCGGCGCGGCTGTACTTGGGCGGCTTCTCGGGATGCAGCCGGTCGAGGTACTCGCGCAGCTCGGGGCGGCTCTGGAAGCGCCAGCCGCTCGCCACGCAGACGAGCTCCACGCCGCGCTGCGTCCAGTCGTTCTGGAGTTCGCCCAGCAGGTCCTTGATGGTGTCGGCGCCGAGCTCGTCGCTGAACAACACGCGCAGCTCGCGCACCGTCAGCGGCTGTTGCGTGCAGATCAGCGCGGTTTCGAGGACGCGCTTGGCATCCGCCGTATTCATCGTTTGGTCGTGGAATGCGCGCTCAGGAAGCGCTGCGGTTCAGGGGCAGGGTTTTGCATTCTCGCCGCCGAGCCGTCCCCGGGGGAGGCGCGGCGCGGTTCCGGCGCGGGTCTCGCCACTCAAGGCCGCCGCGCGGGCGAGCTCGCGAGCCATTCGGATTCATTGTAACGCAGCCCCCAGCCCTCCCACGCCGAGCGCAGATCCCGCGGAAGGGGGGCATGGAATGCCAGCGGCTGCGACGTGACCGGATGCGCGAGCCCGAGCCGGAAGGCATGCAGCGCCTGCCGCGCGAGGCCCGCGGCGGGGGCGCCGCCGTACAGGGGATCGGCCACCAGGGGATGCCCGATGTGCGCCATGTGCACGCGGATCTGGTGGGTGCGGCCGGTCTCCAGCGTGCACAGGACGCCACAGCCCTGCTCCGCTTCGGCCAGCAGGCGGAACACCGTGGCGGCGGGCTTGCCCGGATGCCGGGCCGGATCGACCACCGCCATGCGCAGCCGGTTGCGCGGGTCGCGGCCGATCGCGGCCTCCACGCGGCGCTCCTGCGGTCCCTGCCATGACCGATGGGCCAGCGCGAGGTACTGCCGCGAGACTTCGCGCGCGGCGATCATCGCGACCAGGCGATCCATCGCCGCGCGGGTGCGGGCCACGAGCATCAGGCCGCTCGTGTCCTTGTCCAGGCGGTGCACGATGCCGGCGCGCGGCAGCGTGCGGGCGGCGGCATCGCGCGCGAGCAGCGCATTGAGCAGCGTGCCGCTCCAGTTGCCGGGCGCCGGATGCACGACGAGGCCGGCGGGCTTGTCGACCACCAGCAGGTGTTCGTCCTCGTACACCACCGGCACGGGGATGTCCTCCGGCAGGAAGGCCTGGCTTTGCGGCGTGGGCCGCAGCTCGATCTCGCCGGCCTCGCCGGCGCGCACGCGGTGCGAGGCCTTGGGCGCCTTCGCCCCGTGGAGGCGGACGGCGCCGGCGTCGATCAGCTGCTGCAGGTAGCTGCGGGAAAACTCGGGCACCAGGTGGGCCAGCGCGCGGTCGAGGCGCTCGCCGTGCAGCGCCGCGGCGATGGTGAAGCTGCGCGTCTCGGCTTCCGCGCCCGGTTCGTCGAGCAGGTCTTCCGTGGAAGCCTGCAGGGGGTCCGTCGATATAATGGCTCGCCCTTCCAGAAGAGAGTTGCCCGTGGTCGTTCGAGCGAAATTATCGGTGTTCCCTGTCCTCGTCGCCGCGGCGCTGCTCGCCGGCTGCGCCAGCACGAAGGAGGAGGACAAGACGGCCACCTGGAGCCCGAACAAGATCTACGCCGAGGCCAAGGACGAGATGAACGGCGGCGCCTGGGACAAGGCGGTCCCGCTGCTGGAGAAGCTCGAAGGCCGCGCCGCAGGCACCCCGCTCGCGCAGCAGGCGCAGCTCGATCGCGCCTACGCGCACTACAAGGCGGGCGACCAGGCGCAGGCGCTGGCCACCCTGGACCGCTTCATCAAGCTGCATCCCGCGAGCCCGGCGCTGGACTACGCCCTCTACCTGAAGGGCATCGTCAACTTCAACGACGAACTCGGGATGTTCGCCTTCCTCTCGCGCCAGGACCTGTCCGAGCGCGACCAGAAGGCGGCCAAGGAATCCTTCGAGGCCTTCAAGGAACTGTCCACCCGCTTCCCCGAGTCGCGCTACGCACCGGACGCCACCGCGCGCATGACGTACATCGTCAACTCGCTCGCGCAGTACGAAGTGCACGTCGCACGCTACTACATGAGCCGGGGCGCCTACGTGGCGGCGATCAACCGCGCGCAATCGGCGATCGCCGACTACCGCGACGTGCCGGCGCTGGAGGAAGCGCTCTTCATCCTCGTGCGCTCCTACGACGCCCTGGGCATGACCCAGCTGCGCGACGACGCGCGCCGCGTGATGGAGAAGAGCTATCCGCAGAGCCGGTACCTGACGGGCGGCGGAAAGGCGGCCAGCAAGTCGTGGTGGCGCTTCTGGTGATCTGACCGTCATCCCCGCGCAAGCAGGGGCCCGGGGCCTTCATGAAGCGGCGCTGATGCGCCGCTTCCCGCTTTTGGCGGCGGGGTGCGTCGCGTCAGGCGGCGCGCGGTGTAGACCCGCTGGGGCGGCGTCCCCCTCGCCTTCGACTTTCAGGCGCCACCCCTTGATGCGGACCCACACCGCGCACCGCCTGCCGCGACGTCGAGCGCTGCGCTTGATCGGGGTGTGTGCGCCACCGCCCTGCCCTGCTGCCAGCCCCCGTGCGGGCGGGGCCGGGGT
>NZ_DASVNN010000080.1:0-14648 GCF_036383835.1 Ramlibacter sp.
GGGGTCGCGCATGAAGGCATGGCGCCTGCGAGGACCGGGCAGGCGGCCCAGCGTGGCTACGAGAGCGCGGATCGCGTATCGAGCCACGCGCACGTTTCACTCTCGCGGTACCGGTGTCTGAGCGGAGTGTTTGCCCGTGCGCGGGCAAACACGCAGCGAGTTCGGCCGCGGGGACGCCTGCCCGGTCCTCGCAGGTTTGCCGAGCGCCGCAGGCGCGAAGGACGCCATGCCAGCGCGATCCCGGCCCCGCCCGCACGGGGGTTGGCAGCCCGTGCGATGCACAAAAGCGGGAAGCGGCGCAACAGCGCCGCTTCTTCAACGCTCTGGATCCCCGCCTGCGCGGGGATGACGGGCAGACGCCTTCAGCGCCCCGACCGATACGTCATCACCTGCACCACGCCGCGGCCCGGGGCATAGATGTAGCCGTAGTCCAGCCCGTTGCTGGTCCAGCGGTACTGCAGCGCCCCCGCGACGCCCTCGTAGGTGCAGGAGAGTTTCTCGATGGTGATGCTGGACACTGCCCGGCGGCTGCCGCCGTACACCGTCGCATAGCTGCGCTTCTGCCCCTGCTGCCACAGGCCCACCGGGAACTTGCCCTCGTTCACGGCATTGCCGAAGCGCTCGTCGTAGACGCGGCCGATGGCCGTGCGGTCGGGCGTGAACGCAAAGCGCTCGTGGGCCCGCGGAACCTTGCGCTCATAGACCTCGTAGTCCTTGCCGCCCTCGCCGGTCCAGCGCACCGGCCCTTCGAGCGTGACCTCCCCGCCGCCGAGGCGGCCGTCCGGGAGCACGTTGACGAAGGGGTAGCTGCGCCGCACGGGGGCGAACACCAGTTCCGGCTTCTCCGGCGCCGGCAGGCCGGTCAGCAGTTCGACGGGGATGAAGCGCTCGGTCACCGAGGCGTCCTGTTCGCACACCGGGGCTTGCTGCGCCGCCGCGGCGGCCGCGAGAAAGGCGACGGCGGCCGCAGCCGCGTTCCGGGACCATTCCATCGAATCTCCTCCTGAGGTGCGGGCCAGTCTAGCAGGGCAGCAGGGCGCGACCGGCGGACGCTATAATCGCGGGCTGACTGCGGAAAGTACGCCGGATGTCCCGGCGCGGCTCCCGACACCTGACGAGGACCCCATGAAAGAAGGCATTCACCCCAACTACCGCGACGTCTGCTTCGTGGACCTGTCGAACGGTTTCAAGTTCGTGACCCGCTCGTGCGTGCAGACGCGCGAGATGGTGAAGATGGACGACGGCCGCGAGCTGCCGCTGTTCAAGCTGGACACCTCCAGCGAGTCGCACCCGTTCTACACCGGCACCCAGAAGTCGGTGAACGACATGGGCGGCCGCGTGGACAAGTTCTTCAAGAAGTTCGGCAAGGCCGGCGCCACCAAGTAAGGCGCACGGTGCCCCTGCAAGAAGGCAGCCTCCCGGCTGCCTTTTTCGTTGGAGGGCTCCCGCAGCCACTGTGACACACTCCCGCGCGTGAACCGGCCCACTCCCGCCATCGTCACCCAGAGCGCCGTGCGCCGCCTGCCGCGCGTGGCGCTGCTGCTGCTCTGCGCGGCCTACGTGATCCCCGGCTTCGTGGGCCGCGAGCCGTGGAAGAACGCGGACATCATGGCCTTCGGCTACATGTTCGAGCTCGCCACCGGCCGCGCCGACTGGCTCGACCCCACCATGCTGGGGCAGCCTCCGGACTTCGATGCCCTGCTGCCCTACTGGCTGGGTGCCTGGTTCCTGAAGGTCGCGCCGGCCTGGATCCAGCCGGATTTCGTCGCGCGGCTTCCCTTCGCGGCCCTGCTGATCGTGACGCTGGCCGCCACCTGGTACGGGGTCTACTACCTGGCGCGCACGCCCTACGCGCAGCCGGTGCCCTTCGCCTTCGGCGGCGAGGCGGCGGCGCCGGACTATGCCCGCGCGATCGCCGACGGCGGCCTGCTGGCCCTGATCGCCTGCCTGGGCCTCATGCAGCTGTCGCACGAGACCACGCCGGCGCTGGCGCAGCTCGGATTCACGGCGCTGGCTTTCTACGGCCTGGCGGCCCTGCCCTATCGCATCCTGATGCCGTCGATCGCGCTGGCGTTCGCGCTGCCCGGCCTGGCCCTCAGCGGCGCGCCGGCGATGGGCGTGGTGTTCGCCGCGGGCGGCGCGATCATCCACTGGATCAACGCGCCCCACGACAGCGACGCGGAAGGCCGCGGTCTGCGCGGCGCGCTGCTCGTGCTGCTGCTGGCGCTGGGCGCCGGCGCGATCGCCGCGGCCCTGGACACCTGGCACTGGCGGCTGGAGCCGTCGCAGGGCCCGGGGCGCGAGTGGCAGTCCCTGGTGCGCCTGGTGCTGTGGTTCACCTGGCCGGCCTGGCCGCTGGCGCTCTGGACGGCGTGGCGCTGGCGCCGCCAGCTCGCGCGCCGCCACGTGGCCTTGCCGCTGTGGTTCGCCCTGGTGTCGCTGGTCACGACCCTGCTCGCGCCGAACCCCGACCGCGCGCTGCTGCTGGGACTGCCGGCGCTCGCCGCGCTCGCCGCCTTCGCGCTGCCGACCTTCGAGCGCAGCGTCGCGGCGCTGATCGACTGGTTCACCCTGCTGTTCTTCAGCGGCTGCGCGATCGTGATCTGGGTGATCTGGATCTCGCTGCAGACCGGCGTGCCGGCCAAGCCCGCGGCCAACGTCGCGCGGCTCGCGCCCGGCTTCGTCCCGAGCTTCGGCTGGACCGCCTTCTTCGCCGCCCTGCTCGCCACCGCCGCCTGGCTGTGGCTGGTGCGCTGGCGCACGAGCCGCAGCCGCGAGGCGATCTGGAAGAGCCTGGTGCTGCCCGCCGGCGGCACGGCGCTGGTGTGGCTGCTGGTGATGACGCTGTGGCTGCCCGTGCTGGATTACGCGCGCAGCTACAAGCCGGTCGTCCAGGGCATCACGGCGCGGATGGACGCGCCCGGCTGCGTGGAGGTGTTCGGCCTCACCCGCCCGCAGATCGCGGCGCTGCGTTACCACGGGCGGCTCGACCTGCGCAGCATCGAAGTGCAGAGCGCCTGCCCCTGGCTGGTGGCCTCCCAGGACCTGCAGGTGTCGCTGCCCATGGTGGTGAACCTCAGGCAATGGCGCCTGGTCACCACCGTGCGCCGCCCGACCGACCCGCGCGAGAACCTCCTCCTGTACAAGAAGCGGTGACGGAACGCGCGACCATCGCCCGGCACGCGGCCACCGTGCTCGCCGGGCAGCTGGCCACCATGGCCTTCGGCATCACCGACACCATCGTCGCGGGCCGCTATTCGCAGCAGGCGCTCGCGGCCCTGTCGGTCGGCTCCGCCGTCTACATCACGGTGTTCGTCGCACTCATGGGCGTGCTGCAGGCGCTGCTGCCCACCTGGGCGGAGCTGCACGGCGCGGGGCGGCGGCGGGACGTCGGCCGCTCGGTGCGGCAGGCCCTGTACCTCGCCGTGCTCGCGGCAATCGCCGGCGTCTTCGGCCTGCTGTTCCCCAATGCCCTGCTGCAGGGCACCGAAGTCCCGCCCGCGCTGCAGGACGACGTGCGCCGCTACCTGGGCGTGCTGGCCCTCGCCTTGCCGCCCGCGCTGCTGTTCCGCATGTACAGCACGCTCAACCAGAGCCTGGGCAAGCCGCAGCTGGTGACGTGGCTGCAGCTCGGCTCGCTGGCGCTGAAAGTGCCGCTGACCATCTGGTTCGCCTTCGGCGGCGCGGGCCTGCCGGCCATGGGCGCGGTGGGCTGCGCGTGGGCGACGGTGGCGGTGAACTACCTGTTCCTGGGCATCGCGATCCGGCTGGTGCGCACCGACGCGCTGTACCGTCCGTACGCGATCTGGCGGCCGATGGAGCCGCCACACTGGCCCACCATCGTGCAGTTCGCGCGCCTGGGCGTCCCCGCCGGCCTGGCGATCATGGTGGAGGTCACGTCCTTCACGCTGATGTCGCTGTTCATCGCGCGCCAGGGCACGCTGTCGGCCGCGGCGCACCAGATCGCCGCCAACCTCGCGGCGGTCATGTACATGGTGCCGCTGTCGCTGGCGATCGCGACCAGCGCGCGGGTGAGCTTCTGGCTCGGCGCGGGCGACCCCAAGAAGGCGCGCAGTGCGATCCGCACGGGCTTTCGCATGGGCCTGTCGATGGCGGTGCTGCTGGGCGTCGTGGTGCTGCTCACGCGCGAAGGCATCGCCTCCCTGTATTCCGCCGACCCGCAGGTGGCCGCCGTCGCGGGCGGCCTGCTGGCCTTCGTCGCGGTCTACCACCTCGGCGATGCGGTGCAGGCGCTGTGCGTGTTCGTGCTGCGCTCCTACCGCGTGGCGGTGGCGCCGCTGGCGGCCTATTGCGTGCTGCTGTGGGGCGTGGGCGTGGTGGGCGGGTACCAGCTCGCCTACCGCGGCCTCGGCTCGTGGCCGGCGCAGAACAGCCCGGCCGCCTTCTGGATCGCCAGCAGCACCGCGCTGGCGCTGCTGGCCGTCATCCTGCCGCTGATTCTGTGGCGGTCCGTGAAGCGCTTCCGTCCGCCGACGGCGCCTGCGGCCGCACGCGCGCAGCCGGCAGCAGAATAGAAAAGGTCGAGCCCGCGCCCGGCGTGCTGTCGATGCGCAGCTCGCCGCCGTGCCGCTGCACGACATGCTTGACGATGGCGAGGCCCAGGCCGGTGCCACCGGTCTCGCGCGAGCGGCTGCGGTCGACGCGGTAGAAGCGTTCGGTCAGGCGCGGCAGGTGTTCGGGCGCGATGCCCGGGCCGGTGTCGTGCACGCTGAAGTGCAGCCGGCCATCGGCCTGCAGGCCGGCGGCCACCGCGATCCGGCCGCCCGTGGGCGTGTAGCGCACCGCGTTGCTCACCAGGTTGGAGAACGCGCTCTGCAACTCGCTCGCCATCCCGCTCACCGCGGCCGGCGCCGCCGGCGCGAAGTCCAGCTCGAGGCTCTTGCCCAGCGACGGCGCGAGCGCCCGCGCTTCCTGTTCGCACTGGGCGAGCAGGCTCGCCACGGGCGTCCACTCGCCGGTGCCGGGCAGCGGACTGCCTTCCAGCCGGGAGAGCGTCAGCAGGTCGTTGACCAGCGTCTGCATGCGCTGCGTCTGCTGCGCCATCATCTGAAGGTAGCGGGCGCGATCTTCCTGCGGCAGATCGAGGCTGCGCAGCGTCTCCACGAAGCCGGACAGCACCGTGAGCGGCGTGCGGATCTCGTGGGACACATTGGCCACGAAATCGCGGCGCATCACGTCGGCCTGCTCCACCGCGGTGACGTCCCGCGACAGCATCAGCACGCGGCCCTCCCCGTAGGGATGCAGGCGCAGCGACAGCCGCCGCGGGTGCGACGCCGTGCTGCCCGGCGCCGGGATCACCACGTCGTCGGTCTCGGTGCGGCCCGCGTAGAAGGCGCCGAAGTCGGGATCGCGCAGCAGGTTGACGATGTGCTGCTGCAGGTCGCGCTCGCGGTCGAAGCCGAAGTGGGCCGCCGCCGTGTCGTTGATCCACTCGATGCGGCCGCGCGGATCCAGCAGCACCACGCCATTGGGCGAGGCGCGGATGGCATCGAGGAAGTCGTCCAGGCGCAGTTCGGCGTCCTCCACCTGCTTCTCGCGCACGGACACGGCGCGCCGCACCCGGTCGAGCGCCTCGCCCCAGAGGCCGCCCAGCGCCGGCGGACGCCGCAGGTCGCCTTCGCGCAGCCAGCGCAGCGCCCGCAGGCCGCGGCCGGTGTCGACGGCAAACCAGAGCAGCGCCCCGAGGGCCAGCCCCAGTTCGGCACCCGAGTCGCCCGCGACGAACCAGCCGCCGAAGCCGCCAGCCGCCAGGCACAGCAGGAAGATGGCGACGCGAAAGGTCACGGCGCCGGTCTCACGCGCCGGCACCGGCGTTGCCGGCGGGCTGCGCGGTGATGCGGTAACCCGCTCCGCGCACCGTTTCCACCAGGGCGCCCGCCGCGGGGCCGAGCGCCTCGCGCAGGCGCTTCACGTGCACGTCCACCGTGCGTTCCTCGATGAAGACGTGGTCGCCCCACACCTTGTCCAGGAGCTGCTGGCGGCTGTGCACCCGCTCCGGATGCCGCATCAGGTAGTGCAGCAGCTTGAACTCCGTGGGCCCGAGCTTCAGCGCGCGCCCGTGCCAGCTCACGCGGTGCGCCGCGCCGTCGAGCACCAGCGCGCCCAGGGTGACGGTCTCCTCGCTCTTCTCCGGCATGCGCCGGCGCAGCACCGCGCGGATGCGCGCCATCAGCTCCTGCGTCGAAAAGGGCTTGGTGATGTAGTCGTCGGCCCCCGCATCGAGGCCGCTCACCTTGTCGGATTCGTCGCCGCGCGCGGTGAGCATCAGGATCGGGATCGCCTTGGTGCGCGCCTCGCCGCGCCAGCGGCGCGCCAGCGCCACCCCGCTCTGGCCCGGGAGCATCCAGTCCAGCAGGATGGCATCGGGCAGCACGGCGTCGATCTCGCGCTGCGCCGCGGCGCCGTCCTCCGCCCAGACCGGCGACATCCCGTTGTGGCGCAGGTTGACGGCGATGAGTTCCGCGATGGCGGGTTCGTCCTCGACGATCAGGATCCGTGGCTGCTGCTTCATCGCACCCTTACTTGATCGCGGACTCGATGTTCTCCATCGAGCTGTGGCGCACGTCGGCGCCCTTCACCACGTAGATGATGAACTCGGCGATGTTCTTGGCGTGGTCGCCGATGCGCTCGATCGCCTTGGCCACGAACAGCAGGTCCAGGCTGCTGGAGATGGTGCGCGGATCTTCCATCATGTAGGTGATCAGCTTGCGCACGAAGCCGTCGAACTCCTTGTCCAGGAGGTCGTCGCCCTTCATGATCGCCACCGCCGCCGCGGTGTCCAGGCGCGCGAAGGCGTCCAGCACCTTGCGCAGCTGCGCCGACGCGAGGTCCGCGGCGACGCGCAGTTCGCTGGCCGGCAGCGAGCGCGCCGCGCCGCCCTTGTCCAGGATCGACTGCACCATGCGCGCGATGCGCCGCGCCTCGTCGCCCACGCGCTCCAGGTTGGCCGTGGTCTTGGAGATCGCCATCAGCAGGCGCAGGTCGCGCGCCGTCGGCTGCCGCCGCGCGATGACCGACGAGAGCTCGCGGTCGATGTCCACTTCCATCTGGTTGACGCGGTCCTCGGTCTCCATCACCTGGCGCGCGATGTCGCCGTTGAATTCGGAGACCGCGAGGATCGCCTGGCGGATCTGCGACTCCACCAGGCCGCCCATTTCCATGACGCGCGAAGACAGGGAATTGAGTTCGCTGTCGAACTGGGTGGAAAGATGCTTGTCGACCATTGTCGTTGTCCTCCTCGTCTCAGCCGAAGCGGCCGGTGATGTAGTCCTCGGTTTCCTGGCGCTTGGGCTTGAAGAAGATCTGCTCCGTCTCGCCCACCTCGATCAGGTCGCCCAGGTACATGTAGGCGGTGTAGTCGGACACCCGCGCCGCCTGCTGCATGTTGTGCGTGACGATCACCACCGTGTAGTCCTTCTTCAGCTCGATGATCAACTCCTCGATCTTGCCGGTGGAGATCGGGTCCAGCGCCGAACAGGGTTCGTCGAGCAGGAGCACGTCGGGCTTGATCGCGATGCCGCGGGCGATGCACAGGCGCTGCTGCTGGCCGCCGGACAGGCCCGAGCCGCTCTGGTTCAGCTTGGCCTTGACCTCTTCCCACAGCGCCGCCTTGCGCAGGGCCCACTCGACGCGGTCGTCCATGTCGGCGTCGCCCAGGTTCTCGAACAGGCGCACGCCGAAGGCGATGTTGTCGTAGATCGACATCGGGAACGGCGTCGGCTTCTGGAACACCATGCCGACCTTGGCGCGGATCAGCGCCACGTCCTTCTTCGACGTGAGCAGGTTCTCGCCGTCCAGGATGATCTCGCCCTCGGCCCGCTGGTCCGGGTACAGCTCGAACATGCGGTTGAAGGTGCGCAGCAGCGTGGACTTGCCGCAGCCCGAGGGCCCGATGAAGGCCGTGACCTTGTTCTCGGCGATGTCGAGGTTGATGCCGCGCAGCGCGCGGAAGGCGCCGTAGTAGAAGTTCAGGTCGCGCACCGACAGCTTGGGGCGCAGGGGCGGGGGAGCGATCTTGTTTTCCATGTTCCGTCGTTCAGGTGCGGTTGCGCGTGAGCAGCCGCGCCAGGATGTTCAGGCCGAGGACGGCGAGCGTGATGATGAAGACGCCGGCCCAGGCCAGCTGCTGCCAGTTCTCGTACGGGCTCATCGCGAACTTGAAGATGGTCACGGGCAGGCTCGCCATCGGTTCGCCCAGGTCGGAGGTGAAGAACTGGTTGTTCAGCGCCGTGAAGAGCAGCGGCGCGGTCTCGCCGGCGATGCGGGCCACGGCCAGCAGCACGCCGGTGACGACGCCCGCGCGCGAGGCCCGCAGCGTGATCTTGATGATCACCTTCCACTTGGGCGCGCCCAGTGCGTACGCCGCTTCGCGCAGGCCCGCGGGCACCAGCAGCAGCATGTTCTCGGTGGTGCGGATCACCACCGGGATCACGATCAGCGCCAGCGCGATCGCGCCCGCCCAGCCGGAGAAATGCTTGTAGCGCGCCACGACGACCGCGTACACGAACAAGCCGATGACGATCGAGGGGGCCGACAGCAGGATGTCGTTGACGAAGCGCGTGGTGGCGCCGAGCCAGCCCTTGGGGTCGTACTCGGCCAGGTAGATGCCGGCCATGATGCCGATCGGCGTGCCGACGAAGGTGGCGAGCAGCACCATCAGCAGCGATCCCCAGATGGCGTTGAGGATGCCGCCGGCCTCGTTGGGCGGTGGCGTCATCTGGCTGAAAGTCGCCCAGGTGAGGCCGGTGACCCCGAGCCTGAGGGTCTCCCACAGGATCCAGATCAGCCAGAACACGCCGAACGCCATGGCGGCCAGCGACAGCGCGAGGGCGATGCGGTTGAAGCGCTTGCGGCGCGCGTACATGCGTTCGCGCTCCAGCGAAAGATCCTGCGAGCGGATCAGGCGTGCGGACGTGCTGGTCATCAGGAATCCTCCCCCAGGCTTGTCCGCTGCGCGGCCTTCTCCTCCCCCCTCCGCAAGCGGAGGGGGCGAGCGCCTTCGGGCGGCCGTGCGGCGCTCATGACCGCGCTCCCTCGTTGCGGCGCAGGCGCGCCAGCAGCAGCTTGGACAGCGACAGCACCACGAAGGTGATGAAGAACAGCACCAGGCCCAGGTAGATCAGCGCCGCCTGGTGCAGGCCGTCGCCGGCCTCGGCGAATTCGTTGGCGAGCGCGGAGGTGATGCTGTTGGCGGGCGCGAACAGGCTCAGCGTGTCGAGCTGGTTGAAGTTGCCGATGACGAAGGTCACCGCCATGGTCTCGCCCAGGGCGCGGCCGAGGCCCAGCATGATGCCGCCGATCACGCCGCCCTTGGTGTACGGCAGCACCACCTTGTAGACGACCTCCCAGGTGGTGGAGCCGAGCGCGTAGGCCGACTCCTTGAGCATCGGCGGCGTCACCTCGAAGACGTCGCGCATCACCGCCGCGATGAAGGGGATGATCATGATGGCGAGGATGATGCCCGCGGCGAGGATGCCGATGCCCACCGGCGGGCCGGAGAACAGCGTCCCGAGCACGGGGACCTCCCCGAACAGCGTCTGCATCGGCTGCTGCACCCAGGTGGCCAGCAGCGGGCCGAACACCAGCAGGCCCCACATGCCGTAGACGATCGACGGCACGGCGGCCAGCAACTCGATCGCCGTGCCCAGCGGCCGTTTCAGCCACGAGGGCGACAGTTCGGTGAGGAACAGCGCGATGCCGAAGCTCACCGGCACCGCGATGAGCAGGGCGATCAGCGAGGTCGCGAGCGTGCCGTAGATCATCACCAGCCCGCCGAACTCGCCGGCGACCGGGTCCCAGACGCTGTTGGTGAGGAAGCCCAACCCGTACTTGTGGAGCGCGGGCATGGCGCCGATCACCAGGGACACCAGGATGCCGGCCAGCAGGCCCAGCGTGAGGAGCGCGGCCAGGCGCGCCGTCCAGCCGAACAGGCGGTCGATCACCGCGCCGGCGCGCACGCGCCCCGTGGAGGCCTGGATCGCGTTCGCGCGGGGCGCCGCCATCGCGGGTTGCAGGCGGGCGGTTTCAGTCTGGAAGCTGGAGGACACTATTTATACGCCACCGCGTTGCCGGAGGCGTCCTTGATTTGCGCGGACCAGAGCTTGTCGACCTGCTGCTTCACCGCTGCCGGCATCGGCACGTAGTCCAGGTCGTCGGCGGTCGGGTCGCCGTTCTTGTAGGCCCAGTCGAAGAACTTCAGCGCCGCGGCGGCCTGCCCGGGCTTGTCCTGCGACTTGTGCATCAGGATGAAGGTGGCGCCCGTGATCGGCCACGCCTGCGCGCCCGGCTGGTCGGTGAGGATCTGGTAGAAGCTTTTGGACCAGTCGGCACCGGCGGCCGCCGCCTGGAAGGCCTTGTCCTCGGGGGCGACGAACTGGCCGGCCGCATTCTGCAGCAGCGCGTACGACATCTTGTTCTGCTTCACGTACGCGTATTCGACATAGCCGATGGCCCCGGGCAGGCGGCCGACGAAAGCCGCGACCCCTTCGTTGCCCTTGCCGCCGCTTCCGGTGGGCCAGTTCACGGCGGTGCCTTCACCGACCTTGGACTTCCACTCCGCGTTCACCTTCGACAGGTAGTTGGTGAAGATGAAGCTGGTGCCCGAGCCGTCCGCGCGCCGCACCGGCGCGATCGCCGCATCGGGCAGCTTCACGCCGGGGTTCAGCGCGGCGATCGCGGGATCGTTCCACTTCTTGATCTTGCCCAGGTAGATGTCGCCCAGCAGCTGGCCATTGAGGCGCAGCTGGCCCGGTCCGACGCCCTGGATGTTCACGACCGGCACCACGCCGCCGATCACGGTCGGGAACTGGACCAGGCCCTTCTGCGCCAGTTCCTCGTCTTTCAGCGGCATGTCGCTGGCGCCGAAGTCGATCGTCCTGGCCTCGATCTGCTTGACGCCGGCGCCGGAGCCGACCGACTGGTAGTTGATCCTGACGCCGGACGCCTTGTTGTAGTCGGCGGCCCACTTGGCGTACAGCGGAGCGGGGAAGCTCGCCCCGGCACCCGTGACGCCCGCACCGCCTCCGGCCGGAGGCGTGGCGGCTGGCGTGGTCGTGGCGGCAGGAGCGGAACCGCCGGCAGGAGCCGGCGGTTCGGACTTGCCGCAACCGGCCAGGCCGGCGGCGGCAGCGAGAGTGGCGAAGGCGAGGCAGATCTTCATGGTCGGGAGTCCTTGGGTGCCGTCTTCAGGACGACTCCGCCGACTTTATGAAGGTTCTGTGACATTTCCGTGACAGGCTGTCCTGCGCGGGTGTCGGACAGTCACCGACACGCCCCCCACGCAGCTCTTCACTTGTACGCCAGGACCTTGCCGGAAGCGTCCTTGATCTCGGCCGACCAGAGCTTCTCGATCTGGGCCTTGACCGCGGCGGGCATCGGCACATAGTCGAGCTCGTCGGCCGTCTTGTCGCCGTTCTTGTACGCCCAGTCGAAGAACTTGAGGGCGGCGGCGGCCTGCGCGGGCTTGTCCTGGGCCTTGTGCATCATGATGAAGGTCGCGCCCGTGATCGGCCACGCCTGGGCACCCGGCTGGTTGGTGAGGATCTGGTAGAAGCTCTTCGTCCAGTCGGCGCCCGCGGCGGCCGCCTTGAAGGCGCTGTCGTCCGGCGCCACGAACTGCCCGGCCGCGTTCTGCAGCAGCGCATAGGTCATCTTGTTCTGCTTGACGTAGGCGTACTCGACATAGCCGATCGAATTCGGCAGGCGGCCCACGAACGCGGCCACGCCCTCGTTGCCCTTGCCGCCGGCGCCCGTCGGCCAGTTGACGGCCGTGCCCTCACCCACCTTGGCCTTCCAGTCGGCGTTCACCTTCGACAGGTAGTTGGTGAAGATGAAGCTGGTGCCGGAGCCGTCGGCGCGGCGCACGGGGGCAATCGCGGCGTCGGGCAGGTTCAGGCTGGGGTTGAGCGCCTTGATGGCCGGGTCGCTCCACTTGGCGATCTTGCCCAGGTAGATGTCGCCCAGCACCTGGCCGTTCAGGCGCAGCTGGCCCGGGGCCACGCCCTTGATGTTCACGACCGGGATCACGCCGCCGATCACGGTGGGGAACTGCACGAGGCCCTTCTTGGCGAGCTCTTCGTCCTTCATCGGGGCATCGGAAGCGCCGAAGTCCACCGTCTTGGCTTCGATCTGGCGCATGCCCGCGCCGGAACCGACGGACTGGTAGTTGATGCGCGCGCCGGTGGCGCGGTTGTATTCGGCGGCCCACTTGGAATACAGCGGGGCCGGGAAGCTCGCGCCGGCGCCGGTCACGTCCTGGGCCGCGGCGAGGCCGGAGACGGCCAGGGTGGCGAGGCCGATGCTGGCGATGCGGAAGCTGATGTTCATGTGAGTCCTCATGGTGAAGTGATGTCGAACGGGACGGACTGTACGGACGGGTTGTGACAGCCGCATGACAGGCCCGGACCGTCACGCGAGCGTCATGTTCATGTCACGACACCGTCACGAACGCTTCCTAAGCTCGGCCGCGCATTCGCACAGAGGAACCACAACCATGCAACGCCGTCTCATCACCCTCCTTCCCCTCGTCGCCCTGATCGCCGCCTGCGCGAGCCAGCCGGTGCAGTCGCCCTCCAACGTCGCCGAGACCATCGCGCGCGATCCGCAACTGAGCACGCTGAATTCTCTGGTGGTCCGCGCCGGCCTCGCCGAAACGCTGAAGGCGGCCGGTCCCTACACGGTCTTCGCGCCCACCAACGAGGCCTTCCAGGCCGTGCCGGCGAAGACGATGGACGAACTGGCCAAGGATCCCGCGCGCCTGAAGGACGTGCTGGCGTATCACGTGGTGCCCGCCAAGCTCACGGCGGCCGAGGTCAAGGCCGGCAACGTGAAGACCGCGCAGGGCGCCAGCCTCGCCGTGGCGCGCGCCGGCGAATTCGTCACCGTGGAAGAAGCCATGGTGGAGAAGGCCGACATCGTGGCGACCAACGGGGTCGTGCACAAGGTCGATCGCGTCCTGATGCCGCCGCGCCGCTGATGCGCGGCCCGTCCCTGAGGCGCCGCACGCTGCTGGCGGGCGGCGCCGCCTTCGTCTCGCTGCCGCTGGCGGCGCAGCCGCGCGCCGCGGCGCGGCCGCTGGTGATCGGGCAGGTCTTCGATGCGTCGCTCGCGGAGCAGGACGTGTCCAAGGATTTCCTGGTCGGCGCGCGCGCCGCGTGGCAGGCGATCCAGTCGCAAGGCGGCCTGCGCGGACGGCCCGTGCAGCACGTGACCGTCGAAACCGACGGCAGCGCCGCCGGCGTGCGACAGGCCCTGCGCACGCTGCTGGACAACCCGAACTGCGTGGCGCTCTCCGGCACCGTCGGCGACCCCGCCGCCGTGCAGGCCGTCATGGCCTTGCGCCAGGACAACGTGTCGATCGCGCACGCGGCCCCCTGGCTGCAGAACTCGGGGCTGGAAGTCGACGAGCGCACCTTCCCGATCTTCGCAGGCCGGCAGGAGCAGATCGCCCATGCGCTGAAGTCGCTGTCGGTGATGGGCGTGAGCGAGGTGGGCGCGGTGTACGCGTCGGAGCGCGAGTCCAGCCTGTACCAGCGCGACGTGGCCGGCACGGCCGCGGCGCTGCGGCTCAAGGTCGCGAGCTTCCGCGGCAGCGGCGATCTCGAACTGCTCGGGCGCAAGCTCGGTCCCGGCACGCCCGCCCTGCTCCTCTTCCTCGGCGGCACGCCGGAACTGGTGCAGTTCACGCGCGGGCTGGAGCGCGAGGCGCGGCAGCGCTACGTGATCGCGCTGGCCGACGTCAACCTGCAGACCGTGCTGCAGATGGGCGCGGGCAAGGCGACGCCGGTGATCGCGACACAGCCGGTGCCGATGATGGGGGCGCCGCTGTCGGTGGTGCGCCGGTACCGCGAGGTGCTCGCGCGCCTCTTCGACGAGCCGCCGGCGGCCCTGAGCCTCGCCGGCTTCATCGCCGCGCGCTACACCTTCGAGGTGCTGAACGCGATCGACGGACCCGTCACGCGCGCTTCGGTGCTCGCGGCCTTCCAGCGGCGCGCCGACGTCGACGTGGGCGGCTACCGCGTGAGCTACGACGACAACCGGCGCAGCGCCGGCTTCGTCACGCAGAGCATGCTGACGCCGGACGGGCGCGTCGTGGGCTGAGACAGAACCCACGCGCGCGATGCGCGGTGCTATGCTGGCCCGCCGCGCCGCCTTCCGCATGCAACACGGTACCCTGCTCGCCGCCGTCGACCTCGGCTCCAACAGCTTCCGCCTGGAGATCGGGCGCCTCGACCACGGACAGCTCCAGCGGGTCGAGTACCTGAAGGAGACCGTGCGCCAGGGCAACGGCCTCGACGAGGCGCGCAACCTCACCCCCGAAGCCATGGAGCGAGGCTGGGCCTGCCTGGCGCGTTTCGCCGAACGGATCGCCGGCTTCCCGCGCGCGCAGGTGCGCGCGGTGGCCACGCAGACGCTGCGCGAGGCGCGCAACCGCGACGAGTTCCTCGCCCGCGCGCACCAGGTCCTGGGCTTTCCCATCGAAGTGATCTCCGGCCGCGAGGAAGCCCGCCTGATCTACCAGGGCGTGGCGCACCTGCTGCCGCAATCGGACGAGAAGCGGCTCGTCGTGGACATCGGCGGCCGCTCCACCGAGCTGATCCTCGGCCGCCAGTACCAGGCCGAAGTCACCG
>NZ_DASVNN010000081.1:0-2075 GCF_036383835.1 Ramlibacter sp.
TATCTCAAGCGCCTGCTGGTGGGCGGCTTCGAGCGCGTGTTCGAGATCAACCGCAACTTCCGCAACGAAGGCATCTCGGTCCGGCACAACCCCGAATTCACGATGATGGAGTTCTACGCGGCGTACTGGAACTACCGCGACCTGATGGACTTCACCGAGGCGCTGCTGCGCGACGCCGCGCAGAAGGCGGTGGGCACGCTGCAGCTGTCGTACGCCGGCAAGGAAGTGGACCTGTCGAAACCCTTCGAGCGCCTGACCATCCCCGAGGCGATCGTGCGCCACACCGAGGCCGGCGACAACGTGGGCAACCGCGACTGGCTGATCCAGCAGCTGCGCAAGCTGGGCCTCACCGAGGAAAAGGATCGCCTGTCGGGCCGTTCGCTCGCTTCGCTGCAGGTCTTCTACTTCGAGGAGAAGGTGGAGGAGAAGCTGTGGCAGCCGACCTTCATCATGGAGCACCCGACGGAGATCTCGCCGCTCGCGCGCGCCAACGACGAGCGCCCGGAAGTGACGGAACGCTTCGAGCTGTACATCACCGGCCGCGAGATCGCCAACGGCTTCTCGGAGCTGAACGACGCCGAGGACCAGGCCGCGCGCTTCCAGGCGCAGGTGAGCGCCAAGGACGCCGGCGACGACGAGGCGATGTTCTACGACCACGACTTCGTCCGCGCGCTGGAATACGGCATGCCGCCGGCAGGCGGCTGCGGCATCGGCATCGACCGGCTGATGATGCTGCTGACGGACAGCGCCAGCATCCGCGACATCATCCTGTTCCCCGCCCTGCGGCGGGAGAGCTGATGGCGCGCTCGCGCCGCAGCGAGCCCGCCCTCGGCATCGATTTCGGCACCTCGAACTCCGCGGTGTCCTACCTGGCCGAAGACGGCCGGGCGTTGCTGGTGCCGCTGGAAGGCACCGCCACGGCCCTGCCGACGGCGGTGTTCTTCAACATCGAGGATCACGGCACCCACTTCGGCCGTGACGCGATCGGCCTGTATCTCGCCGGCGTCGAAGGCCGGCTGATGCGCTCGCTGAAAAGCCTCCTGGGCAGCAGCCTGGTGGAGGAGGAAACCGCGGTCGGCAGCGGCAGCCTGAGCTTCAAGGCGATCATCGCCCTCTTCCTCTCGGAGCTGCGCCAGCGCGCGGCCCGTCACCTGGGGCATGAACCGCGGCGCGCGGTCATCGGCCGCCCGGTGCACTTCGTCGACGACGAGGCCGACCGCGACCGGCGCGCGCAGGCCGTGCTGGCCGAAGCCGCGGCGGCCGCCGGCTTCACCGACGTGAGCTTCGAGCTGGAGCCGATCGCCGCGGCGCTGGACTACGAACGCCGCCTCGCGCGCGAATCGCTGGTACTGATCGTCGACATCGGCGGCGGCACTTCCGACTTCACGGTGGTGCGGCTCGGACCGGACCGGATCGCGGCGCGCGACCGCGGCAGCGACATCCTCGCGACCACCGGCGTGCACATCGGGGGCACCGACTACGACCGCCAGCTGAACCTGCAGCAGGTGATGCCGCTGCTGGGACTTCGGCACGTCGGGCCGGCGGGACGCGAGGTGCCGAGCGGCCCCTTCTTCGACCTCGCCACCTGGCACCTGATCCACCGCATGTACACGCCCCGGGTCCTGCGCGACGTGCGCGAGCTGCGCGTGAACTACGGCGACACGCGCCTGCACGACCGCCTGCTGGCCGTGCTGGACCAGCGCCTCGGGCACCTGCTGGCGAGCGAAGTGGAGCGGGCGAAGATCGAGGTGTCGATGCATGCAGGCAGCTCCGCAATCGACCTGGGAGTGGTGGAGCGCGGGCTGCAGGCTGCGGTCGATGCGCAAGGCATGGCGGCAGGACTCGCGCCACTCCTGGAGCAGGTGGTGGATTGCGCGGAAGAATGCCTGCGGCGCGCGGGCGTCGCGCCGGATCGGCTGGACGCCGTCTACCTCACGGGCGGCTCGTCGGCGCTGCAGCCCTTCCAGCAGGCCCTGCAGCGGCGCTTCCCGGCGACGGCGATCGTCGAAGGGGATTTGTTCGGGGGCGTGGGGTCGGGGCTGGCGTACGCCGGACAGCGGTGACAGGCGTGGGGG
>NZ_DASVNN010000082.1:0-3836 GCF_036383835.1 Ramlibacter sp.
CGAGATCTACAGCGAGGTGGACGGCAACTTCCCCAACCACCACCCCGATCCGAGCAAGCCGGAGAACCTGCGCGACCTGATCGCAAAATTGAAGGAGACCGGCGCCGACCTGGGCCTCGCCTTCGACGGCGACGGCGACCGCCTCGGCATCATCACCCGCACCGGCAACAACATCTACCCGGACCGGCAGATGATGCTGTTCGCGCGGGACGTGCTGTCGCGCGTACCCGGCGCGCCCATCCTCTACGACGTGAAGTGCACGCAGCGCCTCGGCCCGTCGATCGCGGCGGCCGGCGGCAAGCCGATGATGTACAAGACCGGCCACTCGCTGATCAAGGCGAAGATGCGCGAGGTTGGTGCTCCCCTCGGTGGCGAGATGAGCGGCCACATCTTCTTCAAGGAGCGCTGGTACGGCTTCGACGACGGCACCTACGCCGGCTGCCGCCTGCTGGAGATCGTGTCGCGCTCGCCGGACCCGAGCGCCGTGCTCGACGCGCTGCCCACCAGCTATTCCACGCCGGAACTGAACGTGAAGTGCGAGGAGGGCGAGCCGCACCGCATCGTCGCCGAACTGGTGAAGAAGGCGAGCTTCCCGGGCGCGCAGGTCTCCACCATCGACGGCGTTCGGGTCGACTGGCCCGACGGCTTCGGCCTCGTGCGCGCTTCCAACACCACGCCGGTGCTGGTGCTGCGCTTCGAGGGCCACACGCAGGAGGCGATGCACCGCATCGAAGGGGAGATGCTGTCGCTGCTGCGCAGCGTGAAGCCGGACGCGAAGATCGGCGAGGCGGCGCATTGAGTTCCCGTCATCCCCGCGCAGGCGGGGACCCAGGAGGCGCGCGCAGCGCGCTGCGTTAGGATGCCCTGGATCCCCGCCTGCGCGGGGATGACGGAATCGTGAAAGTCCTCATCGTCAAACTCTCCTCGCTCGGCGACGTGGTGCATACGCTGCCCGCCGTGCAGGACCTCCTCGCCGCGCATCCGCAAGCCCAGGTGGACTGGGTCGTGGAGCGCGGCTTCGCGCCGCTCGTGACCCGCAGCCAGGGCGTGCACCGCGCGATCCCCTGCGAGCTGCGCAAATGGCGCAAGGCGCCGTTGTCCCGTGACACACGCCACGCCTGGCGCGCGTTCCGGCAGGACCTCCATCGCGACGCCTACGACGCCGTGATCGACCTGCAGGGGCTCACCAAGTCTGCGCTGGTCGCGCACATGGCGCTCCTCGCGCCCGGTGGCAAGCGCTATGCGATGGCCAACCGCAGCGAGGGTTCCAGCTACGAAGCGCCGACGCGCTGGGTGGCCGACGTCGCGATCCCGGTGGAGCCGGCATCGCATGCGGTGCAGCGGGGCCGGGCCGTGTGCGCAGCGGCCCTGGGCTACGTCCTGCAAGGACCGCCGCGCTTCGGCCTGGGACGGGCCGACGCCGCGGCACGCGACGACACGGTGGTGCTGATCCACGGCACTTCGCGCGACGACAAGTGCTGGCCCGAAGCGCACTGGCTGGACCTGGGGCGGCGCCTGATCGCGCAAGGCCATTCGATTGGATTGCCGCACGGCAGCGACGAGGAGCGCGAGCGCAGCGAGCGCATGGCTGCCGCACTCGGTCCGCGTGCCGAGGTCTGGCCACGGCTGTCCCTCGATGCACTGACCGATCGCATGGCCCGCTGCGCCGGTGCCATCGGCGTCGACAGCGGCCTCAGCCACATCGCGGTGGCACTGGACTTGCCGCACGTGCAGATCTACAACTTCGACACGGCGTGGCGCACCGGCCCGCTGGGTGCCGCGCGCCAGGTGAGCGTGTACGCCTCGCCCACGCCCGACGTCGGGCCGGTCTGGCAGGCCTGGCAGGCCGTCACAATCCGCGGATGATCCGGCCGCTCTATTCCCTGGTGGTGATCGGCGCGCAGCCGCTGCTGCGCCGCAAGCTCCGCCGCCGCGGCAAGGCCGAACCCGGCTACCTCGAACACGTGGACGAGCGCTTCGGGCGCTACCACTCCCCCACCGAGCCGGGGCGCCTGTGGGTCCATGCGGTGTCGCTGGGCGAGACGCGGGCCGCCGCCATCCTGATCGACGCGCTGCGCCAGGCGAAGCCGGACGTCCGCATCCTGCTCACGCACGGCACGGCGACGGGCCGCGCCGAAGGCAAGCGCCTGCTGCGCGAGGGCGATGCGCAGGCCTGGCTGCCGTGGGACACGCCGCGCGCGGTGCGTGGCTTCCTGGAGCATTTCCGCCCCGGTGCCGGCGTCCTGATGGAGACCGAGGTCTGGCCCAATCTTTCCGCGGCCTGCGCGGCGCGCGGCATCCCGCTGGCCCTGGCGAACGCGCGCCTGTCGGAGAAGTCGCTGTCGCAGGCCCGGCGCCTCGCCCGCCTGTCGCGCCCCGCTTACGGTTCGCTCGGTGCCGTCTGGGCGCAGAGCGAGGACGATGCCCGCCGGCTCGCGGTCGCCGGCGCCACGGTCCAGGGCATCTTCGGCAACCTGAAATACGACGCCGCGCCGGACCCCGCGCAGATTGCGCAGGGCCGCGACTGGCGCTCCACTTCGTCGCGGCCGGTGGTGATGTTCGCCAGCTCGCGCGAAGGCGAGGAGACCGAGTTCCTGCGCGCGATCGTGCAGCACCGCGACGTGCAGTGGCTGCTGGTGCCGCGCCATCCGCAGCGCTTCGACGAAGTCGCGGCGCTGGTGGCGCAGTCCGGCCACACGGTGGCGCGCCGCAGCACCTGGAGCGAATCGCCGGCGCCGGCCGACGTGTGGATCGGCGACTCGCTCGGCGAGATGGCGCTGTACTACGGCCTGTCCGACGTCGCCTTGCTGGGCGGCAGCTTCGCCAAGCTCGGAGGCCAGAACCTGATCGAGGCCGCGGCCTGTGCCTGCCCGATCGTCATGGGGCCGCATACCTTCAACTTCAGCGAGGCGGCCGAACTGGCGCTCGCGGCGGGAGCGGCGCGTCGGGTCGGGAGCATGGAAGAGGGCGTGGCGGAAGCGGTCGCGCTCGCGCGCGATGCGGAAGCGCGTCTTCGGGCATCCGGAGCCAGCGAGCGTTTCGCGGCCGCGCATCGCGGGGCGGCGAAGCGGACGGCGGAGGCGGTGCTGGCGCTGCTGCCTGCTTAGCGTCCCTCCGTCATCCTCGCGACAATCCTTGTCATCCCCGCGGCAATCCTTGTCATCCCCGCGTAGGCGGGGACCCAGAGCTTTTTTGAAGCGGCGCTGTCGCGCCACTTTTTTTCCGCTTTGTCGCATCGCGCCGGCTGCCAGCCCCCGCGCGGGCGGGGCCGGGGTCGCGCTGGCATGGCGTCCTTCGCGCCTGCGGCGCTCGGCAAACCTGCGAGGCCCGGGCAGGCGGCCCCCGCGACCGAACTCGCTGCGTATTTGCCCGCGCGCGGTCAAACACTCCGCTCAAACACCGGTGTCGCGAGTCAGAAACGTACGCGCGGCTCGATACGCCCTACGGGCTCTCGTAGCCGCGCTGGGCCGCCTGCCCGGTCCTCGCAGGCGCCATGCCTTGATGCGCGACCCCGGCCCCGCCCGCACGGGGGCCGGCAGCAGGGCAGGGCGGTGGCGCATGGATCCGTTGCTGTCGCCACCGCCATGGCCATGACCAGGGCCGTAGGGTGGGCAAGCTCGCTTGCCCACCGTTTCCCGTGCGCCGTCATGGTGGGCAAGCAAAGCTTGCCCACCCTACAGCGATCATGACTTGCTCGATCAAGCAGAGCTCTGACCGTCGCGGCAGGCGGTGCGCGGTGTGGGCCCGCATCAAGGGGCGAGCGCCTGAAAGTCGGATCCCGGCGCCGCAGCACGGCTACGAGAGCCCGTAGGGCGTATCGAGCCGTGCGTACGTTT
>NZ_DASVNN010000083.1:0-9834 GCF_036383835.1 Ramlibacter sp.
GCTCTCGTAGCCGCGCTGGTCCGCCTGCCCGGTCCTCGCAGGCGCCATGCCTTCATGCGCGACCCCGGCCCCGCCCGCACGGGGGCTGGCAGCAGGGGAGGGTGGTGGCGCATTGAGTCTTTGCCATCTCCGCCGCCATGGGGCCTGGCGTTGTGGCGTAGGGTGGGCAAGCTCGCTTGCCCACCGTTTCCCGCGGGCCGTCATGGTGGTTACCGGGAAGCGGCGCAGCCGCTTCAAAGACAAAAAGCTCTGGGTCCCCGCCTGCGCGGGGATGACACCGCAAAAAAGTTCGCCCGAGAAAACCGCGAAGGCGTTCTCGGGCGAGAGAGAGGTGTCTGCAAGGGTACCGGACCGCATCCTGAACCGAGGTTCAGGTGGGCGAGGTCAGCTTCGGCGTTGGGATCATCTGACGCGAGATGTTCACGCTCGCCGGGCGATGTTCCAAGCCCTTGCTCAATGAGCATTGGTTCAAGGAAATATAAAGCCCGATACGCACTGCAGACGGGATCATTCTAGGTCGCAAATCGCGCGACGGGGCAAGCGCCCGTGTGAAGACATGGAAAGAATTGCGGGCTTGACATTCCGGTTGCAAGCTGAACCGTGTCATGCATCACGCGCGCGGGCGCGCGGCACCGTTCAGAGCAGTCGGCCGTCGTCGCCGAGCGCCTGGTCCAGGCGCACGACCAGCTGCGCGATGCGCACGTCGTCGGCATGGCCGCGCGCGCCGGCCAGCGTGCGGTCGCCATGCGCGAGGCTCGCGGCCTGCATGGCCTGCGCCACGGCGCGGTCGCTCGCGTCGAAGGCGAGGTTGAGCGCGGCCAGCACCGCGATGCGGTCGCGGGCCTTCACCTTGCCGGCGTCGCGGATCTTGCACATGGCGGTGTCGACCTTCTCCACCGCTTCGAGCAGCCGCTGCTCGCCGCCTTCGGGGCACCCGAGCAGGTAGCTCTGGCCCATGATCTGCACTTCGAGCTGCTTCATGCGGGCGTGTTGAGGTCGGGCAGGCGTTCCAGCAGCGCGTCGACGCGCGCGCGGGCCGCGTGCAGGCGCGACTTCAGCGAGTCGCGTTCCTGCGTGAGCAGCTCCACCTGTTCGGCGAGCAGCGTGTTGGTGCGCTGCAGCTCCTCGTAGCGAACGAGCAGGCGCTCGACGCGTTCGACGAGGGGGTCGATGGAGGAGCCACTGGCCATGGGGGCAATTGTAGGGATATGTGAATGGAACCGCTTTAGAATCAAGGCGTTGGTGCTCGCGGTGTGGTTCGCATGCCGCAGTTCAACGGGAAGCAGGGAGCCTGCGTGCCGAAGCGCACAAGGGCCAACCTGCGCTGCCCCCGCAACGGTAAGCGGAGGCGCGCGGCGCGAAACATGCCGCGTGCCAATGTCCATCACATGAAGCCACTGGGCGCGCCTGCAAGGGCCGGCCTGGGAAGGCGATGGACATTTCTTCCGCCAGCCCGGATACCGGCCAACGAGGTGGCGGCGTGCGCCGAAGGCGCGCGCCGCCGTGATCGCCCAATGCGCCGGCGGGGAAGCCGGCGTGGGCAATTCGTCTCTTGCATCCCATGAAAACGACCGTGCATCCCCTGCGCGCGCGTGCCTGCCTCGTCGCGGCCGCCGTCGCCACCCTGTGTTCCACCGCCCTGCAGGCGCAGCCCGTGCTGCGCGAAACGCACGTGCTCGCCACGCGCTTTCCCGAATCCGCCGAGACGCTGCCGCTCGGCGTGAGCGTCGTCACCGCCGACCGGATCCAGGCGAGCGGCGCCGCCACCGTCAACGAGGCCATCATCCGCCTGCTCGGCGTGCCGGGCCGGCAGGACCTGCTGGGCACCGACGACTACACGCTGGACCTGCGCGGCTTCGGCACCACCGCCGACAACAACCAGGTCGTGATCCTCGACGGCATGCGCCTCAACGAGGCCGACCTCGCGGGCACCCGCCTGTCCGGCATCCCGATCGAATCGGTGGAGCGCATCGAGGTGCTGCGCGGCAGCGGTGCCGTGCTGTACGGCGAAGGCGCCACCGGCGGCGTGATCGTCATCACGACCAAGGCGGGCTCCGGGCGCGAGCAGGGCAGCGGCGGCTCCATCTACGGTGCGGCCGGCTCGCACGGCCTGAGCGACCTGCGCGCCAACGCGCGCGTGAGCACGGCGGGCGGTTTTTCGCTCGACGCGCACGCGCAGAACCGCGAGACCGATGGCCACCGCGAGAACCAGATGTCCCGCCTGCAGGCCGGCTCCGCCACCGGCCAGTGGTCCAACGGCTGGCTGCGGCTCGGTGCCCGCGTCGCCGAGGACAAGCTCGATGCGCAGCTGGCGGGCCCGCTCAGCGCGGCGCAGTACGCGGCCAACCCGCGCCAGTCCGTGCCGCCCTTCGACAACGACCGCGCCATGGTGCGCAACGAGCGGGTCGGCGTGTTCGCCCAGGCCGACGTGGGCAACTGGCAACTGGGCTTCGACGCGGCGCAGCGCGAGAAGAAGCTGCGCAGCATCAACTTCGGTGCCCCCTTCGATTACGACGTGGATGCGACCAGCTACGGCTTGCGCGCCCGCCACGAGTCGGGCATCGGCTCGGCGAAGAATGCGCTGGTGCTGGGCGTCGACGTGAACGAGTGGAAGCGGGACATCCTGGGCGCCTTCGGTTCCGAAGCCACGCAGCGCTCGCGGGGCTTCTACGTCAAGGACGACGTCACGCTGGCCGCCGGCACGCGCATCTCGGCTGGCGTGCGCACCGAACGCTTCGACAAGGACATCGCTTCCGCCGACGGCACGACGAAGCTCGCTGCCCGCCAGAATGCCTGGGAGCTGGGCATCAGCCAGCCCCTGGGCGCGGGCTGGACCGGCTACGCGCGCATGGGCCGCAGTTTCCGTCTGGCCAACGTCGACGAATTCAGCTTCACCAATCCGGACGTCCCCCTGCGGCCGCAGGTCTCGCGCGACTACGAGCTGGGCGCGCGCTGGGGCTACACCGGCGGCAAGCTGGAGGCGCGCCTGTACCGCAGCAACATCACCGACGAGATCGGCTTCGATCCCGATGGCGTGGGTCCGTTCAGCGCATTCGGCTTCAACGGCTCCAACATCAACTTCGACCCCACCCGCCGCCAGGGCCTGGAGCTGGACTGGAACCATGCGCTCACGGCGGCGCTGGGCCTGCGCGTCAACGCCGCGCTGCGCGACGCCAAGTTCCGCTCCGGCCCCCACTCGGGCAAGGACGTCCCGCTGGTGCCGCGCCAGGCGCTGGCCGTGCGGGCAGACTGGACGCCGGTGGCGGGACATCGCGTCGGCGCCGGGGTGAACTGGGTCTCCAGGCAGTCCGCGGACTTCGACAACCGCTGCCGGATTCCCGCGTACACCACGGCCGATGCGCGCTACGCTTGGCAGTTCCATCCGCAAGCGGAATTCGCCGTGGGCGTGAGCAACCTGTTCGACCGCAAGTACTACACGCAGGCCTTCGATTGCATGAACGGCCAGACGACCTCGATCTATCCGGAAGCGGGCCGGCAGGTCACGGCTTCGCTGCGGGTGCGCTTCTGAGCACGCCATGACGGTCGCAGCCATTCCACGCGGCCCGCGCCGCATCGTCTGCCTCACCGAGGAGGCGACGGAGTGGCTGTACCTGCTGGGCGAGGAGGCGCGCATCGTCGGCATCTCCGGCTACACCGTGCGGCCGCGCCGCGCGCGCGAGGAGAAGCCGAAGGTGAGCGCCTTCCTGTCGGCGAAGATCGACAGGATCCTGGAACTGCGGCCGGACTGCGTGTTCGGCTTTTCCGACCTGCAGGCCGACATCGCCAGCGCGCTGGTGAAGCGGGGCGTGCAGGTCACCATCTTCAATCAACGCAGCGTGGAGGAGGTCTTCTCCATGCTGTACCAGGTGGCGGCCATCGTCGGCCGCGCCGACGACGGCCTGCGGCGGCTGGAAGGAATGCGCGCGCGGCTGCAGGAGATCGAGGCCGTGGGACGCGCGCTGCCGCGCCGTCCGCGCGTGTTCTTCGAGGAATGGGACGAGCCGCACATCAGCGCGATCCGCTGGGTATCCGAGCTGGTGGGCATCGCCGGCGGCGACGACGTGTTCCCGCAACTCGCGCTGCAGCCGCTGGGCAAGGACCGCATCGTTGCCGACGGCGCCGAGATCGTGCGTCGCAATCCCGACATCGTGATCGGCTCCTGGTGCGGCAAGAAGTTCCGCGCGGAGAAGGTCGCATCGCGCCCCGGCTGGGACGCGGTGAACGCGGTGCGCGACGGCCAGCTGTTCGAGGTCAAGTCGGCCGACATCCTGCAGCCCGGGCCCGCGGCGCTCACCGACGGCGTCGAGCAACTGCACCGCATCGTGCTGCAGTGGAGCGCGCGCCATGGCTGAATTGCGCGTGGCCCGCAGCGAGCTGGTCCTGGGCGGCCAGAAGAGCGGCAAGACGCGCCGCGCCGAGGCCCTGGCCGCGGCCTGGCTGGCGCAGTCGCCGGCCCACCGCGCCGTCTACATCGCCACCGCGCAGGCCGGCGACGACGAGATGCGCGAACGCATCGCGCGCCACCGGCAGGATCGCGCGCAGCGCGTGCCGGGCATGGAAACGGTGGAGGAGACCCACGAGCTGGCGCGCGCCATCGGCGCCCACAGCGAGCGCGACACGCTGATCGTCGTCGACTGCCTCACCCTGTGGCTCACCGCGCGACTGCTGCCGGTCGCGGGATTGCCGCCGGCGCAAGTGCCGCGGGCCCTCGCGCAACAGGCGGCCGACGCCGCCATCGCGGCTGCGATCGCGGCGGCCGCCGGCCCGCTGGTGCTGGTCAGCAACGAGATCGGGCTGGGCGTGGTGCCGCTGGGCGCCGAGACGCGGGCCTTCGTCGATGCGCTGGGCCGCCTCAACCAGCAGGCCGCGCTGGCCTGCGAGCGCGTCACGCTGATGGCCGCGGGCCTGCCGCTCACGCTGAAGGACGTGCCTTGATCCGCAAGTTTCTCGCCTGCCTGTTTCTCCTGTGCTGCGCGCTGCCGGCCGCGGCATTGCAGGTCACCGACGACCGCGGCGTGACGCTCACGCTGCCGCGGCCGCCGCAACGCATCGTGAGCCTGCTGCCGTCCCTCACCGAGACGGTGTGCGAGCTGGGCGAGTGTGGGCGCCTGGTGGGGGTGGACCGCTATTCCAACTTCCCGGCGGCCGTGCGCGCGCTTCCGCGGGTGGGGGGCGGCATCGATCCCAGCATCGAGGCGATCGTGGCGCTGAAGCCGGACGTCGTGCTGATCGCGCGTTCGGCGCGCGGCGCCGAGCGGCTGGAGTCTCTCGGCCTCAAGGTGCTGGCGCTGGAGCCGCAGACCTCCGCCGATGCCCGCCGCGTGTTCGGCGTGATCGGCCAGCTGCTGGAAGTGCCGGACCCGCTGCGCATCTGGCGCGCCATCGATGCCGGGGTGGCGGCGGCCGCGCAATCGCTGCCGCCCGCGGTGCGGCGCACGCGCGTGTACTTCGAGGTCGGGCACGGGCCGTATGCGGCCGGCCCCACGTCGTTCATCGGCGAGCTGCTGCAGCGGCTCGGCGCGCGCAACGTCGTGCCGCGGGAGCTCGGCCCGTTCCCGCTGCTGAATCCCGAATTCGTGGTGCGGGCCGATCCCGACCTGATCATGATCGGCGAGCGCGATGCGCTCGACCTGCGGCAGCGTCCCGGCTGGGCCGGGTTGCGGGCGCTGCGCGAGGACCGCGTCTGCTTGTTCACCCCGGACGAGGCCGACGTGCTGGTCCGGCCCGGCCCGCGCATGGCGGAGGCAGCGCGCCTGCTCGCGCGCTGCATCGCGGCCAAGGGGCGCCGGTGAGCGACCGCCGCGGCTTCGCCCTGGGTTTCGCGTTGCTGGCGGCGGCGGCGGGCCTGCTGTTGCTCGGGGTGGGCGTGGGCAGCACCGGCTTCGACAGCGTGCTGGCCGCCCGCAACGATCCGGTCGCGTGGCAGATCCTGCGCGACATCCGCCTGCCGCGAACGCTGGGCGCATGGAGCGCGGGCGCGCTGCTGGGGCTGGCGGGGGCCGTGGCGCAGGGCCTGTTCCGCAATCCGCTGGCCGATCCCTACCTGCTCGGCTCGGCATCCGGCGCGGCGCTGGGCGTCGCCGCGGCGCTGGCGCTGTTCGGCGTGTCGCCGCTCGCCACCGAGTGGCTGGTGCGCCTGGGCCTCACCGGCGCGGCGTTCATCGGCGCCGTGCTGGGCGTGCTGCTCACGCTGCTGCTGGCCAATGGCGTGCTGCACACGCTGCGCTTGCTGCTGGCCGGCGTGATCGTCGGCGTGGTGCTCGGCGCGGCACGCGACCTCGTGAGCATCGCCGCGCCCGAGACGCTGCAGGCCATGCAGGCCTTCATGCTGGGGAGCACCGGCTTCGTCGGCTGGGGCGCCTGCGGGTTGATGCTGGGCCTGCTGCTGCCGCTGGCCCTGCTCGCGGGCGCGCTGGGCCGCATGCTCGATGGCCTGGCGCTCGGCGAGGCCACCGCTGCCAGCCTCGGCGTGCCGCTCGGGGCGCTGCGTGCCGCGCTGGTCGCGGTGCTCGCGCTGGCCACCGGTGCGGCCGTCGCCCAGACCGGCTTGATCGCCTTCGTCGGCCTGGCGTCGCCGCATCTCGTGCGCTCGATCGCGCCGGCGCCGCACGGCCGCCTCGTGTTGCTGGCCGCGCTCATGGGCGGGTTGCTGCTGATGGCCGCCGACGTGCTGGCGCGGTGGCTGGTGGCGCCGCAGGAACTGCCGGTGGGCGTGCTCACCGCCGTCCTGGGCGGCAGCTACCTGCTGTGGCTGATGCACCGGCGCGGCAACCGCGGGAGCGGCTTCGCATGAGCGCATTGGAGGCTCGGGATGTGCGTGCCGCGCTCGGTCGCGGCGCCCAGCGCAAGGAGGTGCTGCACGGCGTCGGCCTGCAGCTGCCCGCCGGCCGCTGGACCAGCATCGTCGGGCCCAACGGCGCCGGCAAGTCGACCCTGCTGCGCGTGCTCGCCGGCCTGCTGCCGCACGAGGGCGAGGTGCTGTTGCACGATCGTTCCCTGCAGCGCCTGGCGCCGCGCGAACGCGCACGCCGCCTGTGCTGGATGGGCCAGAACGAGGGCGGCGCCGACGACCTCACGGTGTACGACGTCGCGATGCTGGGGCGGCTGCCGCACCAGCCCTGGCTGGCGCCGCCCGCCGCGGCGGACCACGCGGCGGTGGAGCGGGCGCTGCGCGCGACCCAGGCCTGGGACTGGCGCGAGCGCCTGCTGGGGCGCCTCTCCGGCGGCGAGCGGCAGCGCGTGCTGCTGGCCCGCGCGCTGGCGGTGGAGGCCGACGTGCTGCTGATGGACGAGCCGCTCGCCAACCTCGATCCGCCCCACCAGGCCGACTGGCTGGCGCTGGCGCGCGCGCAGGTCGCCGCGGGCCGCACGGTCGTGAGCGTGCTGCACGAGATCTCCTTCGCGCTGCAGGCCGACGAGATGGTGGTGATGGCCGCGGGCCGGGTGACGCACCAGGGCGCCTGCGCCGATGCCGCCACCCATGCGGCGCTGTCGCGGGTGTTCGACGGCCGGCTGCAGGTGCACGCGCTGGACGGCCGCTGGGTCGCGCTGCCGGGGAGCGAACGCGCATGACGAAGCAAGGATCGCCCGCGCGCTGCGTGATGGTGCTGGGCACCAGCAGCGGTGCCGGCAAGAGCTGGCTCGCCACCGCGTTGTGCCGCTGGTACGCGCGCCAGGGGCTGAGGGTCGCGCCGTTCAAGGCGCAGAACATGAGCAACAACGCGCGCGTGGTGGCGGGCGGCGAGATCGGCAGCGCGCAGTACTTCCAGGCCCTGGCCGCACGCGCCGAGCCCGAGGTGCGGATGAACCCGCTGCTGCTCAAGCCCGAGCGCGACACGCACAGCCAGGTGGTGCTGTTCGGGCAGGTCGACGAGGCCTTGAGCCGCCAGCCGTGGCGGGGCCGCAGCGCCAGCGTCTGGCCGCGCATCGCCCACGCGCTCGACGAACTGCGCGCGGAGAACGATGTCGTCGTGATCGAAGGCGCCGGTTCGCCCGCGGAGATCAACCTGATGGACAGCGACATCGCCAACCTGCGCGTCGCGCGCCATGCCGACGCCGCCTGCCTGCTGGTGAGCGACATCGACCGCGGCGGCGCTTTCGCCCACCTGTACGGGACCTGGGCGCTGCTCGAGGAGGAAGACCGTGCGCGCATCCGCGGCTTCATCCTCAACAAGTTCCGCGGCGACGCCACGCTGCTGGCCCCCGCGCCGCAGCAGCTGCAGGCGCTGACCAACGTGCCCACCGTCGCGACCCTGCCGATGTGGTGGGGCCACGGGCTGCCGGAGGAAGACGGCTGGTTCCAGCCGCGCGCAGCCACTCCCGGAGGGGCGCAGCGCACGATCGCCGTCATCGCCACTCCGCGCATCAGCAACCTCGACGAGTTCCAGCCGCTCGCCAACCTCGCGGGCGTGTGCCTGCTGTGGGCGCGCACGCCGGCGGAACTGGCCGGCGCCGACTGGATCGTGCTGCCCGGTTCCAAGCACACCAGCAGCGACCTCGCGTGGCTGCGCGCGCAGGGCCTGGACCGCGCCATCGCCGCGCATGCGGCCGCGGGCGGCGCCGTGCTCGGCGTGTGCGGCGGGCTGCAGATGCTGGGCGAAGCGCTGATCGACGTGCACGGCATCGACGGCAACGGGCCGGGCCTCGGCCTGCTGCCGCTGGTCACGCAGTTCGAGCCGGCCAAGACACTGCGCCGCACGCAGGTGCGCTTCGGTACGCTCGCGGGACCGTGGGCGGGGTTGTCCGGCGTGTCGGCGTCCGGCTACGAGATCCACCATGGGCAGACCGCGCAGCATCCGGCCATGCCGGCCGCGCGCATCGCGCTGCCCGGCGGCCTGGGCTGGCAGAACGACGCCGGCAACGTGCTGGGCGTCTACCTGCATGGCCTGTTCGAGGACCCGGCCGTGCTGCACGCGCTGTTCGGCGCCGCGGCCGCGACGCTCGATTCGGTGTTCGACGGCCTCGCGGATTTCATCGATCAACACTTCGAGGCCGGTGTCCTGCACGGCCTCATCGCACGCCCCTGACATGTACCTGGAACCGCTCGAAGACATCGAAGATCCCGCGCTCGCCGCGCGGCTGCAGCACGCGCTGGACCGCAAGACCAAGCCGGTCGGCTCGCTCGGCCAGCTGGAGGCGCTGGCGTTGCGCATCGGACTCGTTCTCGGCAGCGACGCGCCGCGGCTGCGCGAACCGCAGGTGCTGGTGTGCGCCGGCGACCACGGGCTGGCGGCACAGGGCGTGTCCGCCTACCCGAGCGACGTGACCTGGCAGATGGTGGAGAACTTCCTGGCCGGCGGCGCCGCGGTGAGCGTGCTGGCGCGCCAGCAGGGGCTCGCGCTGACGGTGGTGGATTGCGGCGTGCGCCACGACTTCGCGCCGCGTCCCGGCCTGCTGCTGCGCAAGCTGGGCCCCGGCACCGCCGACAGCTCGCTGGGGCCGGCGATGACGCCGGCGCAATGCGAGCAGGCGATCGCCAACGGCCGCGAGATCGTCGCCGGCCTCCCGGGCAACGTGGTGCTGCTGGGCGAGATGGGCATCGGCAATACCTCGGCGGCGGCGCTGCTGCTCGCGCGCCTCACCGGGCAGCCGCTGGACGACTGCGTGGGCGCGGGCACCGGGCTCGACGCCGCCGGCATCGCGCACAAGCGCGCGGTGCTGGCGCGGGTGCTGCAACGGCACGCCGATGCGACGACGCCGCTCGCGGCGCTGGCGGCCTTCGGCGGCTTCGAGATCGCGACGCTGGCGGGTGCCGCGCTGCAAGCCGCGCACGAGCGGCGCATCATCGTGGTCGACGGCTTCATCTCGAGCGCCGCCGTGCTGGTGGCCGAAAAG
>NZ_DASVNN010000084.1:0-45986 GCF_036383835.1 Ramlibacter sp.
GAGAGCGAAGCGTATCGAGCCGCGCGTACGTTTCTGGCTCGCGACACCGGTGTCTGAGCGGAGTGTTTGACCGCGCGCGGGCAAACACGCAGCGAGTTCGGTCGCGGGGGCCGCCTGCCCGGTCCTCGCAGGTTTGCCGAAGCGCCGAAAGGCGCGAAGGACGCCATGCCAGCGCGACCCCGGCCCCGCCCGCGCGGGGGCTGGCAGCCGGCGCGATGCAAAAAAGCGGAAAAAAAGCGGCGCAGCCGCTTCAATACAGGAAGCCCTGGATCCCCGCCTGCGCGGGGATGACGAAGAGGCCGCCTGCGCGGGGATGACGGAAGTCAGGCGGCTGCCAGCACCGGCATCCCCAGCCGGGCGCGCGCCTGCGCGTACTCCTGCTGCAGCCGCGCGACGAAGTCGGCGACGTGCGTCACCTCCTTCACCGCGGAGATGCCCTGGCCCGAGCCCCAGATGTCCTTCCAGGCTTTCTTGCTGCCTTCGCCGCCGCCGAAGCTCATCTTGCTGGGATCGCTCTCCGGCAGGTTGTCCGGATCGAGGCCGGAGTTGCGGATGCTGGCCTTGAGGTAGTTGCCGTGCACGCCGGTGAAGAGGCTCGAATAGACGATGTCGTCGGACGAGCCCTCCACGATCGCCCGCTTGTAATCCTCGCTGGCGCGCGCTTCGTGGGTGGCGATGAAGGCGGAGCCGATGTACGCGAAGTCCGCGCCCAGCGCCTGCGCGGCGAGGATCGCGCCGCCGTTGGCGATCGCGCCGGACAGCGCGATGGGGCCGTCGAACCACTCGCGGATCTCCTGCACCAGCGCGAACGGGCTCTTGACGCCCGCGTGGCCGCCGGCGCCGGCCGCCACCGCAATCAGGCCGTCGGCGCCCTTCTCGATCGCCTTGCGCGCGAAGGTGTTGTTGATGATGTCGTGCAGCACGACGCCGCCGTACGAGTGGATCGCCTCGTTGACGTCCTGCCGCGCGCCGAGCGAGGTGATCACGATCGGCACCTTGCGCTTCACGACCACTTCCATGTCGTGCTCCAGCCGGTCGTTGCTCTTGTGCACGATCTGGTTGATCGCGTACGGCGCCGCCGGCCGCTCGGGCTGCGCGCGGTTCCAGGCCGCCAGCGTTTCCTCGATCTCGTGCAGCCATTCGTCCAGCTGCGAGGCGGGCCGCGCATTGAGCGCCGGCATGGAACCGACGACGCCCGCCTTGCACTGCTCGATCACCATCTTCGGGTTGCTGACGATGAACATCGGCGAGGCGATCACCGGCAGCGGGAGGTTGCGCAGGACGGGCGGCAGTTTGGACATCGGATCTCCTGTCGGCGGGGTTCGCCTGCGGGCTCACCCCGCCCTACGAAATGCTAAGGCCTGGTAGGTCGGGGTGAGCGGCGAAGCCCGAACCCCGACGCAAATTCAAAACGCTTCGAGAGGCAGCGCCGTGACGCTGTCCGCGCCCTCGACGATGCTGTCGCGCAGCCCCGGCGCCTTGGCCAGGAGGTGGTCGGCGTAGAACCGCGCGGTGGCGATCTTCGCGCGCATGAACGCCGCGTCCTGTCCCTTGCGCAACAGGTCCTCGGCGACCAGCAGCGCACGCGCCATCTGCCAGCCCGCCATCAGGTTGCCGGCCAGCATCAGGTAAGGCACCGAGCCGGCGAACACCGCGTTGGGCGAAGCCTTGCCCTGCTGCACCACGAAGCCGACCACGTCGAGAAAAGCCTGCCGCGCCGCCGCGAGGCGCCTGGCCACCGCGCGCGCGTCGGCGCTGTCGCGCCTGGCCAGCTCGCCCTCGGTCTTCTCGATCTGCGCGGCGATCGCCTGCGCCGTGCGGCCGCCGTCGCGGGCCGTCTTGCGGCCCACGAGGTCGTTGGCCTGGATCGCCGTCGTGCCTTCGTAGATGGTGAGGATCCTGGCGTCGCGGTAGTACTGCGCGGCGCCGGTCTCCTCGATGAAGCCCATGCCGCCGTGCACCTGCACGCCCAGCGACGTGACCTCCAGGCTCATTTCGGTGCTGTAGCCCTTCACCAGCGGCACCAGGAACTCGTAGAAAGCCTGGTTCTGCCGGCGCACTTCCGCATCCGGATGGTGGTGCGCGGCGTCGTAGGCGGCGGCGGCCACGGTCGCCATCGCGCGGCAACCTTCGGTGTACGCGCGCATCGTCATCAGCATGCGGCGCACGTCCGGGTGGTGGACGATGGTCGCGGGCCCGCTCACCGAGCCGTCGACCGGACGCGACTGCACCCGCTCCTTGGCGTACGCCACCGCCTGCTGGTAGGCACGCTCCGCCACCGCGATGCCCTGCACGCCCACCGCATAGCGGGCGGCGTTCATCATGATGAACATGTACTCGAGGCCGCGGTTCTCCTCGCCGACGATGAAGCCGGCGGCGCCGCCGCCGTCTCCGTCCTGCAGCACGGCGGTCGGCGAGGCCTTGATCCCGAGCTTGTGCTCGATGCTCACGCAATGCACGTCGTTGCGCTGGCCCTGCGAGCCGTCGGCATTCACCAGGAACTTGGGCACGACGAACAGGCTGATGCCCTTGACGCCTTCCGGCGCGCCGGGGATGCGGGCCAGCACCAGGTGGACGATGTTGTCCGCCATGTCGTGCTCGCCGTAGGTGATGAAGATCTTGGTACCGAAGACCTTGTAGCTGCCGTCGGGCTGCGGCTCGGCGCGCGAGCGCACCAGCGCGAGGTCGCTGCCCGCCTGCGGCTCGGTGAGGTTCATGGTGCCGGTCCACTCGCCGGTCACCAGTTTTTCCAGGTACACGGCCTTGAGCTGGTCCGAGCCCGCGGTGAGCAGCGCCTCGATCGCGCCGTCGGTGAGCAGCGGGCAGAGCGCGAAACTCAGGTTCGCGGAATTGAGCATCTCGCCGCAGGCGGCGCCGATGGTCTTGGGCAGGCCCTGGCCGCCGAAGTCGGCGGGATGCTGCAGGCCCTGCCAGCCGCCTTCCGCGTACTGCCGGTAGGCGTCCTTGAAGCCGGGCGTGGTGGCGACCTGGCCGTCCTTCCAGCTGGAAGGGTTGCGGTCGCCGTCGGCGTTCAGCGGGGCGACCACGCCCTCGTTGAACTTCGCGCATTCCCCGAGCACCGCCTGCGCGGTTTCCAGGCCGGCCTCCCCGAAGCCGGGCATCTTCGCGATCTCCTCGATGCGAGCGAGATGCTCGATGTCGAAGAGCATGTCCTTGACGGGGGCGGTGTAGCTCATGGTGGGTTCACCGTTGAGGGTTGAGCGTTGAGCGTGGAATGCCGCGCCGGACGTTCACGCTCAACGCTGAACGCCCGACGCCAAACGCCTTACAGCGCCTTGATCAGCTCCGGCACCGCCTGGAACAGATCCGCTTCCAGGCCGTAGTCCGCCACGCTGAAGATCGGCGCTTCCGGATCCTTGTTGATCGCCACGATCACCTTGGAGTCCTTCATGCCGGCCAGGTGCTGGATCGCGCCGGAGATGCCGCAGGCGATGTACAGCTGCGGGGCGACGATCTTGCCGGTCTGGCCGACCTGCAGGTCGTTGGGCGCGTAGCCCGCGTCCACCGCGGCGCGCGAAGCGCCGATGGCGGCGCCGAGCTTGTCGGCGAGCGGCTCCAGCACTTCGTGGAACTTCTCGCTGGAGCCCATCGCGCGGCCGCCCGAGACGATGATCTTGGCGGCGGTGAGCTCGGGACGGTCGCTCTGCGCGATCTCCTGGCCGACGAAGCTGCTCTTGCCGCTGTCGCCGACGGAAGTAGCGCTCTCCACCGCGGCGGAACCACCGGAGTTCGCTGCCGGATCGAAAGCCGTCGTGCGCACCGTGATCACCTTGACCTTGTCGACGCTCTGCACGATGGCGATCGCGTTGCCGGCGTAGATCGGGCGCTCGAAGGTGTCGGGGCTGTCGACCTTGGTGATGTCGGAGATCTGCGCGACGTCCAGCTTGGCCGCGACGCGCGGGGCGACGTTCTTGCCGCTGGCGGTGGCGGGGAACAGGATGTGCGAGTAGCTGCCGGCGATGGCCAGCACCTGCGCGGCCATGTTCTCGGCGAGGCCGTGTTCGAACTGCGCGCCGTCGGCGTGGATCACCTTGGCCACGCCGGCGACCTGGGACGCGGCCTTGGCGGCGTCGCCAGCGTTGGCGCCGGCGACCAGCACGTGCACGTCGCCCGCGCCGCAGGCGGCAGCGGCCGTGACGGTGTTCAGCGTGGCGGGCTTGATGGACTTGTTGTCGTGTTCTGCGATGACGAGAGCGGGCATCAGATCACCTTGGCTTCAGTCTTGAGTTTCTGCACGAGCGTCGCGACGTCGGGCACCTTCACGCCGGCGCCGCGCTTGGGCGGCTCGGTGACCTTCAGCGTCTTCAGGCGCGGCTTGACGTCCACGCCCAGGTCCTCCGGCTTCACCGTGTCGAGCTGCTTCTTCTTCGCCTTCATGATGTTGGGCAGCGTCACGTAGCGCGGCTCGTTCAGGCGCAGGTCGGTGGTGACCACCGCCGGCAGCGAAATGGAGATCGTCTCCAGGCCGCCGTCGACTTCACGCGTCACCTTCGCCTTGCCGTCGGCCACTTCCACCTTGGAAGCGAAGGTGGCCTGCGGCAGGTCGGCCAGGGCCGCCAGCATCTGGCCGGTCTGGTTGCAGTCGTCGTCGATCGCCTGCTTGCCCAGGATCACCAGGCCCGGCTGCTCCTTGTCGACCAGCGCCTTGAGCAGCTTGGCCACGGCCAGCGGCTGCAGTTCCTCGTCGGTCTGGACCAGGATGGCGCGGTCGGCGCCGATCGCCATCGCCGTGCGCAGCGTCTCCTGGCATTGCTGGACGCCGCAGGACACGGCGATCACTTCCGTGACGATGCCTTTTTCCTTCAGGCGCACGGCCTCTTCCACCGCGATCTCGTCGAAGGGGTTCATGCTCATCTTGACGTTCGCGATGTCCACACCCGTGTTGTCCGACTTGACGCGGACCTTCACGTTGTAGTCCACCACCCGCTTCACCGGGACAAGGACCTTCATTTCAGGGCACTCCTGGAGTTGTCGAATTGACGTGTACGTAAACCGGAAATTCTATGCGGCGCGGCGGGCCCGCTTCCCCGGAAACGGCGATTCGAAACAAAAAAGAACGACCGTTCGTTTTTGGATTATAGGGGGCAACGCGGCGTCGTTGGTGGAGAAGCCCTGCTCGAATGTCCCGCCCCGGACATTCGCCTGCACAGCCATGCGGGTAAGTCAGGACCGGTGCGCTCGCACCCGCGTCTTACATTCGTCCGCACTTGAAAAAAGGAGTTCGTTGGTCATGAAACGCTTCCTGCTTTCCCTCGCCGCCGCGGCCGCGTTCGCCGCTCCCGCCGGCGCGCAGACGGTCCTCACCACCTCCAGCTGGGTTCCGCCCACGCATGCGCTGACGCTCGCGCAGAAGGAGTGGTGCGAACTGGTGGAGAAGAACGCCAAGGGCAAGATCAAGTGCAACCAGCTGCCGCGTGCCGTGGCGGCGCCGCAGGGCACCTTCGACGCGGTGAAGAACGGCCTGGCCGACGTGTCGTTCACCGTGCACGGCTACACGCCGGGCCGCTTCGTGTTCACGCAGATGGCCGAGTTCCCCTTCCTGGGCGATTCCGCCGAAAGCATCTCGGCGGCCTTCAACAAGGTCGCGATGAAGCACCCCGAGTTCCTCAAGGAGCACGAGGGCGTGAAGGTGCTGGCCTTCTTCACCCACGGCCCCGGCATCGTGTTCAACACCAAGAAGCCGGTGACGAAGCTGGAGGACCTGCAGGGCCTCAAGTGGCGCGTGGGCGGCGGCATGGTCAACGAGATCTCCAAGGTGCTCGGCATGAACGTCACGCTCAAGCCGGCCCCGGAGTCCTACGAGCTGCTCTCGGGCGGCGTCATGGACGGCACGCTGTTCCCGGCCGAATCGATCGAGTCCTTCAAGATCGACAAGATCATCAAGCACGCCACCACCTTCCCGGGCGGCCTGTACAACACCAGCTTCGTCCTCCTGATGAACCAGGCGAAGTACGACAAGCTGAGCGCCGACGAGAAGAAGGCGGTCGACGCCGCCTCCGGCGAAGTGGCGGCGCGCATCGTCGGCCGCCACTGGGACAAGGTGGACCGCCGCGCCTACGGCCTCATGCAGGCCAACAACGTGCAGGTCGTGAAGGCGGATGCCAGGTTCGTCGGCGACGTCAAGGCCAAGGCGGCGCCGCTCGAGCAGAAGTGGGCGAAGGACGCCGAGGCCAAGGGCCTGAAGGACGCCGCCAAGGTGCTCGCCGAGTTCCGCTCCGAGATCGCCAGGCAGTCGAAATAGGCGCTGCTCGCCGGACCAGGGCGGCAACCGGGGAGGTCTCCGGGTGCCGCTTTTTCGCGCGCCCCCAAACAAGACGGATCGAGACCTTGAACAAACTGCTGGAACTCCTGTGCGGGCTGCTGTCCGGGATCGCGCTGTTCGCGATCATGGCCCTCACCTTCTTCGACGTGATCGGCCGCAAGGCCCTTGCCAATTCCATCCCCGGCTCGCTGGAGCTCACCGAACTGCTGATGGTGGTGGTGATCTTCGCGGCCTTGCCGCTGGTGTCGCGCCGCGGCGAGCACGTGGAATTCGATTCGCTGGATCCCTTCCTGCCGCTGTGGGTGCGGCGCCTGCAGACGGTGCTGGTGCACCTGCTGTGCGCGGTGGTGCTGCTCGGGCTGGCCTGGCTGATGTGGCGCACCGGCGGCCAGTTCGCCGAGGCGCACGAGACCACGGCGCAACTGCAGATCCCCAAGTACCCGTTCATCTACGGGATGGCGGTGCTGTGCGGGTTGACCGGCCTCGTGCACCTGGCGCTGCTGCGGGAGAAGCCGCACGACCGCTTCGAGGGTGAGGGGGCCGCGCTGTGACCGCCGCACTCCTCGGCTTCGGCGCCATCTTCCTGCTGGCGCTGCTGCGCGTGCCGCTCGCCTTCGCCATGGGCCTCGTGGGCTTCGCCGGCATCGGCCTCACGCGCGGCTGGCAACCGGCGCTCGCGAGCACGGCGCAGGTGGTCTACGAGACCGGCTTCGCCTACACGCTGTCGGTGATCCCGCTGTTCATCCTGATGGGCAACTTCGTGGCGCGCGCCGGCCTCGCGCACGAGCTGTTCCAGGCCGCCTACGCCTTCATCGGGCACGTGCGCGGCGGCCTCGCCCATGCGACCGTCGCGGCCTGCGCCGGCTTCGGCGCGATCTGCGGATCGTCGATCGCCACCGCCGCCACCATGAGCAAGGTGGCCTATCCCTCGATGCGCAAGCTGGGCTACAGCGATTCGCTGTCCACCGGCACCATGGCGGCCGGCGGCACGCTGGGGATCATGATCCCTCCGTCCACCATCATGGTGATCTACGGCATCATCACCGAGACCAACATCGGCAAGCTGTTCGCCGCCGGCGTGATCCCGGGCCTGCTGACCGCCGCGATGCTGATGCTGGCGATCGTCGTCGTCACCTCGCGCGACCCCGAACATGCGCCGGCGGGCGCGAAGACTCCCTGGCCGGAGCGCTGGCGCGCGCTGCGCGGGATCTGGGGCGTGCTGCTGCTCGTGCTGGTGGTGCTGGGCGGGATCTACGGCGGCTTCTTCACCGCCACCGAGGGCGCGGGCTTCGGCGCCGCCGGCGCCTTCCTCTTCGCATGGCTGCGCGGGCGGCTCACCTGGCAAAGCCTGTTCGAGGTGCTGGTGGAATCGGCGCGCACCACGGCGATGCTGTTCACGCTGCTGATCGCCGCCACCCTGTTCGCCAACTTCGTGAACTTCACGACGCTGCCGGGCGACCTGAAGGACTGGATCACCCACCTGGGCCTGTCGCCGACCATGGTCGTCGTGGCGATGATGGGGATCTACGTGGTCCTGGGCACGGTGATGGAGGAGCTCACGATGGTGCTGCTCACCATCCCGCTGTTCTTCCCGATCGTCACGGGCCTGGGCTTCGACCCGGTGTGGTTCGGCGTGCTGATCGTGATGATCGTGCAGATCGGCCTGATCTCGCCGCCGGTGGGCATGAACCTGTTCGTGCTCAACGCCCTGCTGCCGGGCGTCGGGCTGGGCCAGATCTTCCGCGGCTGCTGGCCCTTCGTGGCGGTGATGGTGGTGATGCTCGGCGTGCTGATCGCCTTCCCGCAGCTCAGCCTCTGGCTTCCTTCGCTGATGCGTTGAGCGTCGGGGACGAGAGCACCGTGGCGTCGAAGGCGCCCGGTGCCGCAGGGCGCACGTGCAGCACCCGCTGCGGATAAGGGATGTCGATGCCGGCCTGGCGCAGCGAGCGCAGGATGCGCAGGTTGACGTCCGAGCGCACGTTCAGCTGGCCGTTCTGCGGATCGTCGATCCAGAACAGCACGCGGAACTCCAGGCCGTCGGCGCCGAAGGCGACCAGGCGGCACGACGGCGGCGGGTCCGTCAGCACGCGCTGGGTGGCGACCGCGGCTTCCACCAGCAGGTCCTGCACCTTCTGCACGTCGCTGTCGTAGCCCACGGCAACGTCGCACGTCAGCAGCATCCGGGGATCGGCCAGCGACAGGTTCTCCACCCGCTCGGTGATCAGCTTCTCGTTGGGCACCACCGAGGCGCGGCCGTCGGCGGCACGGATCAGCGTGTAGCGGGTCTTGATGTCCGCCACGATGCCTTCGAAGCCCTCGACCCGCACCGTGTCGCCGATGCGCACGCTGCGTTCGGCCAGGATCACGAAGCCGCTCACGTAGTTGGCGGCCAGCTTCTGCAGGCCGAAGCCGATGCCGACGCCCAGCGCGCCGCCCAGCACCGACAGCGCGGTGAGGTCCACGCCCGCCGCGGACAGCGCGAACAGGAATCCCAGCGTCAGCAGGATCGCGCGCATGGCATTGACCGTCACCTTGCGCAGCGACAGGTCCGCCACCGCGTCGCGCAGCACCTTGCGTTCGAGGGTGGCCGACAGCCACAGGGCCAGCACCAGCACCAGGCCGGCGGACAGCACCCCCTGCACGATGCCCAGCAGCGTCACCTTCGTCTTGCCGAGCGCGAAGCGGATGCCCTCCATCTCCGCCATCACGGCGGGCAGCAGCCCCAGGATCCACAGCACCGCGACCAGCCACACCAGCCACGAGACCCAGCGTTCCACCTGGCGCGCATAGGGCGAACGCGGGAACACCAGCGGGAACACGCGCGCCAGCAGCCGGATCGCCACCAGCGAGAGCAGCACCGGCACGGCGAGCCGCAGCAGCGGCACTTTCTGCAGGCCGGCGAAACCCACCCGGGCCGAATAGGCCAGGCCCAGCGCGATCAGCGGGAACAGCAGGCCGTCGAACAGGTGCTTGCCGAACCACACCGAGTCCTCGGCGCGCCGGTGGCGACCGGTCAGCCAGGCCAGGCCGTAGGCGACACCCAGGCAGGCCAGGAGGACGAAGGTTTCCCAGAGAAGACGCGGGTGGTTGAGTTCGTCGAGCGTGAGTTCGAGAGGGGTCATTCCGTCGGTGGCGCCCAGGCGGGCTTTCTTTTTTCGGTGAACGCGGTCACGCCCTCCAGCGCGCACGCGTCCATCATGTTGGCGGCCATGGTCTGCGCGGCCAGCTGGTAGGCCGCCTCGATGCCCAGGCCCTGCTGGCGGTGGAACAGTTCCTTGCCCATGGCGAGCGCCACGCGCGGCTTGGCGAGGATGCTCGCCAGCAGCCGCTCGATCTCGTGGTCGATGCGGTCCGGCGGCACGGCGTGGTTCACCAGTCCGCGGGCCTGCGCTTCCGCGGCGGTGATGAACTCGCCGGTGACCAGCATCTCCATCGCCTGCTTGGGCGGCACGTTGCGCAGCAGCGGCACGCTGGGCGTGGAGCAGAACAGCCCGTAGTTGATGCCGCTGACGGCGAACCTCGCCTCGCTGGAGGCGACGGCCAGGTCGCACTGCGCCACCAGCTGGCAGCCGGCGGCAGTGGCGATGCCCTGCACCCGCGCGATCACCGGCACCGGCAGCTTCTGGATCGCCAGCATCATCCGGCTGCACTGCGCGAACAGCCGCTGGTAATAGGCGAGCCCCGGACTGGCGATCATCTCCTTGAGGTGATGGCCGGCGCAGAAGGCCTTGCCTTCGGCGGCGAGCACCACGGCGCGCACGCCTTCGTCGGGCGCCAGGCGGTCCAGCGCGGACTGCAGCGCGGCGATCATCTCTTCCGACAGGGCGTTGAAGCTCGCGGGCCGGTTCAGCGTGAGCGTGACCACGCCGCGCGCGTCGCGCTGTTCCTTCAGCGCCGGGCCCGTGTCCATGCTCAGACCTGCGCCAGCGCGCGCACGTGCGCCTCGACGCTGCGGCCCAGCGCATCGAGGTTGTAGCCGCCTTCCAGGCACGACACGATGCGGCCCTTCGCGTGGCGCTTCGCCACGTCCATGATCTGCTCGGTCATCCAGGTGTAGTCCGCCTCCACCAGCCCGAGCTGGCCGAGGTCGTCCTCGCGGTGGGCGTCGAAACCGGCGCTGACGAAGATCATCTCGGGCCTGAATTCCTCGAGCTTCGGCAGCCAGTGCTTCGCGATCGCCTCGCGGATCGCCGGGCCCTTGGTGTACGCCGGGATCGGCAGGTTCACCATGTTGTCCGCATGCGCGCCGAAACCGCTGTAGGGATAGAAGGGATGCTGGAAGATCCCCACCATCAGCACGCGCGGGTCGTTCGACAGGATGTCCTCGGTGCCGTTGCCGGGGTGCACGTCGAAGTCGACGATCGCCACGCGCTGCAGGCCGTGATGCTCCAGCGCATGGCGCGCGGCCACCGCGACGTTGTTGAAGACGCAGAAACCCATCGCGCGCGAGCGGCAGGCATGGTGTCCGGGCGGACGCGTGGCGCAGAAGGCGTTTTCCAGCTCGCCGGCGATCACCGCATCGGTGGCGGCGACCGCCGCACCCGCGGCACGCAGCACGGCGTTCCAGGTGTAGGGATTCATGGCGGTGTCGGGATCGATGAACACCAGGCCGTCGCCGCCCTCCTCGCTCGCCTCCTGCGCGATGCCGGTCATCGCCGCCACGTGCGCGGGGTCGTGCGCGAGCTCGAGGACCTCCGGGCTGGCGAGCGGCGCTTCACGCTGTTCGACGGCGTCGAGCAGGCGCGAGGCCAGCATGCGGTCCTGGATGGCGTCGATTCGCTCCGGACATTCCGGGTGGCCCCGGCCCATGTCGTGTCTCCTGCAATCCGGATGCGTGAAATAGCCGGTCTTGTGCATTGCTCGCCTCGGCTCTGCGATAAATTGGGATAAGGTCGTGTTCATGGAAGCACGACAAAAACTCAAAACGCTCCTGGACCAGCTTAACACGGTGATCGTCGGCAAGCCCAGCCAGGTGCGCGATTGCGTGGCCTGCCTGCTGGCGGGGGGGCACCTGCTGATCGAGGACGTCCCGGGGGTCGGCAAGACCACCCTGGCCCACGCGCTGGCGCGGGCCTTCGGCCTGCACTTCTCGCGCGTGCAGTTCACCGCGGACCTGATGCCCAGCGACCTCTCCGGCGTGTCGGTATACGACCGCGGCAAGGAAGGCTTCATCTTCCATCCGGGCCCGGTGTTCGCGCAGGTGCTGCTGGCCGACGAGATCAACCGCGCCAGTCCCAAGACGCAGAGCGCGCTGCTGGAGGCGATGGAGGAAAGGCAGGTCACGGTGGAAGGCGAGACGCGCGCCCTGCCCGCGCCCTTCTTCGTGATCGCCACCCAGAACCCGCACGACCAGCTGGGCACCTTCGCGCTGCCCGAGTCGCAGCTGGACCGCTTCCTGATGCGCATCTCGCTCGGCTACCCGGACCGCGCCGCCGAACGCGCGCTGTACTCGGGCGCCGACCGCCGCGACATGGTGGAGCGGCTGGACCACACGCTGTCGCCCAACGAGCTGCAGGCGCTGCAGCAGCAGGTCATGGCCATCCACGCGGCCGATCCGCTGCTGGACTACGTGCAGGACCTCGTGGCGGCCACCCGCTCCGGCCGCTGGTTCCTCCAGGGCCTGAGCCCGCGTGCCGGCATCGCGCTGATCCGCGCGGCCAAGGCGCAGGCGCTGTTGTCCGGGCGCGACTACGTGGCGCCCGACGACGTGCAGGCGATCTTCCCGCAGACGGTGGCGCACCGGCTGGTGCCGGTGGGCGACGCGGGACGCGGCCCGGTGGAGCAGGTTCGGGCGATGATCGAGGCGGTGCCGTTGCCATGAGTGCAGTTGAGCGTTCAGCGTTCGGCGTTGAGCGTCAGCGGGATCCCTCGCCCAACGCTCAACGCTCGACGCTCAACCCAGTGCCGCACATCCGCCAGCGCTTCCGCCAATGGTGGCAGGCCCGCCTGCCCCTCGCGGACACGCTCGCCCTCACCCAGCACAACGTCTACATCCTGCCCACGCGGGCCGGCTTCATGCTGGGCGCGACGCTGCTGGTGCTGCTGGTGGGCTCGATCAACTACCAGCTCAATCTCGGCTACCTGCTCACCTTCCTGCTCGCGGGCAGCGCCGCGGTGGGCATGTACGTTTGCCACGCCACGCTGCGTGGCCTCACCCTGAACCTCATGCCGCCGCCGCCGCAGTTCGCCGGCGCCAGCGCCACGCTGTCGGTGGTGCTCGGGAACACGCGCAAGACGGTGCGGCACGGCATCGGCCTCGCCGTGCTCGACGCCACCCAGGCGGACCGCTGGTCCTGGACCGACGTGCCGGCGCAGGGCAGCTGCACGGTGCAGGTGGCCTTCCAGCCGGGACACCGCGGCCTGCACCGCGTGCCGCCGCTGACGGCCGAGACCCGCTTCCCGCTCGGCACCTTCCGCGTGTGGACGGTGTGGCGGCCGGCGGCGCAGGTGCTGGTCTACCCGCAACCGGAAGCGCATCCGCCGCCGCTGCCGCCGGGCGAACCGCGCTCGGGCGGCTCCGCCATGGCGCGCGTGCAGAGCAGCGGCGAATTCGAGGGCGTGCGCGGCTACCGCCGTGGGGACCCGCTGAAGCTGGTGGTCTGGAAGAAGGCCGCCAAGAGCGACGAACTGGTCAGCCGCGACACCATGCAGGCCCAGCGCATGGAGCTGTGGCTGGATTTCGCGCAGGCGGGCGCGGCTGATCGCGAAGCGCGGCTGGCGCGCCTGGCCGCCTGGGTGCTGCAGGCCGACAGGCTGGGGCAGGACTACGGCCTGCGCCTGCCCGGCACGCAGGTCCGCCCCGGCGCGGGCGAGGCGCACAAGCACCGCTGCCTGGAGGCCCTGGCGCTGTGCTGAATCCGGCCGTCCGCCTCGCCACGCTGCCGCGCGACGGCCGCGACACGCTGTTCCTGCTGCTGGTGATCGGCTGGGTGGTGCTGCCCCACCTGGCCAACCTGCCGCTGTGGTGCTCGCTGCTGGTGGGCGTGGTGCTGGTGTGGCGCGGCACGCTCGCCGTGCAGGCCAAGCCGCTGCCCGGACGCTGGTGGCTGGTGGCGCTGCTGGTCGTGATGCTGGCGGGCACCTGGGCCAGCCACCGCACCCTGCTCGGGCGCGATGCGGGCGTCACCATGATCGTGGCGCTGCTGGCGCTGAAGACGCTGGAGCTGCGGGCGAGGCGCGATGCGTTCGTCGTGTTCTTCCTCGGCTTCTTCACCATGCTGACGAACTTCTTCTTCTCGCAGTCGCTGGCGGTGGCGGCGGCGATGCTCGTCGCGCTGCTGGGACTGCTGACCGCGCTGGTCAACGCGCACATGCCCGTGGGCCGGCCGCCGCTGAAGGAGGCCGCGAAGACGGCCGGCCGGATGGCGCTGCTGGGCGCGCCGATCATGGCGGTGCTGTTCGTGCTGTTCCCGCGCTTCGCGCCGCTGTGGGGCATCCCCTCGGACGCGATGACCGGCCGCAGCGGGCTGTCTTCGGAGATGCGCGTGGGCACGATCGCCAGCCTGGCGCTGGACGACAGCATCGCCTTCCGCGTGCGCTTCCAGGGCCCCACGCCGCAGCAGCTCGATCTCTATTTCCGCGGCCCGGTGCTGAGCGCCTTCGACGGCCGCGACTGGCGGCCGCTGCTGGCCCGGTCGATGACGCGGTTCCCGCCGCCGTCGCTGGGCGACCCGCAGCTCACCGGCTTCGGCGACCCGGTGCGCTACCAGGTGACGATGGCGCCGAACAACCGGCCGTGGCTGCTCACGCTCGACGCCGTCACGCGCGCACCGGACGTCCCGGGGATGCAGGTGGCCATGACGAGCGACCTGCAGTGGGTGGTTTCGCGGCCGATCGTCGACCTGCTGCGCTACGACGCGACGAGCTACGTGAAGTTCCGCCACGGTCCCCAGCGTCGAGTGGGCGTGCTGCCGGAATACACGCAGTTGCCGCCCGGCTTCAATCCGCGCACGATGGAGCTCGCCGGCACCCTGCTGCGCGACAACGCGAACGGGGACGCCCTGGCCCTGGTGCAGGCGGCGCTGCGCCTGCTGCGCACCGGCGGCTACACCTACACGCTGGAGCCCGGGGTGTACGGCGAGCACACCGCCGACGAATTCTGGTTCGACCGCAAGGCGGGCTTCTGCGAGCACATCGCCTCGGCTTTCGTCGTGCTGATGCGCGCCATGAGCATCCCCGCCCGCGTGGTCACCGGCTACCAGGGTGGCACGCCGAACGCGATCGACGGCTACCTGGTCGTGCGGCAAAGCGATGCGCACGCCTGGGCCGAAGTGTGGCTGGCCGACCGCGGCTGGGTCCGCGTCGATCCGACGGCCGTGGTGTCCCCCGCGCGCACCGGCTCCTTCCAGCGCCTCGTCGCGCCGCCGGGCGTGATCGCGTCCACCATCGACTCGGTCAGTCCCAACCTCGCCGCCAACCTGAAGGCCGCCTGGGAGGCGATGAACAACGGCTGGAACCAGTGGATCCTGAACTACACCCAGAGCCGCCAGCTGAACTTGCTGCGCGACCTCGGCTTCGATTCGCCGAGCTGGGCGGACCTGGCGCGCATGCTGCTCGCGGTCGTCGTGCTGGTGGCCCTGGCCGCCGCGGCGTGGAGCTGGTGGGACCGGCTGCAGCACGATCCCTGGCTGCGCCTGCTCGCGCGCGTGCGCAAACGGCTGGGGCAGGCGGGCCTGCAGGTGGGCGCCGCCACGCCGCCGCGCGAAATCGCGAACCTTGTCACGACACGTTTCGGCGCGGATGCGCGAGGATTGGCGCAGTGGCTCCTGAAGCTCGAAGCCCAGCGGTACGCGCGCGTGCCGGCGGCGAGCCTCGCCCAGCTGCGCCGCGAGCTGCAGCAGCTATCCTTCCCGCACTGATGCCGATGCCCTCGTTCACCTTTCTCCTTCCCCTGCTGCTGGCGCTGCCGCTGGCCGCCCCGGCGCAAGCCCCGGAAGCGGCGCCCGGCGAGGAATCGCAGCTGCTCGCCCAGCGGCCGCGGCCGTCGGCGCGCGCGGCCGCCATGCCCCAGCGCACCGGCCCCCTGTACGCCGAGCGGCAGGAGGCGATGGAGTTCGCCGATGCGGTCGCGGCGAAACGCAACCTGGATGCGGAGTGGGTACGGCGCACGATAGGCCAGGCGCAGAACCTGGCGGTGGTGTCGCGCCTGATGCAGCCGCCGCCCGCCAGCCAGCCGAAGAACTGGCGGCTGTACCGCAGCCGCTTCATCGATCCGGTGCGCATCGCCGCCGGCGTGCGCTTCTGGAACGACAACCGCGCCACGCTCGAGCGCGCCGAGAAGGAATTCGGCGTGCCGGCGGAGATCGTCGTCGGCATCGTCGGCGTCGAGACCATCTACGGCCAGCAGATGGGGGACTTCCGCATCCTCGACGCGCTGGCGACGCTGGCTTTCGATTTCCCTTCCAGCCACCCGCGTGCCGAAGAGCGCGCGAAATACTTCCGCGGCGAGCTGGAGCAGTTCCTCGCGTGGCACCAGGCGAACGGCAGCGATCCCCTGCGTCCGCGCGGCAGCTATGCCGGCGCCTGGGGCATGCCGCAGTTCATGCCCACCAGCCTGGCGCGCTGGGGCGTCGACTACGACGGCGACAAGGCCGTCGACCTCGCCCGCAGCACCGAGGACGTGATCGGCTCGGTGGCGAACTACTTCAAGGGCTTCGGCTGGCAGACCGGGATGCCGACGCACTACCCGGTGCGCTTCGACCCGGCCACGCTGGACCTCGACGCCCTGCTCGCACCGGACATCCTGCCGACCTTCAGCGCGACGAGCTTCCAGGCCAAAGGCGCGGTGCTGGAGGGTACGGCCCAGGAGCACAAGGGACCGCTCGCGCTGATCGAACTCCAGAACGCCGGCGAGCCGCCCACCTACGTGGCCGGCACCGAGAACTTCTACGTGATCACCCGCTACAACTGGTCCAGCTACTACGCGATGGCCGTCATCGAACTGGGCCGCGAAGTGCGCGAGGCGCTGGGCCGCCAGTCCGCGAGCAGCCGATGAACGTCGGCGGCGATTCCTGGCGGCGCCTGTGGGGCGAGCTGGGCGCGGGCGAGATCCCGGGCGGCGTCTACAACCAGCTGGTCGCGGCCTGCAGCGAGCGGCACCGGCACTACCACACGCTGCAGCACCTGCGCGAATGCCTCGCGCACTTCGAGGCGGCCGCCCCGCTGGCCAGGCACCCGGCGGAGGTGGAGCTGGCCCTGTGGTTCCACGACGCGGTGTACGACCCGCGGCGGCACGACAACGAGGAACTCAGCGCCGGCTGGGCGCAGCGCACCGTGGTCGGCGCGGGCTGCGACGCCGCGATCGCCGGGCGCGTCCACGCCCTGGTCATGGCAACGAAAGGCCACTCGGCCAGCGACGATCCCGACACGGCGCTGCTGCTCGACGTCGACCTCGCGATCCTCGGCGCCGCCGGGGCCCGATTCCAGGAATACGAACGGCAGGTCCGCGCGGAATATGCGCACGTGCCCGACGCCGAGTTCCATCGCGGACGCGCCGCCGTGCTGGCAGGCTTCGAGGCCCGCCCCCGCATCTATCTCACCGCGCCCTTCCACGACGCGCTCGAGGCGCGCGCCCGCGCCAACCTGCGGCAAAGCCAGGAACGGCTGAAGACGTTACTTCCGTAACAGCCTTTCGCGCGCCGCGGGTTCGTGACATCCGCCTCACCCGCCGGTGGCCGCTTTTGGCACATTCGGGCCTGCCATGGAATTCGATCTCGCGATCGACAGGGAAGCGCAGTACGTCCGCGTGACGATCAGCGGCGAGCCCCAGTTCGCCGAGCTGCTTTCCATGATCCACCTGCTCGGGGTGGAGAGCGAGACCTGGGAGGGGCGCCGCGTGCTGGTGGACCTGCGCGGCGTGCACACCCCGTTCGACCACGGGCAGCAGTTCCGCATCGGCGAGGAAGCCGCGGCCAGCCTGCACCACATGGACCGCATCGCCTCGCTGGTCCCGCCCGAACGCATCACCCGCGTGAGCGAGAAGGCGGCGCGCCGCATGGGCACCAACGTGCGCGTGTTCGACGACGAGGGCCGGGCGATCCGCTGGCTGACCGAGGACTGAACCCGTTCAGGCGGGTATGAGGAAGTCTCGGCTGATGCGCGCGCCGAGGTCGTTCACGCGGTCGAGGAACTGCGTGAGGAAGGCGTGCAGGCCGTTGGCCAGGATCTCCTCGATGTTGCCGTACTGCAGTTCGGCGCGCAGGCGCCCGGCGCGCCGCAGCGTTTCCGAGGACTGGTCGTTGGCGACCATCGCGAGGTTGGCCACCACCTCGTTGAGGCTGGCGTGCAGCGAGCGCGGCATGTCCGGCCGCAGGATCAGCAGCTCCGCCACGCGCTCCGGCTTGATCACGTCGCGGTACACCTTGCGGTAGATCTCGAAGCCGGAGACGCTGCGCAGGATGGCGCTCCAGTGGTAGAAGTCGTACTCCTGGTCCTTCTCGCTGGCCGCGCCGAAGAAGTCGCTCTGCACGGCGTGGAACTTCACGTCGACCAGCCGCGCGGTGTTGTCGGCGCGTTCCAGGAAGGTGCCCAGCCGCATGAAGTGCAGCGCCTCGTCCATCAGCATGGTGCCGACGGTCACGCCGCGCGACAGGTGCGAGCGGAACTTCACCCATTCGAAGAACTGGCCCGGGTCGCGCTCGAATTCGCCGTAGCGCAGCATGCGATTGAGCTCCAGCCAGGTCTGGTTCTGCGTCTCCCACACCTCGGTGGTGAGCGACCCGCGCACCGCCCGCGCGTTCTCGCGCGCGGCCCGCAGGCAGGACAGGATCGAGGACGGGTTGCTTTCGTCCTTGACCATGAAGTGCATGACGCGCTGCGGCTCGATGTCGCCGTGCTTGGCCTGGTAGGCCGGCATCAGCTCGCTGATGGTGAGCATGCCCTGCCAGCCGACCTTGGAGACCGCGGCCGACTGCGGCAGCAGGGACGTCTGGTAGTTCACATCGAGCATGCGCGCGGTGTTCTCGGCGCGCTCGGTGTAGCGCGCCATCCAGAACAGGTGATCTGCGGTACGTGAAAGCATGCGGCGTCAGACCTCCAGGATCCACGTGTCCTTGGTGCCTCCGCCCTGCGAGGAGTTCACCACCAGCGAGCCCTCCTTCAGCGCCACCCGCGTGAGGCCGCCCGGCACCATCTGCACCTCCTTGCCCGAGAGCACGAAGGGCCGCAGGTCGATGTGGCGCGGCGCCACCCCCTGGTCGACGAAGGTGGGGCAGCTGGAAAGCGACAGCGTCGGCTGCGCGATGTAGCCCTCGGGCCGGGCCTGCAGTGCGCGGCGGAAGTCCTCGATCTCCTGCTGCGAGGCGCAGGGGCCCACCAGCATGCCGTAGCCGCCGGCCCCGTGCACTTCCTTCACCACCAGGTCCTTCAGGTTGGCGAGGACGTATTTCAGGTCCTCCGGGTTGCGGCACATGTGGGTGGGCACGTTGGAGAGGATCGGCTTTTCGCCCAGGTAGAACTCGATCATCTTCGGCACGTAGGGGTAGATCGACTTGTCGTCGGCGACCCCGGTGCCGATCGCGTTGCACAGCGCGACGTTGCCCGCGCGGTAGGCGTTCAGCAGGCCGGCGCAACCCAGCGTGGAATTGGGGCGGAAGGCCTGCGGGTCCAGGAAGTCGTCGTCCACCCGCCGGTAGATCACGTCGACGCGGCGCGGCCCGCGCGTGGTGCGCATGTAGACGAAGCCTTCGCGCACGAAGAGGTCCTGGCCTTCCACGAGCTCCACGCCCATCTGCTGCGCGAGGAAGGCGTGCTCGAAGTAGGCGCTGTTGTACATGCCGGGCGTGAGCACCACCACCGTGGGATCGTCGGTGGTGGACGGCGCCGAGGCGCGCAGCGTCTCCAGCAGCAGGTCCGGGTAGTGCATCACCGGCGCGACCTGATAGGCGCTGAACAGGTCCGGGAAGAGCCGCATCATCATCTTGCGGTCTTCCAGCATGTAGCTCACGCCGCTGGGCACGCGCAGGTTGTCCTCCAGCACGTAGTACTCGCCCTCGCCCTTCGCGTTGGGCGCCCGCACGATGTCGATGCCGGCGATGTGCGAATAGATGTTGTTGGGGACGTTGACGCCCGCCATCTCCGGCCGGAACTGCGCGTTGCCGGTGACCTGCGCCAGCGGCACGATGCCGGCCTTGACGATCTCCTGGCCGTGGTAGACGTCGTGGACGAAGCGGTTCAGCGCCGTGACGCGCTGCACCAGGCCCTTTTCCATCAGGCGCCACTCGGACGCCGGGATGATGCGCGGGATCAGGTCGAAGGGGATCAGGCGTTCGGTGCCGGAGCCGTCCTCGTCCTTGGCGCCGTAGACCGCGAAGGTGATGCCCACGCGGCGGAAGATCACCTCCGCTTCCTCGCGCCGCGACTTCATCGTCTCCTGCGGTTGCCGCTGCAGCCAGTCGGCGTAGGTGCGGTAATGGTCACGCACCCCCTGCAACTGCACCTGCGACATGCCTCCCATCGACTGGCCCTGGAACTGGACCGGTCCGTTGCCGGGCAGCTGGGCGAACATCTCGTCGAATTTCTGCATGGAGTCGTTCCTCGGCAGACAGGATAGCAACTTCCCGGCCATGCAAGGGGCGACTCAGCGGCAGTTCATGCACCAGATCTGTCAGCGGGCGCCGCATGATGGTGCCAATACCGCGTTGCGGAACGCCGTTCGCAGCGCACCTGGTGCGGGGTGCGGGACGACCAGGAGGCGGCGCCGCACGTGGCGGAGGCCACCACCGCGATCCCGCGGCCGGCGTAGCGCTCCATCACCTCGGTCGCCGGGTGGCCGAAGCGGTTGCGGTAGCCCGCCTGCACCAGGGCGAGCGCCGGCCGCACGGCGTCGAGGAAGGCCTCGCTGGAGGACGTCTTGCTGCCATGGTGCGGGACCAGCAGGAGGTCGGCGCGCAGGGCGGGCGCCGCGTCCTCCACCAGCGCCAGTTCCTGCGGCCGCTCGATGTCGCCCGCCAGCAGCACGCGGGCGCGGCCGTTGCCGATCGCCAGCACGCAGCTCACCGCGTTCGGCTTGACCTTTGCGCCGGCACTCCCCGGCGACGGATGCAGCAGCTCGAAGCGCACGCCGTCCCATTCCCAGGACTGGCCGGCGGCGCAGCGGCTGGCCGGCGCGAGGGCCTGCAGCGGGTGCCCTTCCTCCAGCGAACTCAGGAGCCGCGCCTGCGGCTGCATGCGCAGCACGGCCGCCGCGCCGCCGGTGTGGTCGCTGTCGCGGTGGCTCAGGACGAGCAGCTCCAGGCGCTCGCCGCCGGCGCGCAGCAGCGGGACGAGGACGCGCTGGCCGGCATCGGTCTCGCGGCTGTAGCCCGGGCCGGTGTCGTACAGGAGGGTGTGGGCGGCGGTGCGCACCAGCACCGCGTTGCCCTGCCCCACGTCGGCCGCCAGCAGCTCGAACTCGCCGGCCGGCGGCCGCGCGGCCTGCCACAGGAGCACCGGCAGCAGCAGCGGCACGCCGAGCAGGCGCATGGCGGGAGGCAGCCGCATCGCCAGCAACAGGCCGCCGGCCACGCCGAGGACGGCCGCCCACAGGGGCGGCGCCGGTGTCGACCAGGTCGCGTAGGGGACTGCCGCGAGGCCGGCGAGCACGGCGCCGAGCCCTTCGACCGCCAGCGCGGCCGCGTTCCAGAGGGGTGGCAGCAGCACCCCGGCGAGTCCGAGCGGCGTGACCACCAGCGTGACCCAGGGGATGGCGAGCAGGTTGGCCAGCAGCCCCACCACCGACACCTGCCCGAACAGCAGCAGCGACAGCGGCGTGAGCGCCACCGTCACCACCCATTGCTCGCGCAGCAGCCGGCGCAAGGCGTCGGCCCCGCGCCGCCAGGCGCCGACCGGCTGCTGTCTCGCGCGATCGTGCACCGGGCCGCTGGCGAACAGCACGCCGACCGCCACGAAACTGAGCCAGAAGCCGGGCTGCGTCAGCGCCCAGGGATCGGCGAGGACGACCGCCGCGCAGGCGAGCAGCCAGACGTGCGGCCAGGGCCACTCCCGCGCGCCGAGTTTGAGCAGGCCGACCACGGCGAGCATCAGCACCGTGCGCTGCGCCGGCACGCCCCAGCCGCTGAACAGCGCATAGGCCGCCGCCAGGACGACGCCGCCCAGCACGCCCGCATGCTGCGCCGGCCAGGCCAGGCACAGGCGCGCGCTGCGCCGCCACAGCGCGCCGGCCAGGGCCGACGCCGCCCAGGCGAACATGGTGACGTGCAGGCCCGAGATGCTCATGAGGTGGGCGACGCCGGTGGCGCGGAAGATGTCCCAGTCGGCGCGCTCGATCGCGCCCTGGTCGCCCACCACCAGCGCCGCGATCACGCCGGCCAGCCGCGCATCGGACACCCGTTCGAAGATCGCGTCGCGCACGCGCTGGCGCGCCTGTTCCACCGGATGCCGCCAGCTGCCGGCGAGGCGCAGCGGCGGCGGGTCGCGCGGGCCGGCGCGCACGTAGCCAGTGGCCTGCAGGCCCTGCTCCCACAGCCACAGCTCGTAGTCGAAGCCGTGCGGATTGACGTGGCCGTGCGGCGCCTTCAGGCGCACGTTCCATTGCCAGCGTTCGCCGGGGCGCAGGTCGGCGGGGGTGCGCTGCAGCGCGGGTCCTTCGGAGCCCGCGTCGACGCCGCCGTACCAGCCCAGGAGGATGTCCGTCGGCAATGCGACCGCGCGCTCGCCGAGCCGCGCCGCTTCCACTTCGAAGCGGAAGCGCAGGCCGGCCTCGTTGCGGTGCGGCATGGAAGCGACGACGCCGGTGACGGACAGCTCGCGGCCTTCCAGCGCCGGATCGAGCGTGCCGGCCGCGTAGGCGCAGGCGCGCCAGCCGGCCAGCGAGAAGGAGAACGCGAGCGCGGCGAGCAGCACGCACGCCAGCCGAAACGGCAGGCGTGATCGCGCCAAGGCCACCAGCAGGAGCAGGACCGCGAGGACCGCACCCGCTGCGTAGCGGCCGGCCGGCCAGAGCGCGGATTGCTGCAGCTGCAGTGCCGCGCCCAGCACGAAGCCGAGGAGCGAGGGGGCCAGGGCGGAGCCGGAACGGGTGGCCGGAGGAAAGGTCACGCGCGTTCAACGCGCGTGCGGGCCGGCGCGGAAGGCGCCGTCTCGTTCAGTTGGAGGAGGCGCGGGTGAGCGACTCGAGCCGTCCCGCGATCTCTCCGAGCGGCAGGACCTCGCGGACACCGCCCGCCGCGATCGCCTGCCGCGGCATGCCGAACACCACGCAGGTCGCCTCGTCCTGCGCGATCGTGTAGGCGCCGTTCTGGCTCATCTCCAGCATGGCCTCGGCGCCGTCGCCGCCCATGCCCGTGAGCATCACGCCGACGGCCTGCGAGCCGGCCGCGCGCGCGATCGAGCGGAACAGCGTGTCCACGGAAGGCCGATGGCGGTTCACCGGCGGGTCGTCGGTGACCCGCAGGAACCAGCCCGCCCCGCGCCGCGCGAGTTCCAGGTGGCGGCCGCCCGGTGCGATGTAGGCGACGCCGGTGCGCACCACCTCGTTGTCCTCGGCCTGCTTGACGCGCAGCTTGCACAGCGAATCCAGGCGCTTGGCGAAGGTCTCGGTGAAGCCGGGCGGCATGTGCTGCGCGATCAGGATCGGCGGCATGTTCGCCGGCAGGTTCGTCAGCAGGTCGCGCAGCGCCTCGACGCCGCCGGTGGACGCGCCGATGCCGATCACGCGGTTGCCGCCCACCGGCGCGGGCGGCTGCGACAGCGGAACGAAGCCCGACACGGCCTCGCGCGAGAGCTGCGGCGCCACGGCGCGGCGCCGCACCACCCGCGCGCCCGCCGCCGCGCGGATCTTCTCGGCGATCTCCTGCGCGTAGCCTTCCAGCTGGTCGAAGCTGGAGGGCTTGGGGAAGAAGTCCACCGCGCCGAGTTCCAGCGCGCGCACCGTCGTCTCCGCACCCTGGCGCGTGAGCGAGGAGATCATGATCACCGGCAGCGGCCGCACCGCCATCAGGTTGCGCAGGAAATCGAGGCCGTTCATGCGCGGCATCTCGACGTCCAGCGTGATCACGTCGGGCGGCGTGCGGCGGATGCGGTCGATCGCCAGCAGCGGGTCGGGCGAGGCGCCCAGCAGCTCCATGTCCGGCTGCGAGGCCACGACGCGCCCGAGGAAGGCGCGCATCACGGCGGAATCGTCGACGACGAGGACGCGGATCATTTCGGCTTCGCGAAGATCTCGACGTCGCCGCCGCCGTCCTTGACGGCCAGCCGCCGCAGGTACTCGCGCTCGCGCTTCTGCACCGGGTCGCTGGGCGCCAGGCCCAGGCGCTTGACCTGCACCTTGCCGGTGTCGACGAAGAAGTGCACCTTGCGCGGGCAGACGTCCAGCAGGTCCTGCGCCAGCACGCGGATGCCTTCGACGCGCAGGAACTCCAGCACGAACTCCGAGTTCTTGGCGCCCACGTCCAGCTTGTCGAAGCCGGAGAGCAGCTGCGCGCCGCCGAACACCTTGGCGACCATGCGGCGGCGGTCCGCGCCGAGGTGGATCATCTCGTTGATCACCACTTCCATCGCATAGACGCCGAAGCGCGCCGACGCCGCCCAGGGCGAACCGGGGCTGGCGGTGTCGCCGGGGAGCATGAAGTGGTTCATGCCGCCGATGCGGGTGAGGGGGTCCCACAGGCAGGTGGAGACGCAGGAGCCGAGCACCGTGGTGATCGCGCCGCCGCGCGCCGCGCGGTACTGGCCCGGCAGGATCTTCACCGCCTCGACCTGGAATTCCCGGTCGAAGTACTGCAGGGGGACCGAGGATTCGATCAAGCCGGCCTCCCTAGATGCGCTGGTAGGCCGTGCGGCCGCAGGAGCGGAAGCCCGGATGCGCGGCGGGGAAGCTCTCCGAGTGCCCCACCATGAGCAGGCCGCCGGGCACCAGCAGGTCCGCCATCCGCGTCAGCAGCTTCTTCTGGAACTCGCGGTCGAAATAGATCACCACGTTGCGGCAGAAGATCACGTCGAAGCGCTCCATCGCCGGCCACACCGGCGACTGCAGGTTCAGCTGGCCGAAGCGCGCCATCGCCCGCAGCTCGGGGCGCACGCTCACCAGGCCGTCGTTGGCGCCGGTGCCGCGCAGGAAGTGCTTGCGCAGGCGCTCCACCGGGATGCCGGCGATGCGCTCGCTGCGGTACACGCCCGACTGCGCGGTGTTCAGGACGTCGGTGTCGATGTCGGTGCCCAGCACTTCGCCGGCGCCGCCGGACTCGCGCAGCGCCATGGCGATCGACCAGACCTCCTCGCCGGTGGAGCAGGCATTGCTCCAGCAGCGCAGCGGCGCGCCGCGCCTGGCCGCGTGCTGCTGGGCGTGCGAGATGAGCAGCTCGAAGTGGTGCGGCTCGCGGAAGAAGGCCGTGAGGTTGGTGGTGAGCGCGTTGACGAAGGCCTCGCGCTCGTCGGAGCCCTCGCGCTGCACCACTTCCAGGTACTCCGCGAAGCTGCCCACGCCGCGCGCGCGCAGTCGGCGCAGCAGGCGGTTGTAGACCATGTTGCGCTTCTGCGTGCTCAGCTTGATCCCCGCGTACTCCGCGATCAGCGCGCGCACGGTCGTGAATTCGCGCTCGCTCAGCAGCGCGGCGGCCGGCAGGAACTCCAGCGATTCCGGCTGCGCGCTCACGACGCTCCTCCCAACGCGATGGCCCGCGGCGGCATCCAATCCATTTCTTCCTCTTGCTCCCCGGCGCGGACGCCCTCCGCGCCCGCCAGCTTGAACTGTGCCACGGCGCGCAGCAGCGCGCCCGACTGCCCGCGCAGGGACTCGGTGGCGTAGCCGGTCTGCTCCACCAGGGCGGCATTGCGCTGCACGACCTGGTCCATCTGGCCGATCGCCGAATTCACCTGCTCGATGCCCGAGCGCTGCTGGTCGGACGCCGCGGCGATTTCCGCGATCAGCTGGCTGACGGTGCCGGCCGCATCGACGATCTCGTGCATCTTGCGGGCCGCGCCCTCCACGACGCGCGTGCCCTCGCCGGCCTGGCCCACCGATTCGAAGCTCAGCGCCTTGATCTCGCGGGCGGCTTCGGCGCTGCGGCGCGCGAGTTCGCGCACTTCGGCCGCCACCACCGCGAAGCCGCGGCCCTGCTCGCCGGCACGGGCGGCTTCCACCGCCGCATTCAGCGCCAGGATGTTGGTCTGGAAGGCGATGCCGTCGATGACGCCGCTGATCTCCTCGATGCGGCGCGCCGACCGCGACAGGCCGTCCATGGCGCGTTCGACCTGCCGCACCATGTCGCCGCCCTCGCGCGCCACGCCCGCGGCGCCGTCGGCCAGTTCGCTCGCCCGGCGCGCGTGCTCGGCGCTCTGCGCGACGGTCGCGGTCAGCTCCTCCATGGAACTGGCGGTCTGCTGCAGGGTGCTCGCCTGCATCTCGGTGCGCTCCGACAGGTCCTGGTGGCTGCGGTGCACCTGCGCGCCGGTGGCGGCCACCGCGTCGGCGCCGCGCACCACCTCGCGCACGATGCGCCGCAGGCTGACGGTCATGTCGTCGAGCGCCAGCATCAGCCGCGCCATCTCGTCGCGGCCGCCGGTGCGCACCTTCACGGTGAGGTCGCCGTCGGCCACCTTGCGCGCGATGCGCAGAGCGATGTGCATGGGGCGCAGGATGTGCGTGAACATCCTCCACAGCAGCGGTACCACCATGGACGCGAGCAGGAAGAAGACCGCCAGCACCAGGGTGCGCGCGTCGGCGGCGCGCTTCTGGAGGTCCGCCGCATCGGCCGCGGCGGCCTGCGCGGCCTCCGCCAGGGCGCCGATCTGCCCGATCGCCAGTCCGGTGATCAGCAGGCTCAGGAGGCCCAGCATGACGAAGGCGAACGTCAGTCGCCCGCGCACCGTGAAGGCGCGGAACGGGCTGATGGCCTTCGGGTCCTGCACGCGGGCCGTTTCGGCGCCGGCGGGCTCGGTGGTGCGGACGACGCTCGCGGACGGGTCGGTCAAGGCTGGCGCGGAAAGATCAGAACTCTTTCCAGTCGCCGTTGGCGGCCCTCTTGGCCTCGGGCGCGGCCAGCGCGGCGGCGAAGCCGGAAGGCAGCTGCTTGGCGCTGGGCTTCACCTGGATGGGCGCGGGCGTGTCGGCCGCCGCCGGCTCGCCCTTGGCCACCGGCTGCAGCGGCGAGTAGGCGGCCTGGCCTTCGACCAGCTGGAAGCGCGACACCATCTGCAGCAGCGAGGCGGCCTGCACCTTCATCGATTCGGTCGCGGCAGCGGCTTCCTCCACCAGCGAGGCGTTCTGCTGCACCACCTGGTCCATCTGGGTGACGGCGGTGTTGACCTGCTGGATGCCGGCGTCCTGTTCCTCGCTCGCGGCGGCGATCTCGGCGATCAGGTCGCTCACCTTCTTCACGGAGCCGACGATCTCTTCCATCGTCTTGCCGGCGGCGTCCACCAGCTTGGCGCCGTTGTCCACCTTGTTCACGGACTCGCCGATCAGCGTCTTGATCTCCTTGGCCGCGCCGGCGCTGCGCTGCGCCAGGTTGCGCACTTCGGCCGCCACCACCGCGAAGCCGCGGCCCTGCTCGCCGGCACGGGCGGCTTCCACCGCGGCGTTCAGCGCCAGGATGTTGGTCTGGAAGGCGATGCCGTCGATCACGCCGATGATCTCGGAGATCTTGCGCGAGGACTCGGAGATGCCGTTCATGGTGGTCACGACCTGGCCGACCACCTGGCCGCCCTTGCGCGCGACGTCCGAAGCGCCGATGGCCAGCTGGCTGGCCTGGCGCGCGTTCTGCGCGTTGAGCGACACGGTGGAGGTCAGTTCCTCCATGGAGCTGGCCGTTTCCTCCAGCGTGCTCGCCTGTTCCTCGGTGCGCTGCGACAGGTCCTGGTTGCCCTGGGCGATCTGCGCGCTGGTGTCGGCCACCATGTGGGCGCCACCGGCGACCTCGCCGACCAGGGAGCGCAGGTTCTGCGTCATCTCGGACAGGGCATGCAGCAGGTCGCCCGTCTCGTCCTTGCCGCGCACCTTCACGTCGTTCGTGAGGTCGCCCTTGGCGATGCGCTGGGCGGACCGGATCGCCACGTGCAGCGGCCGCACGATGGCGCGGCTCATGAGCAGCGCGGCGGCGATCGAGGCGGCCACCGCGGCCACCAGGATGGAGACCAGCAGCACGACGGCGGCACGCGAGGCCGAGGAGGCGGCGTCGTAGTCGTCCTGCGCGAGCTTCTTCTGCAGGAGGATCAGGTCCTCCATGCTCTTGACGACGGACTGGTACTGGCGGTCGGCCGACTGCATCAGCATGGCGCCGGTCGACACGTCGCCGGTGCTCAGGTCGATCGCGTCCTCCGCCAGCTTGCGGTACTTGGCGACCATCGGCAGCACGCCGTCGATGGTCTGGCGCTCGTTGTCCGTGAGGTGCGGCAGCGCGCGGAACCGGGTGAGCTCGGCGGCGATGGCATCGACCTTGATGCGCTGTTCGGCGACGGCCTTCTTGACCTGGTCTTCCTGCAGGTTCGCGATCCAGGTGAAGAGGCGGTAGACACCCGCGTGCACCTCGGACAGGTCGTGCTGCACGTCCATCGCGGTGGACACGCCTTCCAGGCGCTTCTTGGCGAGATCGTCGAGCGCCCGGTTCTGCTGCATGACGACGCCGTAGGCGATCGCACCGAATCCCAGGAGGAAGACGATGGCGAGGGCCGGGGCGATCAGGATCTTGTGCCAGATTCTCATGAAATTGCCTTGAGTGCGGTGCGTGGCGGAAAAATGAAACGGGGCGGCCACGCCGCCCCTCGGTGCGTCAGGCGGGCTTGTAGATGCCGCCGCACACCACGAGCAGGTCGTCGGTGCGCTCGCAGTACATCTGCTTGGGCTCCATCTTCTTGTTCACGGGGTTCACGAAGCTGAAGTCCTGCCAGAACGAGGTCTTGGTCCTGGCCATTTCCATCCGCTCGCGGATGTGCTCCTTGCCGTTGCCGTCGCGCAGTTCCATCATGTTCTTGCCGACGAACTTGGCGTTGGCGCCGTGGGCCATCGCGGTGCCGTCCATCTTGTAGACGGTCAGGTACAGCTCGCGGTCGACGAACTGGCCCTTGTTGTCGGTGATGTCGGCCATCGCCTTGTCGCGCGGATTGGCCTTGATGTACAGCACGCCCTTGCGCACCATCGCCTCGGCCTCCTTGGGCGTCACGCGCTTCTCTTCAGCCATCGCCGCGCCCATCGCCACCGTCAGTCCCAGGAGGGCGGCAGCCATTGCTTGCTTCTTCATCCCAACGCTCCTTGCAAACCTCACCGGAACGGCCGGTGCCCGACTTGGATTCGAGGATGCCATCGTCGGCATTCTGTTGCAATCGTGAGTTTATGTAACAGCTCCGCCGGGTGTGCAGTTTTGCGGCTCACGCCGGAGAACGTGCGAACAGGATGCCGCTCATCGGCAGGCACGGCCCGTTGGGCGGCGGCGCCTCTGTCGCACACCGGCGACAGTGGACGACACACGACGTTTCCAGATGTGTGCCGCTTTGGAGGCCGCCAGGAATGCCTATCCCCGCCCGTCCGCGATCAGCGCCGGCCGCAACGCTTCGAGCGGGGGACTCGCCGGGTCGGCGGGCGCCGGATCGCGCGCGGAATCCTCCACGCGGAAACGCGAAGCCATGTCCAGCAAGGCCGCCGCCTGCGCGTTCATCGACCCGGTGGCGCGCGTCGCGTGTTCGACCAGCGCCGCGTTCTGCTGCAGCACGCGCTCCATCTGCCCGATGGCGGTGTTCACCTGCCCGATGCCCGAGCTCTGCTCCTGGCTGGCCTGCGCGATCTCGGCGATCAGCGCGCTGACCTTCCCGAAGGACAGCACGACTTCCACCATCGTATGGCCCGCGGCATCGACCAGCGTGGAGCCCACGTTCACCTTCTCCACCGAGGCGCCGATCAGCTCCTTGATCTCGCGGGCGGCGGCGGCGCTGCGCTGGGCGAGGCTGCGCACCTCCGCGGCCACGACCGCGAAGCCGCGCCCCTGCTCGCCCGCGCGCGCGGCTTCCACCGCGGCGTTGAGCGCCAGGATGTTGGTCTGGAAGGCAATGCCGTCGATCACGGCGATGATCTCGGTGATGCGCTTGGACGCATCGGAGATCTCGTCCATCGTCTCGACCACCTGGTCGACCGCCTGGCCGCCGCGTTTCGCGACGGCGGTGGCATCGGCCGCGAGCTGGCTCGCCTGGCGCGCGTGCTCCGCGTTCTGCGCCACGGTGGCCGTCAGCTGCTCCAGCGAGCTCGCGGTCTCCTCCAGCGTGCTCGCCTGTTCCTCGGTGCGCCGCGAGAGGTCCAGGTTGCCCTGCACGATCTGCGCGCTGGTGGCGTTCACCGAGTGCGCGCCCTGCACCACGTTGCCCAGGACGCTGCGCAGGCCATGGGTCATGTCGGCCAGCGCGCGCATCAGCTGCGCGGCTTCGTCGGTGCCGCCGGTGCGCACGCGCACGGTCAGGTCGCCCGAAGCCACCTTCGTGGCGATGCGCGCGGCGATGCGGATCGGCTTGACCACGCCCACCACCAGCGGATAGCAGACGAGGAACAGGACGACGACGATGCCCATCGCGATGCCGAGCACCAGCGTCTGCGCCGAACGCGTGGCCTGGCGCAGCGCCTCTGCCGAAGGCTGCGTCGCGGCGAAATCCGAAAGCTGCTGCAGCTGCCAGGCGCCGTACAGCCCCAGCAGCGCCATCACGGCGGCGGCGGACAGGAAGCCCGCCGTCAGGCGGACGCGGATCGTGGTCCTGCGGAACAGTCCCAGCGCGGCGCGATCGAGCGCCCGCGCGTCGCTGCCGCGCGCTTCGCGATCGGTGCGGTCCGCTCCCATCGCGCCTGCCGCGTCCTCAGTGGACGGCGTTGTCCACCAGCGCCATGTCGGCGCCCGTCATGAGCTTCTCGATGTCGAGCAGGATGATCATCTGCTCGTCGAGCGTGCCCAGGCCGGTGATGTACTTGGTGTCGAAGGTCGCGGAGGCGAACTCCGGGGTCGGGCGGATGTTCTCGGCCGACAGCGTCAGCACGTCGGACACCGAGTCCACCACCACGCCGACCACGCGGCCGGCGATGTTCAGGATGATGACGACGGTGAAGTCGTCGTACTTGGCCTGCGTCAGCTTGAACTTGATGCGCAGGTCCAGGATCGGGACGATCACGCCGCGCAGGTTGATCACGCCCTTGATGAAGGCCGGCGCATTGGCGATGGCGGTGGGCTGTTCGTAGCCGCGGATCTCCTGCACCTTCAGGATCTCGATGCCGTAGCTCTCGGCGCCCAGGCGGAACGTGAGGAACTCGCTGCTCGGTCCCTGGGCCGCCTTGGTCGCGCCGGAAGTCGTGGCGGATAGGGGTGCTTGCATCTGCGGTTCTCCTCGGTTCTCTATTCCGGGCGAGCATGCCAGCTCACCCCGTTCGTTGCAATCGCAAAGTCTGGTTACAGCCTGACGCCCGCCGCGCGTTGCGCAAAACTGGACGCCGCCTCTCCGTTCGTCTCCCGCACGCGGCCTTTCACCGGAGCGGCATGTGGTGCGTCACCGACAGGCTCACAGCAGCATCGCGCCTTCGCGCCCCGAGAGGCGCACCAGGTGCGCCACGTCGAGGATCAGCGCGACGGAGCCGTCGCCCATCACGGTGGCGCCCGACAGGCCCGGCACCCTGCGGAAGTTCGTCTCGAGGCTCTTCACCACGACCTGCTGCTGCCCCACCAGTTCGTCCACCAGCACGGCGGCCTTGGTGCCGTCGGTCTCGACGATCACGGCGATGCCGGCGGCCTGCTCGCGCGGCTTCTGCGGCGGGAACAGCTTCGCCAGGTGCAGCACCGGCAGGTACTCGTCGCGCACGCGCAGCGCGTCGCCGTGGCCCGGCAGCGTGTGGATCTCCGCGCCGGTGACGCTCAGCGACTCCACCACGGAGGCGAGCGGCAGCACGTAGGTTTCGCCGCCGATCGCGATCGTCATGGCTTCCATGATCGCCAGCGTGAGCGGCACGCTCACCGTCACGCGCATGCCCTGCCCGGCCACCGAGGACAGGTCCACGGTGCCGCTCAGGGCCTGGATGTTGCGCTTGACGACGTCCATGCCGACGCCGCGGCCGGACACGTCGGTGACCTGTTCGGCGGTGGAGAAGCCGGCTTCGAAGATCAGCTGCCAGACGTCGGCGTCCGGCGCGTCGTCCGCGATGGCGATGCCGCGCTCGCGCGCGCGCTTGAGGATGCGCTCGCGGTCGAGGCCGCGGCCGTCGTCGCTCACCTCGATCACGATGTTGCCGCCACGCTGGCTGGCGCGCAGCGTCACCGTGCCGACGGCGGACTTGCCGGCGGCCAGGCGCACTTCGGGCTTCTCCAGGCCATGGTCGATCGCGTTGCGCACCAGGTGCGTGAGCGGATCGGAGATCTTCTCGATCAGGCCGCGATCGAGCTCGGTGCCCTCGCCGATCATCTTGAGCTCCACCTTCTTGCCCAGGCGCGCGGACAGCTCGTGCACCACGCGCGGGAAGCGCTGGAACACGTTGGAGATCGGCAGCATGCGGATCGCCAGCACCGCTTCCTGCAGGTTGCGGGTGTGGCGCGAGAGATCCGCCAGGCCGGAATTGCTGCCGTAGCGGCCGTCGTTGGCGCCGTCGGCGATCGCGCCGGTGCGCGCCAGCATCGCCTCGGTGATCACCAGTTCGCCCACCAGGTTCACCAGCAGGTCGATCTTCTCGGTGCTCACGCGGATGAAGGTGGCGTCGTGGGCGACCGGCAACGCCGGGTCGTGCGCCTCGGCGGCCGGCGCCGCGGGGGCGGCAGCCTTGGCGCGCCTGGCCTTCTTCAGCTGCTCCGGCGACACGAACACGTCGACGAGCTCGGCCGGCTCCGCCTGCGCTTCCGGCTGCGGCTTCTTCTTCAACTGGTCCGGCGAGACGAACATGTCGACCGAACCGCCGGCGTCCTGAGTTGCGGGCACGGGTTGCGCCTCCGGCTGCGCGCGGCGCTTCCTGAACTCCGCCGGATCGACGAAGAATTCGTCCTTGTCGTTGGCCGCCGGGGCCGCGGGCGCGACCGCCTTCAGCTGCGGCGCCGGTTCCACCGCGGGCACGGCCGGCGCGGCATTCGCGACGCCCAGCGTCTCGATCGCGATCAGTTCGGGCGCGACCACCAGCGACAGCACGCTTTGCAGGTCCGCCGCCGCGCCCTGCAGCGCGACGTCGAAGTCCACGCCGCCGCCGGCGGTGTTGTCCAGGACGGTGCCGGTCACGGTGCCCATGTCGGACAGGCCCGTGAGCATCATGTCGAGTTCGAGCTCGTCGATCGGCGCGGCCAGCGGACCGAGCTTCACGCGGAAGTTGCGGGTCACCGGCCCGCTCTGGCCGTGCACGGCGTCGGAAGCGGGTTGCGCGACGCGCTCCCGCAGCAGCGCCTCGACGGCCGAGGCATCGGGCATGTCGGGCACCGAGCCGCGCCGGTGCAGCACCTGCAGGCGCAGCACGTCGCCGGCCTGGAGCATCGCGTTCACGTCGTCGGCGTCGATGGGCCGCTCGCCCTTGCGCAGCAGGTCGAGCAGGTTCTCCTCCAGGTGCGTGAGCGCCGCGATCTCGGGGCAGCCCAGCATCGCGGCGCTGCCCTTGATCGAATGCACCGCGCGGAAGATCGCGTTCAGGTCGTCGGGGTGCGGCGCATCGACGTCCATGCGCAGCAGGATGGCCTCGACGTTCGCCAGGTGCTCCTGCGCCTCCTCGAAGAAGATGGTGCGGAAGGCGACCGGGTCGCCGAAGCTGTTGGATGGCTGGAACATGGCGCTTTCCGTCCTTGCCTCAGATGAACTGGCCCACGATGTCCAGCATGCGCTGGGGATCGAAGGGCTTGGCCATCCAGCCGGTCGCGCCGGCCTCGCGGCCCTTCTGCTTCAGTTCCGGTCCGGCCTCGGTGGACAGCACGATCAGCGCCACCGGGTCGTAATCGGGCAGCGCCCGCAGTTCCTTCACCAGCGTGACGCCGTCCATGCCGGGCATGTTGTGGTCGGTCACCACCAGGTCGAACACGCGCTTGCGCGCCAGCGCCAGCGCTTCGAGGCCGTCGCCGGCCTCGGCCACTTCATAGCCGGCGCCCTGCAGGACGGCGGCCACCATCGCGCGCATGGAGCGGGTGTCGTCCACGACCAGAATCGATTTGCTCATTTATTGCTTGCTCCCGGACTTGTCGCGCTTCTTGCGGCTGGAGGGTAGGAATTGGGCGATCACTTCGAGGAGTCGGTCCTCGTCGAGGGGCTTGGTGAGGTATTCGTCGCAGCCGGCGAGCGAGCCGCGCAGCTTGTCGAACGGCGAGCTGCGGCTGGTGAGCATCACCACCGCGGTCTTCTTGATGGCCTGCTTGTTGGCCTTGATCAGCTTGCAGACCTGGTAGCCGTCGATGCCGGGCAGCACCACGTCGAGGAACACGCAGGTGTATTCGCGCGAGCCGGTCAGGCCCACGGCCTCCTCGCCGGTCTCGGCGAAGTCGACCTCGAAGTTGAAGGGCGCGAGCTTGGCCTTCATGAACATGCGCACCGAAGCGTTGTCGTCCACGACCAGCACGGTGTCGCCGCGCGCGCGCTTCATCGCCGCGGCGCTGTCGATGACGGGCGCGGCGGTGCCGGGACTGGAGCGGCCGGCGGCGCTGGCCGACAGCGTGGCGCCCAGCGGCAGCGTGCCGTCGTCGTCCTTCGCGGACTTGCCGCCGTTGCTGGTCACCACCGTCGCTTCCAGCGCCTGCAGCAGCCGGGCCCACTGCAGCGGCCGCGGCAGCATCGGGAAGCCCAGGCTGTCGCCGCCGGAGCCGATCATCACGGCCGGCAGGTTCGCGCGCTTCGAGAGCGTCTTGAACTCGCTGAGCGCTTCGGCATTCTCGGCGTCCACCAGGTAGATGTCGGCGGTGCCGGCGACGGTGGAATTGGGGTCGTACTGCACGAAGGCAGGATCGCGCCGCGCCGCCAGGGCGAAGATGCTCGCAAGCATCGAACGCTCCACCGGGTTGAAGCCGATCACGTCGACCAGGTATTGTTCATTCAGGGTCAAGACAAACACCTCTGGGCAAGTTGCCCGAGCACGGCATCCGCATCCGGAAGCCGGTATTTCACCTCTTTGGCCAGCATGCGGTCCGCCAGCGGCTGCAGGCCCGCCGAGGCGGGCGGCAGCGGCGCGGGCGCGGCGAGCAGGTGCTGGGCGAGCACCTCCATCAGGGTCTCGCCGCCGAAGGGGGAACGGCCCGCGAGCATCTCGTGCAGCAGCACGCCCAGCCCGTACACATCGGCGGCGGGCGTAGCCGGCGCGCCCTGCAACTGTTCGGGCGCCACGTAGCGCGGGGTGCCGGTCACCCTGCCTTGCTGCAGGCCCGCGGCCTGTTCGCCGCTGCGCGCGGCAACGCCGAAATCGGCCAGCACCAGGTCGCCATCGGCGCGCAGCAGGAAGTTCGCGGGTTTCACGTCCCTGTGAACGTAGCCGCGGCGATGCAGTTGCGCAAGACCGAGGGCCGCTTGTTGCAGCCATGCGAGCGCTTGTGTGGGCTCGATCTGACAACGCAGCCGCTGCGCGAGATCGCCGCCCGCGGCATGTTCGGTAACGAGGTACGCCCATTCGCCGCAGCGGCCGTGATCGTGCACGCGCAGCACGTGCGCGCCCTGCGCCTCGTGCGCGATCTCCCATTCGCGATGCAGCGTCGAGGCGAGCGCCGGCTGCAGCTTGAGCACGACTTCCCCGCCGCTGCCTTCGTCCTGCGCCAGCCAGGCGCTGCTGCGCCGGCCCGTGCCGAGTTCGCGCAGCACGCGGAAGCCCGGCACGCGCGGCGCGAGCTGCAGTCGCTGCACGCCGCGGCGCGGCGCCCCGAGGGTGCGCCAGGCGAGCGAGGCAGGCATGGACAGCGCGTGCACCATCACAACCCCATCTGCCCGAGATCGGCCAGCAGCACCTTCGCCGACGGATAGCGCTGGTCCTTGTCCTTGGCCATCATGCTTTCCATCACGGGCTGCAGCTGCGCGTGTTCCAGCGGCAGCATCGGCACGGCGCCGTGCACGTGCATGTGCAGCAGCTCCTGCGCGGAGTTCGCGTGGTAGGGCTTGCGGCCGGTGAGCAGCTCGAAGGCCAGCACGCCCAGGCTGTAGATGTCGCAGCGCGCATCGACGGTCTGGCCCAGGGCCTGCTCGGGACTGAGGTAGTAAGGCGTGCCGACGATGTCGCCGTCGCCGGTGTCGGTGATCTTCATGGACACCTGCTTGGCGACGCCGAAGTCGGCCAGCGCCAGCGTGCCGTCCTGGCGCAGCATCAGGTTGTCCGGTTTCAGGTCGCGGTGCACGATGCCGACGTCGTGGATCGCGGACAGGCCCGCCGCGGTGGCCTTGATGTAAGCCAGCGCCGTCGCCGGATCGACCGGGCCGGCCTTCATGCGCTGGCGCAGGTCGCCGTTCGGGAAGTACTCCATCGCGATGTAGGCGTGCCCCACCGAGAAGTCCTGGCGGAAGATGCGCGCCACGTTGGGATGCTGGATCTGCGCGAGCAGCGCGTATTCCTGGATGAAGCGCTGCAGGCCGTCGGCCTCCACCGCCTTGTCCAGCTGCATCACCTTGAGCACCTGCGGCGCGCCGCCCTCGGCCGCCTGCGCCAGGAAGATCGAGGCCATGCCGCCCTCGCCGATCTTGCGCAGCACCCGGTAGCCCTCGATCAGGAAATGCGAGCCCGGCGCGGGCGCGAGGTGGGGCGCGGCCGGCGCGGCGGCGGTGCGCTTGCGTCCCTGCTGGTTCACCTGCAGCGACTCGCGCAGCATCTCGAACACGCGCGCGGGCGTCTTGGAGCCGGGGCGCTGCACCAGGCCCGTGACTTCCACCACGTCGATGAAACTGTTGTCCGGCAGGCCCACCGAGCCGATGCGGCCGGACTCGGCGCGCCCGGCGGCAGCCAGGCGCGTCCCCGACGACGTCGCGACGCTCCAGCCCAGGTCCATGGCCGTCACTTCGAGCAGGCGGGCCACTTCCACGGCGTCGCCCATGGCGTGGCATTTGCCGTTGGCGCGCCGGGACAGTTCGGCCATGCCGAGGTGCACGCCGACGGCCAGCGTGATCGGCGGCAGGTTGGCCAGCTCGGGCCGGCTGGACACCGCCTGCTGCAGCTGCACCGTGTCGTGCACCGCCAGGATCGCGGCATGCAGCCCGCGCTGCGCGTGATTCGGTTTCTTCTCGTCGGGCGGATTGCTGAACACCGCCAGGATCGAATCGGGACGGCGCTGGGCGATCTCGCCGCCGAGCTTGGCGACAGCTTCGGTCAGCATCCGCCGCACCTCGTTCACGAACGAGCCCGCCTGCTCCGGGCCGAGCGCGTTGCAGATCGCCTGGAAATGGTGCACGCGCGCGTACATGAAGGTCGCGACGCTGGCATTCTGGGCCGTCAGCGACGGATCGGTCGCATTCAGCAACTGCGACGACGGGCCGAAGCCGGCCATCCGCTGCACCGGAGGTGCTTCGGCGGGAGCCAGGGCTTCGAAGGGTTGTCGCATTTAGTTACATGGTATCCATCAGTCGAGCAAATCCGTGACTACTTTGTCACGCAAGGTGGCGCTGTAACGCTTCAGCGCGACAGCACGGCAACAGCACTGTTACAGACGGCAGGCCCCCTTCCGACGGCCAACCGCCGCACGGCACGCAGCGCCGACGGGCGGACTTGCGCCCGCCCTCGCAGGCCCGGCTGTTGCTAGGATCGACGGCCATGGCCATCCACGCTGCACTGAATCACGTCACCCACTACCGATACGACCGTGCCGTGACCCTCGGGCCGCAGGTGGTGCGACTGCGTCCCGCGCCGCATTGCCGCAGCAAGGTGGTGTCGTATTCGCTGCGGGTCGAGCCGGCGAAGCACTTCATCAACTGGCAGCAGGATCCCTTCGCCAACTACCAGGCGCGCCTGGTCTTCCCCGAGGGCACCACCGAATTCAAGGTGACGGTGGACCTCGTGGTGGAGATGGCGGTCTACAACCCGTTCGACTTCTTCCTCGAGCCCGGGGCCGAGAAATTCCCCTTCCAGTACGAGCCGCAGGTCGCGGAGGAACTGGTGCCCTACCTGGCGTGCGAGCCGCTCACGCCGCTGGTGCAGGCCTACCTGGAGAAGATCGACCGGCGCCCGCGCGCCACGATCGACTTCCTCGTCGCCCTGAACCAGCAGCTGCAGGGCGACGTGAAATACCTGATCCGCATGGAGCCCGGCGTGCAGACGCCGGAGCAGACGCTGCAACTGGCGAGCGGCTCCTGCCGCGATTCCGGCTGGCTGCTGGTGCAGTTGATGCGCCGCCTGGGCCTGGCCGCGCGCTTCGTCTCGGGCTACCTGATCCAGCTGAAGCCGGACGTGAAGGCGCTCGACGGCCCGAGCGGCACCGAGGTGGACTTCACCGACCTGCACGCCTGGTGCGAGGTCTACCTGCCGGGCGCGGGCTGGGTCGGCCTCGATCCGACTTCCGGCCTGCTCGCCGGCGAAGGCCACATCCCGCTCGCCTGCACGCCGCAGCCCTCGGGCGCGGCGCCGATCGAAGGCCTGGTGGACGAGGCCGAGGTGGAGTTCAGCCACCACATGCAGGTGACGCGCATCCACGAATCGCCGCGCGTGACCCAGCCCTACACCGAGGAGCAGTGGCAGGAAGTGCTGGCCCTCGGGGACGCGGTGGACCGCGAGCTGAAGGCCGGCGACGTGCGCCTCACCATGGGCGGCGAGCCCACCTTCGTGGCGGTGGAGGACCGCGACGCGGCGGAATGGAACACCGACGCGCTCGGCCCGACCAAGCGCGGCTACGCCACCGGGCTGGTGGACAAGCTGCGCACCGAATACGGCCAAGGCGGCTTCCTGCATTTCGGCCAGGGCAAGTGGTACCCCGGCGAACAGCTCCCGCGCTGGGCGCTGTCGATCTGCTGGCGCGCCGACGGCCAGCCCTGCTGGCGCAACCCCGCCCTCTTCGCCGACGAGCGCGAGCCCTCGCGCTACGGCACCGACGACGCGCAGCGCTTCATCCGCCGCCTCACCGCCAGGCTGGGGCTGACCGAAAAGCACGTCCAGCCGGCCTACGAGGACGTCTTCTATTACCTGTGGCGCGAGCGCCGGCTGCCGGTGAACGTGGACCCGCTCGACTCGCGGCTGGACGACGAACTGGAACGCGTGCGCCTGCGCCGCGTGTTCGAGCAGAAACTCGGAAGCCCGGTCGGCTTCGCCCTGCCCCTGAAGGTGCGCGAAGAGGACGAAGAGGACGAGGCTCCGGCGCTCGCCGGCCCGAAGTGGCAGACCGGTCCCTGGTTCGTGCGCGACGAGCGCATGTACCTGACGCCGGGCGATTCGCCCATGGGCTATCGCCTGCCGCTCGATTCGCTGCCCTGGGTGAGCGGCGCCGACTACCCGCGCCTGATCGCGCGCGATCCCTTCGCGCCGCAGGTGCCGCTGGCGATGCCGGCGCAGCTGCGCTTGCCCGCCGGCGATCCACGCTTTGCCGAAACGGATCGCGCGGCGCGCAAGCCGGCCCGCCACGAATCGGCCCACTGGCTCAGCCGCACCGCGCTGTGCGTGGAAGTGCGCGACCCGCAGCGCGCCAACGGCCCGAAGGCCGAACGCGACTTCGGCGGCAAGAGCGGCATCCTCTACGTCTTCATGCCGCCGCTGGCGCGCCTGGAGGACTATCTCGAACTGCTCGCGCACGTCGAGGACACGGCGCAGGAGCTGGGCGTGAAGATCGTGCTGGAAGGCTATCCGCCGCCGCGCGATGCGCGCCTGAAGCTGCTGCAGGTCACGCCGGACCCGGGCGTGATCGAGGTCAACATCCACCCGGCGCACGACTGGAAGGAACTGGTGCAGCACACCGAGTTCCTGTACCAGGCCGCGTTCGAGTGCCGGCTCTCCGCCGAGAAGTTCATGACCGACGGCCGCCACACCGGCACCGGCGGCGGCAACCATTTCGTGCTCGGGGGCGCCACGCCGGCCGACTCGCCCTTCCTGCGCAAGCCGGAGCTGCTGGCGAGCCTGCTGCTGTACTGGCACAACCACCCCAGCCTCAGCTACCTCTTCAGCGGCCTCTTCATCGGGCCGACCAGCCAGGCACCGCGGGTCGACGAGGCGCGCAACGACCAGCTCTACGAACTGGAGATCGCGTTCCAGGAGATCGCGCGCAGCCGGCAGCTGCATGGCGAGCACATGCCGCCCTGGATGGTCGACCGCACGCTGCGCAACGTGCTGGTCGACGTCACCGGCAACACCCATCGCAGCGAGTTCTGCATCGACAAGATGTATTCGCCCGACGGGCCGACCGGCCGCCTCGGACTGCTGGAGCTGCGCGCCTTCGAGATGCCGCCGCACGCGCGCATGAGCGTGGTGCAGCAGTTGCTGATCCGCGCCCTGGTCGCGCGCTTCTGGCGCGAGCCCTACCGCGCGCCGGTCACGCGCTGGGGCACCGAACTGCACGACCGCTGGCTGCTGCCCACCTTCATCCGGATGGACCTGCAGGACGTGCTCGCGGAGATGAAGCAGGCCGGCTTCGCCTTCGACCCGGCGTGGTTCGCGCCGCACTTCGAGTTCCGCTTCCCGGTCACCGGCGATGTGCGGGCGCTGGGCATGGAGATCACGCTGCGCAGCGCGCTGGAGCCCTGGCACGTGATGGGCGAGGAAGGCGCCGCCGGCGGCACCGTGCGCTACGTCGATTCCTCGCTGGAGCGCATCGAGGTGAAGGCTACCGGCATGAACGAGAGCCGGTATGTCGTCACCGTGAACGGGAAGGCGCTGCCGCTGCAGTCCACCGGCACGGCCGGCGAGTTCGTGGCCGGCGTGCGCTATCGCGCGTGGCAGCCGTCCTCGGCCCTGCATCCCACCATCGGCGTGCACGCGCCGCTCACCTTCGACATCGTGGACACCTGGATGAACCGCTCCGTCGCGGGCTGCCAGTACCACGTGGCCCATCCGGGCGGCCGCAACTACGTGACCTTCCCCGTGAATGCCTACGAGGCCGAAAGCCGCCGGCTTTCGCGCTTCTTCCGCATGGGCCATTCGCCGGGCCCGCTGCACGTGCCGCCGGCGACGATGCACGTGCCGGCCAGCCGCGAGTTCCCGTTCACGCTGGACCTGAGGCGACCGGACTCGACCCACTGAAACGGCCCCGTCGGCAGGGGACAACGGCCCGCTTGGAACGTTTTGCGCGCGGGTGGGACAATGCCCGCGTCGTGAGCTCCTTCAACGATTCGCTGTTCGGCGCCCATGCCGAGGAAACGCCGGCCGCGCTCGCCGCGGCCCTGGCGCCCCCGGCCGCGCCCGGCCACTACGACGAACTGCGCGGCGGCGTGTCCGCGCCGGCGGCCGAAGCGCAGGGCACGGCCGCCACGGTCGTCGGCGCGCATGCGCTGCCGATCCGCCCCTGGGCGCGCTTCTTCGAGAACCTGGGCCGCGACGGCTTCGGCGACCTGAACCGCCGCACGGTCAACCTGCAGCGGCAGGTGCGCGACAACGGCATCACCTACAACGTCTATGCCGACGCCGGCGGGCCGCAGCGGCCCTGGTCGCTGGACCTGTTCCCGCTGATCGTGCCGCCCGCGAGCTGGCAGCGCATCGAAGCCGGCGTGCTGCAGCGCGTGCGCCTGCTCGAACGCATCCTCGACGACGTCTACGGCCCGCAGGAACTGCTCGCGGCCAACCTGCTGCCGCCCGCCCTGGTGCACGGCCATCCCGGCTACCTGCGGCCCATGCACGGCGTGCGGCCGGCGGGCGGCCGGCGGCTGCACATCGCGGCCTTCGACCTCGCGCGCGACAGCGCCGGCGCCTGGTGGGTGGTGGCGCAGCGCACCGAGGCGCCCTCGGGCCTGGGCTACCTGCTGGAAAACCGCCTGATCATCTCGCGGCTGTTCCCCGAGGCCTTCCGCGACCTGAAGGTGCAGCGGCTCGCGGCCACCTATCGCGCGCTGCTGGAAAGCCTCACCAGCCGCTGCCCGGCCGGCGACGGCGAGCCGCGCATCGTGCTGCTCACGCCCGGCCCGTACAACGAAACCTATTTCGAGCATGCCTACCTGGCGCGCTACCTGGGCCTCACGCTGGTCGAAGGCAGCGACCTCACGGTGCGCGACGAGCGCCTGTACCTCAAGACGCTCAAGGGCCTGGAGCCGGTGCACGGCGTGCTCAAGCGGCTGGACGACGAATTCCTGGACCCGCTGGAGCTGCGCGCCGATTCGCACCTGGGCGTGCCGGGCCTGCTGCAGGCCGCGCGCGCCGGCAACGTGCTGCTGGCCAACGCGGCCGGCACGGGCTTCCTCGAATCGACCGCCCTGCTCGGCTTCCTGCCGGCCCTGAGCCGCCACCTGCTGGGCGAGGAACTGCGGCTGCCCGCGCTGCCCACCTGGTGGTGCGGCGAACGCGCGGCGATGCAGTCGGCGCTGTCGCAGCTTCCGGGCACGGTGATCAAGTCGACCTACGCCACGGCGGGCGGCGGCACCATTCTCGGCAAGGGCCTGTCGCCGCGGCAACGGGACGAATGGAGCGGCCGCATCATGCGCGAGCCGGACACGCACACGCTGCAGTCCTACCTGCCGCTGTCGCAGATGCCCACCTGGAAGAGCGCGCCCTCGGGCGATCGCATCCTGCCGCGGTCGCTGATCCTGCGCGTGTTCGCCGTGTCCGACGGCGACGGCTGGCGCGTGCTGCCCGGCGGCCTGACGCGGCTCGCGGGCGAAGACAGCGACATCGCTTCCATGCAGCGCGGCGGCAGCAGCGCCGACAGCTGGGTCCTCACCGACGGCGAGGTCGACACCACCAGCCTGCTGCACCACGACCATCCCTCGGTCGACACGCCGCAGCGCAGCCGCACCGTGACCAGCCGCGCGGCGGAGAACCTGTTCTGGCTGGGGCGCTACACCGAACGCACGGAGAACACCGCGCGGCTCGCCCGCCTCGCGCTGGAGGGCCTCAACGGCGAGGACCAGAGCTCGCAGCCGCTGATGGCGTGGCTGAGCGAACTCGTGGTGGGCAACGGCCTCGTGCTGCCGGCGGTGCCGGCCGCGACGCAGGCGCGCCGCGTGTTCGAACGCTCGCTGATCGCGGCGCTCGGCGAAGAGGCCAAGGCCACCAGCGTCGGCTACAACCTCTGCGCGCTGCGGCAGTCGGCCGCGGCGGTGCGCGAACGCCTGTCGCAGGAGCAGTGGAACGGCATCGTGCGCGCCGAACTGGAGTTCCGCCGCGGCTGCAAGGCCTTCTCCGCGCAGGGCGACTTCTCGCCCGTGGAAGCGACGCGCGTGCTGGAGACGCTGTCGGCGCACACGGCGGCCATGACCGGCGCGCAGACCGACCGCATGACGCGCGACGACGGCTGGCGGCTGCTGTCGACGGGCCGCCACCTGGAACGCCTCGGCTTCCTCGCGCAGGCGCTGGCGAGCGCCTTCGAGACCGGCGCGGTGTTCGACGAAGGCGGCTTCGAAGCGGTGGTCGCCCTGTTCGACAGCACCATCACCTTCCACGCGCAGTACCAGCAGCGGCACGACATCCCCGCGCTGCTGGACCTGCTGGTGCTCGATCGCGACAACCCGCGTTCGCTCGGCTGGGTCGCGCAGACGATGCGCGGCCGCCTGGCGCGGCTGGTGGATGCGCCGCCGGGCGTGATGCCCGACTTCGCGCTGGCGGTGCCCGATCCCCGGCCCTGGACGCTGGACCACCTCTGCCAGCGCGACGCGGCGGGGCGGCACGCGGTGCTGCTGGACGTGCTGCAGCAGTGCGTCGACGCGTCCTACCGCCTCTCGGACGACCTGACGGCGCGCTTCTTCGCGCATTCGGGCGACGCGCGCCACAGCGTCGGCGCCTGATCCCTCCATGCTGTTGCACGTCCTGCACGAGACCGCGTACGACTATGCGCCCGTGGTGCGGACCGCGCAGCACATGACCCACCTGAAGCCCCTGCGGACGCCGCGGCAGCAGGTGCTGGCGCACGCCCTGCGGATCTCGCCCGAGCCGGCGCAGCAGGGCGAGGCGCTGGACGTCTTCGGCAACACGCGCAGCTTCTTCAGCCTGCAGCACGCGCACGAGGGACTGCGGGTGGTGGCCGACAGCCTGGTCTCGACTTCGGCGGCCGGGGACCCGGGCGGCAGCCTGCCCTGGCAGGAGGTGGCCGAACGCATGCGCTACCACCGCGATGCGCGCTACGACGCCGCCGCCGCATTCGTGTTCGCCTCGCCCTACGTGCCGCGCGACGGCGCCTTCGCCCGCTACGCGCAGCCCAGCTTCGCCGAAGGCCGGCCCCTGCTGGAGGCCGCGCGCGAGCTGATGCATCGCGTGCACGCCGATTTCGAATACGAGCCCGCGGCGACCGACGTCAACACGCCGGCGCTGGAGGCGCTGGCGCTGCGCCGCGGCGTCTGCCAGGACCTCGCGCACGTGATGCTCGGAGGCCTGCGCAGCCTCGGCCTGCCCGCGCGCTACGTCAGCGGCTATCTCCTGACCGAACCGCCGCCGGGCCAGCCGCGGCTGGTGGGCTCGGACGCTTCGCATGCCTGGGTCTCCGTCTACCTGCCGGGCGAGGAAGGCCGCGGCCGCTGGATCGACCTCGATCCCACCAACGACCGCACGCCCGGCGAGGACTACGTGACGCTGGCGATCGGCCGCGACTACTCCGACGTCTCGCCCATGCGCGGCGTGATCCACGGCGGCGCGCACCACACGCTGAAGGTGGCGGTGACGGTTTCGCCGGCGGAGCCGATGACAAATGACGGATGACAAATGACAAAATGAATCCGACATCAGGAGCGAACATGAACATCCACGACAAGCTGAAGGAACTGAACATCACCCTGCCGCCGGTGGCCACGCCCGCCGCGGCCTACGTGCCCTTCGTGCGCACGGGCAACCTCGTGTTCATCTCTGGCCACATCGCCAAGAAGGACGGCAAGGCCTGGGTCGGCCAGCTCGGCAAGACGATGCAGACCGAGGAAGGCAAGCAGGCCGCCCGCGCGATCGCGATCGACCTGATGGGCACGCTGCACGCCGCGGTCGGCGACCTCGACAACGTCAAGCGCATCGTCAAGCTCATGAGCCTGGTGAACTCGGCGCCCGATTTCACCGAGCACCACCTCGTCACCAACGGCGCCAGCGAGCTGTTCGGCCAGGTGTTCGGCGACAAAGGCGCCCATGCGCGCAGCGCCTTCGGCGTCGCTCAGATCCCCATGGGCGCCTGCGTCGAGATCGAGCTGATTGCCGAGGTGTGACCCTCCGCGCGGCCGCGCGCATCGAGCGGCAGCACCAGCACGTCGGCCCGCGCGCGGGCCAGCACGCGCTGCGTCACGCTGCCCAGGAAGAAGTCGGCGAGCAGGCCGCGCGTCCTCTTGCCCAGCACCAGCAGGTCGGCGCGCAGGCCCTGCTCGCGCGCCAGCACCACCGCCACCGCGTCGCCGAAGCCGATGGCGGGCAGCGCCTTGGACGCCGCCGGGGCGGCCTGCGCGATCAGGTCCAGCAGCGTGGAGCGCGCCCGTTGCGCGGCGCGCTGCCGGTACCGCCGCACCGCGGTTTCCGGCACGTCGCAGGCGCGCATCCCGATCTCGTCGCGCGTGTCGAGGGCGTGCAGCACCTCCACTTCGGGCCGCCGCGACAGCCGCAAGGCCGCCGCGATCACCGCCCGCGCATCCGGGTCCAGTTCCACCGGCGCCAGCACGCGCCGGTAGCTGGCGCCCGCCGGCCGCTTGACGACCAGCACCGGCGCGCGGCACAGGCGGATCAGGCGCTCGGCCTGCGTGCCGCACACCATCTCGCGCAGCGGATTGCCGCGGCGCGAACCGATCACGACGAGGCTCGCGTCGCGCGCGGCGCGCACCGCGTGCGCCAGCGGCTCGCCCGCCGCGAGATCGGCTTCCACCCCGATCCCGAGATGGCCGCCGATGTCCCGCGCGAGCTGCAGGAGGGCTTCCGGCGCATCGGCGGCACCCGGGGCGCCGCCGCGCACATGCAGCAGCCGCAAGGGCACGCCGAGGTCGCGCGCCACCAGCCCTGCGCGCCAGGACGCGTTGAGCGCCGCGGCCGAGAGGTCGTGCAGCACGAGCACCGCTCCGTGGGACGGGCCGCTCACGTCTCGTAGTCCCCGCAGGCCTCGGGCTGGAACAGCACGGCGAGGATCCGCGCCGAGGCCTCGCCGCCATCGGGCAGCACCCAGCGCACGGTCTCCCCGGCGCGGCGACCGAGCAGGCCCGTGCCCACCGGCGACAGCACCGAGATGAAGCCGAGCGCCGGCTCGGCGTCCTCGGGATAGCACAGGGTCAGGCGGGTGGGCGCCCCATTCGGCCCGTGCAGCAGCAGTTGCGTGTACATCGTGACCACCGTCGGCGCGACGGCGGGCGGGGCAACGACGTCGCTGCTTTCCAGCAGGTCCTGCAGGGTCGTTCCCGCGGACGCGGGCAGCTCGCGCAGCAGGCGCGTGAGGCGGACGTGATCGAGTTCGGTGAGCGTGCGCTCGACCGGGATGGCGATTTCCATGGACTTTCCTCGCAAGGCAAAGGCTCCGCGCCGCGAACGGGCGGACGGAGCAAGGGCGCTGTGCGGGGCCCGGCGATTCGGAGTTGCGCGAAAGGGTCTGGGGAATCGCCGGGCTCAGGAAAGTGCGTGCGATTGCGGACGCGCAGTGGCGCCCGCCGCATTCCTGCGTGGCGTTCGCGCAGCGTGCCGCGGCGCGCCGGTGGCGCGGAGGGCGGGGAACGTGCGCGGGGAGGTCATGCGGGAGAGTCTAAGCCGCGAAGATGCGTGAAGGGCGAATGCCCTCACGTTCCTTGCCAGATTGGGCGGCGTGGGGGGGGGGGGGGGGGGGGGGGG
>NZ_DASVNN010000085.1:0-5212 GCF_036383835.1 Ramlibacter sp.
CCGATCGCGGTGATGCGCGCGGGCAGCCAGTCGACCGCCGTCCAGGCCTTGGCCGCGGCGGACTGCAGCGCCTCGCTGGCCGGCTGGATCTGCATGCGGTTGCGATAGCGCCAGTAGCGCACGACGAATTCGGCCATGCGGTACAGCACGGCGCCGGCCGGCCCGAGGCCGAAAGCCGCCAGCACGGAGAACCAGGCCAGCACGCCGAACACGTGGCGATGCGCGGCCAGCACCGAATACTCGATCACGTGCCGCACGATCTCGCTGCGCGGCAGCTCGCTCGCGTCGACGCGCTGCCACTGCGCCAGCAGCTGCCGCGCCCTGGCCTCGTCGCCCGCCTCGAGGGCGTCGCGGATGTCGGTGAAGTGGTGGCTGAACTGGCGGAAGCCCAGCGTGATGTACAGCACCAGCACGCTCCACACCATCGCGGCCGGCCAGCCCACGAAGAGCAGCAGCGCCCAGTGGATCGCCAGCGCCAGCACCGCGGGCGCCACCACCGCCAGCAACCATGCGACCCAGCCGTGCGCCGGCTTGCCGGCGTCGAAGTTGCGGCTCACCCAGCGCGCCCACACGCGCAGGCCGGAATGGATCGGGTTGTGCGGTCCCAGCGGACGCACCTGCTCGATCAGCAGGGCGAACAGGATCGCGAAGAAAGACATGGCGGAATGATAGCGGCGCCCGGAGCGGAACCTCGCCGTTGTCATTGCGGGCTTGACCCGCAATCCATGGGTCCCGGGTCAAGCCCGGGATGACAAGGCCGTGGAACGCATCACGCCGACAGGAAGCGATAGAAATTCCGCAGCATCGCCGCGGTCGCGCCCCAGATGAAGCGCTCCTTGCCGTCCTCGCCGTAAGGCATCGAGAACCACTCGCGGCGCACGCCGCTCAACTCGATCGCATGGCGGTGGTGATGCGCCGGGTTCATCAGGAAGTCGAGCGGCACCTCGAAGGCGTCGGCCACTTCGAAGGCGTTGAGCGCGAGGCGGTAGTCCGGCCGCACCAGCGCGATCACCGGCGTGATGATGAACATGGTGCCGGTGGTGTAGGTGGGCAGGGTGCCGATCACCTCCGCCAGCGGACGCTCCAGGCCGATCTCCTCGTGCGCCTCGCGCAGCGCGGTGTCGGCGGCGTCGACGTCCGTGTCGTCCTGCTTGCCGCCCGGGAAGGCCACCTGGCCCGAGTGCGTCGAGAGATGCGCCGTGCGTTCGGTGAGCAGCACCATCGGCCGCTCGCGCATCACGATCGGAACCAGCACCGCGGCCTTGGCTGGCTGTCGGTCGGTGAAGCGGCGCTCGGCCCAGATCTCCGGCTCCCAGTGCGGCGGCTCGGCGAAGCGCCGGCGCAGCGCCGCGGGCGCGAGCGCGTCCGCCCCCACGGCGGGCAGGTGCGCATCGACGCCCACCACCGGCGCCTGCCGCGGGTCGAAGTTCGGGATCTTCGACAGCGGGGTATCGGGCGGAAGCGTGGCGGACGGATCGATCGGGGGCATGCAGGCTTCGGACAATGAAAAAGCCGCCGCGAGCTCGGGGCCGGCGGCGGCTTCTGGCGCGGTGGCGCCCGCCTTATTCGGCGGCGGCGGGCTTCTGGCTGTGGGCCAGCTTTTCCTTGATGCGCGCCGACTTGCCGGAACGCTCGCGCAGGAAGTACAGCTTGGCGCGGCGCACGTCGCCGCGGCGCTTCACTTCGATGTTGGCGATCAGCGGGCTGTAGGTCTGGAAGGTACGCTCGACGCCTTCGCCGCTGGAGATCTTGCGCACCGTGAAGGCGCTGTTCAGGCCGCGGTTGCGCTTGGCGATCACGACGCCTTCGTAGGCCTGCGCGCGCTTGCGGCTGCCTTCGACGACGTTCACGGAAACGATCACGGTGTCGCCGGGGGCGAACTCGGGGATCTTCTTGCCCAGGCGGGCGATTTCCTCTTGTTCGAGGGTCTGGATCAGGTTCATGTTTACCTCTGGGATCTTGCCCGCGCTGCACTGAAGGTTCTCGCTTCGCCCGCGTTCGCGCTGGGCGCGCACGCAAGTTCGATTCTTCCGCCTGGGGCGGGAGCGGCTGGAACGGCCGGACAGAGGATCTGGAAAGCCGGCGATTATAGCCCGGCGAGGAATTCCTCGTCCGCGCGGGTCAGGCGGCCGGCCTTCCGGGCCGCCGCGATCAGGTCCGGCCGGTGTCTGGCCGTGGTGGCCAGGCGCTGGCGGCGGCGCCAGGCCTCGATCTTCGCGTGGTGGCCCGAGAGCAACTCCTCCGGCACCTTGGTGCCGCTCCACTCCTCGGGCCGCGTGTAATGCGGGCAATCCAGCAAGCCGTCGAGGGCGGGGTTGAAGCTGTCTTCCTGGTGGCTGCCGGCGTCGTTCAGCACGCCGGGCTGCAGCCGCGCCACCGCATCCAGCAGCGCCATGGCGGCGATCTCGCCTCCGGAGAGCACGAAGTCGCCCAGGCTCAGCTGCACGTCGACGTGGGTGTCGATGAAGCGCTGGTCGATGCCCTCGTAGCGGCCGCAGATCAGGACGGCGCCCGCGCTCGCCGACCAGCGTTCGACGCCGGCGTGGTCCAGGCGTTCGCCGACCGGGGAAAACAGCAACACCGGCGCGGTGTCGGCGCGCTCCGCCTTCACGGCGGCGAGGCATCGGGCCAGCGGCTCGGCCAGCATCACCATGCCGGGGCCGCCGCCGAAGGGGCGGTCGTCGACGCGCCGGTAGTTGCCTTCGGCGAAATCGCGCAGGTTCCACAGGCGTACGTCGACCTGCTTCGCCTCGTAGGCGCGGCGGGTCACGCCCGCGGCCAGGAACGGCGCGAACAGCTCGGGAAACAGCGTGACGACGTCGAAGCGCATGGCTTCTTCAGTAATCGGCCTGCCAGTCGACGTCGATGCGGCGGGCGGCCTGGTCGACCTTGTCGACGAATGCGGAGACGAAGGGGATCATGCGCTCGAGCGCCTTGCCGCCTTCCTCGTAGCCGATCACCAGCACGCTCTGCGGGCCGGTGGTCAGCAGCTCCTTCACCTGCCCGAGGTGCACGCCTTCGCGATTGACGACGTCCAGCCCGATCAGGTCGATCCAGTAGAACTCGTCCTCGCCGGCGGAGGGAAAGGCGGAACGCGGGATGAAGACGCGCGCACCCCTCAGCAGTTCGGCGGTGTCGCGGCCTTCCACGGCGTCGGCGCGGGCCACCAGCGTGTCCGCGTGCTCCTTGGTCTCCCGCACGCGCAGCAGCACCGTGCCGCGAAAGGCTTGCGGGCCCTTCTCGGAAGGTTGCAGGTACCAGCGCGTGGAAGAAAGAAGCGCCTGGGGATCGGCGCTGTGGGGGAGGACCTTGAACCAGCCCTTGATCCCCCAGGCATCGGCGATGCGCCCGACTTCGATGGCATCCGCGGGGAGTTCCGCGGCTTCGATGTCTGCCGGCAGCGTGGCTGCTGCCGGACGGCCGGGCGCGGCCATGCAGACTTAAGCCTGGGCCGGGGCGGCGGCCTGGCCGGCGGCGGGAGCTTGCTTGAGCAGGCGCTCCACCGTGGGGGACGCCTGGGCGCCGACGCCCTTCCAGTAGGTCAGGCGGTCCTGCGCGACGCGCAGCTTCTCTTCGCCATCGTTGGCGACCGGGTTGTAGAAACCCAGGCGCTCGATGAAGCGGCCGTCGCGGCGCACGCGCTTGTCGGAGACGACGATGTTGTAGAACGGACGGTGCTTGGAACCGCCGCGGGAGAGTCGAATGACGACCATGATTTATCCTTCGGGTGGATGAGGTAGCCGCACCAGCGGACTACTCAGATTTCTTCCGGCGTTGAGACACGCGACACGGCCACCCGGCCGGCGACACGCCGAAAAGCCTGCGATTATAGCCTTTCCCGCCGATGCTCACCCTGCGCCCGAGTTCCGAGACCGATCTACCCGCGATCACCGCGATCTACGCCCACCACGTGCTGCACGGCACGGGCACCTTCGAGACCACCCCGCCCACCGAGGCCGACATGGCCGGCCGCCGCAGCGACGTGCTGGCTCGCGGCCTGCCCTACCTGGTGGCCGAACAGGCCGGCCGCGTCGTCGGTTTCGCCTACTGCCAGTGGTTCAAGCCGCGCCCGGCCTACCGCTATTCGGCGGAGGATTCGATCTACCTGCATCCCGAGGCCGCCGGCCAGGGCATCGGCAAGCAGTTGCTCACCGCCCTGATGCAGCACGCGGAAACCGCGGGCGTGCGCAAGCTCATCGCCGTGATCGGCGACTCGGGCAACCGCGGCTCGATCGGCGTGCACGGCGCGCTCGGATTCAAGCGCGTGGGCGTCATCGAGTCCTGCGGCTGGAAGTTCGACCGCTGGCTGGACATCGTGCTGATGGACAAGTCGCTCGGCGAGGGCAACGGCACCGCCCCGGAGGCAGGCCGCGCATGAAAAGCAAGACGCTCGCGGCCTGGCTCGCCTTCCTCGGTGGCACGCTGGGCCTGCACCGCTTCTACCTGCGCGGCTTCGGCGACGCGATCGGCTGGCTGCTGCCCATCCCCACCGCTCTGGGCCTGTACGGCATCGAACGGGTGCAGCAGTTCGGGCAGGACGACTTCCTGAGCTGGCTGCTGGTCCCGCTGCTGGGATTCACCTTCGCCGGCTGCTGCCTCAATGCGATCGTCTACGGGCTGATGACGCGCGAGAAGTGGAACGCGCGCTTCAATCCCGGCGCGCCCGAGGACGCGGAACCGGGCGGCACGCGCTGGGCGACGATCTTCGCCATCGTGCTCTCGCTGATGATCGGCACCGGCGTGCTGATGGCCAGCATCGCCTTTAGCTTCCAGCGCTATTTCGAGTACCAGATCGAGGAAGGGCGGCGGATCTCGCAATAGGAGACACCGCGGAGCCCGTGATGTCATTCCCGCGCAGGCGGGGATCCAGGGCATTTGATTGAAGCGGCGCTGTTGCGTCGCTTCCCGCTTTTGAGCAGCGGAGTGCGTCGCGGCAGGCGGCGCGCGGTGTGGCCCCGCTGGGGCGGCGTCCCCCTCGCTGCCGCTCCGGGGGCAAACCTGAAAGTCGGATCCCTGTAGGGTGGGCAAGCCTTGCTTCCCCACCATGCGGCGCCGCGATGAAACGGTGGGCAAGCGAGCTTGCCCACCCTACGGCGATCACGCGGACGATGGCAGTGGCAACAAACAATGCGCCACCGCCCTGCCCTGCTGCCAGCCCCCGTGCGGGCGGGGCCGGGGTCGCGCATGAAGGCATGGCGCCTGCGAGGACCGG
>NZ_DASVNN010000086.1:0-25844 GCF_036383835.1 Ramlibacter sp.
CCGTTGCGGCCTTAGAGACCGCTACCCACGAATTCGCGCAATTCCGTCGTCTGCGGATTGTCCAGCATCGCGCCCGGCCCGGTTTCCCAGACCTGGCCCTGATGCATGTAGACGACCTTCGACGCTACCTTGCGGGCAAACGCCATCTCATGCGTGACGAGGATCATCGTCATCCCACCGCGGGCAAGATCCTCCATGACCTTCAGCACTTCGCCGGTGAGCTGCGGATCGAGCGCCGATGTCACCTCGTCGAAGAGCATCAGCTTCGGCTTCATCGCCAGGGAGCGGGCAATCGCCACGCGCTGTTGCTGGCCGCCGGAAAGCTGTTCCGGAAAATGTTCTGCCTTGGCTTCGAGGCCGACGCGGCTCAGCACCTCGCGCGCCAGATCGCGGGCGGCGGCCTTGCCGAGCTTCTTTACGCAGGTCGGAGCGAGCATGATATTCTGCTCGGCCGTCAGGTGCGGGAAGAGGTTGTAGCTCTGGAAGACGATGCCGACGTCGCGGCGCAGCTGGCGCAAGTCCAGCTTGGGATCGCTCACCTCGTGCCCGCACACCTGGATGCGGCCCTGGTCGATGCGCTCCAGCCGGTCGATGCAGCGCAGCGCGGTGCTCTTGCCGGAGCCGCTGCGGCCGATGATGGCGAACACCTCGCCCTTGTTCACTTCGAAGCTCACGCCATCGAGCACCTTCAGGGCCCCGAAACTCTTGTGCACGTTATCCAGCTGGATCATGCTCATGCCGCAGCGGCCTCCACGCGATGGGCCACCACCAGGCGGCGCTCCAGCTGCCGGCTCCACCACGACAGCGGGAAGCAAAGCAGGAAATAAAGAGCGGCCACGAGCATATAGACCAGGAACGGTTCGAACAGCGAGTTGTTCACCACCTGGCCGGCGCGGGCGAGCTCGACGAAGCCGACCACGGAGGCCAGCGAGGTGTTCTTGACGATCTGCACCATGAAGCCCACCGTGGGCGGGGTCGCGATGCGCAAGGCCTGCGGCAGCACCACCAGCCGCATCCGCTGTACCCGGGACAGTGCCAGGCATTCCGCGGCTTCCCATTGCGTGCGCGGCACGGCCTGGATGCAGCCGCGCCAGATCTCGCCGATGTACGCGCTGACGTAGATCGTCATCGAGATGCCGGCCGCCACCAGCGCCGGCAGGCTCAGGCCGACGATGCTGAGGCCGAAGTACGCCAGGAACATCAGGATCAGCAGCGGCGTGCCTTGGACCAGTTGCACGTAGGCGGTGGAAAGCCAGCGCAGCAGCCCGATGGGCGAGATGCGGCACAGTGCCACGACGAATCCGGCCAGCCCGCCGCCGGCGAATGCGATGAGCGAAAGAACCAGGGTCCAGCCCGCTCCCTGCAGCAGGTACGCGACGTGATTCGCGTTGAAGGCGATGTTCACAGCGGCGTCCCGAGCTTGCGGCGGCGGGTGAACAGCGCCTGGCCGGCGGCCCAGAACGCACCGCGCATCAGGAGCGACAGCAGGAGGTAGAACACCGCGACCACGCCGTAGGTTTCGAAGGAGCGGAAGGTGTCCGACTGCACCCGGTTGGCGATCGCCGTCAACTCCTCGGCCGAGATCTGCGACGTGATGGATGTCGCCAGCATCAGCAGCACGAACTGGCTGGTGAGCGCGGGATAGACCCGTTCCGTCGCCGGCCGCAGGATCACGTGCCAGTAGACCTGCGCGCGCGACAGCGCCAGGCACTCCGCCGCCTCGATCTGGCTCTTGTGGATCGACTCGATGCCCGCGCGCATGATCTCCGTGGTGTAGGCGCCCACGTTGATGACCATGGCCAGCACGGCGGCGACGAAGGCGGGCACCTTCAGGCCGATGCTGGCGAGCCCGAAATACACGAGGAAGATCTGCACCAGCATCGGCGTGTTGCGGATCGCCTCGACATAGATCGCGCAGGAGCGCGCCACGAAGCGGTTGCGGCTCCCGCGGCCGATGGCGCACAAGGTGCCGATGAACAGGCCGAGCAGCGTCGCCGCGAGCGACAGCTTGACGGTCAGCCAGGCGCCGTGCACGAAGAGCGGCCATTGCGCCAGCACGCTGCTGAAGTCGAACTTGTAGGTCACGGTGCAAGGGCCACGGGGGCTCCGACTTGCTGCACGTCCTTCAGCTCGTGATGCCGCGGGATCGATGCCTGCGCGCCGGGACGTGTGACGCACAGCGTGGCCGCCTGGATTCCCCGCATCACCGCGGCATCGGTGGAATGCCCGGCAACGCGCGCAGCGCACATGGCGCCGATGAAGGTGTCGCCCGCGGCCGTGGTGTCGACCGTCTTGACTGCAAGCGCGGCAAAGTGGCGGCAGCCGCTGTCGCTGTCGTCAGCGACCACCACTCCCTGGCTGCCCAGGGTCACGATGGCCGTGGCCGGTCCGCGCCGGCGCAGGGAAGACGCAGCGATCGCCGCGCTGGCGGGATCGGTGACCGGCAGGCCCGCCAGTTCCGCCGCCTCGATCTCGTTCATCACGAGGATGTCGATCGAGGACCAGAGTTCATCGGGGAGCTGACAGACCGGCGCCGGGTTCATCACCACGGTCGCTCCCTTCGCTCGCATGATGCTGGCCGCAAGGACGACTTCGGGCATTGGCACTTCGCACTGCAGGAGCAGGTAGTGCCCGGCGAGGGCCGCAGGTTCGGCCTTCAGCAAGTCATTGGCGCCGGGGACGAGGGTGATGCGGTTCTCGCCCTCGGCATCGACCATCACGACCGCGACGCCGGTGTTCGCCCCTGCGACGCGGACATTGCTGACGTCGATGCCATCCGAAGCGAGGGCCTGGCGCAAGGTCTCGCCGAAGCCATCCTGGCCCACGCAGCCCACCATCGCGACGCTGGCGCCCTGGCGGGCGCAGGCGACAGCTTGATTGGCACCCTTGCCGCCGGGGTTCGTCATGAAGCCCAGTCCCTGGAGCGTCTCGCCACCGCGAGGAGCCCTGGCCACGCGGACCATCAGGTCCATGTTCAGGCTGCCGAAGACGACGATCTGGGGAGTCATGCCCGTTGCGTGCTGCGCTTGGTGCCGCGCCGTTGCGCATCCGCGGCAGCGGCATCCTCGCGCAGGTTCGCGCCGATCTCGAAGTGCTCTGCCAGCAGGGCGTCCGCCTCGGCGGGGTTCCTGCGCCCGATCGCCAGCAGGATGGCCTCGTGATGGTCGATGAGATACGCGTCGACCTGGGGGACGCTGGCAATCACCTGCCTGCGCGACAGGTGCGACTGTTGAAGCAACTTGGCGACGGCCGCGTAGACGCTGGAAAGCGCCGGGGAATGGGCCGCCTCCACGATCATCGTGTGGAAGTGGAAGTCCGCCTCGCCGCCCCGCACGGGATCGTCGATGGTGGCCTTGATGGCCTGAAGCGCTTGCGACAGTCTTTCCAGGTCCGGCGCGAGGGCGCGCGAGCACGCCAGCCGGATCGCCTGCCGCTCGATCGCGATGCGCGCCTGCATCACGTCGTCGACGGCGCCCGCTTGCTGGGCCAGCACGAGACTGAAGTAGTCGGCGAGCGCCGTGAAGTTCGGCTCCCGGACCACCGTCCCATAGCCGCGCCGGATCTCGACGGCTCCCAATGTGGACAGCGCCGTGAGGGCCTCCCGGATGACCGGCCGGCTGACGCCGAGCGCACTGGCGAGGTCGCGTTCCGGCAGCAGGCGATCGCCGGTCTTCAGGCGGCCCGACACCAGCTGGTCGCGAAGGAACGACAACACGCGTTCGTAGCCATCTTCGTTCGCGTCGGCCTGCTGGACGATCCTGATCGGCCTGGTCATCGCTTGAACGACTGCGCCGCTTCGCGCTCGAGCTCCGCGAGCTTTTCCACGCGGCGGCGGAAATGTTCTTCCGTGCTGAATTCGGAGGCCAGGAAGGTTTCGATCACGCCGCGGGCCACCTGCGGGCCGATGATCCATGCGCCGATGCACAGGACATTGACGTCGTCATGTTCGACCGCCTGGCGGGCCACGAACGTGTCGTGGCAGACCGCGGCGCGAATGCCCGGGATCTTGTTCGCCGCGATGCAGGCTCCCGCGCCGGTGCCGCAGACGAGGATGACCCGCTTCACCTTTCCCTCGCGGATGAGGGAGATCGCCTGGCGCGTGACATCGGGAAAGTCGACCGGCGCGTCCGAGTTCGCCCCGACATCGATGACCTGGTCGCAGTGTTGCGCGAGCACGCCCTTGACGAATCCCTTCAGCAGGAATCCCGCGTGGTCGTTCGCGAGGCCGATCGCCGGCCATCGTGGCACCGCGATCGCGTGCGGTGAACGTGCTTCGTCTCTGGACATTCGAGGGGGCCCCTTGCGACATGCGGCAGTCCGGTTCGACCGGCTGCCTTACCGTGGTCTTACCAAGGGTAGACCACCGCTTTCCGGCTTGTCAACAGGACTTGCCCGGGCTGAACCCTGGCCGCCCCGCCTGCCCGCCGCCCCCGGCGCGAAGCCTTCCCTCACGCACCGCATGAACTCCTGCGCCAGTTCCTTTTCCAGCCGGTGCCCTGCACGCACCCAGTAGCAGCGGAAGTCCACCGCCGGCGCGAAGGGCAGGGCCACCACGTTCGGCAGCGGCAGGCAGCGCAGCACCATCGGGTTCACCACGCTCACCCCCAATCCCATGCCGACCATCGTGCAGATCGTCGCGGCGTAGGGCGTCTCGAGGTTCATGCGGCGGCGATCGGGGCTGAAGGCGGCGTCGATCTGCGCCCGTGCGAGATCGCTGGCGCCCAGCGAGATGAAGGATTCGCCATCGAGGTCGGCCGCCTTGATCCGGCGCTTCTTCGCCAGCCGATGGCCGGCCGGCACGATGCACAGCCCGTCTTCCCGGTGCAGCAGTTCCACCGCGAGCTCCGGCATGTCGGGTACGAAGGAGGCCAGGCCGAAGTCGCACTGGCCCGCGGCCGCCCACTTGCAGACGGTGGCCGAGTCGCTCGTGAGCACCTTGATCGCAACGTCGGGCCGGCGCTGGCGGAACAGCCGGATCGCCGCCGGCAGCACGCCCAGCGAGAGCGCGGCGGATGCGCCGATGCGCAAGCCGCCGGAGCCCTGTTCGCGAATCGCCGCGGCGCTGGCCTCGATCGCACCCAGTCCGGCGAAGGCGCGCTGCACCTCGTCGTAGAGCGCCTCCGCCTCGGGCGTGGGCACCAGCCGCAGGCCGACGCGCTGGAACAGGCGGAAGCCCGTCTGCTTCTGCAACCGCGCGATCAGCCGGCTGACGTTCGGCTGCGACGTGTGCAGGGCGGCGGCCGACAGCGTCATGGACCGCGTCAGCATGACGGAACGGAAGGCTTCGATCTCGCGGAAATCCATGCGGCTCCAGGACGGTGCCCTGCATATCAAATCTGAATGCAGGTCCGATAACTTGTGATTTGACCGCATTGTGGGCCGTTCCGATACTGCCCCGCAATGGAATCGAAAGTCAGTCGCCGCCTGTCCGAAGGGACGGCCCCCGAAGTCTGCGAACACGTCTACGCCCCGCGGCTCGCCCGCGACTTCCCGGCGGTGTTCGCGCATCTCTCCGACGTCAACCAGGCCCACCTGGTGATGCTCTCGCGCGCCGGCCTGCTGCCCGCCGCCGATGGCGCCACGCTCGCCGCGGCACTGCTGCGGATGGAAGAAGAGGGCGCGGCCAGCGTGCCGCTCGACCCCGCGATCGAGGACGCCTACTTCAACTTCGAAGCGCACCTGATGCGCATCGCCGGCGCGCACGTGGGCGGCTGCCTGCACGTGGCGCGCAGCCGCAACGACATCCTGTCCACCATGGACCGCATGCGCACGCGGGCGCTGGTGCTGGATCTGCTGGACGCCGGCCGCGAGGCCTGCGCCGCGGCGCTGGCCAATGCCGAGCGCTACGCCGACGTCGTGATGCCCGGCTACACGCACCTGCAGCCGGCCCAGCCGATCACCTACGGCTACTGGCTGCTGGGCGTGGCGGAATCGCTGGCGCGCGACCTGGAGCGGCTGCAGGCGGCGCAGGCCGTGCTGCAACGCTGCCCGCTGGGCGCCGGCGCACTGGCCGGCACTTCGTTCGGCATCCTGCCGCAGGAGTCGGCACGGCTGCTCGGTTTCGGCGGCGCCGCGCCGCATGCGCTGGATGCGGTGGCTTCGCGCGACTACGCACTGGAGCTGATGTCGGCGTTCACGATCGCCGCGGTGAGCGCGAGCCGCGTGGCGCAGGACTTCTACGTGTGGTGCACCCACGAGTTCGGCCTGGTGGACTTTCCCGACAGCGTCGCGGGCACCTCCAGCATCATGCCGCAGAAGAAGAATCCGATCGTGCTGGAGTCGCTCAAGGGCAAGGCCGGCCAGCTGACGGGCCTGCTGGCCGGGGCGATGGCCACCGTCAAGGGCGTCAACTTCACCCACACCGGCGACGGCAACCGCGAGACCATGCGCGGCTTCTTCGAGTCGGGCGACGAATGCGTTCGCATCTTCAAGCTGCTGGCGCTGGTGCTGCGCACCGGAACGCCGAACGCGCCCGCCATGCTGGAGCGGGCCCGCAACGATTTCTGCACCGCCACCGACCTGGCCGACGCATTGGTGCGCGAAAGCGGCCTGTCGTTCCGCGAGGCGCACCACGTGGTGGGCGCGGTGGTGCGCGCCGCCATGGACGCGAAGCTGGCGGCGCACGAGATCACTTCAGTGATGGTCGATGAAGCCTGCGTCGCGGAGATCGGCCGAGCGGTGAACCTGGGCGACGCAGTGGTGCGCCGCAGCCTCGACCCGGCGCTCACCACCGCCGAACGGCGCCAGGGGGGCGGCCCCGCGCCGGAGCTCGTGCGCGCCCGCGTGCGCGAGTTGCAGCGCCAGCTGGCCCGCGTGCAGGACCACGCGCAGACCCGGCGCGGCGCGCTGCAGGCCGCGCGCGCAACCCTCAAGTCGGAAGTGCGCGCGCTCGCCGCCGGCCGCTGAACCCGTATGCTCAAACCGAAAGGAAGTCCCGTGAAGTTGTTCAGGATGCTTGCCCTGGCCGTGCTCGCCGCCGGCTCCCTCCCCGCGCTGGCCGACGAACTGCCGGCAGGGCCGATCCGCCTGCTGGTGGGCTTCGCGCCCGGCGGCGCCAACGACGCCATCGCGCGCCTGATCAGCACGCCGCTGCAGGCGCAGATCAAGACCACCGTGGTGGTGGAGAACAAGCCGGGCGTGGGCAGCAACGTCGCCGCGGGCGAGATGGCGCGCGCCACGCCCAAGGGCCAGGTCCTGCTGCTCGGATCCACCGGCGGCCAGACCATCGCGCCGGCCATCTACAGCAAGCTGCCCTTCGACGCGGCCAAGGACATCCAGCCGGTCACGCTGATCTCGCGCTCCGCGCTGGCCGTCGTGGTGTACGACGGACTGCCCGTGAAGAACATCTCCGAGCTGATCGCGTACGCCAGGCAGAACCCGGGCAAGCTGAACTACAGCACGGGCGGCAACGGCACCGGCGCGCACCTGGGCACCGAATACTTCAAGAGCATGGCCGGCGTGAGCATGACGCACATCCCGTACAAGGGCGACGCGCCGGCGCTGCAGGACGTGATGGCCGGCCTGGCCCAGGTGAACTTCGCCGGCCTGCCGGCCGCGATCGCCGCGACCGCCAGCGGCAAGGTGCGCATCATCGCGGTGACCAGCCCGCAGCGCGTGCCGCAGCTGCCCACCGTGCCGACGGTCGCCGAGTCCGGCCTGCCGGACTACACCGTGCTGACGTGGTACGGCGTGTTCACCACCGGCGGCACGCCGGCGCCGGTGGTCAAGCGGCTCGCGTCGGAGATCGGCCAGGTGGTGAAGCAGCCGGCCGTGCGCGACGCGATCGTCAAGCTGGGCATGGAGCCGGCCCCGTCGACGCCGGAGGAATTCGCCAAGGTGTTCCAGGGCGACATGGAGCGCTGGGGCAAGATGGTGCGCGCGCTGGGGATCAAGGCGGACTGAGGCGATCGCCCTGCCGAAAGCAAAACGGCCGCCCTTTCGAGGCGGCCGTCTTGCATCGGGATCCGCGGCTTACGCTGCGGCGTCCTTCAGCTTCTTGAGCGGACGGACCTTCAGCTTCACCGAAGCGGGCTTCGCCTTGAAGACGGTCTCTTCCTTGGTGAAGGGGTTGATGCCCTTGCGCGCCTTCTTGGCCGGAACGGCCACGGCGGTGACCTTCAGGAGGCCGGGGAGCACGAAGCTGCCGGCGCCCTTGCGGTTGACGGACGCGACCATCGTGCTTTCCAGGGCCGCCATGACGGCCTTGACCGCCTTGGGTTCGACGCCGGAGTTGTCGGCGATGTGGTTGACGAGGCCGCTCTTGTTGAACGCTTCCTTGATGGGCTTCATCGGGCCGGCGGCGGCCGGCTTGGCGCGCGCGGTCTTGCCCGCGGCCTTGGTCGCGGTCTTTGCTGCCTTGGCCCGAGGAGCCTTGGTCTTGGTGGCGGCCTTCGCCGACTTCTTCGCAGTTGCCATGTTCGTCTAGTCTGTTTGCAGTTGCCCCGGGGATCCCGAGGTGCCGCGATTTTAGGGCCGCATCACGTCGTTTTGCGCTGTTCGCGCAGCCAGGCTTTCGTGTTTTCTCCGTCCAGCAACGACCGGGTCTGGCGGCGCAACAGCAGCAGCTCGTCGCGCAAGCGCTGCGCTTCCGACGAGATCACCCGGTCCGCCTTGCGCGGCTGCAGGCCCGACCCGGCCGCGAGGCCGGTGGCCGCGCGAAAGCCGGACTCCAGCCGCCGGGCCTCGGACTGCAGCTCCGCCAGCTGCTCCTGCAGCACGATGACGTAGTGCTGCAGCCGCCGGCGGTCTACCGACGCCAGGTGCGCCGCATCGATCTGCTCGGCCTGCAGCTGGAGTTCCAGCAGGGCCAGCAGGTTCTCGTCGGCATAGGCTTGATTGGCCTGCTGCATGAGGGCCGTCTTGTGCGCACGCTGCTGCGCATCCGGCTCGCGATCCGGGTGCAACACGCTGGCGAGCCGGCGGTACACGTCGCGCAGCGAGCGGGACACCTCCTGCTCCTCTTTCCTGCGCCGCTGGGCGACACCGGCCGCGCGCCGCTTCGCCGCCCGTTCGGCCCGCTGGGCGGCGGCCGCGGCGGCCTGCTGCTCCCAGTCCTGCGCCAGGTCCTCCAGGAGCTCCGGATCGGCGTCCCGACGCGGGGCGGGCGTGGATGCCACCTCCTCGGCATGCCGGCTCGCGACGGCCGCGATCTCGGCATCGTCCTCCAGCGCCAGCAGGGCTGCCGCGGTTTCGCGCACCAGCTCGTCCAGTTGCGCACGCTCGGTGCGCGACAGTCCAGCCTGCAGGCTGGCGTGGGCCAGCGCGAACACCCATTCCCGCCAGGCCGCATGCAGTTCGCGGCGCACCGGCTCGACGGACTGCCGGTAGCGCGCGATCCTCTCCGTCCACTCGGCGACCAAGGCGCGCCAGTGCGCGACGTCCTGCACCAGGACGTCGAAGCGCGATTGCTGCTGTGCCAGCCCGGGGTCGGCGGCACCGGGAAGGGCCTGTCCCCGTACAATGCTTGCCCCTAGAGGCACCCGCGCGCGAGACATTCCCATTCCGATCATCCTTTCCCACCAAGTGCTGGACGAGATTCTGCAGAAGCACCGGATCAAGTCCAATGACCTCGCCGGCATCGACAAGCTGTTCGGCGGGGCGGACGGTTACTACTGGTACCACACGCTGAGGCACATGTGCCCCAAGAACGACGTGATGGTCTGGGCCAACGAGGACGCCATGCGGGCCGCCGTGCAAAACCAGGAAAACGAATCGGCCGCCGAGGACGAGGTGAAGCCGCAGGTCCTCGGGGACGCGCACGTGGCGGCCATCGCCCGCTTGCTGTCGGTGGGCGGCTGAAGCCGCGGATCCGATTGTGACGTTCGCGTCGCTGGGCCTGTCGCCGGCGCTCGCCCAGGCGTGCGCGGAGGCCGGCTTCCATGTGCCTTCGCCGATCCAGGTGGAGGCCATCCCGCCCCTGCTGCGCGGCCAGGACCTGCTCGGGCTGGCGCCCACCGGCTCCGGCAAGACCGCGGCCTACGTGCTGCCGCTGCTGCAGCGGCTGCTGGCCGGCCGCCAGCGTGCCTTCCGGCGCGTGCGCGTGCTGGTGCTGGTGCCCACCCGTGAACTCGCGGCACAGGTGGGCGACGTGATCCTGCGCCTGGACCCGCCTTCCGATCGGCGGCTGAAAATCGCGGTGGTGCACGGCGGCGTCTCGGTGAACCCGCAAATGTTGCACTTGCGCGGTGGCGCGGACATCGTCGTCGCCACGCCGGGCCGCCTGCTCGACCTGCTCGATCGCAATGCGCTGCGGCTGGACGCCCTCGAAGTGCTGGTGCTCGACGAAGCCGATCGCCTGCTGGACCTGGGCTTCGCCGCCGAGCGCGAACGCGTGCTGGCCGCGCTGCCGGCGCGGCGCCAGAACCTGCTGTTCTCGGCGACCTTCCCGGAGGACGTGCAGGCCCTGGCCGATGCCCTGCTGCACGAGGCGGTGCGCGTCGAAGCCGCCTCGCAGGTCGAGGCGGTTCCGGAGATCGAACAGCGGACCATCGCGGTCGACGCCCCGCGTCGCACGGAGTTGCTGCGCCACCTCGTGGAGCAGGGCAGCTGGCGCCGCGTGCTGGTGTTCGTGGCCACCCGCTACGCCACCGAGCACGTCGCGCACAAGCTCGCCAGCCGCGGCGTGCAGGCGGCGCCGCTGCACGGCGAGATGAGCCAGTCGCAGCGCACGCGCGTGCTGCAGGACTTCCGCGAAGGCGCCCTGGACGTGCTCGTGACGACCGACCTCGCCGCCCGCGGCATCGATGTCCCCGGCCTCGACGTAGTGGTCAACTACGACCTGCCGCGCTCGACCGACGATTACGTGCACCGCATCGGCCGCACGGCGCGGGCGGGCGCGCGCGGCGTGGCGCTGAGCTTCGTCAGCGCGGGCACCGAGGCGCACATGCGGCTGATCGAGAAGCGGCAGGACGTGCGCCTGGCGCGCGAGCAGGTCGCCGGCTTCGAGCCGGTGGAGGTGGAACTGCCTGCGCCGGCGGATGCGGGCACCGGCGGCATCAAGGGCAGGCGTCCCAGCAAGAAGGACAAGTTGCGCGCCGCGGCGGCGAAGGCGCGCGACGAGGGTTCGCAGGGCAGCGGCGCGTAGTTAGGACAATCCCCCTCTCGCGCGATTCCTGCCCGGCGCGATACTGCGCGCCTCGGGCCGACGGCCCAGCCCCCAGGAGGTAGCAGGATGCGTGCACGACTTCTCGCGGCGCTCACGGGCTTCGCCCTGTTCGCCGCGGCCCTGCCCGGCGCCCAGGCGCAAACGTGGCCGTCACGCCCCCTGCGCATCGTGGTCCCGTTCGCCCCGGGGGGATCCACCGACATCTTCGCGCGGCTCGTAGGTGACCGCCTCGCGACGGCGCTGGGCCAGCCCGTCGTCATCGACAACAAGCCCGGCGCCGGCGGCAACATCGGCGCCGACGCCGTGGCGAAGGCGCCCGCGGACGGCTACACGCTGCTGATGGCCACCACCGGCGTCATGGCGATCAACAACGCCATGTACAAGAACCCGGGCTACGACGCCGAGAAGGACCTGAAGCCGGTCATCTACATCGCGTCGATCACCAACGTGCTGATCGTGCCCGCCGATTCCCCGCTCAAGAGCGTGGACGACGTCGTCGCCGCGGCGAAAGCCGCGCCCGGCAAGCTGTCCTTCGCGTCCTCCGGGTCGGGCGCATCGACGCACATGTCGGCGGAACTGTTCCGCCTGATGACGGGCACGAACCTGCTCCACATCCCCTACAAGGGCAGCGGCCAGGCCATGCCGGACGTGATCTCCGGACGCGTGTCGATGATGTTCGAGAACATGCCGGGCGCCGTCGGCCACATCAAGGGCGGCAAGGTGAAGGTGCTCGCGGTCACGGGCCTGCAGCGCACGCCCGCGCTGCCCGACGTGAAGACGGTCGCCGAATCCGGCGTGCCCGGCTACGAATCGCTGTCCTGGAGCGGCATCGCCGCGCCGGCCGCCACGCCGCCCGAAGTGGTCGCGCGGCTGAACCGCGAGATCAACGCCATCCTCGCCCAGCCGGACATGCGGCAGAAGCTCGCGGAACAGGGCGCCGAGGCGGTGGGCGGCACGCCCGAAGCCTTCAGCGAGCACATCGCCCGCGAGCGGGTGAAATGGGCCAAGGTGGTGCGCGAAGCCGGGATCGTGGTGAACTAGGTGGCGTTCCTTTCGGCACGCGTCGCCCGCGCCCGCATCTCGGCCTCGGCGGCCTCGGCCCAGCGCACGCGCGAATTGCGCGCCGCCGGGGTGGACATCATCGGGCTCTCGCAGGGCGAACCCGATTTCGCGACGCCCGACCACGTGATCGAAGCGGCCCACCGCGCCATGCGCGAGGGCCAGACCCGCTACACGCCCGTCGACGGCACGCCGGAACTGAAGGAGGCGATCGTCGCCAAGTTCCGGCGCGAGAACGGCCTCTCGTTCAAGCCGGAGAACATTTCCGCCGGCGCGGGCGGCAAGCAGGTCCTCTACAACGCGCTGATGGCGACGCTCGACCCGGGCGACGAAGTCGTGATCCCCGCGCCCTCCTGGGTGGCGTACGCGATCATGACGGAGTTCGCCGAAGGCGTGCCGGTCTGGGTGCGCACCGGGCCGGAGAACGGCTTCAAGCTCCAGCCCGCGCAGCTCGATGCCGCGATCACGCCGCGCACGAAGTGGCTGATGCTCAACTCGCCTTCGAATCCCACCGGTGCGGTGTATTCGCCCGGGGAGTTGCGCGAGTTGGCCGCGGTGCTCGAGCGCCATCCGCACGTGTGGATCCTGGCGGACGACATGTACGAGCACATCGTGTTCGACGACCGCCGCTTCGTCACGTTCGCCGAGGCCGCGCCGCAATTGGCGGAGCGCACGCTCGTCGTCAACGGCGCGTCCAAGACCTACGCGATGACCGGATGGCGCCTGGGCTACGGCGCCGGCCCTTCGAGCCTGGTCCGCGCGATGGCCCGCATGCAGGCCCAGTGTTCGCTGAATCCGTCTTCCATCAGCCAGGCCGCGGTGGTCGCGGGGCTCGACGGCCCGCAGGAGATCGTCGCGCAGCGCTGCGCGGAGTTCCAGCAGCGGCGCGACGCCGTGCTGCCGCTGCTGGAGGCGATCCCGGGCCTGTCGTGCACGCGGCCGGATGGCGCGTTCTACATCTACGTTTCGTGCGCGGGCTGGATCGGGCGGCGCACGCCGGCCGGGCAGGAGCTCGCCACCGACGTGGATGTCGGGGCGTACCTGCTCGAGTCGGGAGTCGCCGTGCCGGAGGGGACCGGCTACGGCCTGTCGCCGTACTTCCGCGTGTCGTTCGCCACGTCGCTGGACAAGCTGAAGGAAGCGTGCCGGCGGATGGACGCGGCGGCGCGCCGGCTCGCTTGATGCCATCATCCGGCCCAGACACCTCGAAAGGACCACCATGGCCGACTTCCAATTGCCCGGCGACCTGATGTTCAACCGGTCGAAGATCGAGGACCCGGTCGCCTATGCGAAGGAGCGCGCCGCGCGTTCCTGGCTGTTCATCGTCGGCGACGAATTCGCCTCCATGCCGGGTGGCATGTCGTACGCGCAGGTGCAGGAGGCCGTGCCCCACAGCGCCCGCGTGGCGAGCGATCCGCCGCGCGTCCTCGACCTGGACCTCGCGCGCCAGCACGTGGAGGCGCTCGATGCATTGCCGCGGCCGACGCTGGTGTCCTGCCGCACCGGCCCGCGGGCTTCCGCCGTGGCCTACATGTACGCCGGGCTCAAGGCCGGCGCCACGCCCGAAGAGGTGATCCGCGCGGCCGAGCTCGACGACGCACCTTTCTGCAAGTTCGAGGACTACAAGGACTGGGTGCGCTCGTCGATGCGGACCTTGTCCGGCGCGCCGGAGGCCTGAACATCGGCGCGCGGGCCCGGGCCGAACACGCACAGCCCCGCGACCGCCAGCAGGGCACCCACCCAGCCGGTGGAGGTCCATCCCAGCCCCGCGCTGATCGCCACGCTGCCCAGCCAGGGCGCCGAGCGCGTTGGCCATGTGGAGCGTGGGGGTTCGCGAAGGCCCCGTCATGCATGATCGCGCTACACACTCCGGGACCCGACCATGCCCGCTCCCGACCTCTCCCGCCTGCGCGCATTGCCGCGTGCCGAGGTGCACGTCCACCTCGAAGGCTGCTTCGACGCACCCCTGCTCGAACGATGGGCGCGCCGCCACGGCGAGACGATGCCGCGGCCCCTCGAGCGGCTCTTCGAGTTCCAGGGCCTCGCCGATTTCCTCGACTTCCTCGATTGGGCGTGCGGCCTGGTGCGCACGCGCGAGGAACTGGCCGAGGCGGCGCATGACTTCAGCCGGCGCATGGACCGCAGCGGCGCCAGCTATGCCGACCTGATCGTCAACCCGACGCACTGGCGCCACTGGGTGGCGCGCCTGCCGGAGATGATCGACGCGCTCGACGCGGGCTTCCGCGCGGCGGAGCAGGAGGGACTGCCGCGCGTCGGCCTGTGCATCAGCCTGCTGCGCACGCAGTCGGCGCAGGCCGCCGCGCAGGTGGTCGACGAACTGGTCGCGCTGCGCCATCCGCGCGTGGTGGCGCTGTCCATCGACGGCAACGAGGCCACCGCGGGCCGCACCGGTCCCCGCTTCGCCGACGCCTTCCGGCGCGCCGCGGCCGCCGGCTTGCGCCGCACCGTGCATGCCGGCGAATCGAGTGGCCCCGAGGGCGTGCGCGATGCCATCGAACTGCTCGGCGCCGATCGCATCGACCATGGCGTGCGTGCGATCGAAGACCCGTCGGTGGTCGCGCTGCTGGTCGAGCGGCAGATCCCGCTCGGCATCTGCCCGACTTCCAATCTCGTGCTGAAGGTCTATCCCTCGCTCGAAGAACATCCGATCGACCGCCTGCGTCGCGCCGGCGTGCCGGTGTCGATCAACACCGACGATCCCGCGCTGCTGGGCACCAGCCTGGAGCGCGAGTACGCACTCTGCGCCGAAGCGTTCGGCTGGGACGACGAGGTACTGCGGGACGTCGCGCGCACGTCGATCGAGGCGAGCTTTGCGGAGAACGCGCTGAAGGCGCAGCTGCGGGAACGGCTGGCCGGCTGGTGAGCCGCCTGTCGCCTGGGATGTCTCCCGGGCACCACGCTACCGCAGGAAAGATCGACGGTCGGCGAGGGCTGCTCACCAAAGCAGCATCGTGCTGCGGGCCGCGCCAGTGCTCGCTCCGGCCACCAAGCCCCACCGTTGTCCACAGGCTTCTCCACGCGATCTGTGAAGTGGCCGGTCGCGGCGGTGTGCTAGGGCGCAGCCCTGCCGATCGTTGCGAACGCCCGGCACAATGTTTTGATGGATGCCACGCACGCGTCTTCCGTCCCCGGCCTGCGGCTGCGCCCCTTCGCGGGCGATGCCGATTTCCCGCTGATGGCGCGGGTGGCGAACGCGAGTTTCGCAGCCGACGGCCAGCATTCGGTGCGCCGGCCCGAAGACATGCGCCGCGACTACGCGGCCTTCACGTCGTGGGATCCGTCGCGCGACATCCGGATGGCGGAGATCGACGGCGAACTCGTGGGCTACGCGCGCACCTGGGACTGGACGGCCGACGACGGCGCCTTCGTGCAGGGACAGCTCGCCTTCGTGCATCCGGACTGGCGCCGGCGCGGCGTGGGCACCGTGCTGCTGCAGTGGCTCGAAAGACGGCAGCGCGAGATCGCGCGCGCGCATCCGCACGCGCCGGCGTGGCTGCACCATGCCTTCGTCACCGAGGGCGAGCAGGACCGCATGCACCTCCTGCGCAAGGCGGGCTACCGGCCGGTGCGCCATTTCCTGGAGATGGAGCGGCGCGGCCTCGACGACATCCCCGACGTCCCCTTGCCGGCGGGCTTCGAGATCCGGCCCGTCGAGACGGAGCACCTGCGCGCGATCTACGACGCGCACATCACGGCGCTGCAGGACCATTGGGGCATGGCGCGCCAGAAGCCCGAGTACTTCGAGGGCTGGCAGAAGTCGCGCACCTTCCAGCCGCACCTGTGGCAGGTGGCGTGGCACGTGGAGAGCCGCCAGGTCGCGGGGCAGGTGAAGCCCTGGATCGACGCCGAACAGAACGAGACGCAGCAGCGCCGCCGCGGCTACACCGAGTTCATCAGCGTGGGTGCACCGTGGCGCCGGCGCGGCCTGGCGCGGGCGCTGGTGCTCCGTGCCTTGCGCGCGCAACGCGAGGCGGGCATGGACGAGTCGGCACTCGGCGTCGACGGCGAGAACGCGCACGACGCGGCGCGGCTGTACGAGGCTTGCGGCTTTCGCGTGGTCAAGCGCAACGCCGTGTACCGCAAGCCCGTCGACTTCGGCGCACCCTGAATCGCGCGACGCGGGCCACAATGGCCCGATGCCCTCCGAACGCGACAAGATGCTCGCCGGCGAGCTGTACGACGCGCAGCATCCCGAGCTGGTGGCCGGACGCGACCGGGCCCGCACCCTGTGCGCGCGTGTCAACGCGCTGACGGTGGAAGATCCCGAGCGCCAGGCCCTGCTGCAGCAGCTCTTCGGCGCCGGCGGCGACAGCGTGTACGTGACCTCACCCTTCTTCTGCGACTACGGCGCCAACATAGAACTGGGCGAGAAGGTCTACTTCAACTTCAATTGCGTGCTGCTGGACGTGTGCCGCATCCGCATCGGCTCGTTCACGCTGTTCGGTCCCGCCGTGCAGGTCTACACCCCGTTGCATCCGATGGATGCGCAGTTGCGGCGCCAGCAGGAGTACGGGCGCCCCGTCGACATCGGCAGCGACGTCTGGATCGGCGGCGGCGCGATCGTCCTGCCGGGCGTGACGGTCGGCGATCGCGCCGTGATCGGCGCGGGCAGCGTGGTGACGCGCGACGTCCCCGCCGGCGTGTTCGCGGCGGGAAATCCGTGCCGGGTGATCCGCGCGCTGGACTGAGCCGCGCGCGAAAGGGCGTCAGCCGGCCATGCGGCCGGCGACGGCCACGCGGTGTAGGAATCGTCGCGCGACGGGCAGCGTGACTCAGCTGCGATCGCCCCGGAAGAGGCGGTTCAGTTCCGCGCCCGACGCAGCGGCGGCGAAGCCGTCGAACCGGCCTTCGCGCGCGATCGTTTCGGCCGTGCGCATGAAGCCGCCCCAGGCCGTGCGCGCCAGCGCGCCGCCGACGCTCACGCGCCGCACGCCGAGCGCTTCGATGTCGTGCAGCGTGAGCTCGGTCGCGAACCCGATCAGCAGGTTGACCGGCTTCGGCGCGACCGCGGCCACCACCGCGGCGATCTGCTCGCGCGTCTTGATGCCCGGTGCGTACAGGCAGTCGGCACCGGCTTCCGCATAAGCGCGCAGGCGCCGGATCGCGTCGTCGAGATCGGGGCGGCCGACGATGAAGTTCTCCGCGCGGCCCACCAGCAGGGTCTCGCCGCCGGCCGCGTCGATCGCGGCGCGCGCGGCCCGCATGCGTTCGACGGCATCCGGCAGGTCGCGCAGCGGGACGTCCGGTTCGCCAGTGGAGTCTTCGATCGAGAGGCCGGCGACGCCGGTCTCGATCGCCAGGCGCACGTTGCGCGCGACGCCCGCCGCGTCTTCGGCGAAGCCGCCCTCGAAGTCCGCGTTCACCGGCAGGCGCGTCGCCGCGACCATCTCGCGCAGGTGCAGCAGGACTTCTTCGACCGTCATCTGGCCGTCGGCCTTCGCGTGCCGCCAGGCCGCGCCGGAACTGGTGGTCGCGAGGGCGCGGAAGCCGAGCTTCTCCAGATAGAGCGCGCTGCCGGGGTCCCAGGGATTCGGGATCGCGAAGCAGCCGGACGCGTGCAGGTCGCGGAATGCGCGGCGGCGGGCGGAGACGTCTTGCGGTGAGGGCATGGGACCTCCGGGTCGATCAGGGTGGGGCGGTCATTCTGCGTCCAATGGTGGGCAAGCGGAGCTTGCCCACCCTACGGGGAATACATGTGCCGATGTCCTGTAGGGTGGGCAAGCTCGCTTGCCCACCATGCAACCTCAGAGCATCGCCAGCGGCGTCGGCCCGTCCGGCGGCGGAAAGAGGCGGTCCAGTTCCGCGAGCTGCGCCGCGGTCAACCGCTTCTGCAGCGCGCCCGCGTTCTCCTCCAGCCGCGCGCGGGTGCCGGTCTTCGGAATGGCGATGACCTCGTCGCGTGCCAGCAGCCACGCGAGCGCGGCCTGCGAGGGCGTCATGCCGTGCTCGCGCGCGAAAGCGGCCAGGCCGCGCTTGCGCAGCAGCCGTCCCTGGTCGAATGGCGAGTAGGCCATGAGCGGCATGCGGTGCTCGCGCATCCACGGTTGCAGGTCCCATTCGGTGCCGCGCTCGCCGAGGTTGCAGAGCACCTGGTTCGTCTGCGCCGCGTTGCCGCCCGGCGTGCGCCACAGCTCCTGCAGGCCTTCCGCATCGAAGTTGCTCACGCCCCAGTGCCGGATCTTGCCGTCGCCGCGCAGGGACTCGAACGCTTCCACCGTCTCGGCGAGCGGAACCGTGCCCGGCCAGTGCAGCAGGTACAGGTCGATCGTCTCCACGCCGAGCCGCCGCAGGCTCGCCTCGCAGGAGCGGCGCATCGCCTGGCGCGACGCGTTGTGCGGATAGACCTTGCTGACGAGGAACACCTCGTCGCGGCGTCCGGCGATCGCCTCGCCCACCAGCTTCTCGGAGCGGCCGTCGCCGTACATCTCCGCCGTGTCCACCAGCGTGAGACCGAGGTCGAGGCCGCGGCGGAGGGTGGCGATCTCGTCGCGGCGCCGCGCGGGGTCGTCGCCGACGTACCAGGTGCCCTGGCCCAGCGCGGGGATGCGCTCGCCGCAAGGAAGGGTGCGCTGCATGATGGGGCTACCATAGCACCACAAGGAGACAAGCGATGCGCATCGGAATCATGGGTTCGGGCGGGCTCGGTGGCTACTTCGGCGCACGTCTGGCGCAAGGCGGCGCCGACGTGCACTTCATCGCGCGGGGCAGGCACCTGGAGGCGATGCGCAGCGAGGGCCTGCGCATCGAAGGTCCCGAACCGCTGCACCTGCGCAAGGTGCAGGCGACCGACCAGCCGGCGCGGGTGGGCGTGGTCGACGTGGTGATGCTCGCGGTGAAGCTGTGGGACACCGAGCAGGCGATCGCGCAGCTGCGGCCCATGGTCGGACCGCACACCACCCTCATCTCCTTCCAGAACGGCGTGCTGAAGGACCAGTACCTGCGCGCCGCCTTCGACCCGAAGCAGGTCATGGGCGGCGTCGGCTACGTGGCCACCACCATCGAGCAGCCCGGCGTGATCCGCCAGACCGGCCCCATGCAGCGGCTGCTGTTCGGCGAGTTCGACGGCTCGAGATCCGCACGCGGCGAAGCGCTGCTGGCCGCCTGCCTCGCCGGCGGCATCCAGGCCGAATTCTCGACGTCCATCCTGCGGGAGATCTGGCAGAAGTACGTGTTCCTCGTCGGCCTCTCCGGCACGACCAGCACCATGCGCAGCACGATCGGCCCGATCCGCGCCAACCCGCAGACGCGCGCCTTCCTCGTCGACGTGATGCAGGAAGTGGTGAGCGTGGGCCGCGCGCACGGCGTCGACCTGCCGGAAGACTACGTGCGCACGGCCCTGGAGCGCGCCGACACCGTGTCGCCGCAGATGACGTCCTCCATGCACCACGACCTGCAGCGCGGCAACCGCCTGGAAGTGCGCTGGCTCTCCGGTGGCGTCGTGGAGCTCGGGCGCGAGAAGGGCGTGCCTACGCCGGCGAACCGCGCCATCGCCGACATCCTCGCGCTGCACGCCCAGGGAGGCGGCCATGCCTGAGGCCCACCCGCTGTCCGACCTGCGCCTGCGCGGCGTGAGCTGCACCGCCGTGGAGGTGCCGCTGCGCTACGTGCTGGGCACCAGCGCCGCCACCGTGCGTGCCGCGCCGCTGCTGCTGGTGGAGCTGCAGACGGAGGAGGGCGTCACGGGACGCTCCTACGTGTTCTGCTACCGCCGCAGCGGCGCGAAGCCGATCGCGGCGGCGGTGGAAGACGCGGCCGACATCGTGCGCGGCGAACGGATCGCGCCGGTGACGATGGCGGCGAAGCTGCAGCGCCGCTTCGCGCTGATCGGCGTGACCGGCATCGTGCGCATGGCGCTGTCCGCTTTCGATATGGCGCTGTGGGATGCGATGGCCGTCGCTGCCGGCGTGCCCCTGTGCACCTTGCTCGGCGCCGCGCCGCGTCCCGTGCGCGCGTACAACTCCTGCGGCCTCGGCCTCATGAGCCCGCAGGCCGCCGCCGACGAAGCCGAAGCCCTGCTCGAAGGCGGCATGCAGGCGGTGAAGCTGCGCCTGGGCTACGCCACGCTCGCCGAGGACCTCGCCGTCACGCGCGCGGTGCGCCGGCGCCTGGCCGATCGCGTGCAGCTGATGGTGGACTACAACCAGGCGCTGTCGCGTGTCGAGGCGCTGGAGCGTGGACGCGCACTGCAGTCCGAAGGCATCGCCTGGCTGGAAGAGCCGATCCGCCACGACGACCTGCCGGGCAACGCGGAGATCGCCCGTGCGCTGGACCTGCCGCTGCAGATCGGCGAGAACTTCGACGGACCCAAGGACCTGCTGCGCGCGCTGCAGGCGCAGGCCTGCGACCTCGTGATGCCCGACGTCGCCCGCATCGGCGGCGTCACCGGCTGGATGCAGGCGGCGGGCGTGGCCGAGGCGCACGGCATCCCCATGAGCTCGCACCTGATGCCCGAAGTCAGCGCGCAGCTGCTCGCCGCGACGCCCACCGCGCACTGGCTGGAGTACGTGGACTGGACCGACGCGATCGCGGCGGAGCCGATGAAGATCGTCGACGGCTGCTGGCCTCTCGGTGAGAAACCCGGCAGCGGGCTGGCGTGGGACGCGAGAGCCGTCGAACGCCACCGGCTGCAGTGAAGCGCTGACGCTCAGCGCAGGAACGCCCGCCGGCTTTCTTCGGTCACCAAGTCCAGGTATTCCGGATGCTTGCGGATGTAGCCCGCGACGAAGGGGCAGGCGGGGATCGCATGCAGGCCGCGCTTGCGCACGTCGTCGAGCGCGTGGGCGATCAGGCGGCTGGCGAAGCCCTTGCCTTCGAAGGCGGGCAGCACCTCGGTGTGCGTGAAGAGCAGCGAGCCCTTCAGCTCGTTGTATTCGGAGAAGGCCGCCACCTCGTTGCCGGATTGCAGCTCGAAGCGATGGCGCGTGGGGTTGTCTGCGATGCGGATGTCGTCCATGGCCCATTGTGCTGCAGCACCGGCGCGGGACGACGGCCGGGCAGGACGTTCAGGTCAGAGGGGGGCCGGCGAGGTATGCGCGTAGGTGAACTCGGGCGCCTGCCGCGGCCTTCCGGCGCGCAGCGACGGCGCCGGTGGCTCCTGCCCCGGCGCCGCCGTGGCACCGGCGGGTTCGGTCAGCGGATCTTCTTCCGGCACGTCGAACTGCCAGGACACGCCTTGCAGCCATTCGATCGCCTGGTGGTCGATGATCGTGAGCCGCCGGCGGAAGTCGCGTTCCAGCACGAGCATCAGGGCCGCGAGTTCCGGCCGGTCCTCGCGCAGCAGCAGGCGCACGTGGATGCCGTCGGTGCGCGTTCCGCTGCGATCCATCGTGCGGAAGAACTCGATGCCCAGCCACGTCGCGGGCACCTTGTTGCGCAGCAGCGTTTCCTTCAGCACCACGGCGAGGAGCTGCTTGCGCGAAGCGGTGCCGCCGATGCTGCTGGAGGCATTCGGCCGTTTTCCGGTGTCCGGCGTGCTGCCGGACGCTCGCAGCTTCCCCGGGAGTGCAGCGAACAGATTGAACATGGCTCCCCGACGTTCCACCCCGGCCCATGCCGGGTACGGTTCACGATTGGAAGCAATTGCCGCTTCCGGCACCATCGTCCAAAGGGCGCCGGGAGACCATTGGCCGCCTGGCGGGGACGTACGGTAGGCCGGCGTGAAGTAGTTCAGCGCCCGGTGTCGGCTCCGCGCGGCACCCGCGCCTTGGGCGCGAACTCCACCAGCAGCCCGTCTTCGAGCACCGTGAGGCGGTCCGGCTCGAAGCCCATGGTGTCGGGCAGGGCCAGTTCGCGGTCGGTGAACTGGTGCAGCACGATCTCGCCGAAGCCCTCGCGGGCCGACTGCGACAGGTGCTGCCGCAGCATCCGCATGAAGTCCGGCGGCAGGCCGGGCAGGCGCACGTCGAGGACCTCGGCGTCGTGGCCGCGGATCGAGCGGTCCCGCCGCTCGTAGCGCAGCGCGAAGACCACGTCGACCTCGCCGGTTTCGAGCAGGGACATGCCGGGTCCTTCGGGACGGGCGGCCAGCGAGGCGCCCAGTTTGTTGCGCGCGGGCAGCAACAGCAGGCCGGGTGCGCTCACTTCCATCTGCAGCAGGCCGGGCAGGCCGACCCGTTTCGGGAACTGCCGGGACACCGCTTCGTAAAGTTCGCCGGCCGAGACCTTGCGGCGGGGCCGCGGCTCCGGGGCCTGGGCGAACAGCGGCGCGGCAGGCCAGCCGCCGAGCGCCGAAAGGAACAGCCTGCGATCCATGGTGGAGCCCATTGTGGCGGCGAAACCGCTACGGAGTGTGTCTGTTGGCTCGGGACGTTGCCGTTCAGCTTCGGTTCATTTCGAAAGGATCAACATGCGGTCATCGCAACCGAGGAGCCTTCCATGAACCGCATCACCCTCGCCAAACCGCTGCTGGCCGGCGCCATCGGCCTCGCCGCCCTGGCCGCCGTTCCCGCGGCCCAGGCGCGCTCCGACGTGCAGTTCTCCATCGGCATCGGCGTGCCCTACGGCTACGTGCAGCCCGCTCCGGTGTACGTGCAACCGGCGCCCGTCTACGTGCAGCCGCAGCCGGTGTACGTGCAGCCCGAGCCCGTGTACGTGGTGCCGCGCCCGGCGTATTACGACCAGGGCTACTACGGCGGACAGGGCTACTACAACGGCTACAACCGCGGGTACCACCACGGCCATCGCCGGGGTCCCTACGGCGATGCCGACCGCGACGGCGTGCCGAACCGCTACGACCGCCGCCCGTACGACCCCTACCGCTATTGAGTCAGTGGCCCGCGGGCGCGATCCGGCCGAACACCAGCAGCAGGTTGTTCGCCGGCATCGCGTGCCGCTCGCGCAGCGCCAGGCCCGCGTCGCGCGCCTGCGCTTCCACATCCTCCCGCCGCCGGATGCCCCAGCCGGAATCGCGGGCACGCAGGCTCGCGTCGAAGCTCAGGTTGCCCGGGGCGGTGGGGACGTCGTCCTCCAGATAGGGGCCGTACGTGATCAATACGCCCTGCGGCGCCAGCAGCCGGCCGGCGCCGCGCATCAGCCCCGCGCAGGCCGCCCAGGGCGCGATGTGCAGCATGTTCGCGCAGTAGATCGCGTCGAAGCCGGGCGCCAACGGCCAGGGGTCCGCGGTCACATCGAGCTGCAGAGGCTGCAGCACGTTGTCGAGCCTTCCCTGGACGATCCGTCCCGCGATCGCAGCGAGCAGGTCCGCGTCGGCGTCCGTCGGCTGCCACGTCCACCCGGGAAATGCTGCGGCGAAGAAGGCCGCGTGCTGGCCCGTCCCCGCTGCGATCTCCAGCGCCCGGCCCCGCGTTCCCAGGACGCGGCGCAGCACGGCGAGGATCGGTGCCTTGTTGCGATCCGCGGCGGCACTGTGGGGGAGTTCGTCCATCGGCATGCAGCGTAGCAGGTGCACCGATCTCCGGTGTGACGAAGGTCCGACACGCGGGACGCGGCATTCCTACATGGGCTGCCGCCGCGCTCGCACCCGCCCGCGTGGGGGCGCGTCTTAAGGTGGCTCCAGCTTCAAGACGACCCCGGAAAACAAGACATGCACACCCTCCACGAACCGCTTCGCGACGAGGCACGCTCCCCCCTCGCTGCGGCCCTTCGCAAGGGCCTGCTCCTCGGCGCCGTCCTCCTGGCTGCCCCCGTGTTCGCCGCGCCCGCGGCCTCCGCCGCGACCGATGCCACGCCCAGCGTGCAGGTCGCGGACAAGAAGAAGGCCGACAGGCCCAAGGTGAAGCCGGGCAAGAAGGCCACCGCGAAGAAGAAGGAAGACCTGAAGCCCGGGCCGCTCGCCGATTTCGGCAAGGAAGAGGCACCCGACGAGGTGGTGCAGGTGGCGAACTGGGTCTCCTCCACGCGCAACGCGAAGAAGAAGGCCTTCGTCCTGATCGACAAGAAGAACGCGCGCATGTACGTGTTCGATCCGCAGGGCAAGCTGAAGCAGGATGCCCCCGTGCTCCTGGGCTCGGCGGTGGGCGACACCAGCGCGCCCGGCATCGGCAGCAAGCCGCTGTCGCAGATCAAGGAGGAGGAGAAGACGACACCGGCCGGCCGCTTCCTCGCGAGGCCCGGCAAGAACAACCACGGCGAGGACATCATCTGGATCGACTACGACGCGGCCGTCTCCATGCATCGCATTCGCAAGGTCAAGGAGGAGGAACGGCGGTTCGAACGCATGGCCACGCCGGAGAGCGACGACAACCGCATCTCGAACGGCTGCGTCAACGTGCCGCGCGACTACTACGACAAGGTGCTGCGGCCCGCGGTGGCGAAGTACGGCGCCTTCGTCTACGTGCTGCCGGAGACGAAGACGCCGCAGCAGCTGTTCGGCTCCCTCGACGTGCCGGCCCAGGTCAAGGACATGAAGGTGGCGGAGGCGAAGACGGAAGCGAAGGCCGGCGCGAAGGCCGGCAAGTGACGCCACATGTCGGACGGCCTTGAAGCCGCGCGCGAACTTCCTAGACTTCCGGCGGGGGTGAACGCCATGTCCAACCACGTGTACAAGACGCTCGAGCTCACCGGGTCGTCGCCCAACGGCATCGAGGATGCGGTGAACACCGCCATCGCCCGCGCGCATGAAACGATGCGCAACATGCAGTGGTTCCAGGTGGTCGAAACACGCGGGCACATCCGCGACGGCAAGGTGGCCTACTGGCAGGTGACGGTGAAGGTCGGTTTCACCCTCGAATAGCGTGTCCCGCCCGGCACGCCGGTGCCGCCGCGGATTTCGCCTTGAAATGGGCGGATCCAGCGCCTAGTGTTGCTGCGCCGCACGAACCCCGCCTCGCGAGCGCGTTGCCGCGATGCATGAACCAACGTGCGCGCAGGAGGACACACCATGGCGACCTACATTGCGCTGGCCACGTTCACCGAGCAGGGATTGCGCACCGTGAAGGACACCGTCAAGCGCGCGGATGCCGTGCGCGAGTCGGCCCCGAAATACGGCGTGAAGGTGCGGGACGTCTTCTGGACGCAAGGCCCAAACGACGTCGTGCTGCTGTGCGAGGCGCCCGACGACGCGACGGCTTCGGCGTTCACCCTGGCCGTCGCGTCGGCCGGGAACGTGCGCTGCCAGACGCTGCGCGCGTTCACGCGCGACGAGATGGACGCCATCCTGCGCAAGGTCGTCTGAGCCGGGGGCTCCGCGTACCGCCGAAGTAGGCCATGGCCTACGCGCGCGTGCGGCATGGGCCGCCTGCTGGCCGTGCCGCAGGTCGCCCGAGAATGCGGAGCTCGAGCGAAGGAGAAACGATGCCAACCCAACCCAACCGCAGCCGGCCCGAGGACGGATACGACAGCACCGAGAGCGAAGACGAACCGATCCCGCGCGCGTCCGAAGATGCCGTGCTGGAGGAGACGGCGCGCCTGGTGCGCGAAGGCCGCAAGGAACGCGAGGCGGACCCCAGGGAGCCGAAGAATCCCACCGAAGAGCCGTAGTCCGGTGACTACGCGCGATCCGCCTCGGTCCTGATCTCTTCCCCGTGCTGGTCCAGCGCCGGAGCCGCGAACGGCTCCGGCCCGGGCGTGCGGCCGAACTTCCAGCCGCGGGTGAAGCCGCGATAGGCGCCCACGGTCGGGTGCTCGAAGCGCGCGACCATGCCTTCCGCCTCGGCCTGCGGGAAGTCGCACATGTCCTCGTCGGAACGCGCGGCCGCGCAAG
>NZ_DASVNN010000087.1:0-7331 GCF_036383835.1 Ramlibacter sp.
CAGTTCGGCGCAGTCGATGCCGAAGGTGCCGCCGGGGAGCTTCCACAGCGGCGTGCGGCGGATGAAGCCGCGGCCGTCATCAGTGAAGCGCCGCGCCGCCGCTTCGATGTCGTGCTTCATCGGCGATGGATCCCGGGTCAAGCCCGGGATGACAAGCAACGGGGCGAGGTCACGCCTTCAGCCCCTTGGGCAGCGGGAACTTCACCGTCTCCTGGATGCCCTCCATCCTGCGCACGGCCAGCGCGCCGAAGGACTTCAGCCGGGCGATCACTTCCTGCACCAGCACGTCGGGCGCCGAGGCGCCGGCGGTGAGGCCGATGCGCGACTTGCCTTCCAGCCACTGCGGCTGCAGTTCGTCCGCGTTGTCGACCATGTAGCTGTCCACGCCCAGCTTGCGCGCGAGTTCGGCGAGGCGGTTGCTGTTGGAGCTGGTGGGGCTGCCCACCACGATGACGACGTCGACGTCGCGCGAGAGCATCTTCACCGCGTCCTGCCGGTTCTGCGTGGCATAGCAGATGTCCTGCTGCTTCGGCTGGCGGATCGAGGGGAAGCGCTGCTTCACCGCTTCCATGATCTCCGCGGCATCGTCCACCGACAGCGTGGTCTGCGTCACCACCGCGAGCCGCTCGGTCTGCCCGGGGTGCACCCGCGCGACGTCCGAGACTTCCTCCACCAGGTGGATGCCCCGGTCGACCTGGCCCATGGTGCCTTCGACCTCGGGATGGCCCTTGTGCCCGATCATGATGAACTCGTAGCCTTCGCGGGACAGCTTGGCCACTTCCATGTGGACCTTGTTGACCAGGGGGCAGGTGGCGTCGAACACGTGGAAGCCCCGCGCGTCGGCTTCCTGCTTCACCGCCTTGCTCACGCCATGGGCGGAGAACACGAGCGTCGCGCCGGGCGGCACCTCCGCGAGGTCCTCGATGAAGATCGCGCCCTTCGACTTGAGGTCGTTCACCACGAAGGTGTTGTGCACGATCTCGTGGCGCACGTAGATCGGCGCGCCGAACTTGGCGAGCGCGTGCTCCACGATGTCGATCGCGCGGTCGACGCCGGCGCAGAACCCGCGCGGTTCGGCGAGAAGGATTTCCTGGGGACCCATCAGAGGACTCCGATCACCTGCACCTCGAAGGTGACAGGCTGCCCCGCGAGCGGGTGGTTGAAATCGAACAGCACGGCGTCGGGCTGGCCGTCGCCGTCGCTGTCCTCGCCCAGTTGCCGCACCGATCCGGCGTACTGGCCCAGGCCGTCGGGCGTGGGAAAGCTCACTACGTCGCCGAGGTGGTAGGTCTCGTGCGGGTCGCCCATCTGGACGAGGAGCTTGCGCGCGACCCACTGCACCATCTCCGGGTTGCGATCGCCGAAGGCCTCGCCGGCCGGGAGCTCGAATTGCGCCCGCGTGCCCTCTTCCAGCCCCAGCAGGCGCTGCTCCACCGCGGGCGAGAGCTCGCCGGCACCGACGGTCAGCGTGGCCGGCTTGTCGGCGAAGGTATTGATGATGTCCCCCGCCGGTCCGGCCAGGCGGTAGTGGAGTGTGAGAAAGGAACCGGGTTGCACCCGGGGGGCGGTGGAGGCCATGGAACTCTCGGTAGACTGGCCGCCATTTTAGGAAGACGGCGCGAAGGGCATCCCCGATGGCTCTCAAAGACCTGCCTGCCGACGCGCGGCCGCGCGAAAAGCTGCTGGCGCGCGGTGCCGCCGCCCTGAGCGACACCGAGCTGCTGGCGCTGCTGCTGCGCACCGGCACGCAGCGCCGTGGCGTGTTCCAGATGGCGGAGGACGTGCTGTCACGCTTCAGCGGCCTGGCCGGCCTGCTGCACGCCTCCGGCGAGGAATTGCGCACGGTCCACGGCCTGGGCGGCACCGCCAAGCGCTCCCAGCTGATGGCCGTCCTGGAGCTCGCGCGGCGCGCGGTGGCTGAACAGCTGAAGTCGCGCGAGGTCTTCGGCTCGCCCGACGCCGTGAAAAATTACCTGCAGCTGCACCTGGGCCGCCGGCCGCACGAGGTGTTCGCGGGCCTGTTCCTCGATGCGCAGAACCGGTTGATCGCGATGGAAGAACTCTTCCGCGGCACCCTGACTCAGACCAGCGTGTATCCCCGCGAAGTCGTCCTCAAGGCCCTGCACCACCACGCGGCCGCCGTGGTGCTGGCGCACAACCATCCGAGCGGCACCGTGCAGCCCTCGCGGGCCGACGAGGCGCTCACCCAGACGCTGAAGGCCGCGCTCGCCCTGGTGGACGTGCGCGTGCTGGACCACGTGATCGTCGCCCCGGGCCATGCGCTGTCGATGGCCGAGAAGGGACTGGTTTGAAATCGAAGTCCCTGCAGGACCTGCACGCGATCCGCAAGCACCTCGAAGACAAGGAACGCATCGAGCGCGAACAGGCCGCGAAACGGGCGGAGGCGCACAAGCGCGCCGAAGCCGAGCGCAACCTGTTCGAGCGCGCCGCGGGCAAGGTGGAGAAGCTGCAGCACCACGGCCGCGTGGTGCACCCACCGGAGCCGGTGGCTCCGATCCCCGTGCAGCGCCAGCTCGATGACCAGCGCGTGCTGCGCGAGGCGATCAGCGACGAATTCGACGCGTCCACGCTGCTGGAAGTGGACGACGCCCTGAGCTTCCGGCGGCCCGGCATCGGCATCGACGTCGCCCGCAAATTGCGGCGTGGCGAGTGGACCATCCAGGCGGAGATCGACCTGCATGGCCTGCGCCGCGACGACGCGCGCGAGGCACTGGCCGAATTCCTGCGCGAGTCCGTGTGCCAGGGCTTGCGCTGCGTGCGCGTGGTGCACGGCAAGGGCCTCGGCTCCCCCGGCAAGACGCCGGTGCTCAAGGGCAAGGTGCACAGCTGGCTGGTGCAGAAGAACGAGGTGCTGGCGTTCGTGCAGGCGCGGGGGGATGAGGGAGGCGCCGGAGCCGTCGTCGTTCTGCTGAAGCCTTCGCCCTGACCCGTCATTCCCGCGCAGGCGGGAAACCAGAGCGTTGAAGCTGCGCGCGCAGCGCGCAGTCCGGAAGCCCTGGATCCCCGCCTGCGCGGGGATGACGGAATCAACCCGGCGAATTCCGCATCCAGTCGGCCGTTTGATGGAACGATTCACGCAACCGGGCGCGCAGCGTCTCATCGACCCCCACCTCCCCCATCGCCTGGTCCATGCACGCCAGCCACTGGTCGCGCTCGATGATCCCGATCTTGAACGGCATGTGGCGCATGCGCAGGCGCGGATGGCCGAAGCGGTCGGTGTAGTGCTGCGGGCCGCCGAGCCAGCCGCACAGGAACCAGAACAGGTTCTGCCGCGCGCGCTCCAGCTCGGTGCCGTGCGCATCGCGCAATTCCCGGTACTTCGGCTCCAGGTCCATCAGGTCGTAGAAGCGATCGACCAGGGCCCGCACTTTCTCTTCGCCGCCGATCCACTCGAAGGGAGTGGCGTAGGCCGGCTTCTCTGAACTGTCCATCCCCCGATTGTCGCCGCTGCCCTATTCGGCCGCCTTGCGCAGGGTTTCGACGACCGGGCGGCTCAGCACTTCGCGCAGGCCCCACCAGCCGGCCGCGAGGGCCAGGACGGCGCCTGCGAGCGCGCCGACCACCACCACCCACGGCGAGGCCGTCCAGGTGAAGTCGAACGCGTATTTCGCCAGGCCCCAGCCTACGAGCGCGGCGACCATGCTGGCGAGGAAGCCCGCGAGCAGGCCGACGCCTGCCAGTTCGGCGCGCTGCACCTGGCGCAGCAGCGCACCTTTCGCGCCCACCGCACGCATGATCGCGAACTCGCGCGCGCGCTCTTCGCGGGTGGCCGTGACCGCCGCGAACAGCACCACGACGCCCGCGGCGAGCGTAAACCCGAAGAGGAACTCCACCGCGCGGATCACCTTGTCCAGCACGCCCTGCACCTGCGTGATCGTCGCCGTCATGTCGACGTTGGTCACGTTCGGGAATCGGCGCACCAGCTCGTTGTCGAAGCCCCTGCGATCCGGCGCGCGGAACGCGCCCATGTAGGTGACCGGCACGTCGGGGAGTTCGCTCACCGGGTACATCACGAAGAAGTTGGCGCGCATGGAACCCCAGTCCACCTTGCGCAGCGACGTGATCTTCGCTTCGCTGGTCATGCCCGCCACGTCGAAGCGCAGCGTGTCGCCGAGCTTCAGGCCCAGCGTGGTGGCGATGCCCTCCTCCACGCTGACCGCGCCCTTTTCCTCCGCCTGCCAGCGCCCGGCCACCACCGGGTTGTGCGGCGGCGCTTCGGCGGAGAAGGACAGGTTGAACTCGCGATCCACCAGGCGCTTGGCGCGGTCTTCCTCGAAGTCGTCGGGCGTCACGTTGCGCCCGTTCACCGCCACCAGCCGGCCACGGAACATGGGATACCAGTCCAGGCGCTGCACGCCCGAGGAACGCAGCGCCTTCACGAAGTCCTGGCTCTGCTCCGGCATCACGTTGATCACGAAGCGGTTCGGCGCATCCGGCGGCGTGGCCTGCCGCCAGCTCGCGATGAGGTCGGTGCGCAGCAGCACCAGCAGCACGAGCGCGAGCAGGCCCACCGCGAGCGCGCTGGTCTGCACCACCGCGTAGGCGGGCCGCGCGCCGATCTGGCGCGTCGCCAGCACGAGCCAGCGCGGCGCGGTCGCTTCGTTGACCAGCCGCCGCAGCAGCTTCACCGCCAGCCAGCTCAGGCCCGCGAACACCAGCACCGCGCCGGCGAAGCCGCCCACGGCGATGCCACCGAGCTTCAAGTCGCTGCTCGCCGCGAGCAGCAGCGCGACGAAGCCCGCGATGCCGATGCCCAGCACCAGCGCGGATGCGGGCTTCAGGTTGCCGATGTCGCGGCGGATCACGCGCAGCGGCGGCACCTGCGCCAGCTGCAGCACCGGCGGCAGCCCGAAGGCGAAGAGCAGCGTGAGCCCCATGCCGAGGCCGAACAGCACCGGCCACACGCCGGGCGCGGGCAGCGTCGCCTGCACCAGGCTGCCCATCATCGCCACGAACACGAAGTGCACCGCGAAGCCCACCAGCACGCCGAGCAGGCTTGCGAACAGGCCGATCAACGCGAACTCGAAGGCGTAGCTCCAGGCGATGGTGCGCTGGCTCTGGCCCAGCACGCGCAGCATCGCGCAGTCGTCGAGATGCCGGCTCGCGAAGCCGCGCGCGGCCAGCGCCACCGCCACCGCGCTCAGGAGCGCCGCGAGCAGCGCCACCAGGTTGAGGAATTTCTCGGCGCGGTCCAGCGTCTGCCGCATCTCCGGCCGCCCGCCTTCCAGCGACTCGACGCGCACGCCGCGCACGTCCGGCTTCTTCGCTTCCGCCACGGCCCAATCGGAGAACTGCGCCACCTGGCGATCGTTGCCGACCACCGCGAAGCGGTAGCCCACGCGGCTGGCGGGCTGCACCAGGTGCGTCGCCTCGAGGTCGCCGACGTTGATCATCGCGCGCGGCGCGAAGCTGAGGAAACCGGCGCCGCGATCGGGCTCCACCACGATGACGCGTGCGATGCGCAGCTGCGCGTCGCCGAGCAACAGCGGGTCGCCGACCTTCAGGCCGATCGCATCGAGCAGCGGCGCTTCCACCCACACGTCGCCGCGCTGCGGGACTTCGCGCGTCTCCCGGCCCGGCGCGTCGCTGCGATCGGCCACCTGCAGGTTGCCCCGCAGGGGATACCCGGCCGGCACGGCCTTCAGCGACACGAGCCGGCTGCCGCCGCCCTGCGCATCGGGCGCGCGCGCCATTGAGGGGAACACCAGCGTCGTCGCGCTGCGCAGGTTCAGCGAGCGGGCCTTCTCGACGAAGGACGGCGGCGTCGGCGCGTCGCTCACCACGACGGCATCGCCGCCGAGCAGCTGGCGCGCGTCGCGCGAGAGGCCGCCCTTCAGGCGGTCGGCGAAGAAGCCGACGGCGGTGAGCGCCGCCACCGCGAGCGTGACCGCCACGATCAGCAGCCGCAGCTCGCCGGCGCGCAGGTCGCGCCACAGCGTGCGCCACGCGAGGGCCAGCGTCGGATGGATCTTCATGCGCCGACCTTACCCGAAAACGCGCGCGGGACAGCCCGTGCGTGCGATGGCCCCGGGGATCAGGGGCGCACCGGGCCCTCCAGCCGCGCTGCGACTTCCTCCAGCACGGGCCGGATCTTGTCGCCCACGCTGATCTGCGGATTCGAGAAGCCGTCGGGCTTGCCGGCCTCGACCTCGCGCTGCCGGATCACCGGCACGGCGGCGGTGAACGCCTGCTCGAAGGAATGCGTGCTGCGCAGCTGCTCGTCGAACACCGCGCGTCCGAAGTAGGTCAGTTCGGAAAGGCGGCCGCAGCCGTACGACGTGTGGTCCGGGTCCGCCGCGGTCATCACCAGGCTGGTGTCGCTCGCCAGCGGCGCCACCCAGCCGCCCGAGAAGCACGCGGAGACGGCGATCACGCGGTGGCGGATGCCGGCGTCGTCGAGCGCCTTGCGCAGTTCCGCGGGGCCGATGCTGCCGACCTTCAGGGGCCAGTGCGACGCCGACAGCTTGAAGTCGCGCGCACCGTGCGAGGTGAGATACACGACCAGCACGTCCTGCGCGGGATCCATCCGCTTGCCGAGCGCCTCGATGGCGCGCCCGAGGTTCAGCGGCGTCGCCCAGGGCAGGCGTTCGCCCGTGCTCGCGTGGTTCGCCAGGTGCAGCACCCGTCCTTGCGCGTCGAAGCGCTGCGCGATCAGGTCCGCCACCATCGTGCTCTCGCGCAGGAAGACGTCCTCGTTCGCGTAGGGCGCGAACACCAGGCCGTAGACGTCGCGCACCGCGGCGCGCTGGGGCGCGAGGGAGGCGACCGCCTTCTGCCATACGGCCTGCTGCGTCTCGAAGCTTTCCTGGCTCAGCGAAAGCCGCTGCCCGCCCTCGTCGGGAAGCCGCTCCGGATACCAGGAACGCTCGTAGAAGTACGTGCTGGCGACCCATTGCATGGCGACGAGGGCCACTGCAAGCATCGCCAGCCTGGCGCGGCCCGCGCCGAAATGCCAGGCCAGCGCGACCGGAACCACGACGAACCATGCATGGCACGCAAGGTACGCGCCCCATGCGACCGGCCCGGAGTCCAGCACCGGCGGCAGCCCCGCACGCGCACGCAGGACGGCCAGCCCGCCGATCAGCACCAGCGGGGGGAGGCTGCCGACGCAACTCAACGCATACCAGGCCGCGACGCCCGAAGGCCGCCCGCCCGCCGCATCCGGACGCAGGTTGCGCAGGAGGATCCAGCCGACAAAGACGGTGACGGCCACCGACCAGTAAGGGGTGAGCCATCCGCTCACGCTGAAGAGGGCCGCGCCGTCGATTTCCAGTCGCGCGAGCCCGAGCTCGATCAGGATCGCGGGCAGG
>NZ_DASVNN010000088.1:0-13297 GCF_036383835.1 Ramlibacter sp.
GCCGTCCATGCGCGGCATGCCGATGTCCATCAGCACGACGTCCGGCGCGTGCGACTTCACTTTCTCCAGCGCCGCGGCACCGTCGTAGGCGACGGCGACGATGAAGCCTTCCATCGTCAGGAATGCTTCCAGGGTGTCGGCGGCGTCCTTGTTGTCGTCGACCACCAGCACCCGGCGGCCGGCGGCGTCATCGACCGCCGCTGGCGTCTCGCCGCCGCTTTCCGCCTGCTCCACGCCCACCACCACGGGCAGCGTCAGGATGAACTCGCTGCCCCGGCCCAGGCCGTCGCTGGTGGCGGCGATGGAGCCGCCGTGCATCTCGGCGAACTTGCGCGCCAGGTTCAGCCCGATGCCCAGGCCGCTCAGGGGCTCGTCGGGCGACTTGGCCTGCGCGAACAGATCGAAGATGCGCGTCAGCGAGGCGGGCTCCAGCCCGCGGCCGTCGTCGCGCACGCGAAAGGTCACCACCTTGCCCTCCACCGAGGCCGTCAGCGCGATGTGGCCGTGCGGCGGCGTGTACTTGGCCGCGTTCACCAGCAGGTTGGCCACGGTCTGGACGATCCGCGCATGGTCCGCGTCGAGCGCGAAGTCTTCGGGCGGCTGGACCACCTCGAGCTGGTGGCCCTTGTCCTGCACCGAGGACGACGCGATCTCCAGTGCATGGGTCACGACGGCGGAGAGCGTCGTGTGCGTGGAGTTCAGGGCCACCTTGCCGGTGGTGATGCGGGCGACGTCGAGCAGGTCGTCCACCAGGCGCGTGAGATGCACGACCTGGCGGTCCACGACGTCGGTGAGTTTCTGCACCTCGTCGGAATGCTGCAGCCGGCGGATGATGGAGATCGACGTGCGGATGGGCGCGAGCGGATTGCGCAGTTCGTGGGCCAGCGTGGCCAGGAATTCGTCCTTGCGCTGGTCCGCCAGGCGCACCTGGTATTGGCGGTCGCGTGCCCGCAGGGCGGAATGCGCGGCGCTGATCAGCGCGATGGTGCGCACCGGCCGTTCCAGCAGCGTCACGTTGCCCAGGTGCTCCACGGCCCGCTGCGCCTCCACCGAATCCGCGCCGCGCTTCGTCAGCACCAGGATCGGCAGGTCCGACCATCCCGCCTGCGCATCGACGAAGCGCTTGAGCGGCTGGATGGCGGCACCGGAGATGACTTCCTCGACCACGAGCAGGGCGCCGGCGCCTTCGGCGAGCGCCGCCAGCACCGCCTCGCTGCCGCGGCAGATCAGCGTCTCGATGCCCACGGACGACAGGACCTTGCCGGCCAGCAGGCCGTCCTGGGCCACCGCCGGATAGATCAGGATGCGGCGCTCCACTACCGGACCTTCATGGTCTCGTCCGGATTCGCCGGCACGGACCTCGGCACCGGCACACCGGTCAGGATGCCGCGGTAACCGCGCAGCACCTCGCCGACCGAGATGCCGGCGTCCGACATGCTGAAGCGGCGGATGGTGCGTTCGTGGATGCTGCCGCGCTTCTTGAAGACGGACACGGCCTGCTTGACTTCGCCGTCGTCCTCGAAATAACGCAGCATCAGCACGTTGTCGGCCAGGTAGCTGGCGTCCATGGCGCTGGACATGACGCCGCCCAGCATGCCTTGCTGGATGCCCACCAGGATGGTGACCACCCCGCGCTGGCCCAGGTAGGTCAGCAGCTCGTGCATGTGGGTGGTGAGGAATCGTTCGTCCGGCACCGCATTCATGTAGCCGTTCAGGCTGTCGATCACGACGATCCTCGCGCCGTCCTGCGTCGCCTTGATCACCGCGGCGCTGAACTGGCCCGGCGACAGCTCCGCCGGGTCGACCTGCTGGATGGTCAGCTTGCCGGCGGCGATGGAGCCGCGCAGGTCCATGTTCAGGCCATCGGCCCGATTGAGCAGGTTGCTCTTGGATTCCTCGAACAGGAACATCGCGCCCTTGCCGCCCGTCTTGATGAAAGCCGAGACGAACTGCGCGGACAGCGAGGATTTGCCGGTCCCGGGCGGCCCGACGATGATGGTGCTGGTGCCTTCCTCCAGGCCGCCGCCCAGCAGGGCGTCCAGCGCGCCGAGGCCGCTCTTGACCTGGCCGGCCGGCCGCATCTCGCGCGACTCGGCGGCAACCAGCCGCGGGTGCACCACGATGCCGCCCTGGGTGATGTTGTAGTCGTGCATCCCGCCGATCGCATTGCGGCCCCGGTACTTGATGACGCGCACGCGGCGCCGCTCCGCGCCGTAGTCCTTCACGGCCAGGTCGAACTGGATCACCGCGTGGGCGATGCTGCGCACCTGCAGGTCGGCCGACGCGGCGGTGCGGTCGTCCAGCAGCATCACGGTGCAATTGCGCTTGGCGAAGAACTGCTTGAGGGCCAGCACCTGGCGGCGGTAGCGCAGCGCGGAGTCGGCCAGCAGCTGCAGCTCGGACAGCGAGTCCAGCACCACCCGCGTGGGCTTGTTGACGTCGATGGCCGAGAGGATGAGCTGGATGGTGTTGGCCATCTCGACTTCGGACGGATGGAACATCGTGTACTGCTGGTCGTCCCGCAGCAGGTCCTCGGTGGGCAGGACCTCGTGCAGGTGGATGCCGTCCAGCGTCCAGCCGTGGGAGGCCGCGACCGCGCTCAGCTCCTCCCCCGTCTCGGCCAGCGTGATGTAGACCACCGTCTCGCCGCGGGCCACGCCCTCGCGCAGGAACTGCAACCCGGTCGTCGTCTTGCCCGTGCCGGGCTCGCCTTCGATCAGATAGATGCGGTTCGGACTGAGGCCGCCTCCCAGGACGACGTCGAGGCCGGGGATTCCGGTGGACAGAAGTTCGGCGGGCGAATGCGTTGGCTGGCTCATGCTCCATCTCTCGTAACGCGGGGGACTGGGGATGCCGCACCCGGACTGGCATGCTGCGCGTGACGGAATCGTAGGCAGGCGGCTCCTGTCCAGTTGCCCGCCAATGGCTGAGCCGCGGGTAGGAGAGTTTTGACATCTGGCGTCAACCGGCAGGTGGGCATACAGTGGCCCTCCCGCCCATCACGAGGAACCGCAATGCCGATCCGTACTGCATCGATGACCAAGCGCATCTCGAGGAATGGCCAGGCGCTGCACAGCGCGAAGATGAGCCGCGGGGAAGGCGACAAGCCGTCCGAGGCCGAACAGGTCCTGCTCGAGGAGCGCAAGCAGCTGAAGGAGGAGCGGGACAAGCGGCAGGCGCAGGCGATGGAGCCCAGGCCCAGCGCGGTCGAACGGATGGTTCGCACGCACCATGCCCAGGCCAAGGAGAAGCCGGCGACCAGCAAGGAAATGAAGGACGCCAAGGAGACCAGGAAGCCCAAGGCACGCAGGACGCGCGCCGAGAAGCATGCGGAGCAGGCGGCGGCGGTGGAAGCCGCGCGCAACAAGTCCAAGAAGCCGGCGAAGTAAGCCGGTCAGTCCGCCGCGCGCGAGCTTCGCGCGCCTGGCCGTCGAAGCCGTTCATCGAGCGGCCCATGGCGTCGTCCCAGAAGAGACGAAGGTGGATGCGACGAGTTTTCTCATGGGATGACTCCGTGGGTTGGAATGGCAGGCGCCTCTCCAGGCTCTTCTTCCTCGTCGTCGATGCGCGGGCGGCTTCCCGGTGCGGCTTCCCGCTCGCCGATCTGCTGGCGCCACATGGCGTAGTACAGGCCCTTGGACGCCACCAGTTCCTCGTGCGTGCCGCTCTCCACCACGCGGCCTTTCTCCAGCACGTGGATGGCGTCCGCATGCAGCACGGTCGACAGCCGGTGCGCGATCAGCAGGGTGATCTGCGTGCGTTCGCCGGAGATGCGGCGCACCGTCTCGGTCACCTGTTGCTCGGTCAGCGAGTCCAGCGCCGAGGTCGCTTCGTCGAACACGAGCAGGCGCGGCTCGCGCAGCAGCGCCCGCGCGATCGACAACCGCTGGCGCTCGCCGCCGGACAGCTTCGTGCCGCCCTCGCCGACGACGGTGTCCAGCCCCTCGGGCAGGCGATCGAGCAGGCTCGCGCATTGCGCGTGCGCCAGCGCGCCCAGGATCTGCGCGTCCGTCGCGCCCGGCCGGACGAACAGCATGTTCTCGCGCACCGTGCCGCCGAACAGGCTGGTTTCCTGCGTCACGTAGCCGACCTGCCGGCGCGCCTCGTTGTAGCGCAGCTTGCGGGCGCCGACCTCGTTGAAGTAGACCTCGCCCGACACCGGGCGGTACAGCCCGAGGAGCAGCTTCACCAGCGTGGACTTGCCCGACCCGGAGGGGCCCACGAACGCGATGGTGTCGCCGCGGCGCGCGGAGAAGCTGACGTCGTCCAGCGCATTCTCCTGCGCGCCGCGATGGCGGAACACCACGTGCTCGAAGCGCAGGGACTCGATCGGTCCGACGTGCACGGCGTCCTTGGGCCGCTGGTCGATCGGCTTGGCCATCAGCTCGGCGAAGTTCGCCAGCGAGGAACTCGCTTCGCGCCAGGCCAGGATGATGCTGCCCAGCTCCTGCAGCGGCGCCAGGATGCCGACGGAGATGAACTGCATCGCGATGAGTTCGCCGGTGGACAGCACGTCGCGGAAGATCAGCCACAGCAGCGTGAACAGCACCGACAGCTTCAGCAGGCTGAGCGTGGAGCCCTGCAGGAAGGTGAGCCAGCGGATGCGGCGCACCTTCGCCATCTCGAGGTCGAAGATCACCTGCGTCTGCGCCTCCAGGCGGCGGATCTCGCGGAAGGTCAGGCCCAGGCTCTTGATCAGGGCCACGTTGCGCAGGCTCTCGGTGATGAAGCCGGCGTTGCGCGTGGTCTCGCGGTTCAGGGCGCGCTGCTGGCCGCGGATCTGCCGGCTCAGGAGGCCCGACAGGCCGCCCAGCACCAGCAGGCCGAAGAGGAACACCGGCACCAGCAGCCAGCTGCGCGTGACCGCGTACCACAGGAGGAAGCCCAGTCCCACCAGCGACGCGAACAGCACGTTGATGAAGGCGTTGATGAAGCGCTCGGTGTCGCGCCGCACGCGCAGCAGCAGCGACAGCGTTTCGCCGCTGCTCTGGTCCTCGAACTCCTGGTAGCGCAGGCGCAGCGTCTGGCGCAGGCCGTCGTTGAAGATCTGGGTGCCGAAGCGCTGCACCACGAGGCGGGTCACGTAGTCCTGCAGCGCCTTGCAGCCCCGCGAGGCGATGGCCACCGCGACGGCCAGCGCCAGCAGGCGCAGCGCGCCGCGCACCAGGTCCTCGTCGCTCTTCACGTCGCGCTGGTTGGCGTAGCCGTCCACCAGCCAGCCGAAGATGATCGGATCCACCAGCGCCAGCACCTGGCTCAGGCCCGCCAGCAGCAGCGCCAGCACCGCCAGCCTGCGCTGCGGCTTCAGGTATTTCCACAGCAGGTTCATGGCCGCCGCAGGTGCAGCCCCGAGATCTTCAGCTCCGCGATGTCCAGCGCGAACTGCAGCTGCCCACCTTCGACGGACAGCCGCAGCACGACCGAGCCGGTGATCTCCTTGCAGCGCGCCTGCAAGCCCATGGCGTCCAGCGCCGCGTCCTGCACCGACAGCGCAGCCAGTTCGGCGCCGATCCCGCGCCCGACGGCTTCCGAGTGCAGGCGGATCGTGTTGCGGCCTTGCGCGCGTCCCACCAGCTCGGCTTGCGCGCCGGGCGCGGCGACCTTGCCGTCGCCGAGCCGGACCTCGCCCGAGAGGGCGGTGCGATCGAGCAGCTGGCGCGTCTGCGCCGTGAAGCCCTGGCCGGCGCCGGACGGGCCTTGCAGCAGCACGCCCTCGGCGAATTCCTGCAGCCGCAGGCTGCCGCGGTCGCTCACCCGCCCGAGCAGGGCGCCCCGCTCCTCGAACTCGACGCCGGCGAGCGGCGCGGCAGAAAACTGGTAGAGATAGCTGCGCCCGTTGGGCGCGTCGACGTACAGGCCCATGCGGCTGATGCCCATGCGCGAGTCCGGGCCCACGTGCTCGACGGTCGCATCGCCGAAGTCGATCTGCCCCTGGCGGATGGGCACCGTCACGTCCGCATCGAACACGAGGTGGGCATCGACGATCTGCGCGCGGATCGTGCCGTCGGCACTGGCGAGCGGCGCGAGGGACCACGAGCCGCCCGTAGCCGCCTGCGCCGGCAACACCACCGGGCCATGGACCTTCACGTCGTGAAGTTCGACGCTGGCCGCTTCCAGCTCGAGGGCGCCATCGTTTCCGGCACGCAGCGTGAGGCCCTCGATCGACAAGCGATTGCTCGCGCCGGGGCCCGTCGACCCGAGCGTGAGGCCCAGCAGGAGGTCGGCAACGGAGGCGGCGAGTGCGTCGGCCATGGAGGATGCCGGCAGCATACGTCGAGTGCCCGGGCTCGTGGGGCCGGCCGCCTGCGTAAGATGCACGCATGACCTCTCCCTCCGCGGCTTCCAGCAAATTCGAATCGCTCTCCCTTTCCCCCGCGGCCCAGGAGAACCTCCGCCGGCTCGGCTATCTCGAGATGACCGCCATCCAGGCGGCGAGCCTCCCCGCGGCGCTGCAAGGCCGCGACGTGATCGCCCAGGCCAAGACCGGCAGCGGCAAGACCGCGGCGTTCGCGCTCGCCTTGCTGGCGAAGCTCGATGCGCGCCGCTTCGACGTGCAGGCCCTGGTGCTGTGCCCCACCCGTGAACTGGCCGACCAGGTCACCACCGAGATCCGGCGGCTGGCGCGCGCCGAAGACAACGTCAAGGTCGTCACGCTCGCCGGCGGCGTGCCCTTGCGGGGGCAGACGGCCAGCCTGGAGCGCGGCGCCCACGTCGTCGTCGGCACGCCGGGTCGCGTCATCGACCACCTCGAGCGCGGCAACCTCGCCTTCGATGCGCTGGCGACGCTGGTGCTCGACGAAGCGGACCGCATGCTGGACATGGGCTTCGTCGACGACATCGCGAAGGTGGCCCGCCAGTGCCCGCCCCAGCGGCAGACGCTGCTGTTCTCGGCGACCTATCCCGAGGGCATCGCCAAGCTGGCCGCCCAGTTCCTGCGCGATCCCGTGACCGTGAAGGTGGAGGCGCAGCACGGCAGCGAGCAGATCGAGCAGCGCTGGTACGAGGTGCGCGAGGACCAGCGGCTGCCGCTGGTGGCGCGCCTGCTGGAGCACTTCCGCCCGGCGAGCACGCTCGCCTTCTGCAACACCAAGGTGCGCTGCCGCGAGCTGGCCGAACTGCTGCAGGCGCAGGGCTACAGCGCGCTGGCGCTGCACGGCGACCTGGAGCAGCGCGACCGCGACCAGGTGCTCGTGCGCTTCGCCAACGGCAGCTGCTCCGTGCTGGTCGCCACCGACGTCGCGGCGCGCGGGCTCGACGTCGCCGGCCTGGCCGCCGTCGTCAACGTCGACATCTCGCCCGATCCGGAAGCGCACGTGCACCGCATCGGCCGCACCGGCCGCGCCGGCCAGACCGGGCTGGCGCTCAGCATCGCGTCCCTGGACGAGATGGGCGCGGTGGGCCGCGTCGAACAGCTGCAGGGACGGCCCTCGGTCTGGCATGCGCCCACCGAGCTCACGCCGGCCCCGGGCGGCCGCCTGCTGCCGGGGATGGCGACCGTGCACATCCAGGCCGGGCGCAAGGAGAAGATCCGCCCGGGCGACGTGCTGGGCGCGCTCACCGCCGACCTCGGCTACACCCGCGAGCAGGTGGGCAAGATCGACATCAACGAGTTCGCCACCTACGTGGCCGTGGAGCGCGGCATCGCGCAGGAGGCCGTCGCGCGCCTGAACAGCGGGCGCATCAAGGGCCGCAGCGTGAAGGCACGGCTGCTGTGACGCCTGGCATGGGCACACCCGCTTCGCCCGCGCCCGACGACGCCCAGCGCCTGTCCAAGGTCGTCGCCGCGCTGGTCCCGTGTTCGCGCCGCGAGGCGGAGCAGTACATCGCCGAAGGCTGGGTGCGCGTGGACGGGCAGCGTGCCGACGAACCGCAGGCGCGCGTCGCCGCGGGCCAGCGGGTCGAGGTCGATCCGCAGGCGCGGCTGCAACCCGCCGTGTCCGCCACCTTCCTGCTTCACAAGCCGGCGGGCGTGAAGGCCGATGCGGCGCGGGACCTGCTGGCGGAAGTCGGCCACTGGAGCGGCGACACCACGGGCATCCGCCGCAGCAAGTCCCACCAGGTCGGACTCAAGGAGCTGATGCCGCTGCCTGCGCCCGCAAGCGGCCTGTGCGTCTTCAGCCAGGACTTTCGGGTGGTGCGCAAGCTCACCGAAGACGCGGCGTTCGTCGAACAGGAACTCATTGCCGAAGTGCAGGGCGCGATCGTGCCCGACGGCCTGGCGCGCCTGGGCCATGGGCTGGTGCGGGACGGCCGCCCGCTGCCGCCGGCGCGCGTGAGCTGGCAGAGCGAGACGCGCCTGCGCTTCGCCGTCAAAGGCATTGCGCCGGAAGCGATCGAATGGATGTGCGCCCAGGTCGGCCTCGGGCTCGTCGCGCTGCGGCGCATCCGCATCGGGCGCATCGCGATGGCGGGCCTGCCGCCGGGGCAGTGGCGTTACCTGCCGGCCGGCGAGCGCTTCTGACATGGCTACCCGCGTGAAGGAGGACGAGGTCGAGATCACGGCCATGCGGGCCCAGGGCCCCGGCGGCCAGAACGTCAACAAGGTCTCGACCGCCGTGCACCTGCGCTTCGACATCCGCGCGTCGTCGCTGCCGGCGGACGTGAAGGAGCGGCTGCTGGCGTTGCCGGGCCGCCGCGTGAGCAAGGACGGCATCCTGCTGCTGAAGGCGCAATCCGCGCGCAGCCAGGAGCAGAACCGGGCGCAGGCTTTCGCGCGCCTGGAGGCCATCGTGGAAGAGGCCGCGCAGGTCCCGGAGATCCGGCGGCCGACGAAGCCGACCTACGGGTCCAGGCAGCGCCGGCTGGAAGGCAAGGCGATCCGCTCGCAGGTGAAGGTCACGCGCCGCAAGGTCGACGAGTAAGCCGGCCGCTTCAGGGCGACCGGTGCAGTCGCGGCGAGGACAGCGCCTGGATGCTGTCGGCGAGCGCGGCGTCGACGTCCTTCCACCGCCCCGCGAGTTGCGCCGCCGCGAGCGACTTCTCCAGCGCCCGCAGCTCACGCACGCTGGGTGCGACCTTGATCTGTGCGACGGCCGCGGCTGCGTTGCCGGTGCGCAGCAGCGCGATCACCTTGTCGTGCCAGGGAGTGGGTCGGGTCAAGAGGGTTCCTTGCGAATGGATGCGGCGATTGTCCGCCAGGGCCGCCGCTTCGTGAGCCGACGACAATCCGGGCATGGCGCAAGGCAAACGCATCTCCGCGGACATCGGTGAACCCGCCCTCGAGGCGATCAAGGCCATGGGCGCCGCGGCCCGGCAGGCCCGCACGGCCGCCGGCGAGGGCCAGTCGGCCGCGGCCGCGCGGCTCGGCGTGCACGTGCAGACCATCGGCCGGATCGAAGCGGGCGAGCCGGGTGTCGCGGTCGGGCATGTGCTGGGGCTGCTGGCGATCTATGGCGTGACCGTGGCGGTTCAGCGCGTGGAGACGGGGCGAACGGAGTCCTGAAGCGCGCCCGGGGACGCGGTCAGGCGTCCCCGGGCGCAAGGCTCCAGGAAATCAGCGTGCGCCGAGATGCGCCGGTGCGAGCTCGAACGCACCCGGCTCCTTGCGGTACTTGCACCAGGCCGTGAAGGCCAGCATGCCGACGAAGCCGCCCAGGATCAGCGCCGGGTAAGCGGCCATGATCTCGCCGAGGGAGTACTTCCACGACAGCGGACGACCCACGCCCAGCATGGCCGCGTACATCCACGACACGCCGGAAACGGTGCCGGCGAAGGTGGCCAGCGCGATCCGGTTGAAGGGCAGTTTCAGCAGCGATCCGGCCTTTTCGAACCAGGGCAGCACGAGGTTGTGCAGCACGACGCCGTTGAGGGTCAGCAGCACCACGATCAGGATCTTGGCCTGGATCTTCGGGTTGGCGAAGTAGTGCCAGCCACCCTTGGTGACGGCATCGAGCGTGACGATGGCCGTGCCGGTGGCCCAAAGCACGGCCAGCGCGATCCCGACGACGCGCTTGAGGCTGTTCATGTGATCCGTGTGCGCTGGATCCGGTGCGCGGTCTCCCTTCAGCATGTCCCTGACCATCGCGACGTCGCTTTTCAGGACGAGGCCGATGGCGACGCAACAGGCGATGAGGTGAACGTAGACGAGGCCCAGACGAGAAAATTCCAGGACGATTCCCTGCATGAGGTTCATGTAGTAACTCCGGGGTTTTTGGCCGCTTTCGATTCCCGTGGGAATGCGGCAGGAAAAGTCCGCGATGCGTGATAACCGTTATCGGACAGCGCCGATTCGCTTCGCGGGCGAATGCCTACAGAGGTGAGGCAGGGCTGAATACTAAGGGCTGCCGCGGCTCGGCGCCATCAGAAAAAAGTGAGCAGATGTGCTGCGTGAATTCTTCGGCCACGCGCCGGTGGCGCATGCGATCCGGGTCCTGCCGCGCTTGCCTAAGGCAGTGGTTCATCCACTGCGAGCGGGCCCTCGAATGCGCCGCCGAGGGTCTCGATGCTCACCGGCTTGCTGCGCCCCGGGAACAGGGCCTGGAGCCCGAGAGGGCCCTTGGCGATGCGCACGCGCACGGTGCCGCCTCCGACTTCCTGCCGATAGTCGTACACGCCGGGCTTCCATACCTCCGCCGCCACGTGCATTCGCTGGCCGCCCAGGAGGTGGCCGATCTCCTTCTGCACCTTGTTGCGTTCGACCTGCAGAGCCTGCACGCGCGCGAACAAGGCGTCCACCCCGCGCCTGTCGCCACCTTCACGGCTCACGTCGAACGCCTGGGAGAGCAGCACGCCTTCCTCTTGAACCAGCGCCGTGACGCGGGAGCGCAACGACGCGATGTTTTTGTCCTCGCCCATGCGTCCCAGTTTGGGACGCGCCGTCGCAGCGGGAGAAGGTGTATCGACCGCTTCACCGTCCGTCTCACTCTGACACGGGGGGAGCACAAGGCACACAATTGCAGAGTCAGGGCGCCGGCCCGGCCGGCGCCTGGCGCGTGCAGCTTTGCCGATCGGCTTCGGCCTGCAGACCCGGGATCCGAGAAACCGACGAGTTCGCGGCTATAGTGGTTCGGGGGCGCAATGCCCTTGCAAGAACAACGATTCGGGGATTCGGCAAATGCGATTCAAGAAAGCGTCGGGCGCCGTCGTGTGCGCCGCATGGGTCCTGGGTGGGTGCGCCATCCACCAGACGGTGAAGCCCGTAGCCAGGTTGGAGGGGCGGCAGGTCTGCATCATCGAGAACCCGGCGGTGCGGGCCGGCTTCATCGACGCGTACAAGCGTTCACTCGCCGTCAAGGGCTACACGGTACGTCAGTTGCCTCCTTCCGCGGCGATCACCGAGTGCCCCACGACTTCGACGTACAGCGCGAACTGGCGCTGGGACATGGCGATGTACATGTCCCATGCGGAAATCAAGGTCTTCAGCAACGGCCAGCCCGTTGGCCAGGCCCTGTACGACTCCACGCGCGGCGGCGCCAACATGAACAAGTTCATCGAGGCGGACCGCAAGATCGACGAGCTGGTGAACCAGCTGTTCCCGGGCGGAGCAGGAATCTGACGCGCCTGCCCCGCTGATCGCACGCATGCGCAAGGAAGGAACGATCGTCCGTTGGGACGAGACCAAGGGCTTCGGCTTCATTCGCAGCGGCGCGTTTGCACAAGACGTGTTCGTGCATGTGCGCGACTACCGCCCACACTCCGGCGAAGCTCCGCGTCCGGGGCAGCGCGTCACCTTCGAGGACATTCATGTCGGCGGCAAGGGGCCGCGCGCAGTCGCCGTCCAGCCGGTGGCCGCGCCGGAGGCAAGCGTGCGTCGAGACCGGGGCGCGCGAGCTCCATCGACACCGCGAAGGGAGCCGGGCCGCCGGCCGGTGCGCGCGCCGGGCTCGGGTGCCGGGATTGCCTTGCCTCTGATGGCGGCGTACGGATTCGCGTTGGCCTGGCTCGTCTGGCAAAGGCAGGTGCCTTGGTGGGTGCTTCCTGCGTCCTTCATCCTGAACCTCGCGACCTTCTTCGCCTACTGGCAGGACAAGTACGCGGCGCGGAAGCGCCGCTGGCGCGTCAAGGAAGACACGCTGCACCTCATGAGCCTCGCCGGGGGATGGGGCGGCGCGTGGTTCGCGCAGCAGGTGCTGCGCCACAAGTCGGTCAAGGCGAGTTTCCGCAGCACCTACCGGGCGACGGTGACGCTCCACTGCGCTGCGCTCCTGGGTTTCTGGTGGCTTTCGCGAGCGCCCGGCTGACACGGCGAGGCGCTGGACTCCCGCCTGCGACAATCCCGCCATGTCCGAGCCCCTCCAGCGCCTGGTCGAGACCGAGATGCCCTATGGCAAGCACAAGGGCACCCTCATCGCGGACCTGCCGGGGAATTACCTGAACTGGTTCGCCCGCGAAGGTTTTCCGCCGGGCGAGCTCGGTCGCCTGCTCGCCTTGATGCACGAGATCGACCACAACGGCTTGAAGCACCTGCTGCAGCCGCTGCGGTCGGCACGCGGCGGTCGGTAGTCAGTGCTGCGGCTCACCCGATAATCCCTCCGTGTGCAGCAACTACCAGCCGGTCACGCGCAAGGATCGCCTCCTCAGCTTCTTCGGCGTGGAGCGCGAGCGCGACGACGAATCGGTGGACACCTGGCCGACCGGCATGGCGCCCTTCATCCGGCTGGCCGAGGCGGGCTCCGGCAACAAGCGAGTCGTCCACGACGGGATCTTCGGCCTGCTGCCCGCCTTCGCGAAGGAGCTGGCGTTCGGACGCCGCACCTACAACGCGCGCAGCGAGACGGTGCACCAGCTCCCGAGCTTCCGCGACAGCTGGCGCAACGGCTGGCGCTGCATCGTTCCGGCCGAAGTGATCTACGAGCCTTGCTTCGCGCACGACGACGCGAAGGCGGAGCGCTGGGCCATCTACCAGCCGGGTGGGTTGCCCATGGGCATCGCCGGCATCTACACGAAGTGGAAGAGTCCCGAAGGCCACGAGCTGTTCTCGTTCGCGATGCTCACGGTGAATGCCGACGACCACGTGTTCTACCAGCGCTTCCACCGGCCCGGCGACGAGAAGCGCATGCCGATCCTGCTCGCACCGGAAGACTACGACGCGTGGCTCGCCTGCCCGGTGAAGGAGGCGGCGACGTTCTTCCGCCAGTGGACGGGCCAGCTGCAGGCCGAAGCGGCTCCGCTGCCGCCGCGCGCGCCGCAGGCGAGCAGCATGCGCACGAGCCGTCCCAAGCCGCCGGAGAAACCGAAGTCCGTGGAAAAGCCGAAGCCGCCCGAGCCGCCGAAGAAGCCCGAGCCGCCGGAGCAGGGCTCGTTGTTCTAGGTGGTGGTGCCACGACGGTGGGCAAGCGGAGCTTGCCCACCCTACGCC
>NZ_DASVNN010000089.1:0-98731 GCF_036383835.1 Ramlibacter sp.
CTTCGGCATCGACTGCGCCGAACTGTGGCTCAAGCTGGAACACCTGCAGGTGGGCGGCAGCTTCAAGGCGCGCGGCATGTTCAACCGCCTGCTGGCGAACCCGATTCCGCCCGCCGGCGTGATCGTCGCCTCCGGCGGCAATGCCGGCATCGCCACGGCGGCTGCGGCGCGGGCGCTGGGCCTGCGCTGCGAAGTCTTCGTGCCCACCGTGAGCAGCGCCGCCAAGCAGGCCAGGCTGCGCGAACTCGGCGCCGAAGTGGTGGTCACCGGCGCGGTGTATGCGGAAGCCCTGGAAGCCTGCCTGGCGCGCCAGCGGCAAACCGGCGCGCTCCTCACGCATGCCTACGACCAGCCGGAAGTCGCCGCCGGCGCCGGCACGCTCGCGATGGAGATCGAGGAGCAGGGCGGCCGCACGCCGGACAGCGTGCTGGTGAGCGTCGGCGGCGGCGGTCTCGTCGCGGGCATCGCCGGCTGGTTCGAGGGGCGCAGCCGCGTGATCGCGCTGGAGCCAGAACTCGCGCCGACGCTGCACCGCGCCCGCGCGGCGCGCGAACCGGTGGACGTGAGCGTGAGCGGCATCGCAGCCGATTCGCTCGGGGCGCGCCGCATCGGCGCGATCGCCTGGGACGTGACGCAGCGCCACGTGCACGACGCCCTGCTGCTCCCGGACGACGCGATCCGCGCCGCGCAGCTCACGCTGTGGAAGGAATGCAAGCTGGCGGTGGAGCCCGCGGCGGCCCTGCCGCTCGCGGCGCTGCAGACGCGCGCCTACGTGCCGCGGACCGGCGAGACGGTCACGCTGGTGGTCTGCGGCGCCAACCTCGATCCGGCGACGCTCGCCTGATCACTCGGTGCTGACCATCCACGGCACGCCGAACTTGTCCTCCAGCATGCCGAAGTGCCCACCCCAGAAGGGCGGGGCGAAGGGCATGGTCACCTGGCCGCCGGCGGCGAGCGCGTCGAACACCTTGCGGGCGCGGTCCACGCCATCCTTGATGTAGACCGACACGCCGAAGCCCGCGAAGCCGCCGTGCGGCATGCCGGGGAAGGTGTCGCTGGCCATGATCTGCGCGCCGTCGGCGTCGACCGTGCCGTGCAGGACCTTCTGTTTCCAGTTCGCCGGCAGGTCCTTGTTGTCCATGGGCGAGCCTTCGTACCGCATCAGGGTGCCGACCTTGCCGCCCAGGGCCTGGGCATAGAAGTTGAGCGCCTCCTCGGCGTTGCCATTGAAGTTCAGGTAGCAATCGAGCTGCATGGCCATCGCTGGTTCTCCTGTGAACCGTGCATCCTAGGCCGCCGAATAAAATCGGGGAATGCTCGACGCCAACCTGTTACGAAAAGACCTGCCCTCCGTGATCGCACGGCTGGAGGCGCGCAAATCCCCGCAGACCTTCCTGGACGTCGAGGCCTTCCAGCGGCTGGAGGCCAAACGCAAGACGATCCAGACGCGCACCGAAGAGCTGCAGGCGCGCCGCAACCAGCTGTCCAGGCAGATCGGCCAGCTGAAAGCCAAGGGCGAGTCGGCCGATGCGGTGATGGCCGAGGTGGCGCAGGCGAAGGCGGAACTGGACCAGTCCGCCGCCCGCCTGGAGCAGATCCAGCCCGAGATGCAGGCGCTGCTGCTGGCGGTGCCGAACCTGCCGCACGAGAGCGTGCCCAAGGGCGCCGACGAGTCCGGCAACGTCGAAGTGCGCCAGTGGGGCACGCCGCGCAGGTTCGACTTCGCGGTGAAGGACCACGTCGACATCGGCGAGCCGCTGGGCCTGGACTTCGCCACCGGCGTGAAGCTCAGTGGCGCGCGCTTCACGGTGATGAAGTCGCAGATCGCGCGGCTGCATCGCGCGCTCGCGCAGTTCATGCTGGACGTGCAGACGCGCGAGCACGGCTACACCGAGTGCTACACGCCCTATGTCGTCAACGAAGCCACGCTGCGCGGCACGGGCCAGCTGCCGAAGTTCGAAGGGGACCTGTTCGCGGTGAGCAAGGGCGGCCAGGACGGCCTCGCTTCCGAGGAGCAGCAGGCGCTGTACCTGATCCCGACGAGCGAGGTGACGCTGACCAACTTCGTGCGCGACGAGATCGTGGCCGAGGCGCAGCTGCCGATCAAGTTGACGGCGCACACGCCCTGTTTCCGCTCGGAAGCGGGCAGCGCGGGGCGCGACACGCGCGGCATGATCCGCCAGCACCAGTTCGACAAGGTGGAGATGGTGCAGGTCGTGCATCCCGAGAAGAGCTACGAGGCGCTGGAGGAGATGGCGCGCCACGCGGAAGCGATCCTGCAGAAGCTGGGACTGCCTTACCGCGTGATGCTGCTGTGCTCGGGCGACATGGGCTTCGGCGCCGCCAAGACCTACGACCTCGAGGTGTGGCTGCCGGCGCAGGACACGTATCGCGAGATCAGCTCGGTGTCGAACTGCGAGGCCTTCCAGGCGCGCCGCCTGCAGGCGCGCTTCAAGAACGCGCAGGGCAAGAACGAACTGGTGCACACGCTCAACGGCTCCGGCCTGGCGGTGGGCCGCACGCTGGTCGCGATCCTCGAGAACTACCAGAACGCGGACGGCAGCGTGACGGTGCCGGAGGCGCTGCGGACGTACATGGGTGGCGTCGACACCTTGTCACCCCGGGCTTGACCCGGGATCCATGGATTGTGGCTCGAGGCCGCAATGACAATCGACTACAATGCTTGGCTTCGCACCACGCGAACCGAATCAGGAGCGGTGGCAGAGTGGTCGAATGCGCCGGACTCGAAATCCGGTGTACGGTTATGCCGTACCGTGGGTTCGAATCCCACCTGCTCCGCCAATCAAGAAACCCGCCATCAGGCGGGTTTTGCTCTTGGGTCGTCCTCCGCAGGAGGGGGCTCGGGGTTGTCGGGGGCGCTGTCCTCGAACTCCTTCGCTTCGGCCACGGGCCGGATGAACAGAAGGGATTCGCACGCCACGCAACGGTACAGCCTGCGTGACTCGATCAGCTTCATCCACCCGCTCCGGCGTTCACGCTGGTAGTAGACGGGCTCGCATCTGCAGGCCGTGAATCTCACATCGCACCCCCCTCGCTCTGGAGTGCGATTATTCGGAGTAACACGTTGCCACACAAGACACGTGCTGGCGGAGGCGACCGGCGGAAGGCGGGTGGGACGAAAGCGGGGGACGCGGTTTCGTGCCTCCTACACATAGGTACAAAGTTGCAACTTTGCAGTGCCGAACCAGGCTGCGCCGGGCCGGAGGGGACAAAAAAAGGAGCCCCGCTTTTCAGCGGGGCTCTCCCACCGGGCCCCGCTTGCATCAGGGCCCTTCCCCAAACGACTCCCCAGTCGCTATTCCCCGGAGCTGCGTCCCACCACGACCGGCGTGGAACTGCGCACCTGCTTGACCTTCACCTTCGGCACGACCGCCACCGGATCGAACGCCGGCTGCGGGCGCCCGGCCGTGGCGCTGTTTCGCACCAGCGTCGCCCAGTACTCGACGTCCTCCCGGTCCGCCTCCCAGTGGGCACCCCACAGGGTCGGCCCGTAGCCGTGCATGAACAGCGCGATGCGCGCGGCGTCCACGTCGCCCCGGTTGGCCAGCCGGATGAACTTGCCGAAGGCCAGCGAACGCTTGCCCTGCTTGAACTGCTCGACAGCCTCCGCGAACTCACGCTCCGTGGCCTTGGCGGCCGGATTCGCGTGGGCGGGCGGGCTGACGATCGAGACGGTCACAGCAGCCATCAGCGCGGCCAGGGCGATGCGCAGCCGGTGAAGGCTGAAGGCGCTGGCCAGGGACCGGACTTGTTGCTGCATGGCGGCTCTCCGTCACATGTGTTGCAAGAAGTATCAGGTGCGATCAGTGAGTTCCGTAAGGCCGCCGGGAGTGCGCCAGGTGCCGCTCATCCTCCCCACCGGGGGGTGTCGTGAGAAATGTTGCAGTTTGTATCGAACGCTCCGGGCGCCCGTCGCCAGGAAAAAGCCCCGCCGGAGCGGGGCTTGGCAGGGCACGGAAAGCCTCAGCCCTGGCGCTGGATCAGCGTCAGCCGTTCTTCCGCCGTCTGGCTGCCGCTGTTGGACGTGACGCGCACGTCGTAGCGGGTGCCCGGGATGACGCTGCCGCGCGGGTTGGCCGTCACGCCGAAGCGGCCCTCGCGGTCCGCCTGCACCGTCTGGTCCAGCACCGGCTGGGAAACGCCCAGCAGGCCGGCAACGTTGGCGACGGAATCGACCTGCACGCGGACCGTCGCATACGGCGCCGTGCGGCCGCGGATCGCCAGGTTGCCGTTGGCGTCCACCACCATGTTGTTGCTGTGGCTGGTCACTTCCAGCGGCAGGGGGCCGGTGCCGACGTTGCGCTCGCCCGTCACGTCGAAGGTCCAGGCCTTGGTGGAACTGTTGCCGGCGCGATCGCGGACGGTCAGTTCGGCGGTGTAGCGGCCCGGGTCGAGGTCGTCGCGGAACACGACGCGGTCCTCGTTCACGCGCGCATCGGCGGTGACGTCGCGCCCGTTGAGGCGCAGGCGCACGGACTGCGGATCGATGCCGGTGCCCTCGTCGGACAGGCGCGCGGAGATGCGGGTGTTGTTCCGCTCGGTGACGCGGTCGCCGTTGCCGGGCGTCATCTCGGAGATCTGCGGGGCGCGCTCGTCGCGCGCCGGGCCGCCGAACTCGCGATCGCCGCCGCGCACGTCCACGCGCTGGGTGGCCCGCAGGTCGCCGTGCTTCAGCGTCGCGATCGCACCGTCGAAGGCGCCGAGGTTGTCGCGCCGGCGGATCGTGTAGTTGCCTTCGTAGACGCCGGGGCGAACTTCGGTCAGGTCGATGCCGCGGATCACGCCGGGGATGTCCATCCAGGCGTCGCCGCCCGGCTTGCCGACGAGGCGGAAGCGCAGTTCGCGTCCCGCCTCCAGTCGGCCCATCGGACGCATGACGAAGCGCTCGATGGTGTCCTGCGGCGCCGCCGGGGCCCCGCCCATCGCGAGCGCCTGGAAGGACGCCGGGTAGTTGAACTGGCGCGAATACGAGCGCTCGCCGAACTGCACCCGCGCGGTCATCAGCTGCGTCGGGTCGATGCGGTCGCTGCGGCGCACGATGTACGAGCCGGTGTAGTTGCCGCGGGTCTGCTGGCGCAGCGGCACGGAGATGCGGCTGTTGCCCAGCGTCACGCTGGCGCGCCGCGCATTGGGCGTGGCCGAGAGCTGGAAGCGCAGGGTCGCGCCCGGCGACAGGCCCTCGTCCGAGTTCAGCGTCATGTTGGCGATCTGCGGCGTGGCCACCACTGCGCGCTGCTGCGCGGCGGCCGGTTCGGCCACGAGGGTCGCCGCCAGCGGGCCCAGCAGCATCACGGCCGCCACGGTGGAACGTAGTCTGGTTTTCATGGAGATACCTCCGCTAGTTGAGTCGATGGCACTCAACATACGGCGGCCAGCTCGGCCGGTTTGTAGGAGCCGGTCAGCAGGCGAAGCCGGATCAGGTGGCTGATCAGGAACCCGGGGGGTCGTTGCGGCCGCGCGGGGGCGGCACGGTGCGATCCAGCGGCGGCATCTCGCTCGGCGAGCCGCCCTGGAAGCTGGTCAGCCGCGTGTCCTCGCCGGCGTCGCCGAAGAATTGCTCCGCGGCTTCGCCACGCGCCACCTGCACGCGGTACCAGGCGAAGCCGGCCGCGGCCACGGCCAGCAGCACCACGCCGCCCCAGGAATGCAGGTACAGCGACAGGCCCAGGACCAGGAGCGCCGCGACGGCGGCGGCGAGGAGCATGCGCTTGCGACGGGTCATGAAGGGCGGCTTGGGAATGCCGCCGATGCTAACGGCTCGGCGCCGCGGTGGAAACTGCTTCGTTGCGGCTCGCCATCTCCTGCGGCAGGTCGTGCGCGCTCATGGCGTTCACCAGCTTCTGCACGCCCGGCATCTGCTGCACCTGTGCCAGCAGCCCCTCGCGCTCCTTGGCGAGCACGCTGCCGCTCAGGCGCACCACGCCGTTGTCCACGCTCACCTGGATGGCGCGCGGGTGGCTCACCATCCGCCCGAGCCGCTCCTGGATGCGGTCCCGCAGTTCGGCGTCGCTCTGCGGATCCGCCGAGGGAATGTGCAGGTAGGCGCGCCGGCCGGAGCGGCCGCGGCCCTGCAGGCCGCGCTCGCCCCCGGGCAGGCCGCTGCGCACCAGCTGGGCCAGCAGCCTGCGCCGCTGCGGGCCCAGCTCGGGGTCCAGGTAGTACATCGCCAGCGCGCCGGCGGCGACGGCGCCGAGGGTGCCCAAAGGCCTGTTCATGGCGTCCTCCGATTCGGTGTCCGTGGGTTCATGCTGAGGTGCAAGGCGAAGTGGTGCTGCCGCCAGAGTGCGATGAAGCGCCGCTTGTCGTGCGAATTCAGCCAGTGGATGGTGCAGGCTTCATCCATGGCGGCGGCCGCCTCCGGGCTTTCGCCGTCGAAGGCCGCGGCCAGCCGCTGGGCGCGCAGCCAGTCCGAGTAGCGCTGCAGGGCCTGTGCCAGGTGCTGGGCCTGCAAGCCGCGGTCGTCGTGGTGCTGCGTGTAGTGCGCGAGCCGCCAGCTCAGGATGCCGACCGCCACCAGCGCGGCGAGCAGCCAGGCGGCCAGGTAAGGGGTCGAGCCCATGTCGCCGGCGCCTCAGGCCGCGCGCTTCGCGCGCGTGGTCCTGGCCGCGGCCTTCTTTGCGACCGCCTTGCGCGCCGGCGGCGCGCTGCGCGATCCGCCCTGCAGGCTGCGGCGCAGCAGTTCGGTGAGATCGATCACCTCGGCGCCCCGGGCCTCCGGCGCTTCCTCCAGCGGTTCCACCGCTTCCGTGTCGCCGGCCTTCGCCTTTTTCTCCACCAGCGCCATGATCGCGTCGTGGAAGCTGTCGCGGAACTCCGCGGCGCTCCAATGGCCGCTCCTGTCCCCGATCAACTGCTTCGCCATCTTCATCTCGGCTTCCTTGATGCCGGCCTTCCTGCCCTCCGGCGGCAGCGGCAGGTCTTCCCAGGAGCGGATCTCGCCGCCCCAGCGCAGCAGGTTCAGCACCAGGGCCGGGCCGACGAAGGTCTCGATCTCGATGGTCTGCGTGGTGCGCGGATACGCCTCGGCGATCTCCTTTTGCGTGAGCACGACGTCATTGCCCTTGCCGTGCTCCACGCCCTTGACCACGTCTTCCTTGTCGATCTCCCGCCCGGTGCGCTTGTTGATGCGCTTGTAGCCCACCGGGTCCATGGTGCGCCGGTCGAGCCAGTCGAAGTCGACGTCGGTCTCCTCGGTCGCCGAATACAGGCCGACCGGGATGTGGACCAGGCCGAACGTGATGGCGCCTTTCCACAGCGATCGCGTGGAGGTCCTGGCCATGCCCTTGGTGTCTGCCATTGCGTGCAAATGTTTCCCGCAGTGTGCGGACGAGCATGGGCCGGCTCTGTCGGACGCGCCCCGCGCGTCCTGTAGGCAGGCGCCTATCCCAAAGAGGGGTAGCTCAGAGGAAGAGGCGCATCAGGGCGCCGGCGGGCCGTGGACCCTCGGGCGCGGCCTGCTCGGCGCGCAGTTGCCAGCGCCGTGCCAGGCGGCCGAAGCTGGCGCGGCAGCCCGCATCGAAGCAATCCTGGCGCGAGAGGGTGTCGAGGTTGCGGCCGATGCGCCGGGCCAGCAGGTAGCGGTGGGCGGGCGCCAGGGTCTGCATGTAGGCCGTCATGAGCGACAGCGTCGCGATCCAGAGGGCGCGATTGGCCTGCGCAAGCTGCAACGCCGGCGAAGCATGTGCTTGCGCCGGCGCGTGTTGCAGGGGGCAGGGCTCCGTCGCAGGCGGGGGAGCCAAGGTGGATGGCATGAGACCATCCTAGGCGGCCGGCTGGCCGGGGCCTGTCAGCTCCTTGGCTCAGGAGCGGACCGGCCCGTCCTACGCACGACGGGAGTCAGGCGCGGGGGGCTTCGCTGACGCCGGAGGCGGTCGCGCGGGCGTGGCGCTTCTTGCCGGCGGCGCGGGCTTCTTCGCTGGTGAATTCGTGGGCATGGCCGCTCTGGTGGGCCGCGCGGCCACCCAGGCTGGCGATCTCGCGCTGGCGCTGCGGATCCATTGCGGCAAAACCGCGCAGGGACTTCTTCGGAGCGGGCTTGACGTTGTCGGTGTCGTGGGCGGTTTGGGAATCCATGGGGTCCTCGTCTCTAGGTTGGTCTGCGAACAAACGTGTCCAGGTTGGGTGCGCTGGCGGCTCTTCACATCAGTCAACGCAACGGCAGAGTCTGTTGGGTTTCCATGCCGGGTCTTGTAGGACGACACCCATACCTTTGTCGGTCGTGTCCTTCCGCGATGCGGGCTCGCGCGGAAGCCGCGCGCATCGCGCCACTACACTCGCCGCATGAAAACGGAGAGCCTGCCCCCGCCGACGCCGTCGGCGGAGGGGCACTGGGTCGAGGGAGAGCTCGTTCGCAGCCTGATGCGCACCCAGCGCAATACGCAATGGGTGGGACTGGCGCTGGTGGCGATCATCGTGGGCGTGCTGTGGGACGACACGTCGCCGCTGCTGATTTCGGTGTGGCTGCTCCTGATGCTCGCGATGACGGCCTGGCGGCTCGGGATCTTGCGGCTGTACGAGCGCGAGGTGATGCAGGAGGGCACCGACGAACACCTCGCCTTCTTCCGCCGGCACCGGCTGGTGTGGCCGCTCTCGGCCCTCGCGTGGGGGCTGGCGACGATGCTGTATTTCGACCGGACCTCGCTGGCCGACCAGTTCGTCTGCTGGCTGGCCGTCGCCGGCCTGGCGATGTTCTCGATCAACACGCTTTCCAGCCAGCGTCCCGTCATGCGCGGCTACCTCGACACGTTCGCGGCCACCGCGCTGGCCGTGATCGGCTGGCGCATGGCGGGCGAACTCGGGCTGCAGGGCCCCACCTACCACTGGTGGCTGGTGGCGCTGCTCCTGATCCTGTGGCAGGTGCTGCGGCACGCCGGCGACCGGCTGCACGACACCCACCGGCGCAACTTCGAGCTGCAGTTCCGCAACACCCAGCTGATCGACTCGCTGACGCGGCAGACGCAGGCGGCGCTGGACGCCGTGGAGATCAAGAACCGCTTCCTGGCCAGCGCGGCGCACGACATCCGCCAGCCGGTGCACGCGCTGGGCCTCTACGCCGACTGGCTGGGAAGCGAGCCGGAGCTGGTGCACGAACTGGCGCCGAAGATCGTGGAATCGACCAAGGCGGTGAACCGGCTGTTCGACTCGCTGTTCGACCTGGCGCGGCTGGACTCCGGAAAGATCCGCCTGAACATCGAGCCGGTCAGCGTGGTCAAGCTGCTGCGCGAGCTGGAACTGCAATACCGGCCCCTGTGCGAGGCCAAGGGACTGAAGTTCCGGCTGCACCTGCGCCCCGGCACGGCCGTGAGCGACCCGATCCTGCTGCAGCGGATCGTCGGCAACCTGATCTCCAACGCCGTCAAGTACACCCAGAAGGGCGGCATCCTGGTTGCCGCGCGCGCCACCCGCGAGGGCCTGCGCATCGAGATCTGGGACACCGGCGTGGGCATCGCTCCGGTGCACCAGCGCGAGATCTTCCGCGAGTTCTACAAGGTGCCGGGCCACGCCGGCACCGAGGAAGGCTTCGGGCTGGGGCTCTACATCGTGGGCCGGCTCACCCACATCCTGGGGCATCCCCTGGAGCTGCGCTCACGCGTGGGGCGCGGCACGGTGTTCCGGCTGATGCTGCATCCGACCGACCCGCGCGCCGCGGCGGACCGGGCGGTGGCTTCGGTGGCCCGGATGGGCCGCGAACCGTAGCTCGGGTGAACGTAGGCTGGGGTGCAACGTAGGCTGGGGTGCAACCCCAGCAACCAACCCTCAGGAAGCCAGCAACCCGTGCATCCGGGCGTAATGGATCGTCTGCGTCCGGCTCTTCACTCCCAGCCGGCGGAACAGGCGCCACAGGTGCACCTTCACGGTGTGCTCGCTGATCCCGAGTTCGTCGGCGATCTCGCGGTTGGACAGGCCGCGATCGAGCATCACGATCAGCTGCTTCTGCCGCTTGGACAGCTTGCTGTCCGTGGGCGCGAGCTCCTCGAACTGGCCGTCGGCGGACAGCAGCGCGCGCAGGGCATTGCCGATCTCCAGGCCGCCCGAGGACTTCTCGATGTAGATGTCGGCGCCGGCTTCGATGCACTGCTCCTCGGCATCGGACGCGGGCGACGCGGACAGCACCGCCAGCGGGGTCTCCGGGAAGCGCTTCTTCAGTTCGTGGACGCCGGAGTTGCCGGTGGTGTCCGGCAGCTTCAGGTCCAGGGTGATGAGGTCGGGGGCGCCGTGCTGCTTCACGGCCGATTCGATGCCGCCGAGGCGGTCCAGTTCGACGACGTTGGCGCCGGGGCGCATCCGGCGCAGCAGCATCACGACCGCCTCGCGCATCAGCGGATGGTCGTCGATGACATACAAGGTCATGGGTTTTGACAAAGGTTTTCGAGCCGAAATGTCCGGCAAGGATACATGGTCTTCCATGAGGAAGTCCGTACTAACTCCTTAGTTCCCGTTGTCGGCGAGGGCCTTGAGGGCCGCCGCCACCTGTTCCGCCGAAACGCCGTCCGCCAGCAGCGTCAGGCCGGTCGCCGACAGCGCCTGCGTCTGCCTGAGGCTGGCGATCGCCTGTCCCGCTTCCTTGGGCGAGGCGAAACCGGCGCTTTGCAGCAGCAGTTTGCCCTGGGCGTCGACGAACTTGAAGTAGAACAGGCCGTCGCCCTCGCGGTACTGCTTGAAGCCCGGAACCGCGGCCTTGGCCTTGTCCTTCTTGCCGCCACCGGCGGCGGTGGCCAGGTTGCGCAGGCCCACCGCCTCGCGCATCTCGCGCACCAGCGGCGCCGCGCGCTCGCGGGCCTTGGCCGCCCCGGCCTGCAGGATGCGTTCCAGTTCGTCGGGATGGGCCACGAGGTGATCGTAGCGCGCGCGCATGGGCGCGATCTCGCGGTCGATGCGATCGAACAGCATCTGCTTGGCCTCGGACCAGGCGATGCCTTCCGCGTAGGCCTGGCGCAGCTGCGCGGTCTCTTCCGCCGAGGCGAAGGCCTGGTAGATCTGGAACAGCGCGGAGCCTTCCACTTCCTTGGGCTCGCCGGGCGCGCGCGAGTCGGTCACGATGGAGAAGATCGACTTCCGCACCTGCTCGCGCGGCGCGAACAGGCCGATCACGTTGTCGTAGCTCTTGCTCATCTTCCGGCCGTCGAGGCCGGGCAGCAGCGCCACCGATTCGTCCACTTCCGCCTCGGGCAGCACCAGGTGCTCGCCGTACAGGTGATTGAAGCTCTGCGCCATGTCGCGCGCCATCTCGATGTGCTGGATCTGGTCGCGGCCCACGGGGATCCGGTGCGCCTTGAACATCAGGATGTCGGCGGCCATCAGCACCGGGTACATGAACAGGCCCATGGTGACGTCCGCGTCCACGTCGGCGCCGGCCGCCGTGTTCTTGTCCACCTGCGCCTTGTACGCGTGCGCGCGATTGAGCACGCCCTTGCCGGTCACGCAGGTGAGCAGCCAGGTCAGTTCGGTCACCTCGGGGATGTCGGACTGGCGGTAGAAGAACACCTGCGCCGGATCGAGGCCCGCGGCCAGCCAGCACGCCGCGATCTCCAGCGTCGAGCGCTGGATGCGCGCCGGCTCGTCGCACTTGATCAGGGCGTGGTAGTCGGCGAGGAAGTAGAAGTTCTCCGTGCCGGCCCGGCGGCTCGCCTGCACGGCCGGCCGGATCGCGCCGACGTAGTTGCCCAGGTGCGGCGTGCCGGTGGTGGTGATGCCGGTGAGGTACCGGACGACGGGTGCGCTCATGTCAGGAGAAGAGGAATTGCAGGGGCGTCATCAGCACGCCGAGGATCCAGTAGCCGAAGGCGATCAGCGGCCGCAGCCAGTAGTTGCTGACGATCCCGAACAGCACCAGGGCCATCACGATGTAGAAGCCCCAGGGCTCGATGCGCGAGAGCGCATAGGCCTGGCGCGCGGGCAGCAGGCCCACCAGCACCCGGCCGCCATCGAGCGGCGGCAGCGGGAACAGGTTGAAGGCCCACATGACCAGGTTCACCAGGACGCCGGCGCGGGCCATCTCGAGGAAGAAGCGTTCGTCGACGCCGAAGCCCTTGAACAGCGCGAACAGGATCGCCCACAGGATGGCCTGGAGGAAGTTCGAGGCCGGCCCGGCGAGCGCCACCCAGATCATGTCGCGCTTGGGCCTGCGCAGCTGGCCGAAGTTCACCGGCACCGGCTTGGCGTAGCCGAAGAGGAAGGCGCCCGAAGTGGCGAAGTACAGCATCAGCGGCATCAGGATGGTGCCGATCGGGTCGATGTGCTTCACCGGGTTGAGCGTGACCCGCCCCATCATGTAGGCGGTGTTGTCCCCGAGGTAGCGCGCCACGTAGCCGTGGGCCGCCTCGTGCACGGTGATCGCGAAGAGCACCGGCAGCGCGTAAATCAGGACGGTCTGGATCAGGTTGTCGATATCCACCCGTCGATTGTGTCAGAGGCCCGTCCGGGCCACTTTCACAGGCCCAATCGCCCCAGGTCGCCGCGTCCCTGCCGCACCAGCACCGCCTCCCCGCCCGTCCCCATCGGGGTGAGGTCCACCACCGTCGTCGGCTGGTCGGGACAGGCGCCCGAGCCGATCACCGCATCGAGCAGTTTCTCGAAGCGCTGGCGGATGCGCTCGGGGTCGTTGAGCGGCTCGCCCTGCTGCGGATCGATCAGCGTGGTGGAGAGCAGCGGCTCGCCGTGCAACTCCAGCAGGTCCTGCAGCACCTTGTGGTCCGGCACCCGCAGGCCGATGGTCTTGCGCTGCGGGTGGCTCACGCGGCGCGGCACCTCGCGCGTCGCATCGAGGATGAAGGTGAAGGGGCCCGGCGTGGCGGACTTGAGCAGGCGGTACTGCTTGTTGTCCACCCGCGCGTAGTTCGAGAGCTCGCTCAGGTCGCGACAGAGCAGCGTGAGGTGGTGCTTCTCGTCGACCCGCCGGATCAGCCGCAGGCGGTCGACCGCCGCCTTGTCGTCGAGGTGGCAGGCGATCGCATAGCTGGAGTCGGTCGGCACCGCGATCACGCCCCCTCCCGCCAGGATGGCGACCGCCTGTTTCAGCAGCCGCGGCTGGGGGTTGTCGGGGTGGATCTCGAAATATTGCGCCATGCCTCAAGTGCCTGCTTCGCGCCGTTCCCGCACCGTGAGCCAGGCCCCGGCGGCGCCGCAGAACGCAATCATGCCGATGCCGGCGAGCGACAGGTGGTCGGGCACGTGCGAGAACACGAGCAGGCCGCCGAGCATCGCGAACGCGATCTGGCTGTAGAGATAGGGCGTGAGCGTCGCCGCCGGCGCGCGGTAGTAGGCCAGGATCAGCATGAAGTGGCCGACGGTGGCCGTCAGTCCCATGAAGACGAGGCCGGCCCACAGCCAGGGATCGGGCAGCGCCGTCCAGACGAAGGGCAGGGCCAGTGCCGACAGCAGCGTGCCCGTCCAGCCGGTGTAGAGGTGCATCGTCACCGGATCCTCGGTGCGCGCCAGCTTGCTGGTGAGCACCTGGAACCAGGAGTTGCTGGCCACCAGCGCGAGCGGCAGCAGGCTGCTCCAGCCGAAGGCGCTGCCGCCCGGCCGGATGATGGTCAGCGTGCCGATGAAGCCGCCGGCCACCAGCATCCAGCGCAGCAGCGACACCGGCTCCTTGAGCAGGGTCGCCGCCAGCACCGTGATCGCCAGCGGCGTGATCATCACGATCGCCGTGAATTCGCCGACCGGCAGGTAGCGCAGGCTCAGGAAGGCCAGCAGGCTGCTCGTGAGCAGCAGCAGGCCGCGCAGCAGGTGCCAGGCGAGCCGGCGCGTGCGCCACACGCGCCAGCCGCGCGTGGGCATCACGGCGACCGTCGTGGCCGCGGCCTGGAAGAAGTAGCGGAACCACAGCGCCATCAAAAGCGGCACGGAGGCGCTGACGTACTTGGTGGTGGTGTCGAGCGCGGCGAAGCAGGCACCGGCGCCGATCACCAGCGCGATGCCCGCGAGGGCATGGGGTTTGCGCAGCGCCAGGGCCGCGGCGCGTGCCGTCACAGGATGCGGTCGGCCAGCAGTTCCCACACCGGCGTCAGCTCGCCGGGCAGGGGCGGCAGCCGGCCCAGGTCGGTGTGGCTCTCGTCCGGGCTGTGGAAGTCGCTGCCGCGCGAGGCGGCGAGGTCGAATTCGCGCGCCGTGGCGGCGTACTTCGTGGCTTCGGCCGCCGTGTGGCTGCCGGTGACCACCTCCACTCCGCGGCCGCCATGCGCCTTGAACTCGGTGAACAGGGCGTATTCCTCGTTGGCGGTGAACCGGTAGCGGGCCGGATGCGCGATCACCGCCAGGCCGCCGGCATCCGTGATCCAGCGCACGGCGTCCTTCAGCGAGGCCCAGCGATGCGGCACGTAGCCGGGCTTGCCTTCGGTGAGGAAGCGGCGGAACACGTCGCCGGTGTCCTTGCAGACGCCGGACTCGACCAGGTGGCGGGCGAAGTGGGTGCGCGAGATGAGGTCGGGATTGCCGACGAACTTCAGCGCGCCTTCGTAGGCGTTCGGGATGCCCGCCTGCGCGAGGCCGGCGGCGATGTCCAGCGCGCGGTTGCCGCGGCCGCCGCGCGTCTGCTGCAGGCCGCGGTGCATCTGCGGATCTTCGGCGTCGAAGCCGAGGCCGACGATGTGCACCGTCTCGTGGGCGAAGGTCACCGAGATCTCGGTGCCGGTGAGGTATTGCATGCCGTGGGCGTGGGCGGCCTCGGCGGCCCGGCGCTGGCCGCCGATCTCGTCGTGGTCGGTCAGGGCCCAGAGCTCCACCCCGTTGGCTGCCGCGCGCGCCGCGAGCACTTCGGGCTCCAGCGTCCCGTCGGAGACGACGGAATGGCAATGCAGGTCGGCGTTGAGGGTGGCCACTGCCCGATTCTAGGCGGCGGGGCGTGTCCCCGCGCCGCGCCGAGTCAATTCAGCGCGCCCGCCTCCTTGCGGATGTCGTGGTGCGTCGACAGCGCGGTGATGATCGCGATCTCCAGCCCGCGCACGATCTCTTCCACCCGCATGCAGGGCATGCCCTGTTCGGGCAGGAAGGGCACGTGGACCAAGCCGCCGCGGGTGCCCTGCCACTCCGGCCGCGCCAGAAGGTGCATCAATCCGTAAAAAGTCTGGTTGCAGACGAACGTTCCGGCCGTCTGCGAAACCTCTGCGCGCACGCCGGCGTCGAGCAGCGCCTGCAGCATCGCCTTGATCGGCAGGCTGGTGAAGTACGCGGCCGGGCCGTCGGCGACGATGGAGACGTCGATCGGCTTGCTGCCGGCGTTGTCCGGAATGCGTGCATCGTTCACGTTGATCGCCACCCGCTCCAGCGACATCGCGCCGCGGCCCCCCGCCTGGCCGGTACAAATCACGAGGCGGGGCCGGTGCTCTTCCATGAGGGCGGCGAGCCGGGCCAGCGAGGTGCCGAAGATCGTCGGGATCTCGCCGCCGACGACCTGGTGCCCGGCAATGGTCCGGCCGTGTAGGGCATGGACGGCATCCCAACTGGGATTGACCGCGCTACCCCCGAAGGGATCGAAGCCGGTGACCAATACGGTCGGCGGCTTACGCGGAGGCGTGCTGGGACTCGCTAGCATGCAAAGACTCTACAGCAGGAGAACCGTATGCGCTGGGAAGGCAACCGCACTTCATCGAACGTCGAGGACCAACGCAGCAGCGGTGGCGGGGGAGGCTTCGGCCTCGGCGGCGGCACCATCGGCATCGGCACCATCGTCGTGGCCCTGATCGGCGGCGCCCTCCTGGGCATCAATCCGCTCGAGATCATCGGGATGATGTCGGGCGGCGGCGCACCGCAGGTGCAGCAGCAGGGCCCGGCGCCGGCGCCGCCGGCCACCGACAAGATGGGCCAGTTCGTCTCCACCGTGCTCGCCGACACCGAGGACGTGTGGAAGCAGCAGTTCCAGCAGGGCGGCGCGAAGTACGTGGAGCCCAAGCTGGTGCTGTATCGCGGCGCGATCCGCACCGGCTGCGGCGCCGGCCAGGCGCAGATGGGTCCCTTCTACTGCCCGCTGGACCAGAAGGTCTACATCGACCTGAGCTTCTACGAGACGATGAAGAGCCGCATGGGTGCGCCCGGCGACTTCGCGCAGGCCTACGTGATCGCGCACGAGGTCGGCCACCACGTGCAGAACCTCCTGGGCATCAGCGAGAAGGTGCAGGGCGCGCAGCAGGCCGCGCGCAGCCGCGGCGAGGCCAACGCGCTGAGCGTGCGCCTCGAGCTGCAGGCCGACTGCTTCGCCGGCGTCTGGGGCCACCACGCGCAGAACCAGCGCCAGATCCTGGAGCAGGGCGACATCGAGGAAGCGATGAACGCCGCCCAGAAGATCGGCGACGACGCGCTGCAGGCCAACGCCGGCCGCGCCGTGGTGCCGGAAAGCTTCACGCACGGCAGCAGCGAGCAGCGGCAACGCTGGTTCATGACGGGCCTGAAGACGGGCAGCGTCAAGTCCTGCGATACGTTCAATACCCGCAATCTCTGAGGCCGGGATGGCCCCCATTTGGGGCTCCCTGGCCCGGTTTTTGCGGTAATGCGACAATCGCCGGTTGATGTCCGAATCCGCCTTTTCCAAACTGAACCTCGCCGAGCCGCTGGCCCGGGCCGTGGCCGAGATGGGCTACGAGAGCATGACGCCCATCCAGGCGCAGGCCATCCCCGTCGTGCTGACCGGCAAGGACGTGATGGGCGCGGCGCAGACCGGCACCGGCAAGACGGCCGCCTTCTCGCTGCCGCTGCTGCAGCGCATGCTGAAGCACGAGAACGCCTCCACCTCGCCGGCGCGGCACCCGGTGCGCGCGCTGGTGCTGCTGCCGACGCGCGAGCTGGCCGACCAAGTGGCGCAGCAGGTCAAGCTCTATTCCAAGTACACGAACCTGCGCAGCGCGGTGGTGTTCGGCGGCATGGACATGAAGCCGCAGACCGCCGAACTGAAGCGCGGCGTCGAGGTGCTGGTGGCCACGCCGGGCCGCCTGCTCGATCACATCGAGGCCAAGAACGCCGTCCTGAACCAGGTCGAATACGTGGTGCTGGACGAGGCCGACCGCATGCTGGACATCGGCTTCCTGCCGGACCTGCAGCGCATCCTGTCGTACCTGCCCAAGCAGCGCATCACGTTGCTGTTCTCCGCGACCTTCTCGCCCGAGATCAAGCGGCTGGCCGCCAGCTACCTGCAGGACCCGGTGACCATCGAGGTGTCGCGGCCCAACACCACGGCTTCGACGGTCGAACAGCATTTCTTCAACGTGCCGGACGACGACAAGCGGCGTGCGGTCAAGCAGATCGTGCGGCAGCGCGGGATCAGCCAGGCCTTCGTGTTCGTCAACAGCAAGCTCGGATGCGCACGGCTCGCGCGCTCCCTGGAGCGTGAGGGCCTGAAGACCACCGCGCTGCACGGCGACAAGAGCCAGGACGAGCGCCTGAAGGCGCTCGACGCCTTCAAGAAGGGCGAGGTCGACCTGCTGGTCGCCACCGACGTCGCGGCCCGCGGCCTCGACATCAAGGACGTACCGGCGGTCTTCAACTTCGACGTGCCCTTCAACGCCGAGGACTACGTGCACCGCATCGGCCGCACCGGCCGTGCCGGCGCTTCCGGCCTCGCGGTGACGCTGGTGTCGCCCAGCGACGGCCGCCTGATGGCGGATCTCGAGAAGCTGCTCAAACGCAAGATCGAGATCGAGCCGATCGAGTTCGAGGACGACCGCCCGCGCGGCCGCATCAACGACGGCCGCCGCGCCTGGCGCGAGCAGGGCGAGGACGGCGAGGAGCGCCGCGAACGCCACGAGTCCCGCCGCGAATCGCGGGCGCCGCAGCAGCCCAGGGATCCCTTCTTCGACCAGCCCTACGAGTCGCCCCAGCGCGAGGAAGTCCCGTCGTGGGATGCCGGCGCCAAGCCCGCGGGCGGAAGGGTCTCGGCGAACATCAAGCCGAAGCGGAAGGTGGCGGCGCTGTTCAAGAGCACGCAATGACCGTCACCCCCGCGCAGGCGGGGGGCCGGAGCTTCAGGGATGCCCGCAGCTGCGGGCATTTTCTTTTGGAAGCCCTGGGTCCCCGCCTGCGCGGGGATGACGAAACTCACTCCCCCGGCGCTTGCGCCTGCTCGCACTGCTCCTGGACCAGTTCGTGGCGTCCGTCATCGGACAGCTTCAGCGCGCTCAGGCAGCCGCCCCACACGCACCCGGTATCCAGCGAGACGATGTCGGGCCGGCGCAGGTAACCCAGCGTCGACCAGTGCCCGAAGGCGATGCATACGTCCGCCGTGCGCCGGCCCGGCACGTCGAACCAGGGCAGCATGCCGGGCGGCGCCTTGCCGATCCCGCCCGAAGCTTTCATGTCCATCGCGCCGTCCGGCGTGCAGAAGCGCAGGCGCGTGAGCGCGTTGACGACCACGCGCAGGCGGTCCGCGCCGGTGAGCGCGTCGTCCCAGCGATCCGGCTGGTTGCCCCACATCCGCGCGAGGAAGGCCGGCAGGTCCGGCCCGCGCAGCACGGCCTCCAGCTCGCCCGCCAGCGACAGCACCTGCGGCAGGTCCCATTGGGGCAGCACGCCGCCATGCACCATCAGCAGGCCGTGCGCATGCAGGGCCATGGAGCGATGCCGCAGCCAGTCCAGCATCGCCTCGCGATCCGGCGCGCCGAGGATGTCGTCCATGGTGTCGTTGCGGTGCGGCGCGCGGTGGCCATGCGCCACCGCCAGCAGGCTCAGGTCGTGGTTGCCGAGGAGGCACTTCGCCGCGTCGCCGTACGCCATGAGCCGGTGCACCACCGCGGCCGACGCCGGACCGCGGTTGACGAGATCGCCCAGCACGTAGAGCGTGTCGCGGCTCGGGGAGAAAGCGAGCTGGCCGAGCAGCCGTTCGAGCGGGGCGTCGCAGCCCTGGATGTCGCCGAGGAGGTAGTTCGCCATGCGGAGCGTCAGCGCTGCGAGCGGTACGGCGTGCTCGATCGCGCCACGCGATCGGACCACGCGGGCTGGTACAGCTCCAGCATGCGCACCACCGAGCGCAGCGCCAGCGGCGTGGCGAGCACCGGGCCGAGGATGATCCGCTGCACCATGTCGTGCAGCTCGGGGCCCTTGCCCTGCGGGCCGAGCGCGTCGGTCGTGAAGCGCAGGCGCGGCTCGATGCCGCGGCCGCCGATCGCGTACGACAGCTGCTGCGTGAACATGCCGCCGGCGTCGCGCTCGCGCAGGTAGACGATGCGCCACTCGCGCTCCTCGTGGAAGCCGCGGTGCTTGGTGAACAGCGCGAACAGCTTGATGCGCTCGAACAGCGCCTGCGCGGCCGCCTGCATGCCCGACACCGGGCCGCCGGCACGCCGCAGCGCGTTGGCGAACTGCTGCAGCTTCTGCTCCATCCAGGCTTCGCTCGCCTCGTACGACAGGTACTGCACCTGCCGCACCAGCAGCGGCGTGCGGGCGGCCAGCAGCGGCGCCATGTCGAACACGATCGCCACGCCGTTGCCGTCGCCGCCGTAGCCGCGCCACATCGACAGCAGCCCGTCGTCGCCGATCTCGTCGTCGTGCTCCGAGCAGCTGAAGACGTAGACGTCGAAGGCCGACTCGCCGTCGAAGGCGCTGTACAGGGCGTCGAAGGCGTCCAGCAGCGCGTTGTAGTGGTCCGGCGGGCAGGCCTCGCGCAGGCCCGTGTGCGTGCGCACCGCATGCAACCCGAGGTTCATGCCGTAGCGCAACTCGTCCACGTCGTTCATGTACAGCGGGTTGGAAAACCAGATCTCGCCCGTCTGCGCGATGCGTTCGAGGGTGCCGATGGAGGTGTAATGGGCCAGCAGCGGCAGCTGGCCGGACGCGGGCTGGGCTTGCATGTCGGACCACAGCACGCGGTCCAGCGGTTCTTCGGGCACGATGCGTTGCAGTAAAGTCCGATGCTCCCATTCTGTCCTGATTCATGGATTTCCTGCTGATCGCGCTGCTCACGCTGCTCAACGGCCTCTTCGCCATGTCCGAGATGGCGCTGGCCTCCAGCCGCAAGGCGCGCCTTGGCGCGATGGCGGAAGCCGGCGACGGCGGCGCCCGGGCGGCGCTGAAGCTGATGGACCAGCCCACGCAGTTCCTGTCCACCGTGCAGGTGGGCATCACCTCCATCGGCATCATCAACGGCATCATCGGCGAGGCCGCCTTCAGCGGGGACGTCGCGCTGGCGCTGCATCGCTGGGGCGTGCCCGAGCGGCCCGCCGGCATCGCCGCCACCGCGATCGTGGTGGCCCTCATCACCTACGTCACCATCATCTTCGGCGAGCTGGTGCCCAAGCGCATCGGCCAGCTCTATCCGGAACAGGTCTCGCGCTGGGCGGCGCGTCCCATGCGCTGGCTGTCCAAGGCCGCCGGCCCCTTCGTCAAGCTGCTTTCCGGTTCCACCCAGGCGATCCTCAAGCTGCTCGCGATCGACACCACCACGCCGCGCGGCATGACGGAGGAAGAGATCGCGCACAGCCTGGAAGAGGGCGTCGATGCCGGCGTGATCGAGCAGCACGAGCACCAGATGGTGCGCAACGTGTTCCACCTCGACGACCGGGCGCTGACCTCGATGATGGTGCCGCGCTCGGACGTGCAGTGGTTCGACGCGGCCACCCCGGTGCGCGAGGCCCTGCGGCGGGCGGGCGAGAGCGACGCGCATTCCTGGTACGCGGTGTGCCGCGGCTCGCTGGACGACGTCGTGGGCCTGGTGAGCGTCTCGCGGCTGATCTCGCTCGGCCCGCAGCACGAGGGACCGGTGGAGCCGCATGCGGTGCCCGCGATCTTCGTGCCGGAGACGCTCAGCGGCATGGAATTGCTGGAGCAGTTCCGCATGCAGGCCGCGCGCCTGGTGTTCGTGGTCGACGAATACGGCGTGGTGCAGGGCCTGATCACGCCGCACGACGTGCTGGAAGCGATCACCGGCGAACTGCAGCCGGCGGGCGACCTGCAGGCCTGGGCCACGCAGCGCGACGACGGCTCGTGGCTGCTCGAAGGACTGATGCCCGTGTCCGAGCTGAAGGCGCGGCTGGAGATCCGCGAGCTGCCGGAGGAGGACAAGGGCCGCTACAACACCCTCGCGGGCCTGCTGATGGCCGTGTCGGGCCACCTGCCCGGTCCGGGCGAGCGCATCGACTGCGGCGAATGGGTGTTCGAGGTGGTGGACCTGGACGGCCGGCGCATCGACAAGGTGCTGGCGCAGGCGGTGCGGGAGCCGGCCGACGCCGGCACCTACGATTAGGCCGGACCGGCGAAGCGCCCGGGGTCGATCACTTCCAGCGCGCCTTCCGCCACCAGCTTCTGCAGCAGCGCGTCGAGCTGCTGCGGCGCCATCCGGCAGCGGGATTCCAGCCAGTCGCGGTTGACGGGCTGGCTGCTCATCACCGACAGCATGCGGTAGATCTCCGCGGTGCGCCCCGATTCCTCCAGCTGCGGCCATGCGCGCAGGCGGAAGATCAGGTTGCCACGCCGCAGCTTGTGGCCTGAAACGGATGGCGCGACCCCGCCGTCGGGGGCGTCCTGCGCATCGCGACGGCCCAGGGCCAGCAGCCTCCGCAGTGCATCCAAGGTCAAGGTCAGCATGCACGCAGTCTCCCTCCCCCAAGAGCTCGCGCTCTAGGAGAAAGACATCTCATCCATAGTACGTTTGCCTAACCTTTTGTTACGCCATGGCACGGACGGTCGCCAGCCCGAGCGCCGTGAGCACGAGCGAGCCGGCCAGGTGGCTGCCGGCCAGCATCAAGGCCCACAGCAGCCGGCCCTGGTCCAGGTGCAGCACCACTTCCGCCGAGAAGGTGGAGAAGGTGGTGAGTCCGCCCAGGAAGCCCGTCACGATGAAGAGGCGCACCTGCGGCGGCAGTTCCGGGTGGCGGTCGAGCCAGCCGATCGCGAGCCCGATCACGAAGCCGCCGATCAGGTTGGCCGCCAGCGTGCCGAGGGGCAGCGACGGGAGCAGGGCATTGAGCCTCAGCGCCAGGACCCAGCGCAGCAGCGCGCCGAGGGAAGCGCCGACGGAAATCGCGAGGACGGCCGCCAGCACCTAGGCGGCCTCCACCGGGCCGATGCGGTAGCCGGCGCCGCGCACCGTCTGGATCACCCGATCGCCGAGCTTGCGGCGCAGGTGGTGCACGTGCACCTCCACCGCGCTGCCGTCGCCCACGCGGTTGCCGGTGCGCGCCTGGATGTCCGCGCGGCTCAGCGTGCCCGGGCGGTCTTCCAGCAGGGCCAGCAGCACCGCGAACTCCTGCTCCGTCAGTTCGACGGTCGCGCCCTTCTTCTGCACGAAGCGGCTGTTCGGATCGAGCACGAGGTCGCCATGGGTGATCTGTCCCGCCGAGAGCGTCGTGCGACGGCGCAGCAGCGCGCGCATCACGGCGGCCACTTCCTCCAGGTGCACCGGCTTGATCACGTAGCCGTCGGCGCCGAGGTCCAGGGCGGTGAGGCGCGACTGCAGCTGCGAACGCGAGGAGACGACCAGCACCGGCGTCTTGGCATCCGGCAGTTCGCCCTGGGTGGCGCGGCGGATCTTCTGCAGCAGGTCCGTGCCTTCGCCATCGGGCAGGCTCAGGTCCAGCAGCACCATGTCGACGGGCTGCTCGCGCAGCAGCTTCCAGGCAGCGGCAAGCTCGTCGCAGGGGTGGGGCTCCCACTGCTGGCGGCGAACCACGCCCACCAGCATGGCGGACGTGGTCGGGTCATCCTCGAGGATCAGGACGCGGGTCATGGGCTTCCAGGGGCGATAGCCCGAGGATAGTGCATCACCCGCCGAGGACCACGCCCGGTTGCGCGGTCGGTGGCAGGAAGCTGCTTAAGCGGAAAGCTCGGGCTTCAGTTCGTGGGCGGGAATGATGCCCTGGTCGCCGTCCTCGTACACGAGGTACGCGGCGTTGCCCACCATGCGCCAGCAGGCCTGGAAGCGCTGGCCCTGGAACATCGCGGAGGCGGCGCGGTACTCGCCGGCGGTGCCGGTTTCGATGCGGCTCAGCACGAGGTCGCTCTTGCAGGCTTCCTCGGAGAGGCGGACCGAATCGTCGCCCTGGCGGGCGATCAGGTCCTGGGCGAAGGCTGGAGCCACGGCGAAAGTGGCGAGGGCAGCGCAGAAGACGACGGCTTTCATTCCAAACTCCTGAGGTGTGAGCGCATCTGCAGGCTACGGGACGAGGACTGGTCTGCGCTTCTGGGAGCGAATCGTGCGCCGCACACCCAAACGGGCCTGTAGGACCGCCGGAAGGCTGCGGGTGGGCCAAGCGCACCGCCGCCCCGTCGCCGAAGCGAAGGGGCGGCGGCGGCCGTGTCTTGCTTGCAGGCAGGACGGTATCGCCGGTGGCTGGACCGTCCGTGAAGAAAGGCTCAGGCTTCGTTGACGGCGAGCACGCCGCGTCGGACCTGGTCGCGTTCCAGCGATTCGAACAGGGCCTTGAAATTGCCCTCGCCGAAACCCTCGTCGCCCTGGCGCTGGATGAACTCGAAGAACACCGGGCCGAGCAGCGTCTCGCTGAAGATCTGCAGCAGCAACCTCTTGCGCCCGTCCGCGGTAGAGCCATCCAGCAGGATCCCGCGCGCCTGCAGTTCCGGCACGTTTTGGCCGTGGCCCGGCAGGCGCTCCGCCAGCATCTCGTAGTAGATGTCGTTGGGCGCCGTCATCAGCGGGATGCCCGCCATCTGCAGCTGGTCGACGGTGTCGAGGAGGTTGTCGGTGAGCAGCGCCACGTGCTGGATGCCTTCGCCGCTGAACTTCATCAGGAACTCCTCGATCTGGCCGGCGCCCTTGGACGATTCCTCGTTCAGCGGGATGCGGATCAGGCCGTCGGGCGCGGTCATCGCCTTGGAGGTGAGGCCCGTGTATTCGCCCTGGATGTCGAAGTAGCGGATCTCGCGGAAGTTGAACAGCTTCTCGTAGAAGGCCGCCCAGTGCGCCATGCGCCCGCGATACACGTTGTGCGTGAGGTGGTCCACCACCTTCAGGCCCACGCCCTTCGGCCGCCGCTCCACGCCCTCGAGGAATTCGAAGTCGATGTCGTAGATGGACTTGCCGTCCTCGAAGCGGTCGATGAGGTACAGCGCCGCGCCGCCGATGCCCTTGATGGCGGGCAGCCGCAGCTCCATCGGGCCGGTCGGGATCTCGATCGGCTGCGCGCCGAGCTCCAGCGCGCGGTAGTAGGCCTGGTGGGCGTCCTTCACGCGGAAGGCGAGGCCGCAGGCCGACGGGCCGTGCTCCGCGGCGAAGTAGGCCGCCTGGCTCTTCGGCTCGCGGTTGACGATGAAGTTGATGGCGCCCTGCCGGTACAGCAGCACGTCCTTGGAACGGTGGCGGGCGACGAGGGAAAAGCCCATCTTCTCGAACAGCGGCTCGAGCAGGTCGGGGACGGGGGATGCGAACTCGACGAACTCGAACCCCATCAGGCCCATGGGGTTCTCGAACAGATCGGCCATTGCGGACTCCTTTGACGATGACGAAACACGGTGCGCGGCGGGGCGCGCGGCGGTTTTGCGTCAGCGGGGAGGCGCACCGGGGATGCCGCGCACGCTGCGTGCGAGGTGGTCGCCGATGAAGAGGGCAAAGCCGGGCATGGAGCCCCGATTGTGCCGCGACCCGGCGGACGGCGCCAGACCGGCGCGGCACACGGCCGCGCTCGCGTTAGGATTGCCGCCGATGCGGATCCTGCTGGTTGAAGACGACAAGGTACTGGCCGACGCGCTTTCCCGCGCGCTGGTGCAGTCCGCCCACGCCGTGGACCACGTGTCCACCGGCGAGGAGGCGGACCATGCGCTCACGCTGGCGATCTACGACCTGGCCATCCTCGACATCGGCCTGCCGGGCCTGAGCGGCCTGGACGTGCTGCGGCGCCTGCGCGCGCGCCGCTCCACCATCCCGGTGCTGATGCTCACGGCCTTCGACAGCCTGGAGGACCAGGTGAAGGGCCTGGACCTCGGCGCCGACGACTACCTGGCCAAGCCCTTCGACCTGCCGGTGCTGGAAGCGCGCGTGCGCGCGCTGCTGCGCCGGGGCAGCAATTCCACGCCCTACCTGGAGCACGGCCTGCTGCGCTTCGACACCGTGGGCCGGCGCGTCTTCCACGACAAGAAGTCGCTGGACCTGTCGCCGCGCGAACTCGCGGTGCTGGAGCTGCTGCTGATGCGCGAGGGCCGCGTGGTCAGCAAGGAGCAGATGGTCAACCACCTCTATGGCTGGGGCGACGAGGTCGGTGCCAATGCCATCGAGGTGTACGTCTACCGCCTGCGCAAGAAGCTGGAGCCGCTCGGCTGCGAGATCCGCACGGTGCGCGGCATGGGCTATCTCATGGAACGCGCCGATGCGGAGGATTGAGCCGCGGCTGCAGCGCAAGCTGCTCGCGTGGCTGCTCGGGCCGCTGCTGCTGCTGCTGGCGCTGGACACCGCCACCGCCTACTTCGTGTCGCTGCGCTTCGCCAACCTGGCCTACGACCGCGCGCTGCACGAGATCGCGCGCGAGATCGTGCTGCACGCGAAGCCCGGCGAGGGGCGGCCGCGGATGGAGCTGTCGGACGCCGCGGCCAACGTGCTGCTCACCGACGCGCAGGACCGCCTGTACTACCGCGTCGACGCCACCGACGGCACCTTGCTGGGCGGCGATGCGGAACTGCCCGCGCCGGGCGTGCTGCGCGGGCGGATCGAGCCGCGCTTCCGGGACGTCGAGCTGCATGGCGAGGAAGTGCGCCTGGTGTCGGCGCGCATGCCGATCAAGACGACGCCCGGCGCGCCGGAAGTGCACGTGCAGGTGGCCGAAACGCTGCACAAGCGCACGCGCCTGGCCTGGGAGATGGTGGTTTCGACCGTGCTGCCGCAGCTGCTGCTGATCGTGATGGCGACGGCGGTCGTCTGGTTCGGCGTTTCGCGCGGCCTGCAGCCGCTGCAGCGGCTGCGCGATGCGCTCGCCAACCGTTCCCACCTGGACCTGAGCGCGATCGACACGCACGACGTGCCCGGCGAGGTGCGGCCGCTGGTGGACGAAGTCAACGAGCTGATGGGGCGCCTCGGCACCACCTTCGATTTCCAGAACCGCTTCGTGGCCGATGCGGCGCACCAGCTGAAGACGCCGGTGAGCGGCCTGAAGGCGCAGATCGAACTGGCGCTGCGCGAAACGGATCCAGAGCGCGTGAAGCATTCGCTGGCGCAGCTCTATATCAGCGCCGACCGCCTGTCGCGCCTGGTGCGGCAACTGCTCTCGCTGGCGCGCAACGAGCCGAACGCCCTGGACAAGGTGCAGTTGCAGCCGCTGGACCTGAACGCCTTCGCGCTGGAGGTCAGCATGGACTGGGTGCCGCATGCGATCAAGCGCAGCATCGACCTCGGCTTCGAGGGCACCGACGACGAGCCGCTGGTGATCGACGCGGACCGGGACCGGCTGCGCGAGTTGATCAACAACCTGATCGACAACGCGATCCGCTACAGCCAGCCGGGCGGCCGCGTCACGGTGCGCACCGGCCGCAGCGCCGACCAGCAGGTGCGGCTCGCGATCAGCGACGACGGCCCGAGCATCCCGGTGGCCGAACGCCAGCGCATCTTCGAGCGCTTCCACCGCCTCCTCGGCAACCAGGAAGACGGCAGCGGCCTCGGCCTCGCCATCGTCAGCGAGATCGCGACGCTGCACGGCGCGGAGATCACGCTGGAAGAGGACGTGGACGGGGTGGGAAACACGTTCAGCGTGTTCTTCCATTCGCGGGAGGATTGACCTCTCCCGTCATCCCCGCGAAGGCAGTCTCTTCGTCATCCCCGCGCAGGCGGCCCCTTCGTCATCTCCGCGCAGGCGGCCTCCCCGTCATCCCCGCGCAGGCGGGGATCCAGGGCTTCCTGTCTCCGAAGCGGCTGCGCCGCTTCCCGCTTTTTCGCATCCCGCCGGCTGCCAGCCCCCGCACGGGCGGGGCCGGAGTCGCGCTGGCATGGCGTCCTTCGCGCCTGCGGCGCTCGGCAAACCTGCGAGGCCCGGGCAGGCGGCCCCCGCGACCGAACTCGCTGCGTGTTTGCCCGCGCGCGGTCAAACATTCCGCTCGAACACCGGTGTCGCGAGTCGGAAACGTACGCGCGGCTCGATACGCGCTACGCGCTCTCGTAGCCGCGCTGGGCCGCCTGCCCGGTCCTCGCAGGCGCCATGCCTTCATGCGCGACCCCGGCCCCGCCCGCACGGGGGCTGGCAGCAGGGCAGGGCGGTGGCGCATTGGTGCCTTGCCATTACCACCGTCATGGGTCCTGGCGTAGGGTGGGCAAGCTTGCTTGCCCACCATTCGAGGGTACGAGACCGCGCCGCCTGACGTGACGCGGCCCGTTGCTCAAAAGCGGGAAGCGGCGCAGCCGCTTCAAGACAGGAAGCCCTGGATCCCCGCCTGCGCGGGGATGACGTGCGCCCTGGATCCCCGCCTGCGCGGGGATGACGTGCGCGCGGATGGCTCGCCCAAAGAAAAAGGCCGGCAGAGCCGGCCTTTTCAGCGATCGGACGGGTCCGATTACTTGACGTGCTTGCCGATCAGGCCAGCCATCTCGAACATGGACACCTGGCCCTTGCCGAACAGGACGCGCAGCTTGTCGTCCGCGTTGACCATGCGCTTGTTCGCCTGGTCCTGCAGCTTGTTCTTCTTGATGTAGGCCCACAGCTTCGACACGATCTCCGTGCGCGGCAGCGGGTTCGAGCCCACCACGGCGGCCAGGGATGCGTCCGGGGTCAGGGGCTTCATGAACGCCGCGTTGGGCGTGCGCTTCTTCGCGGGCGCCTTCTTCGCCGGAGCCTTCTTGGCCGGGGCCGCCTTCTTCGCAGTTGCCTTCTTGGCCGGTGCAGCCTTCTTCGCGGGCGCCTTCTTCGCCGCGGCCTTCTTGGCCGGGGCCGCCTTCTTCGCGACGGCCTTCTTGGCCGGAGCTTTCTTCGCCGGCGCCTTCTTCGCCACCTTCTTTGCAGTTGCCATGATCGATTTTCCTTCTAGAAGTTGATGAACCACCAGTGAAAACTGCACTCGCACTGGCACTGCGGATGCTAAAGGAGAAAAAGGGTGCGTCCAAGCGGAAAAAACGGTTTTTCGCTGGGAGATGTTGCTTTTTCATCCGCGCGCGCACGCGGTTTTCCCCCTGAAAGTCAGCAGCGCGCCCGCGCGGAACACGCCTCGCGCGATGCACGCGCCTCCCGTGCAGGACTCTCCGGGTGCGAGCGGGATCGAGCGCGCCGCGTGCTGCGCTGCTCACCCATTGCGAGAGAAAGCGCCATCAACATCGCGTCGCCACACGAGTTTTCGCTGGAGAAACCAGCGCGCCCGCGGCTCCCGCGAGCCGATCGCGAAGCGCACGGAGCGCGGCGATCGGGGCGGGCGTGGCAGGTGCGGACGTTGCCCGAGGCCGCGCAGTGCCGCGCACCGGCACCGTTGCGATCGCGGCGGCGGCCGCCCCCAATGAGTCGACGTGCGGTTCCGGCCGGAATCCGGTGCTCCGATGGGCTGCCGCCTCGATCCTGGCTTGCCCGGCTGAACCATTGGGTGCATCATTCAAGGCAGAGAGCGACAACTGCCTTGATTTTGAAGGTCAACCACCATGCCGACAGAAGTTCCAGAGCTCGACGCCCACGACGCGCACATCCTGGCGGAACTGCAGCGTGACGCCCGCATCAGCATGGCGGAGCTGGGCCGGCAGGTGCAGCTGTCGCAGCCGGCGGTGACCGAGCGCGTGCGCAAGCTGGAAATCGCCGGCTTCATCAGGGGCTACCGGGCGGCCGTGGACTACCAGCGCCTGGGCTACGGCATCCGCGCGATCCTGCGCGTCGGCCGGGTGGAGTACGGCCGCATCCTCGGCTTGATCGAGCAGACGCCCGAGGTGGTGAACGCCTTCAACGTCGCGGGCGCGGACAGCTGGATCCTGGAGATCGCCGTGATCGACGTCGAGCACCTCGACGCCGTCGTGACGAAGTTCAGCCTGCTGGCCGACACCTCGACCTCGATCGTGCTGAACGTGCCGCGGGAGAGCGCGGCGGTGCTGCCGGCGCAGCGGGAGAACATCAAGCCGGCGATCCGGAAGGTCACGGGGCGCTAGTCCCGGCGCGCCGGAAGCGTGGCGAGGACCACCCCCGCCAGCGCCGACACGAAGGCCATCCCCTGCAGGAAGGTGAGCTTTTCGCCCAGCACCGCGACCCCCACCACCGCCGCCGATACCGGCAGCATCGCCGTGAACACGCCCGCCTGGGCCGCCGGCACCACCTTCAGGCCGGTCATCCACAGCCACACCGTCCACACGCTGGCGGCCAGCGCGTAGAACACCAGCAGCAGCCAGCTGCCCGTCGCGACGCCGCCGAAGTCGAAGCGCAGCGCGGCCCACAGGCCCAGCGGCGTGACCAGCAGGAAGCCCCACACGTTGATCAGCGCCGTGATGCGCTTGGGTCCGAGGGCGCCGGTGAGCGCCTTGCCGATCACCGCATACGACGCCTCGCACAGCACCGCGCCGAACACGAGCAGGTTGCCCAGCCAGGCGAGGCCGCCGGCACCCGTCGCGCCGTCTTCGTGCGACGGCCTGGCGAGCCCGAGCAGGCCGATGCCCAGGGCCGCGCAGGCGATCGCCGTCCAGGTGCGGCCCGGGATCGGCTCGCGCAGGAAGATGCGGCTCAGGATCGCCACGGTCGCCGGGATCGCCGCCATGATGACGCCGGCCGACACGGCGCTGGTCATGCTCACGCCGAACAGCATGCAGATCGAGAACAGGAAGTTGCCGAGGAAGGATTCGAGGAACAGCAGCCTGCGCGTGCGTGGCGTCATCGGCGGTTCGCTCGCCGGCTTGCGCAGCCAGTGCAGCATCGCCAGGCCGCCGATGCCGAAGCGCAGCCACGCGAGCAGGAACACGGGGATGGCGGCCACCAGCGGCTTGGACAGCGCCACGTAGCTGCCCACCAGCGACATGCTCAGGGCGAGGCAGGCGTAGGCGAGTGGGCGGCTGGGCGTGAAGCTCATCGACAATGCGCGAAACGACGCATCATGCCCGAAGCCCCCCTGCGCCACGTCTTCGTCTACGGCACCCTGCGCCGCGGCGGCCGCAACGACATCAATCGCCTGCAGCCCGCGCCCGGCTACGTGGGCATGGGCGAGGTGCAGGGCGTGCTGTACCACGTCGACCGGTATCCGGGCCTGACGCTCGGTGGCGAGGAGGCCGTCACCGTGGTGGGCGAGGTGTACCGCATCACGCCGGAGCTCGAGGTCGTCCTCGACCGGATCGAGCAGATCGTGCCGGGGGCGGACAGCGAGTACTTCAAGCGCGAGATCGACGTCGCGGTGAACGGAAACTCGATGGGCTGCCTCGTGTACGAGATCAATCCGGAGCGCGTTCGCGAAAAGCAGGTGATCGGGCACGGCGACTGGATCGTTTTTCACGGCGCCTGATTCGCGTTTCGCATTGCAAAAAACGACGCTTGTGCGCTGCCGCAAAATTTTCCAATATGGGAAAACTTCTTCCGGATAGCGAAATGCAAAATGCAAGTCTCTGATTTTGTTGATGAAAATATTTAGTCTTGTATAAGACAGAAGAGCCACACGAAGTCTTCTACAAGACTTAAAGTTCATTCCAGCGCGGCCCCCGTCGCGAAACGGTTCGACATCAACGCACTGGAGTGAACATGAGCAACTGGACCCACCTCACCCGCGAACAGCAGATCGCCCAGCTCGAAAAGGACTGGGCCGAGAACCCGCGCTGGAAAGGCATCAAGCGCGGCTACAGCGCCGCCGACGTGGTGAAGCTGCGCGGTTCGCTGCAGATCGACCACACGCTGGCCAGGCGCGGATCCGAGAAGCTCTGGAACCTGATCAACACCGAGCCGTTCGTGAACACGCTGGGTGCGCTCACGGGCAACCAGGCCATGCAGCAGGTGAAGGCCGGCCTCAAGGCGATCTACCTCTCCGGCTGGCAGGTGGCGGCCGACGCCAACAGCACCGGCGAGATGTACCCCGACCAGTCGCTCTATGCGGTGGATTCCGTGCCGAAGGTCGTGCGCAAGATCAACAACACCTTCCAGCGCGCCGACCAGATCCAGTGGAGCGAAGGCAAGGGTCCCGGCGACGAGGGCTACGTCGACTACTTCGCGCCGGTCGTGGCCGATGCCGAAGCCGGCTTCGGCGGCGTGCTGAATGCCTTCGAACTGATGAAGGCCATGATCGAGGCGGGCGCCGCCGGCGTGCATTTCGAGGACCAGCTGGCCTCGGTCAAGAAGTGCGGCCACATGGGCGGCAAGGTGCTGGTGCCGACGCGCGAGGCCGTCGCCAAGCTGGTGGCCGCCCGCCTGGCCGCCGACGTGATGGGCGTGCCCACCGTGCTGCTGGCCCGCACCGACGCCGAAGCGGCCGACCTCGTGACGAGCGACGTCGACCCGGTCGACCAGCCCTTCTGCACCGGCGAACGCACCGTCGAAGGTTTCTACCGCACCCGCAAGGGCTTCGACCAGGCCGTGAGCCGCGGCCTCGCCTACGCCGAGGTTGCCGACCTGATCTGGTGCGAGACCGGCACGCCGGACCTGAAGTTCGCCAAGGACTTCGCCGACGCGATCCATGCGAAGTTCCCCGGCAAGCTGCTGGCCTACAACTGCTCGCCGTCCTTCAATTGGAAGAAGAACCTCGACGACGCCACCATCGCCCGCTTCCAGAAGGAGCTGGGCGCCATGGGCTACAAGTACCAGTTCATCACGCTGGCCGGCTTCCACAGCCTCAACTACTCGATGTTCGAACTGGCCTACGGCTACGCGCGCAACAACATGAGCGCCTTCGTCGAGTTGCAGCAGAAGGAGTTCGCGGCGGCCGAGAAGGGCTTCACCGCGGTGAAGCACCAGCGCGAGGTCGGCACCGGCTACTTCGATTCGGTGACCACCACGATCGAAGCCCTGTCGTCCACGGCGGCCCTGAAAGGGTCGACCGAAGACGAGCAGTTCTTCGACGGGCACCAGGAGGAGCGGAAGGTCGCCTGAAGCCCTCGATCCCCGCCTCCGCGGGGATGACGAACGCAAGCCCGCGGCATCGCCCGCGGGCTTTGTGTTTCCTTCGCTTCTCGTTACAGTCGAGCTATCCCGGCAGTGAGGAGACCCGATGGCGGAGACGAGCGATGACACCGGCAAGTTCGACATGGCCAGCCTCAGCGGCAAGCCCTGTCCCGATTGCGGCGGCGCTGGCCAGTTGCGCATCGACAGCGAGAACATCAACGAGAAGTTCGAGGTCGAGAAGCAGACGGTGATCACCGACTGCCACCGCTGCTCCGGCACGGGCTACGTGGCGGGGTAGAATCGGCCCCTCCCACGGGCAACAAGGACGAGAAAGGCACCCTGGTTATGACACCGCGAACTCCTCCGGAAGGAACCACGGCCTGCTAGCGGCCGGGTCGTCGCGCGTGCACTGAGTTGCTTCGTCCACCGAAAAGCGCGGCTGCCACCGCGCTTTTTTGTTGTTCGAACGCCTCAGACACCATGATCGAAATCACGCTTCCCGACGGTTCCCTTCGCCAGTTCCCCGCTCCCGTGACGGTGGCCGACGTCGCCGCCTCCATCGGCCCCGGCCTCGCCAAGTCGGCCATCGCCGGCAAGGTGGACGGCAAGGTGGTGGACACGATGCACACGATTCGCGACAACGCGCGGCTCGCGATCCTCACGGCCAAGGACCCCGAGGGCCTGGACGTGATCCGGCACTCGACGGCGCACCTGCTGGCCTATGCGGTGAAGGAGCTCTATCCCGACGCGCAGGTCACGATCGGCCCGGTGATCGAGAACGGCTTCTATTACGACTTCGCGTACAAGCGGCCCTTCACGCCCGAGGACCTGGTCGCGATCGAGAAGCGGATGGGCGAGCTCGCCGCCAGGGACGAGAAGGTGACGCGCCGCGTGCTGCCGCGCGACGAGGCCGTGCAGCACTTCAAGCAGATCGGCGAGCACTACAAGGCGGAGATCATCGGCAGCATCCCGCAGGGCGAGGACGTCTCGCTGTACGCCGAAGGCGGCTTCGAGGACCTCTGCCGCGGCCCGCACGTGCCGAGCACGGGCAAGCTCAAGCACTTCAAGCTCATGAAGGTGGCCGGCGCCTACTGGCGCGGCGACCACCGCAACGAGATGCTGCAGCGCGTGTACGGCACGGCCTGGGCCTCCAAGGAGGAGCTGCAGCAGTACCTGACGATGCTGGAAGAGGCGGAGAAGCGCGACCATCGCCGCCTCGGCCGTGAGCTGGACCTGTTCCACCTCGAGGACACGGCCCCCGGCGTGGTGTTCTGGCATCCGAAAGGCTGGGCCATCTGGCAGGCCGTGGAGCAGTACATGCGGCAGGTGTACCGCGACAACGGCTACCTGGAGGTCAAGGGTCCGCAGATCCTCGACAAGTCGCTGTGGGAGAAGACGGGCCACTGGGACAAGTACCGCGAGAACATGTTCGTCACGGAGTCGGAGAAGCGCGAGTACGCGCTGAAACCGATGAACTGCCCCGGCCACGTGCTGATCTTCAAGCAGGGCGTGAAGAGCTACCGCGACCTGCCGCTGCGCTACGGCGAGTTCGGCCAGTGCCACCGCAACGAGCCTTCGGGCGGCCTGCACGGGATCATGCGCGTGCGGGGGTTCACGCAGGACGACGGCCACATCTTCTGCACCGAGGACCACATCCTGCCGGAGTGCGAGGAATTCACGAAGGTCCTGCACAAGGTCTACGCGGACTTCGGCTTCACCGAGATCATCTACAAGGTCGCGACGCGGCCGGCGGCGCGCATCGGCTCCGACGAACTGTGGGACAAGGCGGAGAACGCGCTGATGGAATCGCTGCGCCGCTCGGGCTGCGAGTTCACGATCTCCCCGGGCGACGGCGCCTTCTACGGCCCGAAGATCGAATACACGCTGAAGGACGCCATCGGCCGGCAGTGGCAGGTCGGCACGATGCAGGTTGACTTCAACCTGACGACGCGGCTGGACGCCGAATACGTCGGCGAGGACGGCGCGCGCCACCGGCCGGTGGTGCTGCACCGGGCCATCGTCGGCAGCCTCGAGCGTTACATCGGCATCCTGATCGAGCAGCACGCCGGGGCGCTGCCGGCCTGGCTCGCGCCGACGCAGGCCGTGATCCTCAACATCACCGACGGCCAGGCCGATTACGTACGGGATCTGGCCAAAACGCTGAGGAATCAAGGGCTTAGGGTCGAGACGGATCTGCGCAACGAGAAGATCACGTATAAAATACGGGAGCATTCGCTGCAAAAGCCGCCTTACCTCCTCGTCGTCGGCGAGAAAGAGAAGGCGGCTGGTGCCGTCGCGGTGCGCGCCCGGGGCAACCAGGACCTGGGTGTGATGTCGATCGAGGCGTTCGGAAAGAGGATCGCCGAAGACATCGCCAGCAAGCGCTGAATCTCACGGAGGCAGCTGCGAGCCGCGCGCACCTTGACGGTGTTGCTATAGATTTTGAACAGGACGCAAGACCATCGCTACTGAATTTCGCGACCGCCGCCAGCGCGAGGAACGCAAGCACCGCCTGAACCGGGAGATCATGGCCCCGGAAGTCCGCCTCAGCGGGCCCAACAACGAGCCCCTGGGCATCGTGAGCCTCCAGGAGGCTCTGCGGATGGCAGGCGAGCTGGACGTGGACCTGGTGGAAATTGCCGCCACCGCCATTCCGCCGGTCTGCCGGCTGATGGACTACGGCAAGTTCAAGTACCAGGAACAGAAGAAGGCTGCGGAAGCGAAGTCGAAGCAGACGGTCATCGAGATCAAGGAAGTCAAGTTCCGGCCGGGCACCGACGACGGTGACTACAACATCAAGCTGCGCAACATCCGCCGCTTCCTGGCCGAAGGCGACAAGTGCAAGATCACGCTGCGGTTCCGCGGCCGCGAGATCACGCACCAGGAAATCGGCATGGCGCTGCTGCAGCGGCTGCGGGACGACCTCGGGGACACCATCCTCATCGAGCAGTTCCCGAAGCTCGAAGGCCGGCAGATGATCATGATGATCGCGCCGGGCAAGAAGAAGGCGGCTGTCAAGCCCGCCACCGAACCCGCCGGCACGCCGGCGACGACGGCGTAAGTTTCAAAGCCATCACGGTTGGTCGCCGCGATGGCGGTGAGAAGAGGGGGCTTTTGTCCCCTCGCAAGTGGAGAGCCCAGTCTCGCCACTCAAAAGTGGCTCGGGGCCATCAAGGCAGGGGGAATTTCCCCCTGACGCCTCACGAGCACAACGAAGAAGGAGCATGTACATGCCCAAGATGAAGACCAAGAGCGGCGCGAAGAAGCGCTTCCGCGTGCGTCCCGGCGGGACCGTCAAGCGCGGCCAAGCCTTCAAGCGTCACATCCTGACCAAGAAGACCACCAAGAACAAGCGCCACCTGCGTGGTGCAGTCGCTGTGCATGAGACCAACATGGGTCACATGGCGCAGATGCTGCCGTTCGCCGGCCTGTAAACCACCGAGACAAGGAGAACACACATGCCTCGCGTCAAACGTGGTGTAACGGCTCGCGCCCGTCACAAGAAGGTCCTCGCCCTCGCCAAGGGTTTCCGCGGCCGCCGCGGCAATGTCTTCCGCATTGCCAAGGAAGCGGTGATGAAGGCGGGCCAGTACGCCTACCGTGACCGTCGTACCAAGAAGCGCGTCTTCCGCCAACTGTGGATCGCCCGTATCAACGCCGCAGCGCGTTCCAACGGCCTGACCTACAGCCAGTTCGCCAACGGCATCCGCAAGGCCGGCATCGACATCGACCGCAAGGTCCTCGCCGATATCGCCGTGCACGATCCGGCGGCGTTTACCGGCATCGTGAACCAGGTCAAGGCCAAGCTGGCTGCCTGAGTTTCGCGGTGATGCGGCCTTCGGGCCGCATCCGGTGCAACCCATAAGGACAGGGCTAGGGCTGAAAGGCGCTAGCCCTGTTTTTTTCTCTCCATGAACCAAGAATTCGACTCGATCGTCGCCGGCGCCCGTGAAGCTTTCGCGCGCGCCGCCACGCCCGCGGACCTCGAGAACGCCAAGGCGCAGTACACCGGCAAGTCCGGCCGCATCACCGAGCTGATGAAGGGGCTGGCCGCGCTCTCCGTGGAGGAGAAGAAGACGCGCGGCGCGGCGATCAACCAGGCCAAGCAGGCGATCGAGGTGGCCCTGAACGAGCGCCGCCAGGCCCTGGCCGGCGCCGAACTGGAAGCGCAGCTGAAAGCCGAGGCGCTGGACGTCTCGCTGCCGGGACGCGTGCGCGAGCCGGGCGGCCTGCACCCGGTGTCGCTCACCCTGGAGCGCATCGAACAGATCTTCGCCAGCATGGGCTTCGACGTGGCCGACGGCCCGGAAGTCGAGAGCGACTGGCACAGCTTCACTTCGCTGAACAACCCGCCGAACCATCCCGCGCGCTCGATGCAGGACACGTTCTACGTGGACATCGACGGCGACGACGGCATCCCCTACAACCTGCGGCCGCACACCAGCCCGATGCAGGTGCGCTTCGCCCACCAGCACATCAAGCGCTACGCGGACGCCGTGAAGCGCGGCGAGCCGCTGCCGGAGATCCGCGTGATCGCGCCCGGCCGCACCTACCGCGTGGACAGCGATGCGACGCACTCGCCGATGTTCCACCAGTGCGAAGGCCTCTGGCTGGGCGAGAACGTGAGCTTCAAGGACCTGAAGGTCGTGTTCACGGACTTCTGCCGCACCTTCTTCGAGAGCGACGACCTCGCGCTGCGCTTCCGCCCGAGCTTCTTCCCCTTCACGGAGCCTTCCGCCGAGATCGACATCCAGTTCCAGGGCGGGCCGCTGGCCGGCCGCTGGCTGGAAGTGGCCGGCTCCGGACAGGTGCACCCGGCGGTGGTGCGCAACATGGGCCTGGACCCCGAGAAGCACATCGGCTTCGCCTTCGGCATGGGCCCCGACCGCCTGACCATGCTGCGCTACGGCGTGAACGACCTGCGCCTGTTCTTCGAAGGCGACATCCGCTTCCTGCGCCAGTTCCGCTAACGATTTCCGTTCGAGACCACATGCAATTCCCCGAGTCCTGGCTGCGCGCGTACTGCAACCCGCCGCTGACCACGCAACAGATCGCCGACGTGCTCACCATGGGCGGCATGGAGGTGGAGGAGCTCCGCCCCATCGCGCCGCCCTTCAGCCAGGTGGTCGTGGGCGAGATCAAGGAAGCCGTGCAGCATCCCAACGCCGACCGCCTGCGCGTGTGCCAGGTGGACGTGGGGCAGGGCGCTCTCCTGAACATCGTGTGCGGCGCGCCCAACGCCCGCGTCGGCATCAAGGTGCCGACGGCCCTGGTCGGGGCCGAGCTGCCCCCGGGCGAGGACGGCAAGCCCTTCGCGATCAAGCTGGGCAAGCTGCGCGGCGTCGAGAGCCAGGGCATGCTGTGCTCGGCGCGCGAACTGAAGCTGAGCGAGGACCACGGCGGCCTGCTGGAGCTGGATGCGTCCACGCCGGTCGGCAAGAACATCCGCGAGGTGCTGAACCTCGACGACCACGTCTTCACGCTGAAGCTCACGCCCAACCTCGCGCATGCACTGTCGGTATACGGCGTCGCGCGCGAGCTGTCGGCGCTCACGGGTGCGCCGCTGGCCGAGCCGAAGATCGCGCCGGTGCAGGCGACGCACGACCAGAAGCTGAAGGTGAAGTTGAGCGCGCCCGATCTCTGCGGCCGCTTCTCCGGCCGCGTGATCCGCAACGTGGACACGAAGGCGAAGACGCCGCAGTGGATGGTGGAGCGCCTGGCCGGCTGCGGCCAGCGCAGCGTCACCGCGCTGGTGGACATCTCCAACTACGTGATGTTCGAGTTCGGCCGGCCTTCGCACATCTTCGACCAGGACAGGATCCACGGCGCGCTGGACGTGCGCTGGGGCCGCAAGGGCGAGCAGCTCAAGCTCCTGAACGGCAACACGATCGAGGTGGACGAAAAGGTCGGCGTGATCGCCGACGACAGGGAAGTCGAATCGCTCGCCGGCATCATGGGCGGCGACGCCACCGCGGTGTCCGACGACACGAGGAACGTCTACGTCGAGGCCGCCTTCTGGTGGCCGGAAGCGGTGCAGGGCCGGTCCCGCCGCTTCAACTTCTCCACCGACGCGGGCCACCGCTTCGAGCGCGGCGTCGACCCGAGCCAGACCGTCGAACACATCGACTACATCACCCGCCTGATCCTGGACATCTGCGGCGGCGAGCCCGGCCCGATGGACGACCAGGTCGCGAAGCTGCCCGAGCGCAAGCCGGTCCAGTTGCGCGTCGCGCGCGCCGCCAAGGTGATCGGCATGCCGGTGAGCGAGCAGCAGTGCCTGGACGCCTTCCGGCGCCTGCACCTGCCGGCGCAGGCCGCGGGCGGTGTCATCACCGTCACGCCGCCGCCGTACCGCTTCGACCTCGCGATCGAGGAGGACCTGATCGAGGAAGTGGTGCGCGTCATCGGCTACAACCAGCTGCCGACCACGCCGCCGCTCGCGCCGATCACGGCCAAGCTGCCGGCGGAGAACCGCCGCAGCCGCTTCGCGGTGCGCCGCCTGCTGGCCGCCCAGGGCTACCAGGAGACGATCAACTTCAGTTTCGTCGAGGAGCACTGGGAGAAGGAACTCGCCGGCAACCCGAACCCGATCCGGCTGCTGAACCCGATCGCCAGCCAGATGAGCGTGATGCGCTCCTCGCTGGTCGGCTCGCTGCTGCAGGTGCTGAAGCACAACCTCGATCGCAAGGCCGAGCGCGTGCGCGTGTTCGAGCTGGGGCGCGTGTTCGTGCGCGACGACGCCGTGCAGACCACCGACACCACCGTGCGCGGCGTGCGCCAGCCGATGAAGGTCGCCGGCCTCGCCTATGGCGCGCCCGAAGGCCTGCAATGGGCCCGCAAGCCGCAGAACGTGGATTTCTACGACATGAAGGGCGACGTGCAGGCGCTGCTTGCGCCGCTGCAGGCGGAGTTCGCGCCCGGCGCGCATCCCGCCATGCATCCGGGGCGCTGCGCATCCATCCGCATCGACGGCCGGGAAGCCGGCTTCGTCGGCGAACTGCATCCGCGCTGGCGCCAGCAGTGGGAACTGCCGCATACGCCGCTGCTGTTCGAGCTGGATCTCGACGCCGTGACGGCGCGCCAGGTGCCGCAATTCGAACCCGTGCCGCGCTTCCAGCCGGCCGAACGCGACATCGCGGTGATCGTCGACGAGAAGGTCACGCACGGCCAGCTGATGGCCGCGATCCGCGGTGCCGACACCGGCGGGCTGCTGCGCGATGCGTTGCTGTTCGACGTGTACAAGCCGCAGCAGGCGACCGCCGGTCTGGCGATGAACGAGAAGAGCCTGGCCGTGCGCTTGACGCTCGCGCGCCCCGACGCCACACTGACCGACGACCAGATCGAATCGGCCGTGCGCGCGGTGGTGGAGAGGATCTCCGCGCAACTGGGCGGCCGCCTGAGGGGCTGAGCATGGCGGACCTGACAACGACAAGCGCGCTGCCGCGAGAGGACATCATGGAGTTTGCCGTCGAGAGCCTGGAGACGCCGGCGTTGACCAAGGCGCAGCTCGCGGAACTGCTGTTCGAGCAGATCGGGCTGAACAAGCGCGAGTCCAAGGACATGATCGACGCCTTCTTCGACCTGATCTCCGCCAGCCTCGTCGAGGGCAAGGACGTCAAGATCTCCGGCTTCGGCAACTTCCAGATCCGCACCAAGGCGCCGCGCCCCGGACGCAATCCGCGCACCGGCGAGGCGATCCCGATCGAGGCGCGCCGCGTCGTCACCTTCCACGCCAGCCACAAGCTCAAGGAACAGATCCAGGGCAACGGCCAGGAAGCCGGTTCGGCGTTGATCGAAGAGCGTTGAGCGGCTGCCGGGCTACCGCTCGACCCCCAACGCCCGACGCTCAACCGAAAAGAACCGAAAAGCGCGGCGGCGCAACACCGCCGGTTGCGACCCGCTTTGCAGCCGGGCGGTCTTAGAGTAACCTCGAAGCTTTCTCTCCTAGTAGATTGATTTCAATGGAGAAAGGCCTCCCGGCAATCCCAGCCAAGCGCTACTTCACCATCGGTGAGGTGAGCGAGCTGTGCGGCGTCAAGCCGCACGTGCTCCGGTATTGGGAGCAGGAGTTCACGCAGCTGCGGCCCATGAAGCGGCGCGGCAACCGCCGCTATTACCAGCACCACGAGGTGCTGATGATCCGCCGCATCCGCGACCTGCTGTACGACCAGGGCTTCACCATCAGCGGCGCGCGCAACAAGCTGCAGGAGATCGTGCAGGTCGAACGCGACAAGCGCCGCGCCGGCGAGGTGATGCTCGATGGCGTCGACGAGATGATCGAAGTGGAGGAATCCACCTTCGGCGAGAGCCAGTTCGAGGATGCGCCGCCGGACGAGCGCGACGCGATCACGCAGAAGCTGCAGCTCCTGCGGCGCGAGCTGTTCGAAATCCGCGATCTCCTCAGCTCCATCCACTGAGAAAATTCGACTCCCGATTTTTCCGGGTGAAAGTACCGGCTATAATCGAGGGCTTCGGCGTGTAGCGCAGCCTGGTAGCGCACTTGCATGGGGTGCAAGGGGTCGCGAGTTCGAATCCCGCCACGCCGACCAACAAACAACAGCCGGTTGGACCGAAAGGCCAACCGGCTTTCTCATTGCTGGGGTTCCCGGAGTGGTACGGGCATAATGGCCGCGCATGGCGTCCGTTGTTTTCGCTGATCTGGTAGGGAGCACCGGCATCTTCGAGCGGCTCGGGGACGAGACCGCCGGGCGCTTCGTCACCCAGTTGACGACGGCACTGGCCAAGATCTTCGAACAGCACAAGGGCCGGGTGGTGAAGCTGCTCGGCGACGGCCTGTTCGTCGTCTTCAACGACGAATCCCAGGCGCTCACCGCCTGCATCGCCATCCAGGAACGCCTTCTGCAGAAGCCCGTGCGCCCCGGCGGCACCGGCCGTCCCGTGCAGATGCAGATGGGCATCGAATCCGGCGAAGTCGTCGAGATCCAGGGCGATTGCTACGGCGACGCCGTCAACAGCGCCGCCCGCCTGGCGGACCTGGCGGGCGCCGACCAGATCCTCACTTCGCAGCGGGTGCGCGACGCCCTGCTGCCGCCGCAACAGGGCAAGCTGCGCAGCCTGGGACCCATGTACCTGCGCGGCAAGGCCGAAGTCACCGAGGTGTTCCGCGTCGAATGGCAGCCGGACCGCGATGCGGAAGCCACCGTCATGGGCGTGTCCATGTTCGCCGAGGCCTCCGAGGCGCGGCTCGCCGTGCGCATCGGCGACCAGAGCTGCACGCTGCAGCCGCGCGGCGAGGCGATCACGCTGGGCCGCTCGGCGACGGCCGACCTGCCGTTGAACGATTCGCGCGTCTCGCGCCTGCATGCCACCATCGAGTGGCGCGGCGGGCACTTCGTGCTGAGCGACGCCTCCAGCTTCGGCACCTGGGTCTACTTCGGCAACCAGCTCGAGCCCGTGGTCCTGCGCCGGACCGAGTGCTACCTCGTGGGGCAGGGCCAGATCGCGCTGGGTTGCGACCGCAACTCCGAAGCCGCCCCGGTCGCGACCTTCTCCGTCGGCTGAGCGTGGCCCTGGAACTGCATGTCGCCGGCCCCGGGCTGGACGTCACCCGGCGGCTGGAGCCCGGCGACCCGCCCCTGGTCCTCGGGCGCGACGCCGATTGCAGCATCTGCCTGCCCGACCCCGAACGCAACATCTCCCGCCGCCACCTGAGCGTGTGGAACCACGGCGACCAGCTGCACTTCCACGTGCTGTCGGTGGTCAACGGCGTCGACACCGCGACCGGCGAGTTGCCCCCGGGCACGCGCGGCGTGCTGGACGCCGGCGACGCACTGGTGCTGTCGGCGTTCCGCATCGACGTGACGGTGATGGAGCCCACGCGCACCGGCCTGCCGGAGCCGGACCCCTGGGCCGAGTTCCAGAAGCAGGCCGCCGAGATGGGGCCCGGCGCCGAGACGGTGCCCGGCCTGCCGCCCGAGGACGATCCTTTCGGCGACTGGGGCTTCCACAGCACCTTCGGGCCGGGTTCGCCGGGCGGCAGCATGCATGCCGACGCCCTGGCGCCGGCCGAGGACCTGCAGCCTTTCCTCGCCGGCCTGGGGCTCGAAGCTTCGGCCCGCAAGGCGCTGACGCAGGGCGAGATGGAGACCATCGGCCGGCTCACGCGCATCGCCCTGCAGGGCCTGCTGCAGGCCGTGCAGGCGGCCGCCGCGAGCCGGCAGAAGGCGGGCCCCGAGGAGCCCACGCAGGCGCAGCCGCGCGAGGCGAACGCGCTGCGGCTTGACATGCCCCTGGAGGACAAGCTGTACTACCTGTTCGGCGGCCAGGCCGCCGCGGCCGGCTTCATGCCGCCGGATCGCGCGGTCGCGCAGCTCGTGGCGGAACTCACGACGCACGAGGAAACCATGGCCGGGGCGTTGCAGGACACCGTGGAAGCCGTGGTGCGGGAATTCGACCCCGAGGCGCTCAAGCAGCGCCTGCTCGGTGGCGGTGCCCGCATCTTCGAATCCGCGCGCGCCTGGGACGCCTTCGCCAAGGATTACGGGGAGCGCCGGATCGCCGAATCCGCCTGGATCCAGGAATTGCTGGCCCGGCACTTCCCGGTGGCGTATGCCCGCGCTCTGATGCGTGCGAAACGCAACACAACGGGCCGGGCGGGCCCCTGAGGAACTCGGCCTTGAGGGCGGGGCGCGGGCTAGAATGCGTTTCCATCTGTTTCGCTTGGCGCGACGACTGAAGTGACTCTCAAAAAGCTGGGACGGTACGAAGTTCTCCGGGTCCTCGGCAAGGGAGCCATGGGCGTGGTCTACGAGGGCCGGGATCCGAACCTCGATCGGCGCGTCGCCATCAAGACCGTCAAGGTCGAGAACCTGTCCGAGGAAGCGGCGGCCGAATACGAACACCGCTTCCGCACCGAGGCGCGTTCCGCCGCGCGCCTGCAGCATCCCAACATCGTCAGCGTCTACGACTCCGACCGGGACGGCGACGTCGCCTTCCTCGTCATGGAGTACATCCAGGGCGACGACCTCAAGCACCACCTCGATCGCGGCACCCGCTATTCGCTGGAGCAGTCGCTGAAGATCATCCGCGACCTGCTCAGCGCGCTGGACTACGCGCACAAGCAGGGCATCGTGCATCGCGACATCAAGCCGGCCAACCTGCTGCTCGAGCCCGGCGGCCGCGTGAAGCTCACCGACTTCGGCGTCGCGCGCATCCAGGACTCCGGCGAGGCCACGCGCACGCAGGGCAGCATGGTCGGCACGCTCAAGTACATGGCGCCGGAACAGGTGCAGGGGCAGAAGATCGACTCGCGCGCGGACCTGTTCTCGGTGGGCGTGGTGCTGTACCAGCTGCTGACGGACAAGCGCCCCTTCGACGGCGACAACGACTTCTCCATCATCCACCAGATCATCGGCCACCATCCGCCGGCGCCCAGCTCGGTGAACCCGCGGCTGCCGGCGGCGCTCGATGCGGTGGTGGCGCGCGCGCTGGCCAAGACGCGGGACGAGCGCTTCGCCACGGCGCGCGACTTCGCCGTCGCGCTGCAGGCGGCGATCCGCCGCGCCGAGGACCAGACGGTGGTGCCGCCGCTCAATCCGAACAAGCGGCTCGAGAACGGCTCGCGGCCGCTCACGGCCCCGGGCAGCATTCCCGGCAGCGTGCCCGGCAGCCTGCCCACCAGCCCCAGCTCCGTGACGCAGGAGCTGGAACTGGTCTACTGGAAGGACGTCAAGGACTCCGGCGATCCGGAGGACCTGCGGGTCTTCCTGGAGAAGTTCCCCGCCGGCATCTACGCGGATCTCGCCCGGCGCCGCCTGCGCAAGCTGGCCGGCGGCGAAGCCACGGCGATCGGCGGCAGCCAGCCGGGAACCTCCGGCAGCGTGTTCGCCGCGACCCAGTTCCCGTCCACGCAAGCGCCCGACGACGAAGCCACCCGCCTGCGCACCGACACGTCGCGCCCGATCGCCGCGGGTGAAGCGTCGGTCCTGCGTCCCGGCAAGTGGGTGCAGGAGGAGTACACGCGCCTCCCGCTGCCACCCACGGCGAGCCCGTCCGGCGCCGCTGCGGGCAGAACGGACACGGACTTCACGGCCACGCAGCCCCTCGCGGCGGCTTCGGGCGACCAGGCACTCGTGCGCCCGCAGCCTGCTGCCGTGGCGGCACGCGCCGCCGCGCCTGCCGCCGCGCCCGCGGTGCGCAGCGTGCCCGAAGAGGACGACGACACGAGCGTGCCGCCCGCGCCGGCCCGCAAGAAGCGGCCCGTGGCGGCACTGGCCGGCATCGGCGTGCTCGCGCTGGCGGGCGTCCTGGCCTTCATGCTGGCGCGCGGCGACAAGCAGGTCGCGCAGGGCGCCGGCGCGCCCGCGACGGCGGTGGCCGCCGCAGCCGCGGACTATCCTTCCAACGCGGCGCCGCCTGCCCCGGCCGATGCGCCCGCGGCACCCGCGGTGACGGCCGCCGCGCCCGCCGCGACTCCGGCTGCAAACGGCAAGGCCGCGCACACGCAGGCTCCCGCGCCCGTGCCGAAGAAGGCCGAGCCCGCACCGGCCAAGGCAACTGCGAAGAACTCCGCGGCCACGTCCGCGCCGGAGCCTCCGCGGCCGGTCGCCGCCGTTGCCGCGCCGGTGCGGGCCGATCCCGAGCCCGCGCGGCCCGTACCGCCCCCGGTGGCCGCCACTCCCAGCAGCTACCAGGCCGTCGAGCAGTGCCGCGACAAGATCTTCCTCTCCAAGGAACTGTGCCTGGCCGAGCATTGCGACAAGCCGGGTGCGCGCAGCCATCCGCTGTGCGTGAAGCGCCGCGAGGAGGCGCGCCTGCGCGAAGAAAGCAAGCAGACGCGCTGAGCGCGGCCTAGACGATGTCCAGCGCGTGCACGCCGAACTGCCCGCGGGCGCGGTCGGCGAAGAAGCGCTCCAGCGTTTCCTTCACCGTGCGGAAGGCGATCTCCTCCCAGGGGATCTCGGCTTCGGTGAAGAGGCGCGCCTCGATCGTCTCGAAGCCGGGGTCGAACACGTCGGACAGCAGCCGCGCGCGGTAGAACAGGTGCACCTGGCCCACGCGCGGCACGCTGAGGACCGTGAACAGGCCTTCCAGTTCGATCTGCGCCCCGGCCTCCTCGTGCGTCTCGCGGGCGGCACCCTCGGCGGTGGTCTCGCCCAGTTCCATGAAGCCCGCCGGCAGCGTCCACTTGCCCCAGCGCGGCTCGATGTTGCGCTTGCAAAGCAGCACGCGGTCGCCGAGCCAGGGCACCGTGCCCACCACGTTCAGCGGGTTCTCGTAGTGGATGGTGTCGCACGCAGGGCAGACGGCGCGCTCGTGCGTATCGCCGTCGTCCGGCAGGCGGTAGACGACGGCGGCGCCGCAGTTGCGGCAATGCTTGATGGGGCTGCGCAGGTTCACGACAAGAACAAGGGCTCCCGAGGGAGCCCTTGCGGCGGGTTCTGCCGGAAGTTTAAGCCTTCCTGGCGGGCGCCGCAGCGGTGCCCTTGCCGTGCTTGTCGATCAGGGCGCGCGCGGTTTCGAGCAGCTTCTTGCCGTCGAAGTGGCGCTTGTTCATGTCCTCGACCCATTCCACTTCGACCAGGCGCGCCTTGCGCTTGAACTCCTGGGCGTCCGCGGCGGAGATGGTGTGGATCGTGTTCTTGCGGTCCACGGCGAACTTGCGGCCCACCGCGTCGTTGCCCTGCTGCACCTTGCCCAGCCAGGCCGAGGTGGCCAGGCCCGAGTTGGCGTCGATCACCTTCTTCAGGTCGGGCGCGAGCGAGTTGTACTTCGCCTTGTTCATCGCCATCACGAAGGTGGTGGTGTAGAGCGCGCCGCCGGCGGGATCGAACTCGCTGTGGAACTTCGTCAGCTCGTGCACCTTCACCGAGGGGACCACCTCCCACGGGATCACGCAGCCGTCGATGGTGCCCTTGGACAGCGCATCCGGGATCTGCGGCAGCGGCATGCCCACCGGCGTCGCGCCGAGGAAGCCGAGCATCTTGGTGATCTGGCGGGTGGGACCGCGGACCTTCAGGCCGCGCAGGTCGTCGGCCGTCTTCACCAGCCTCTCCTTGGTGTGGAACATGCCCGGGCCGTGCACGTGCAGCGCCAGCACCTGCGTGTCCTTGAATTCGTCGGGCGCGACCGTCTGCACGTACTCCCAGTACGCCTTGGAGGTCGCCTCCGCGTTGTTCATGACGAAGGGCAGCTCGAAGACCTCGATGCGGGGGAAGCGGCCCGCCGTGTTGCCCGGGAGCGTCCACACGATGTCGACCACGCCGTCCTTGGCCTGGTCGTACAGCTGCACGGGCGTCCCGCCCAGCTGCATGGCCGGATACCCCTCGAACTTGATGCGGCCGCCCGAATCCTTTTCGACCTTCTCCATCCAGGCCTTGTGCATGGTCAGCCACACGTTGGACTGCGGCGCCATGAAGGTATGGAACTTGAGCGTGACGGCCTGCTGCGCGAGGCCGCTCAGGCCGGGCGCGCCCAGCGCCGCCGCGGCGGTGGACTTCAGGAGCGTACGTCTGTGGATCATTCTGCTTCTCCGTGGGGGTTGGATGAACTTATGCCGCGCGGGTGGGCGGCGCCACGGGGCTTTCCCTCAACGGATGAAGCCCACCAGCCAGAGCGGAATGATGGGGAAGAACAGGAACAGCATGGTGCGGATGACGTCGCTCAGGAGGAAGGGCATCACGCCGCGGTAGGTCTCGCCCATGGACACGTCCCGGGACAGCCCGTTCACGATGTACACGTTCAGTCCCACGGGCGGCGCGATCAGGCCGAAGCCCACCGTCATCAGCACCATGATGCCGAACCAGATCGCCGCCGATTCCTTGGGCATGCCGAAGTCCAGCCCCATGACGATCGGGAAGAAGATCGGGATGGTCAGCAGCAGCATGGACAGTTCGTCCATCACCGCGCCGAGCAGCACGTAGAACAGCAGGATGGCCACGACCACCAGCAGCGGCGACACGCCCCAGCCCGCCACCACCGCGGCCAGCTGGTTGGGGACCTGCGTGAGCGCCAGCGCGGAGTTCATCAGGTCGGCGCCGAGGAAGATCAGGAAGATCATCGCCGCGCTCGTGGCGGTGCCGTAGAAGCACTCGCGCAGCCTGGCGAAGTCCATCTCCCGCTTGAGCAGCGCGGTGAGGAAGGTGGTGGCCGCGCCGACGGCCGCGCCTTCGGTGGGCGTGAAGAAGCCGCCGTAGATGCCGCCGAACACCAGCAGGAAGATCACCAGGATCGGCAGCACGCCGAGGACTGCATGCAGCGTCATGGGCGGGGGTGCTTCCTCCACGTTCGGTGCGTGGCCGGGCACCATGCGCACGTAGACGCCGACGGCGATCATGTAGCCGAACATGGCGATGATGCCGGGCAGGACGGCCGCGGCGAACAGCTTGCTGATGTTCTGCTCGGTCAGGATCGCGTAGATCACCAGCACGATCGAGGGCGGCAGCTGGATGCCCAGCGTGCCGCCGGCCGCGAGGGTGCCGGTGGCGATGCGGCCGGAGTAGCCGTGGCGGCGCATTTCGGGCAGCGCCACGCTCGTGATCGTGGCCGCCGTCGCGACGGAGGAGCCGCTGATGGCGCCGAAGGCGGCGCAGGCGAGCAGCGATGCCATGGCCAGCCCGCCCTTGAAGCGGCCCATCACGGCCGCCGCGAATTCGAACAGCGCCTTGCTGATCCCGCCCTTGGTGGCGAAGTGCCCCATCAGGATGAACAGCGGGATCACGGAGAGGTCGTAGCTGGCGAAGCGCGCGAAGGCCTGCGTGTTGAGGAAATTGGCGAACGGCAGCCAGCCGGTCTGCGCGACGTAGCCGATGGCCCCGGCGCTGAACATGCTGACCGCGATCGGCACGCGGATCGCCATCAGCACCAGCATCGAGCCGAAGATCAGGGCTGTCAGCATCAGCGGGCTCATATCGCCTTCTCCGCGTCTTCGGCCACGTGGAAGCCGAACACCGCCTGGTGCAGGGCGATCAGGCCGGCGAGCACGAAGGCCGGCACCATGAAGGCGTACACCACCCATTCCGGGAAGCCCATGATCTGGGTCTCGGAGTGGGACGAGTAGCTGTTGAGGCCCCCGAGCGTGGTGCGCCAGGCGAGCAGGGCGAAGATCAGTGCCAGCAGCAGGGCGCCGAAGCGGTCCAGCGCGGACTGGGTGCGCGGGCTGGCGCCGGCGGTGAAGAAGTCGACGATGATGTTGCCGCGCCGGGCCTGGCACAGGGGCATGAACAGCGCGATCGCGGCGCCGGCCGCGACCCCCGTGAGTTCGAAGGCGCCGACGATGGAGTCACCGGTGGTGTTGCGCCCGATCAGGCTGCCGCAGGTCATGAGCGTGATGCCTGTCAGCAGCAGGCCGGCCAGTGCGGCGCAGAACTTGGCCAGGGGTTCCAGGATGCGCAAACGCTGCTCCTCGTTGTTCTTCGCTTGCGGGGCGGCGTGGCGCCGGCCGGCGGCGCCCGCGGGATGCGCGATTATCGGCCAACGGCCGCGCTGGGCGCGCGGCCGCCGGCGTCAGGCCGCCTGGACCTTCACCTTGATCTCGGTGAGGCCGCCCACGCTGCCGTGCAGCGTGTCGCCGGCCACCACGGCGGCCACGCCTTCCGGCGTGCCCGTGTAGATCAGGTCGCCGGGCGCCAGCTCCCAGGCGGCGGAGATGTGCTCGATGATCTCGCCGATGTTCCAGATCAACTTGGAGACGTTGCTGCGCTGGCGGTCCTTGCCGTTCACCTGCACCCAGATCTCCGCGTTCTCGACGTCGCCGGCCTGCGCCGCGGGCGTGATCGGGCCGATGGGGGCGGACTCCTCGAAGGACTTGCCGATCTCCCAGGGGCGGCCGAGCTTCTTCTGCTCGCCCTGCAGGTCGCGGCGGGTCATGTCCAGGCCCACGGCGTAGCCGAAGATGTGCTTCTTCGCGTCGGCGGCCTTGATGTTCTTGCCGCCCGTGCCGATGCAGGCCACCAGCTCGATCTCGTGGTGCAGGTCCTTGGTCAGGCTGGGATAGCGGATCGACGCCGTCTCGCCGGCGTTCACGACCACTGCGGCGTCGGCCGGCTTGAAGAAGAAGAAGGGCGCTTCACGGCCGGTGAAGCCCATTTCCTTGGCGTGCTCCACGTAGTTGCGGCCCACGCAGTAGATGCGGCGAACGGGGAAGCGCTCGGAGCGGCCGACGACGGGCACGGCCACCGTGGGCGCGGGTTGGAAAACGTAGCTCATGACAACCTTTCTTCGGTGTGGATGCCCAGCGCGTCGTGCACGGGGCGGTCGGAAAAACTGAACAGGACGCAGCCCTTCGCGGACGCGAGGCGGGCAGTGTGCCACGACGGCACCACGAAGTGATCGCGGGGTCCGAAGGCGTAGCGCACCTCCTCGCCGCCGTCGCGCGAGATGGACACCTCGCCTTCGCCTTCCACCACGCTGTAGACGGCGCCGTCGGTCTGGCGCCAGCCCTGGCCGTCGAAGCCCGCGGGCAGTTTCTGCAGGAAGGTGCCGATCGTGGGCATCGGCCAGCCGCCGGTGAGCGGGTTCACGTAGCGCAGCTTCACGCCGTCCCAGGCGTCGACGGGCGCGCTGCGTTCCAGCCGTTCCAGCGCCTCGCGGCTGCGCTCGTAGGGATAGCTGAAGATCGGCGAGGACTTGCCGTAGGGCGAGGTGGAGCGCACCGGCGCCATGTTGTGGCCGTACTGCGTGAAGCTGCTGCCTTCGGTGCGCGTGACCTGCTGCGACTTGCTCGTGTCGTTCTGGGCGAAGCCCGCATCGAAGAAGCGGATCATCGGGATGTCGAGGCCATCGAGCCACACCACCGGGCCGTCGGACTCGTGGCCGTGGTCGTGCCAGGTCCAGCTCGGGGTGATGATGAAGTCGCCCGGCTTCATCGTGGTGCGTTCGCCGTCCACCGCGGTGTAGGCGCCGGAACCCTCGACGATGAAGCGCAGCGCGCTTTGCGTGTGGCGGTGGCTGGGCGCGACTTCACCCGGGAGGATCAATTGCAGGCCCGCGTAGAGCGACTGCGTGATCGCCGACTGCCCGCGCAGCTTCGGGTTCTCGAGGATCAGGACGCGGCGCACCGCTTCTTCGGCGGTGATCACCTCGCCGGCGCGCATCAGGTAGGGCCGCACCTCGTCGTACTTCCAGAAGGCCGGCACGCAGGGCGTGTTCGGCTTCGGCGGCACCAGGGCATGCAGCACTTCCCACAGCGGCGTGAGGTGGTGCGGGTCCATGTCGCGGTACAGCTGCTGGCGCAGCTGCGCGGTGGGCAGGGGGGCGTTCATGCGGGACTCCTCACCAGGTGCGGCCCAGGTACGCGCCATTGTCTTCCAGGCGCGCCTGCAGGTCGGGAAGGGAAACTTCGGCGGCGCTGCCGCCAGCGTGCAGCGCGAGGTGCGCGGCGACACCCGCGGCCTCGCCCATGACGAAGCAGGCGCCGGTGACGCGCGCGGCCGATTGCGCTTCGTGCGACATCGAGGCGCAGCGCCCCGCGACCCAGACGTTGTCCAGGCCTTGGGGGATCGTCATGCGATAGGGCAGCTGGTTGAAGCCGCGGCTCTCCGGGATCTTCGGCCAGCGGAATTCGACGTCGCCCTTCAGGTGCAGCTCCAGCGGCCAGCCGTTGACGCCGACGGTGTCGTCGAAGCTCGCGCAATCGATCACGTCCGATTCGGTGAGCTGGTAGAGGCCACGCACGCGGCGGGTTTCGCGGATGCCCACCTGCGGCGCGATGTCGGACACGTAGCAGCGCTCGAAGCCGGGCACTTCGCGCAGGAAGCCGGCGACGCTGGCGATCTGCCGGCGGCCCAGCACCTCGGCGTCCGAGAGTTCCTGCGCATCGGTGCCGTCCATGGCGTTGCCGTCGCGGTTGGCCAGCTGCGTCAGGTTGACGCGCCACTCGATGCCGCTCTTCTGCGGCCGCACGATCGCGCCCTTGCGCGGGAACCGGTAGCGGCCCTCGGCTTCCGCCTGCGCCATCAGCCTGGGGATCACCTCCCAGGCCTTGCCGGCGCGTTCCGGATCCACGTCGTTGAGGCGGAACATGGTCGAGGGGTACAGCATGTTGCCGTGGCCGTCGCCCTTGTCCCAGGGCGCACCGGCCCAGGCCGCGAGGTCGCCGTCGCCGGACGCATCGATGAAGGCGCGGCCGAGGATGGCGCGCCGCCCGGACTTGGTTTCCACCAGCAGCGCCTGCACGCGCCGCGCCGAATCCATCGCCACGCCGGCCGCGAGCGCATGGAACAGGATCTCCGCCCCGGCGGACAGCAGCAGGTCGTCGGCGGCGATCTTGTAGGCCGCCGTGTCGTAGGCCTGGGCGACGATCTTGTGGCCGAACAGCGAATGCGGCGCGTTGAGACCCCCGAGCCGCGCGATGCGTTCCAGCAGGCCGTCGGCCACGCCGTGCACCACCTGGCGGATCTCGCCGTGCACGTTGGCGTGCAGGCCGCAGAAGTTGGTCACGCCCGCGGCCGTGCCCATGCCGCCGAGGAAGCCGTAGCGTTCCACCAGCAGGGTCTTGCGGCCGCTGCGCGCGGCGGCAACGGCGGCGGCCATGCCGGCGGGGCCGCCGCCCAGCACGACGACGTCGTATTCCCCGTGCACCGGCACTTGCCGGGCGGGTTCCATGAGGGTGAGGGTCATTTCCTGGAAAAAACTGCTCGGAGATTGATAAGCATACGTATCAATTCGGCGTGGCGCAAGGCGCGGGTGCGCCGCTACACTGGCCCGCATGGCGAAGAGCTTCGATTTCCGGCATGCGCCGGGCCACCTGATCCGGCGCGCGCACCAGGTGGCAGTGGCGATCTTCATGGAAGAGACGGCGGACTTCGAGGTGACGCCGGTGCAGTTCGCGATCCTCAACGCGCTGCTGGAGGATCCGGGCGAGGACCAGGTGACGCTCGCGCGCAAGGTCGCTTTCGATGCCGCCACCTTCGGCTCCGTCATCACCCGGCTGGAAGCGCGCGGCTGGGTGCGGCGCGAACCCGCCGGCAACGACCGGCGCCGCAAGCTGCTGTGGGTGACGGAGGAGGGCGCCGCCGCGGCGCGCCGCATGAAGCGCTCCGTCGGCAAGGTCCAGCAACGCATCCTGGAACCGCTGGACGACGGCGAGCGCGAGCAGCTGATCGCCTTGCTGGACCGGGTGGTCGCCGCGCACGAGAACATCTCCACGCCGGTGGAGTAAGCAGTCGCAACAAAGCTAAAGAGTCGGCTTCGTCCGACGGGCAGGCGAGCTCCGCTGCACTTCAATGCATGGGCTTCGAAACCAAAGGAGAAAGCTCATGAAAATCCAACACGCCACCCTGTCCGTCGCCCTCGCCGCCACCGTCCTGGCGGGCTGCGCCGACATGAACATGGGCAACATGTCGCCCACCACCCGCAACACGGCGATCGGCGCCGGCGTCGGCGCGCTCGCCGGCGCGGCCATCGGCCACGACGCCAAGGGCGCGCTGATCGGCGCCGGCGTCGGCGCGGCCGGCGGCTACGTCTGGTCCCGCTACATGGAGCAGAAGCGCGTCGCCATGGAGCGCGCCACCATGGGCAGCGGCGTCGCCGTGGTGCAGACGCCCGACAACCAGCTGAAGCTGAACGTGCCCGGCGACCTGTCCTTCGACACCGGCCGCGCGGACATCAAGTCGAACATGCGGCCGATCCTCGACCAGTTCGCCAACGGGCTGGCAGGGCAGTCGAACACCGAGGTGCGCATCATCGGCCACACCGACAGCACCGGCGGCGACGAGCTGAACAACCGGCTCTCGCTGGAGCGCGCCCAGGCGACCAAGAACTATCTCGTGTCGCGCGGCGTGAGCCCGAACCAGGTGGTGGTGGCGGGCCGCGGCGAGCACGAGCCGGTGGCCGACAACACCAGCGACGCGGGCCGCGCGCGCAATCGCCGCGTCGAGATCTTCCTCGGCGAGCGCGTCGCCTCGCGCTAAGCCGCGCGGACTAGCGGCCGCTGCGGTGGTCGCACCGATTCCGTTCGGCCGTGCAGCTTGCCTGCCGGCCGAATGGGGTCCGGCATCCGCTCAGCGCGTCACGGGTTCAACTCGCGCCGCAACTGCCCCGCGCACAACTCCACCGCCACGTTCGCCTCGTCGATCACGCGCCCCATGGTGATGAAGCCGTGGATCTGCCGTTCGAAGTTCACGAGGCTCGCGCGGCTGCCCGCTTCCGACAGCTTCTGCGCGTACTGCAGTCCCTCGTCGCGCAGGGGGTCGTAGCCGGCGGTCAGCACGAAGGCCGGCGGCAGCTTCGCATGGTCCGCATGCAGCAGCGGCGAAGCGCGCCAGTCCAGGTCCCGCGCCAGGTCCGCAACGTAGTGGTCGTGGTAGTAGTCCATCGACTCCTTCGTCAGCAGGTAGCCCTGGCCATTGGTGGTGTGCGAAGGTGCGCCGCGGCGCTGGTCGGTCGCCGGATAGATCAGGAGCTGGAAGGCGATCGGCAGGTCGCCCGCTTCGCGCGCAGCCAGCGCCACCACCGCGGCGAGATTGCCGCCGGCGCTGTCGCCGCCGACGGCCATGCGCGACGCATCCACCTTCAGCGCCGCCGCTTCCTCGCGAACCCAGCGCGCGGCCGCGAGCGCGTCGTCCACCGCGGCGGGGAAGCGGTGCTCGGGCCCCAGGCGGTAGTCGACCGCGATCACCGCGCAGCCGGAGAGGTTGCACAGCTCCCGGCAGAGGACGTCGTGCGTATCGAGGTCGCCCACCACCCAGCCGCCGCCGTGGTAGTAGACGAGGACCGGCAACATCGCGTCGGCCGGCGCACCCAAAGGACGATAGCTGCGCAGCGGAATGGTGCCGGCCGGACCCTTGGCTTCCAGCTCGCGGACGGAGCCCACCTCCGGCGGATCGGGCTGCACGAAGGTGCGCCGCTGCAGGTAGAACGCACGCGCCTCTGCCGGCGAGAGGGTGTGCGTCGGCGGGACGCCTTTCTCCTCGATCAGGCGCAAGAGGGCGCGGGCCTGGGGATGCAGCATGCTCGTCTCCTGGTGTCGGGCCGCAGTGTACGGTCAAGGTTTATGCTTCGCGCCATGCAGCTGCACAACTACTTCCGATCCTCCGCGTCCTTCCGCGTGCGTATCGCGCTCGAACTCAAGGGCCTGGCCTACGACTACCTGCCGGTGCACCTGCCCAGGGGCGAGCACAAGCAGGAGAAGTACGCCGCGGTGTCGGCTTCGCAGCTGGTGCCGACGCTGGCGCTCGACGACGGGCAGCTCCTGAGCCAGTCGATGGCCATCATCGAGTACCTGGACGAGACCCACCCGAATCCGCCGCTGCTGCCGCGGGACCCGATCGGCCGCGCCCGCGTGCGCTCGCTCGCGCAGCTGATCGCCTGCGAGATCCATCCCCTCAACAACCTGCGGGTGCTGAAGTACCTGGTGCGCGACCTGAAGGTGGAAGAGGAGGACAAGAACACCTGGTATCGCCACTGGGTGCGCACCGGCCTGGAGATGTTCGAGCGCGAACTGCAGCAGCTGCCCGCCGGCAAGTACAGCTTCGGCGACACGCCCACGCTCGCCGACTGCTGCCTGGTGCCGCAGATCTTCAACGGCCAGCGCTTCGACGTCGACTTCAGCGGCCTGCCGCGCACCATGGGCGCGTTCGAGAACTGCATGCAGCATCCCGCCTTCCAGAAGGCGCAGCCTTCGGCCTGTCCCGACAACGAGGCATGACTCCACGCTGGCCTGCCGCGCCGGGCGTGCACGCCTTCTGCAGCACGCGTGACGGCGGCGTGTCGAAGCCGCCTTACGACACGCTCAATCTCGGCGACCACGTCGGTGACGACGCGGTGGCCGTCGAAGAAAACCGCCGTCGCTTCGCCGGCACCTTGCAGGCGCGGCCCGTATTCCTGAAGCAGGTGCATGGCCGCGGCGTCGTTCGCGTCGACGCGCGGACGCCGGACGGCACCGAAGCCGATGCCTGCTGGACCACCGACACGGGCGTGGCCTGCACGATGATGGTGGCCGACTGCCTGCCGGTGCTCCTCGCGAGCCGCGACGGCCGCATCGTCGGCGCGGCGCACTGCGGTTGGCGCGGTCTCGCGGGCGAGCGCGGCGAGGGCGTCCTGGAAACGCTGTGGGCCGCGATGAAGCCGCACGCCGGCCAGGCTGCAGACATGCTTGCGTGGCTCGGTCCGTGCATCGGCCCGGATGCATTCGAGGTCGGTGCCGAAGTGCGCGCCGCTTTCATGGCGGGTGACGCTGACGCGGCTTCCTTTTTTCGCTCGCAGGGCGAGGGCAAGTTCCTCGCCGACCTGCCTGGCCTCGCGCGCCGCCGCCTGGCCCGACTGGGCATCGCCGAGGTGCACGGCAACGACGGCAGCACCGCGTGGTGCACCGTCACGAACTCCTCAAGGTTCTTTTCGCACCGTCGGGACCGCGTCAGCGGCCGCCTCGCCGCCGCCGTCTGGCTCGCCTGAAGCCTCCGCGGCTTCCGCTTCCCGGCGCTGCCGCGCAGCGCGCCGAGCCGGCCTGCCCATCAGGTAGACGATCAGCGCCACGGGAGCCGCGCCATAGAGTAGAAAGGTGAAAACCGCGCCGGCGAGAGTGCCTTGCGGATGATTGGCCTCGGCTACGGCCATCATCAGCGCGACGTAGATCCACGCGGTGACTACCAGGTACACGAGCGTTCCCTTAACTCCATGTTGCACTGCAACAATCTTGATGGGATACTCCGGGAAACCCCGAATAAGACATTAGGAGACATCGCATGAATTCTGACGTGGACTGGTCCGCGCAGGCCAGGCAGTTCCAGGAAAACCTCGGCAAACAGTGGTCGCAGGCACTGCAATCGCTGCAGCAGGCGGGCACCACGGGAAGCAAGCTGCCCAGCCTGGGATTCTCGACCGGCAAGTTGCAAGCCCTGCAGGAAGCTTACCTGCGGGAAGCCACCGAGCTGTGGAACCAGGGCCTGGGCGGCGGACCCACCCCTTCCGACAAGCGCTTTGCCAACGACGCCTGGTCGCGCAATCCCGTCGCTGCCTTTTCCGCCGCCGTCTACCTGCTGAATGCGCGCACGCTGCTCGGCCTTGCCGAAGCGGTGGATACCGATGTGAAGACCAAGGCGCGGCTGCGCTTCGCGGTCGAGCAGTGGATGGCCGCGTCCGCGCCGAGCAACTTCATGGCGCTCAATGCCGAAGCGCAGCAGAAGGCGGTGGAAACCAAGGGCGAGAGCATCGCGCGCGGCATGCAGAACCTGCTGGCCGACCTGCAGCAGGGCCACGTCTCCATGACGGACGAGAGCGCCTTCGAGGTCGGCACGAACGTCGCGACCACCGAGGGCGCGGTGGTGTTCGAGAACGAGCTGTTCCAGCTGATCGAATACAAGCCGCTCACCAGGCAGGTGTACGAGCGTCCCTTCCTGGTGGTGCCGCCCTGCATCAACAAGTTCTACATCCTCGACCTGCAGCCGGAGAACTCGCTGATCCGCTACCTCGTCGAGCAGGGGCATCGCACCTTCGTCGTGAGCTGGCGCAATCCCGATGACTCGCTGGAAGGCAAGTCCTGGGACGACTACATCGAGGATGCCGCGCTGAAGGCGATCGAAGTGGTGCAGGACCTCAGCGGCCAGAAGAAGATCAACGCGCTGGGCTTCTGCGTCGGCGGCACGATTCTCGGGACCGCGCTGGCGGTGCTCGCCGCGCGCGGCGAAAAGCCGGTGGCGTCGGCCACCTTCCTCACGACCTTCCTGGACTTCAGCGAAACCGGCGTGCTCGACGTCTTCATCGACGAGAGCGCGGTGAAGTACCGCGAGATGCAGATCGGGCAGAAGGGCCTGCTCAAGGGCCAGGACCTCGCGTCCACCTTCAGCTTCCTGCGCCCGAACGACCTGGTGTGGAACTACGTGGTGGGCAACTACCTCAAGGGCGAGACGCCGCCGCCCTTCGACCTGCTTTACTGGAACAGCGATTCCACCAACCTCCCGGGCCCGATGTACGCCTGGTACCTGCGCAACACCTACCTCGAGAACAACCTGGTGAAGCCGGGCAAGTTGAAGGTGTGCGGCGAGAAGATCGACTTCGGCAAGGTCGACATCCCCGTCTACATCTACGGTTCGCGCGAAGACCACATCGTGCCGATCGCCGGCGCCTACGCGACGGTGAAGCACCTGCCCGGCAAGAAGCGCTTCGTGATGGGCGCCTCGGGCCACATCGCCGGCGTGATCAATCCGCCTTCGAAGAACAAGCGGTCCCACTGGACCAACGACAAGCTGCCCGGCACGTACGACGCGTGGTTCGAGGGCGCGAAGGAACATCCCGGCAGCTGGTGGCCCGACTGGGCGAACTGGCTGAAGGGGCATGCAGGCAAGCAGGTTGCCGCACCGAAAACCTACGGCAAGGGCAGCAAGTACAAGGCGATCGAGCCCGCGCCGGGACGGTATGTGAAGGCGAGAGCCTGAACGGTTTGTCGTCCCGGGCTCGACCCGGGACCCATGGATTGCGGGTCAAGCCCGCAATGACATGCAGGGTTCACCAGGAGAGACACACATGGAAGACATCGTCATCGTTTCCGCCGTCCGCACCGGCGTCGGCAAGTTCGGCGGCTCGCTCGCCAAGATCCCCGCGACGGAGCTCGGCGCCGCCGTGATCAAGGAAGCGCTCGCGCGCGCCAAGGTCGATCCGGCGCAGGTGGGCGAAGTGATCATGGGCCAGGTTCTGGCCGCGGGCGCGGGCCAGAACCCGGCGCGCCAGGCTTCGCTGAAGGCGGGCCTGCCCAAGGAAGTGCCGGCGCTGACGATCAACGCGGTGTGCGGCTCCGGCCTGAAGGCGGTGATGCTCGCCGCGCAGGCGGTCGCCTGGGGCGACAGCGAGATCGTGGTGGCGGGTGGCCAGGAGAACATGAGCGCCGCGCCGCACGTGCTCATGGGCTCGCGCGACGGCCAGCGCATGGGCGACTGGAAGATGCAGGACACGATGATCGTCGACGGCCTGTGGGACGTGTACAACCAGTACCACATGGGCGTGACCGCGGAGAACGTGGCCAAGGAACACGGCATCGACCGCGCCGCGCAGGACGCGCTGGCGCTGGGCAGCCAGCAGAAGGCTGCCGCCGCGCAGGATGCCGGCAAGTTCAAGGACGAGATCGTCGCGATCTCCATCCCGCAGAAGAAGGGCGACCCGCTCTCCTTCGACACCGACGAATTCGTCAACCGCAAGACCAACGCCGAAGCGCTCGCCGGCCTGCGTCCCGCCTTCGACAAGGCGGGTTCGGTGACCGCGGGCAACGCCTCCGGCCTGAATGACGGCGCCGCCGCCGTGGTGGTGATGAGCGCGAAGAAGGCCAGGGAACTGGGCCTGAAGCCGCTGGCCACCATCAAGGCCTTCGGCACCAGCGGCCTCGATCCCAAGACCATGGGCATGGGCCCCGTGCCCGCGACCAGGAAGGCGCTGCAGCGCGCCGGCTGGAAGGCCTCCGATGTCGACCTGTTCGAACTGAACGAAGCCTTCGCCGCGCAGGCCTGCGCCGTGAACAAAGCGCTGGACGTCGATCCGGCGAAGGTCAACGTGAATGGCGGCGCCATCGCCATCGGCCATCCGATCGGCGCATCCGGCGCGCGCATCCTGGTGACGCTGCTGCACGAGATGCAGCGGCGCGATGCGAAGAAGGGCGTCGCGGCCCTGTGCATCGGCGGCGGCATGGGAGTTTCCCTTGCCGTGGAGCGCGCCTGAGCGCGCAGAATGAATTTCCAGTAACTGCAAGGAGAGGAACATGGCCCAGAAAGTGGCGTACGTGACCGGCGGCATGGGCGGCATCGGCACGGCCATCTGCCAGCGCCTGCACAAGGAAGGCTTCAAGGTGATCGCGGGCTGCGGCCCGACGCGCGACTTCGCCAAGTGGCTCGACGAGCAGAAGGCGCAGGGCTTCTCCTTCCACGCATCCGTGGGCAACGTCGCCGACTGGAGCTCGACCGTGGAAGCCTTCGGCAAGGCCAAGGCCGAGCACGGTGCCATCGACGTGCTGGTGAACAACGCCGGCATCACGCGCGACCGCATGTTCCTGAAGATGAGCCGCGAGGACTGGGACGCGGTGATCGAGACCAACCTGAACTCCATGTTCAACGTGACCAAGCAGGTCGTGGGCGACATGGTGGAAAAGGGCTGGGGCCGCATCGTCAACATCTCGTCGGTGAACGGCGAGAAGGGCCAGGCCGGCCAGACCAACTATTCGGCGGCCAAGGCCGGCATGCACGGCTTCTCGATGGCGCTGGCGCAGGAGCTGGCCACCAAGGGCGTGACGGTCAACACGGTGAGCCCGGGCTACATCGGCACCGACATGGTCAAGGCGATCCGCCAGGACGTGCTCGACAAGATCGTCGGCACCATCCCGGTGAAGCGCCTGGGCGAGCCGAGCGAGATCGCCTCGATCATCGCCTGGCTGGCCGGCGAGGAAAGCGGCTACACCACCGGCGCGGACTTCTCGGTCAACGGCGGCTTGCACATGGGTTGAGGCCGGAAGGCCCCAACGGAGAAGGCCCGCATGCGCGGGCCTTTTTCATTCCTGGCCCTTGTCCTCGACCAGGTCCTCGATCACGAGGTAGCGGTAGCGCTGGCCGTACGACACATGCGTGCCGTCCAGGACCTCGATCACGTGGTCCGACGACAGGCCGGCCTTCGCGTGGACGATCAGCGCGTAGTGCCCCTGGTGCGCCAGCTGGCGGAAGTGGCGGGCCGTTTCCGACTCGGTGCCGACGGAGGGCAGCAGCACGTCGTCGTCCTCGTCCGTCGCGCCGGTGATCTGACCCTCGAACTCGTCCGGGGACGCCATGCAGAGGTCGTCTTCCGAGATCCCGTCCTTTCGCAGCCTCTCGCAGGCCAGGCGCGCGTCCGCCTCGGTGGGGAACATCAGCACCATGTGGCCCGTGGGATAGAACACGCCACGCATGTTGGTCATGCCGGCGCTCATGCTGAAAGGCTTCATCTGCGGCTCCTCGGTAAACCGAAGGTTCAGGATAGGCCTGTCGGCGGTGCGGGAAAGGGAAGACCCTTTCGCCGCCGTGGGAGCACGCAAATTTGTCTGGGCTGCCTCAGCCGGGCAGTGTCGGCTCGACGATGTCCTCGATCACCAGTTTGCGGTAGCGCTGGCCGTAGGCGATCGGGCAGTCGTGCAGCAACTCCATCACGCGTTCCGATTGCTCGCTGTCCGGCGCGTGCACCATCAGTGCGTGGTGACCGCGCATGGCATAGGTCGCGAACTGGCGCACGGTGTCGCCCTCGGTGCCCGCGGAGGGCAGGATCGCGTCGTCGCCCGCGCGGCCCAGGATTTCGGCGCGGAACTGGTCGGGAGTGACCATCATCACCTCGGTGTCGGCGATGCCGCCGTCGGCCAGTTTGCGCGCGGCGTCCTGCGCCTCCTGCTCGCCGGGGAACATCAACACCATCCAGCCGGTGGGATAGAACTTGCCGCCCATCGTGTGCATCTTCGAATCGAGGTGGAATGGCTTCATGTGCGTTCCTTCTTCTGTGGTGTGCCGCCATTGCAGCGCATACGGCCGGGCTCGCCTGTAGTCGCCCGCGGCGGGGGCAGGTAGGGCGGCGCGGACACGTCGAGCACACTGCTTGATACGAATGCGCTGCGGGTTGTGCGCGCGCGCCGACAGGTCGGTAGGCGCGGACCGAGCGGTACGTGAGGCAAATGCCAACGCCTGGGCGGTACGCGTGGGTCTACCTTCGGGGCTCCCTTAACCGCCGGCGCCATCGAAGGCGGCCGGCACATCCAAAGGAGCTTCCATGAACGAAAAGCGCGACCTCTCTTCCGACAAGATCGACCGTCCCGAGGCCAAGGGCGCAGCGAAGGGCGCCGTGGTCGGCGGCGTCGCCGGCGGGGTGGCTGGTGGCGCGGCCGCAGGTGCGGTGGTGGGCGGCATGACGGGTCCGGTCGGCGCGGCCATCGGTGCCGCGGTCGGCGCGGCAGCCGGCGCACTGGCCGGCAAGCACAAGGCCGATCCTGCGATCGAGGACGCCTACTGGCGCGACAACTACGCCAGCCGCCCCTACATCAAGAGCGGCGCCACGTATGACGACTACGAGCCGGCCTATCGCTATGGCTGGGACGCGCAGTCCCGCCATGCGGGCCGCTCGTACGACGAGGTCGAGCCCGAACTGGCTCGCGACTGGGGCACGGCGCGCGGCAAGTCCTCGCTCGAGTGGGAGCACGCCAAGCACGCGACGCGCGATGCGTGGCACCGCGTCGAGCGCGCGCTCCCGGGTGACGCGGACAAGGACGGCCGCTGACCCTGCCTGGAGGGGGCGCGGCGCGCCCCTTCCTCGCCTGCCGATGGCACGCAAGCAAAAGAACGGGCACGACCCTTGGGCGCGCTGGCGTATCGCCACGCCCGGCGCGCCCGTTTCGCTTGCCTCGTTCGACCCGGCCGAGAAGCCTCTTTCGTCCGGCAACAAGGCTGACGATCGCAACCGGGTCGACGAACTGGCGCAGGAACTGGACGCGCTGCAGAACCTGTTCTACGCGGACCGCCGCTTCAAGCTGCTGCTCGTCCTGCAGGGATTGGACACCAGCGGCAAGGACGGCACCCTGCGGGCGGTGCTCGGCCGGATGAGTCCCATCGGCGTGCGCACGGTCGCCTGGCAGGCGCCCACGCCCGTGGAACGCGCGCACGATTTCCTGTGGCGCATCCACCAGCAGGTGCCTGCCGCCGGCGAGATCGTCTGCTTCAACCGCAGCCACTACGAGGATGTGCTGGTGCCCGTGGTGACCGGCCAGATTTCGGGAGCAGACAAGGAGCGTCGCTACGCCCAGATCAACGACTTCGAACGCCTGCTCGTGGAAACCGGCACTGTGGTGCTCAAGTTCATGCTGCACATTTCGCGGCGAGAGCAGCGCGAACGGCTCCAGGAGCGCATCGACGACCCCGAGAAGCGCTGGAAATTCCAGCGAGGCGACCTCGATGTGCGCAAGCAGTGGGACGCCTACCAGCTCGCGTACGAACAGGCGCTGGCGGCCACCGCTACGCCCTGGGCGCCCTGGACCATCGTGCCGGCGGATTCCAAGACGCATCGCAACGTGATGATCGCGCTCGGGCTGCGCGACACGATGCGTTCCCTGGACCTGCATTACCCCGACGAGGATCCGCTGCTGCGTGACCTGAAGGTGGAGTGAAGGCACCGTACCGCGATGCTCCTGTCACCGGCCGGTCACACACGCTGCCTAGAGTCGGCCCATCCTGTTCAACACAGCTCCGGCGCGGGTACGGAAAGAGGGCACTGCCTTCGGCTGATCCGGCACCCTTGCGAGTCGCGATGCCAGACAAGCACCTTTCCGCACGCTTCGACAACGAACTGAGAGTCCTCTCGTCGCACGTGCTCGAGCTCGGCGGGCTGGTCGAAGCACAGACGCGCCAGGCCGCATCGGCGCTGGCCTGCTTCGACGAGGTGGCGGCCCGCCGGGTCATCGCCAACGAGGTGCGCGTGAACCGGCTCGAAATCGACATCGACCGCGAGCTCAACTCGGCGATCGGCCGGCGTCAGCCGAAGGGGGAAGACCTGCGGCTGCTGACCGCGATGTCGAGGACGACGGCCCATCTGGAACGCATTGGTGACGAGGCGGAGCGGGTCGCCCGGACGGTCGACGCGGTGCTTGCCAGGGGCGGCGACCACACGGAGCCCGCCCGTGAACTGCAGCTCGCCGCGGAACTGGCGTCCGGCCAGTTGCGCAAGGCGCTGGACGCATTCGCCCGGCTGGACACCGCCAGCGCGGCGGCGATCCTGAAGGACGATCAGGCGCTCGACCGCGAGTTCGGTGAATTCCTCCGTCGCATCACGGCGCGCATGACGCAGGAGCCGCGCGCGATCGCCAGCGGCGTCGAGCTCGTGCTGGCGGCCAGGGCCATCGAGCGCATCGGCGACCACGCGAAGAACATCGCCGAGTGCATCATCTATGTGGTGCAGGGGGCGGATGTGCGTCACTGCGGCACGGAAGACGTGGAGCGCGCGATCCGCTGAGGCGCCCCGCCATCGCAAGACGCGCCCTCTGCGCAGGACGCGGCTTTGTCACGCGCTTGTCACATCCATCCGTGACACTGTCATGCAACCGTCACAACCGGATCCCTGCATGTGCGACACCGCCCCGACGGTGGTTCCTTTCCTCGACCGTGACCACAGCATCCTGGCTTTCAACGAGCGGGTGCTCGACTGGGCGCGCCGTGCTTCCGTGCCGCTGCTGGAGCGGCTGCGGTTCCTGACCATCGTTTCGTCGAACCTCGACGAATTCTTCGAGGTGCGCGCGGCCGAGCACCTGAGCGCCGCGATGGCCGGCCACGCCAAGGGCACGTTCACGGTCCGCAGTTTCGAGAAGCTGTCGGCTGCCGCGCACCGGCTGGTCGACCGCCAGTACGCGCTCTACAACGACGAGCTGATGCCCGCCCTGGAAAAGCACGGCATCGCGATCGTTTCGCATGGCGAGCGCACGCCGGCGCAGAAAGCCTGGGTGCACGAGCATTTCGAGAGGGAAGTGCGGCCGCTGCTGATCCCCATCGGCCTCGATCCGGCGCATCCGTTCCCGCAGGTGGCGAACAAGTCGCTGAACTTCATCGTGCGCCTGTCGGGCAAGGACGCCTTCGGCCGCGAGAACGAGATCGCGATCGTCAAGGTGCCGCGCGTGCTTCCGCGCATCATTCCCATGCCGGCGAAGCTGGCCGGCAAACGGCAGCTGTTCGTTTCCCTGTCGAGCGTGATCCGGGCGCACCTGGAGCTCCTGTTTCCCGGCCGGGAGGTGGGGCAGTTCTCGCAGTTCCGCCTCACGAGGCTGTCGGAGCTGGCGGTGGGCGAAGAGGACGTGCGCAACCTGCGCACGGCGTTGCGCCTGGGCCTGCAGCAGCGGCACTACGGCCAGGCGGTGAGACTCGAGGTTTCGGCCGGCTGCTCGGAATTCCTCTCCGGGTTCCTCCTCGCGCAGTTCGGCCTGCCCCAGGAGGCGCTGTACCGCGTGCACGGTCCGGTGAACCTGGTACGGCTGCAGCAGATGATCGGCCTGGTGAACGCGCCCAAGCTGCTCTTTCCGCCCTACGCACCGTCCTATCCGCGCGGGCTGGTTCCGGGGCGTCCCGTCTTCGACCAGCTGAAGAAGGGCGACGTCATCATCCACCAGCCCTTCGAGAGCTTCCAGGGCGTGCTCGATTTCCTGCGCGAGGCGGTGCTGGATCCGCAGGTGCTGGCGATCAAGCAGACCATCTACCGGACCGGCAACGAAGAGGAGATGGTGGAGCTGCTGCGCGAGGCCGTGGGGCGCGGCAAGGAGGTCACCGTCGTTGTCGAGTTGAAGGCGCGCTTCGACGAGGAAGCCAACATCAACTCGGCGGAGGCGCTCGAGGCCGTCGGCGCCCAGGTCGTGTACGGCGTGGTGGGACTCAAGACGCACGCCAAGATGCTGCTGGTCACGCGGCGCGAAGGTTCGGAGCTGGTCCGGTACGCACACCTGTCGACGGGCAATTACAACCCTCGCACGGCCCGGGTCTACACCGACATCAGCCATCTCACGGCGGACCCGCAACTCACCGCCGACATCGACCAGGTCTTCGTGCATCTGGCGAGCCAGAGCAAGCTGCCGCGGCTGCACCATGTCTGGACCGCGCCCTTCCACCTGCACCGCAAGCTCATCGAGGAATGCGACAAGGTGGGTGCGGCGGCCGCGGCCGGTCGCGACGCGCGCATCATGCTCAAGGTGAACGCGCTCACCGACGAGGCGCTGATCGAGGCGCTGGTGCGCGCCGGCCGCCACGGCGCGCGCGTGGACCTCGTCGTGCGCGGGGCCTGCATGCTGCCGGCGCAGGTGCCGGGGCTGACCGACAACGTGCGCGTGCGCTCCGTGGTGGGACGGTTTCTGGAACATTCCCGGGTGTTCTACTTCCGCGCCGGCGACGACGAGCGGCTGTTCCTCTCGAGCGCCGACTGGATGAACCGCAACATGCTGCGGCGGGTGGAGATCGCCTGGCCCGTGCTGGACGCGCAACTGCGCCAGCGCGTGCTGGAGGAATGCCTCAAGGCGTACCTGGAAGACGAGCGCGATGCGTGGGAACTGCAGGCCGACGGCACCTACAAGCGCGGGAAGGCCGCCGAAGACCCCGCCGCGCGAGGCGCGCAGGCGCTGCTGATGCAAAGCTACGCCGCCCCGAGGGGCGAGCACGAAGGGAGATCATGGACCTGATCCTCTGGCGTCATGCCGAAGCGGAAGACCAGCGCGAAGGCCAGGAGGACCTGGACCGCGCGCTGACACCTCGGGGCCAGAAGCAGGCCGCGCGCGTGGGCGAGTGGCTGCGCAAGCACCTGCCGGAAGACACGCAGGTGCTGTGCAGCCCGGCGCTGCGCTGCCAGCAGACCGCGCTGGGCCTCGGGCGTGGCTTCAGCATCGTGGACAGCCTCGCGCCGGATGCCCCGCCTGCGGCCATCCTGCAAGCCGCGCAATGGCCCGGCAACGACCGGCCGGTGATGGTCGTCGGCCACCAGCCGACGCTGGGGCAGACGCTCGCGCAGGTGCTGCGCCTGCAGGACGGCAACTGCGGCGTACGCAAGGGCGCCGCCTGGTGGCTGCGCGCCCGCGAAAGCGACGGCGCGCAGGAGATCCTGGTCTGGGCCGTGCAGTCGCCCGAGACCGCCTAGCGAAGCTCTCAGGCTTTCGCCGGCCGGCCCGTCTTGATCGCCGGCACGGTGCCGACGGCGGCAAGGAAAGCCGCATCGCCCATGGCGGCCAGCGCCTGCACGCCGGCGCGCAGCACTTCGCTCTTCTTGCTGGGCCGCCCCAGCTTGGCGGCGCGCAGCTTCAGTTCCTCCAGCACGGCGTATTCCGATTTCGGGATGGTGAAGCTGTCGCGCACCAGCTTCGGCTTCTTCGGCTTTTCCGGCTTGTCGGCCGCGGCGGCCTCCGGCTTGGACTTGCCGTCGGCCTTGACGGCGGCTTTCGCCTTCGCAGCCGGTTTCCTGGCGGATGGGGCCGCCTTCGCCTTGGGGGGCGGGGGAAGCTTGGCGACGGCGCTTTTCGTGGCGGGCATGGTGGTGTTCCTCGGGAATGCGTATAAACAGTATATACAGTAAATACCGTTTTGCTCAACCGCTGGCGCCCGCCTCGTGCAGCAGGAAGTTCCAGGGGGTCTTCTGCCAGGCCAGCACCTCCATGCGCAGCAGGTGGGCCGACTGGGGGTACGCGTTCCCCCACTGCGCGGGAAGCATCAGCGCGATCGCGTTGCCGCTCGCCGACACGGCAATCCCGCGCAGCTCCGGGTCGCGCCGTGCGTGGCAGAGGATCACCGCCAGCCGCAGGCATGCGAGCTGCTGCATGAACACGGCGTCGCCGAAGTCGGCTTCCAGCTTGCGCAGCTTGCCACGGTGTCCCAGCACCAGCATGCTCAGGCGAAGCAGCTCGCTCTGGGCGAACCCCGATGCGTCCGCGTTGGCGAGGATGTAGGCGCCGTGCTTGTGGGCGTCGCTGTGCGAGATCCGCGTCCCGATCTCGTGCAGCCGCGCGGCCCAGGCGAGCTCGCGCTCGTGGTCCTCTCCCTCGTGCGCGGGACGCCCGGCCCATACCTGGCGGAACAGCATGCAGGCGACCCGCCCCACGCGCGTGCCCTGCGCGGCATCGGCCTCGAACTTGCCGGCCAGGCGGGTCACGGTGCTCGCGCGCACGTCGGTGTCGGCGTGCTCGCGATCGAGCATGTCGTACAGCACCCCGTGCCGCAGCGCGCCCTGCGCGGCCTGCATGGTGTCGATCCCGAGCAGGTCGAACACGGCGCGCAGCACGCTCAGGCCGCCGCCGATCACGGGCCGCCGGTCGTCCTTGAGGCCCGGCAGCCGCACGCGTTCGGCGCTGCGCGCCTGCAGCAGCTGCGCCTCGAGCCAGAGCAGGCCGGCGCGGCTCACTTCGCCCTGGCCCATGCCTGCCGCGGCCAGGATGTCCGCCACCGCGCCTATCGTCCCGGCGGAGCCGTAGGCGACGTCCCAGCTGCCCGGCACGTACGCGCCGAGCGCTTCGTCCAGCACCGCCTGCGCCGCCACTTCCGCGCGCGCGAAGGCCGCTTCGGTGAACTGCCCGTCCGGAAAATACTTCATCGACCAGGTCACGCTGCCGACGCGGTAACTCTCCATCACCTCGGCGCGGTACTGCCGTCCCAGGGTCAGCTCGGTCGAGCGCCCGCCGATGTCCACCACCAGGCGCCGCTCCGGCGACTGCGGCAGCAAGTGGGCCACGCCCTGGTAGATCAGCCGTGCCTCCTCGCGGCCGGAAATCACGTCGATGGGAAAGCCGAGGATGTCGCGCGCGCGGTCCAGGAAGACTTCGCGATTGCGCGCTTCGCGCAGGGTCTGCGTCGCGACCGCGCGCACCTGTGCCGTGCTGAAGGGGGCCAGGCGCTCGGCAAATCGCGCAAGGCAGGCCCAGCCACGCTCCATCGCCTCGGCAGTGAGGTTGCGGGCCTCGTCCAGGCCGTTGCCCTGGCGCACGGTTTCCTTGAGGTATTCGACGCGGCGGACCTGGCCGAAATCGAGGCGGCCGATCTCCAGGCGGAAGCTGTTGGAGCCGAGGTCGACGGCGGCGAGGAGGGATCCGTCCTGCATGCGGAGTTCAATCGGCAAAGAAATTCAGCATAGCATCGGGAGTCGCGGCGAAGCGCGCTCGAAGACAGGCCCCGCAGCGGCTATTTCCAGAACGGCCTGGCCTTGCGCGCCGCCTTGCGGCACGCCTCGGCGCAGTCGCGCGCGAGCCGGTCCTCCTGCGCGGCCAGCCAACCGGCGCCGAACCACGCCGCCGGCTCCTCCCGCGAGCGCTCTTCGAACAGCGACCGGCCGGCCACCGAATCCTGGTAGAGGCCGAGCGCATCCTGCAGCTTCTTCAGGGACAGGACGTAGGCATCGACTTCCGCAGCGTCGTACAGCGGCCGCACGAGCTCCGCGAGATAGCGCAGGCGCTTGAGGCGCTTGCGGACCTTGTGCCGGGAGGCAAGCGGCAACTCCTCGAAGCGCCGTCCGCCCTTCAGCATCTTCGAATGCAGCGCCTGCAGCCGGCCGGTGGCGAGCGCGCGCAAGACTTTCGGAGCGGCGCCGTCGCCCTCGTGCAGCGTGCGCGCGAGCCCGGCGAGGCAGACCAGGGCATCCTGCACCTGGCCGTCGCGCACCGCTGCGCGCAGGTCCGGCAGTGCGGGCTGCCAGGATGCGACCGGAGCGCCGGCAGCCTGCACGTCCCGCAGCAGTTGCGGCAACAAGGTCGTCCGGTCGCGATGCGTGCCGAGCTGCCCGAACAGTCCGCGCAGCGCTTCTTCCACCCGCGACTCCAGCGGCCCCCAGGCGCCGGATTCCCGCAGTTCGCGCAAGGCCGTGCGCAGGCGCCGGATGCCCACGCGCAGCTGGTGTACGTGTTCATCGCCGCCGGTGCCGGCGGCGAGTTCGCGGGCGTTGCCCAGGATCTGCCGCAGCGTTGTGTCGAGGATGGCCGCGAGCAGGTAACGCCCTGCGCGCTGCAGCGGCTGCGCGGTCACGGGCGCGGTGCAGGGCTCGCCGATCGCCAGCCGCCTGCCGAGTGCGGACTTGGATTGGGGGTCGAGCCAAAGCCCGTGCGACCCGCACCAGCTGCGAGCGAGTTCGATCACCGCATCGGGGGGGCCTTCCTTCAGTTCGAATTCGATCTCCTGGACCGCCTGCGCCCGGCCGTCCGATCGGACCTCGCCGCGATCCAGCGCGATCTCGATCGAGGCGCCGCCCGCGCTGACGGTCCGCGCGAGGCGCTCGATCTCGGTCTCGAACGTGGGCTGCAGGTCGGAGGGGGAATGCCGCAAGGCCTGCACGAGCAGTTCATGCACGGGATGTCCCCGGTGCCTGGCGATCAGCGGCGACGTGTCGGCGCCGCTGGATTCCAGCCGGAAGTCGTGTTCCAGCCGCTCGAAGCTGCCGCGGCCGGGACCCTTGGCCGTCTGCACCCAGTCGCCGCCCTCCTGCCGGATGCGCAGCACCAATCCCGCCTGCGCCAGGGCCTCGTCCGGCGTGTCGAAGTAGCGTGCCCGCAATCGCTTCGATTCGGCGGGCCCGCGCTGCAGCGCGGCCGCCACTTCCGCGAGCCGGTCCGTCGGGACCTGGAACTTCAGCTCGAACTCGTTCACGATGCCTCCAGGATGCATGGCGCGGTGTTCAGTCGTCGAACGGATACGGTCCCGGAAACCGGCCTCCATACGCCTGGTGCGTCACGAGCCCGGTCGCCGGGTCCCACGCGTGCACAAGGAACGCGCCGGGCTCGAACGTCCAGGCGGCGGGCGCGTCCGGGCGCAGGTCCAGCGCGACCTGGTGGGCCGGCGAGGGGCAGATCGAGGCGATGCTGCCGCCGAAGCGCACTTGCACCGGCCGGTGCACGTGGCCGCAGATCACCCGTTCCACCCGGGGATGCGCGCGGACCAGCGCCTCCAGCCCGTCCGCGCCCTCCAGCAGCCCCATGGCATCCATGTGGCCGATCAGCGTCCGGAACGGCGGATGGTGCATCGCGACGATGATCGGGCGGCCGTTGCAGGCATCGAGGGCGGCCGCGAGCCACCGCAGCCGGTCCGTGTCGAGCGCGCCGTGCGGCTGGCCGCGCACCGTCGTGTCGACGGCGATCAGCTGCACGTCCCCGACCGGCACGGAATAGCGCACGTCGCCTTCCGTTCCGAGGTACGCATGTTCCGGGCATTCGGATCGGAGCGGTCCCGCATCGTCATGGTTGCCGGGCAGCAGGAAGACGGGGCAGCGCAGCGGTGCAAGAAGCTCGCGCAGCTGCCGGTATTCGGCGGGCAGGCCATGGTCGGCCAGGTCGCCGGTGATCACCCATGCGTGCGGCGTTTGCGGCAGTGCCAGCACGGCCGCGACCGCCTGCTGCAGGAAGCGCGCGGTGTCGATCCTGCCCTCGGCCAGCTCTCCGGGCGGCCGGAGGTGGAGGTCCGTCAACTGCACGATGATGGTTCTCATGCTGGCCTGGGAGGTACCGCGCCCCCATTGTCATGCAGCAGGCGCGGCCTGCGTGCTGGCGCCGCGAGGCCGCCGTCAGCGATGCCTCAGCCGTCTGCCTACACCTTGTCACAAATGGATCCTAGGCTAGGCGCTCCATGCAAGCCGCTCCATCCGTGCCCGCCCAACTGCCTCACCGTCCAGCCAGCATCCTCGGCCGGATGCTGGGCCTCTCGTTCTTCGTGATCGTGGTGCTTTGCGTCCTCGGTGCCGCGCTGGGTTCCCTCGCACTCCTGCGCGTCGACGCCGCCACGAAGGACGTCGTGCAGCGGAGGCTCGCCGCGGAGCGCAACGCGGCCGAGGCCTACCGGCTCGTCGCCTTGACCGCGGAGCGCTACAAGGCCATGTCGCTCAGCTCGGAGCCCGGAGTGCAGGAGGCGCTGGCCCGCGATGCGCAGGCCACCCGGCGCGAGTACCGCGCGCTGCTCGAACGCATGGGGCTGCAGGCGCAGGAGGAAGCGGCGCGGGAGCGCGTGGCTGCAGCAGTCGCGAGCGATGCGGGGTTCGACAAGGCCGTGCGCGGCCTGGTCGCGGCTGTCGACACCAACATGACCGAGACCATCCGCAAGGAATACGAAGGACGCTTCGTGCCGGCGTCGTCGGATCTCCTGCGGGCGGTCGACGCCATGGCAGCGACCCAGCGCGAGGCCATCGACGCCTCGGCCGCCGGCATTCACGACCGCAGCGTGGAGGCCCGCTGGGGTCTCGCAGGCTTTGCGCTTGCCGCGTTGCTGGTGAGCGCCGTGCTCGCGCGGTGGCTGTCGGCGCGGATCTCGCACCCGATCTCGTTCGCGAGCCAGGCCGCGGCGCGAGTGGCGGACTTCGATCTCGCCCGGGAGATCGAGGGTCACTCGCGCGACGAGGCCGGACGGCTTCTCGGGGCCCTGGCGCAGATGCAGGACAACCTGCGGGCGCTGGTGGCGAACGTGGGCACATCCGCGCGCAGCCTGCACTCTGCAGCGCAGGAGATGGCATGCGGCAACCAGGATCTCTCCCAGCGAACCGAGGAAACCGCGGGCAGCCTCGACCGCACGGCCGTCGCGATCGTGCAGATCACGTCCACGCTGCAGGCCTCGGGTGCCGCGCTCGGGGAAGTCCAGGTCCTGGCCGGCCGCGCCGCCGAGGATGCAGTGGCCGGAGGCGAGCTGGTCGCGGGCCTGGTCGGGCGCATGCAGGGGATCCAGCAGGAATCGCAGCAGATCGCGGAGATCGTCGCCCTCATCGACGGGATCGCATTCCAGACCAACCTGCTGGCGCTCAATGCCGCCGTCGAGGCCGCCCGCGCGGGCGAGCACGGGAGAGGGTTCGCGGTGGTCGCGGCCGAGGTGCGGCAACTCGCCCTGCGCGCGGCCGGCGCGGCGCGCGACGTGAACAATCGCGTGTCGCGCTCGGACGAATCCGTGCAGGCGGGCGCTTCGCTCGCCGCGAAGGTCGGCGAAACCATCGCGGGAGTGGTCGAATCCATGAAGGCGGTGGCGGGCACGATCCATGAACTCGCCGAGGCGACCCGGTCGCAGCGCGAAGGCATCTCCGAAGTCAACGGCGCCATGGCGCGCGTGAGCGATGCCACCCAGCAGAACGCCGCGCTGGTGGAGCAGTCCTCCGTCGCCTCCCTTCGCCTGACGGAGCAGGCCGAGTCGCTTGCCGGCCTCATCAGCCGATTTGTCCTGCCGGAGAAGCTGCGCGGAGCGGATGCGAAGGGGTAAGGGGCCGGGGCACGACGACGTTTGCCTGGCACCAGCCGTTGGACAGCTGTGAAAATGCAGGGCATGGAGCCGCGCACGCATGATGTCTGCTGTGCCGATCCCTCCCGAAATGTCCTTATGAATCAACGATCCGATGGCTGGCGAACGAGCGTGGCGCCGATGATGGACTGGACCGACCGCCACTGCCGTTACTTCCATCGCCTCCTCAGCCGCCGCACCCGCCTGTACACCGAGATGGTGACCACGGGCGCGCTGCTGCATGGCGACGTGCCGCGGCACCTCGACTTCGACGAGACCGAACATCCCGTGGCCCTGCAGCTCGGGGGCAGCGAGCCGGCCGACCTCGCGCACGCCGCGAAACTCGGCGCGCAGTGGGGCTACGACGAGATCAACCTGAACTGCGGCTGCCCCAGCGAACGCGTGCAGCGCGGCGCTTTCGGGGCCTGCCTGATGTCCGAACCGAAGCTGGTGGCCGATTGCGTCAAGGCGATGGTCGACGCGGTGGACGTGCCCGTGACGGTGAAGCACCGCATCGGCATCGACAAGGTGGAGAGCTACGAATTCGTGCGTGACTTCGTCGGCACGGTGGCCGAAGCCGGTTGCGGTGTCTTCCTCGTCCACGCCCGCAATGCCTGGCTGAAAGGCCTGTCGCCCAAGGAGAACCGCGAGGTCCCTCCGCTGCGCTACGAGCTCGTGCGCCGCCTGAAGCAGGAGTTTCCGCAACTGGTGATCGCGATCAACGGCGGCGTGACCTCGGACGCCGTGATGCACGCCGAACTGGACCACCTGGACGGCGTGATGGTCGGCCGCGAGGCCTACCACCATCCCTGGTGGCTCGCCCGCTGGGATGCGCTCTATTACGGCGAGGCCCCCTCGGCGCTGCGGCGCGAGGAGGTCGAAGCGTCGATGGTCGCATACATGGAGCGCGAACATGCCGCGCGCGGCACGCCCTGGCATTCGGTCGCGCGTCACTTCATGGGCCTGTACAACGGCCTGCCGGGCGCGCGGCGTTGGCGCCAGGTGTGGAGCGACCACCGGCTGAAGGGCGAACCGCCGCGCGAGGTGATGCGCAGGGCCCACGAAGGCCTGGCGCTCGCTTCCCTGGAAGCCTAGAGGGGAGGGTCGGCGGCCTTGGCCCCGGCCAGGTAGGCCTCCAGCAGGGGGCGCAGATTGTCCGGCGCGAGCGGCTTGCGCAGCACGCCGAGCAGGGGAATACGGTGCTTCTCGGCGATGGCCTTGCCCACGTTCAGGGCCCAGTCCTCCACGCTCGCCAGCAGTAGCGACGCACCCGGTGCGAGCCTGGCCAGCATCGGGATGAGTTCGATGCCGTCGACCTCGGGCATGGACACGTCGCTGATCACGATGTCGACATCGGGCGAGTCGCGCAGCATGCCCACGGCCTTGGCCCCGTTGGCGGCGGACCGGATCTCCGTCGCGCCGAGGGAGCGCAGCAGCTGTTCCAGCATCTGGCGCTGGAACGCGTGGTCCTCGACGATGAGGAAGCGGACTGTCTGCAGTGTGGCAGTCATGTCATTCATTGTTCCAGAGCGCCCCCATTGCGACACGGCTCCTTGTATTCTGCAACGGCTGGGAGCGCCCGTGGCAGGGTGCTGGAAAGGATCAGTGGAGTCAGAACTGCCGGCAGGGGCCACGGTGGCGCACGATGCGCGCACCACGCGGCACCAGTACAGGTTGATCCGGGCGGCATCGGCGATGCTGGTGCGCGCCTGTGGCGCTTTTTCCCTGCTGGTCGGGCTGCTGGTGCTGTTCGGGTGGATTTTCGACGTTCCCGGGCTGCGCAGCGTGCTTCCGGGCGCGGTGGAGATGAAGGCCAACACGGCGGTCGCGCTCGTGCTCTCGGGCATGGCGCTCCTGCTGCACGCCGCGCGCGAGGGCGGCCGGATGCGGGAGGGCCGGCGAGGGTTTGCACAAGCCTTGGGCGTGATGGTCGCCGTCCTGGGCGTCGCCACGGCGGCGCAATACGTGTTCGGCGTCGATCTCGGCATCGACGAGTCGCTGGTGCGCGACAACGCGAATGCCTACAACAGGATCAAGGGCCGCATGTCGCCCTACAGCGCGGCGGCTTTCGCATTCCTCGGCACGGCGCTGGCCGCGCTGCCCTTCGCCCGCCTCGGCGCCGTGGTCAACATCGGCGCGGGAGCGGCCGGGGTGATCGGGCTGGTGTCGATGACGGGCTATCTCTGGGGCGCCGCCGAAATCCGGACCGATGCGTGGGCCCCGCCGGTCGCGATCCACACCGCGCTCGCTTTCCTCCTCCTCGGTCTGGGCACCTGGATCGCGCACTACCGGTTCTGGGGCGGCTCCCGCAGCCTGCGTTTCCTGCAGGACGCGATCCAGGTGAAGGTCATGGCAAGCTTCGTGATGGCCCTCGTCCTGCTGATCGCGGTCGGCGGCCTTGCGTACCGCTCGGCGGAGGAGTATGCCCGCCATGCGGAGCGGCTGGAGCAGGTCAAGGTGTTCCGCGGGCACCTCACGGACCTCTATGCGGCGCTCGCCGATGCCATCTTCACGCAGCGACGCATCCTCGCCGGCGCTGGCCACGAAGTGGCGGATGCCTGGGCCGAGAAGGTGGAGACCCTCACGCGCGCACGCCGGCTGCTGACCATCGTGCCGGTGGCGGTGGAAGGCCGCGCAGCGGTGGCCGCCCTCGATACGTCCGTTGCTCGCCTCGCCCGCTTGCTGCAGGAGGAACTGGACGCCGTCAGCGAGGGCACCGGGCGGCTGCGCGACTCCATGGACCCGCGCACGGAGGCCGCGATGGCAACCGTCCGGCAAGCGATGGAACGCCTGGATGAACTCGAGCGGATCGAGGAGGAGCAGCGCGCGGGCGTACTGACGCGCGGCCGCCAGCGCACCCTCGCCATGACGGTGCTCGCGCTGGTCGCCGCGGCCGTCGTGCTGGGCGCGGTGTTTGTCGCGATCCGGCGCGAGATGACTGCGCGCGTGCAGGCGGAACGCGTGCTGCGCCGGCGCTCCGCGGAATCCGCGGCCGCCCACCGCTTCCTGGAATCGGTGGTGCAGAACATCCCGCACATGATCTTCGTCAAGGAGGCGACGCACCTGCGCTTCGTGCGCCTGAACCTCGCGGGCCAGCAGCTCACCGGGTTGTCGGAAGAGGCCATCCTGGGCAAGACCGACTACGACTTCTTCCCGCGCGAGGACGCCGATTTCTTCGTGGCCAAAGACCGCGAGGTGCTCGCGGCGGGCAAGATCCTCGACATCCCCGAAGAGCAACTCCAGTCCGCTCGCGACGGCCTGCGGCTGCTGCACACGAAGAAGATCCCGCTGGTGGACGAGACCGGGCGGCGCACCCACCTGCTGGGCATCGCCGAGGACGTGACCGAGGCGCGTGCCCGCGAGCGCGAGATCGCCGCGCTGCACGAAGCGCTGCGCGCGCGCGCCGAGGAGGTCGAGCGCGCCAGCCGCGCCCGCAGCGCCTTCCTGGCCACCATGAGCCACGAGATCCGCACGCCCATGAACGGCATGCTGGGCATGCTGGAGCTGCTCGGGCTCGGCCCGCTCGACCCCAAGCAGCGGGGCGCGCTGGGCGTGATCGGCGAGTCGGGCCGGGCCCTGCTGCGCATCATCGACGACATCCTGGACCTTTCGAAGATCGAGGCCGGGAAGCTGGAGTTGCGGGAGGAGCCGGCGTCGGTCGCCTGCATCCTGGAGGAGATCCGCAACATCCACGCCGCGGTCGCGAGCAGGAAGGGCGTGACCCTATCGGTCACGCTCGATCCGGCGGTGGCCCCCGCCGTGTGGGTCGATGCCTTGCGGCTGCGGCAGATCCTCAACAACTTCGTCAGCAATGCCGTGAAGTTCACGCCGCAAGGGCACGTGCACCTGCGCGCCGAAGTGCTGGCCGGCGGCGAGGGCGTGCAGCAGCTGCGCGTCTCGGTCACCGACACCGGCGTCGGCATCGCCCCCGAGGAGCAGGAGCGCCTGTTCGAACCCTTCGTGCAGGCGACTGCCGGCGCGCAGGCGGCGGCGGGCGGCACCGGCCTGGGCCTGACCATTTCGCGCCGGCTCGCGGAGCTCATGGGCGGAACGGTCCGCCTCGCGAGCGAGCTGGGGCGGGGCACCACGCTCACGCTGGAGTTGCAGGTCCGCACGGCGGCGGCGGAACTGCTGCCGCCGTCGGCCGCGCAGGAGATGGCGGACCTGCGGCAGATCGTGGGCGGGCTGCGTCGTGCGCCGGCGGTTGCGCAGGCGCAGGCCGAAGGCACGCTGATCCTTCTCGTCGACGACCACCCGGTGAACCGCCTGCTGATGCAGCAACAGGTCGAGTCGCTCGGCTACGCCGCCGAAGCCGCCGTCGACGGCCTGCAGGGACTGGCCCTGTGGGAAAGCGGCCGCTTCGGTCTCGTGCTCACGGACTGCCAGATGCCGGGCCTGAGCGGCTACGAGCTGGCGCATCGCATCCGCGAGCAGGAAGCGGCGAGCGGCCGGCGGCGCACGCCCGTCATCGGCTGCACCGCGATGGCGCTGGAAGGCGAGGTGGAGAAGTGCCGGGAGGCCGGCATGGACGACGTCGTGTTCAAGCCGGTGCCGCTGCGCGAGATGCTGCACCGGCTGCAAGCCTGGCTGCCGGCGCCCGTGCCGCCGGTGGCCGAGGTCGCGCCGCGCGCCGCGATCGCGCCGCCGGCGGCGCCTGAACCGGCGCCGGCGCCTGGCGGCCGTCCCTGCATCGACACGGCCCGCCTGGGGTCCGTGTGGGGCGCCGATCCGCAGCGGATCCGGGCCATCGTGGGCGCCTACGTTCTCAGTGCGCGCGAGGACCGCGCCGCCTTGCACGAAGCCCTGGGACGGAGCGACCTGGAGGCGGTCCGCGCGGTCATGCATCGCATGATCGGCGCCAGCCGGATGGTCCACGCGCACGGCATGGACGAGGTCTGCCAGCTGGTGACCGCCGCCGCGTGGGACGGCCACTGGCCAGCGCTGGATGCCGCAGTGCTGGCGCTGGACGCGGAGCTGGCCCGGCTGGACGCGGAGTTCGGCGGCCCGGCCTGACCTGCGCGGGCCGCAGCGGCGCGACTTGCGGGCTTGCGTCCAGAAGCTTTAAACTTAAAATATCCAGGCTTGGAGCAACCATGAACATCGTCTGCATCGGCGGCGGCCCGGCGGGCCTGTACTTCGCGTTGCTCATGAAGAAGCAGGACCCGTCGCACCGCATCCGGGTGGTCGAGCGCAACCGGCCCTACGACACCTTCGGCTGGGGCGTCGTGTTCTCCGACCAGACCCTGGGCAACCTGCAGGCGGCCGACGCCGAGACCGCCGGCGAGATCCTGGGTGCCTTCAACCACTGGGACGACATCGAGGTGAACATCCGCGGGCACCAGGTGGTGTCCGGCGGCCACGGTTTCTGCGGCATCGGACGCAAGCGCCTGCTCAACATCCTGCAGCGCCGCTGCGAGGACCTCGGTGTCGAACTGCTGTTCGAGCGCGACGTGCAGGGCGACGAGGAATATCCCGATGCCGACCTGATCATCGCGAGCGACGGCCTCAACAGCCGCATCCGCACCAGGTATTCCGACAGCTACCGGCCGGACATCGACCTGCGCAAGTGCCGCTTCGTCTGGCTGGGCACGCACCGGAAGTTCGACGCCTTCACCTTCGCCTTCGAGGAAACGCCGCACGGCTGGTTCCAGGCGCACGCCTACCAGTTCGACGGCGAGACCTCGACCTTCATCGTGGAGACGCCGGAGGAGACCTGGCGCAAGGCCGGCCTCGACAGGATGGAGAAGGAAGAGGCGATCGCATTCTGCGAGAAGGTGTTCGCGAAATACCTCGGTGGCCACCGCCTGATGTCCAATGCCAGTCACCTGCGCGGGTCGGCGCAGTGGATCCAGTTCCCGCGCGTGGTCTGCGGCGCCTGGGTGCACCACAACGGCCGCGCGCCGGTGGTGCTGATGGGCGATGCGGCGCACACCGCGCATTTCTCGGTGGGATCGGGCACCAAGCTGGCGCTGGAGGATGCGATCGAGCTGGCGCGCAGCATTTCGCGTTCGCCGCGCGACCTCGCGCAGGCCCTGCGCGACTACGAAGCGGTACGCAGCGTCGAAGTGCTGAAGATCCAGAACGCCGCGCGCAATTCCACCGAGTGGTTCGAGAACGTGGCGCGCTACGTCAACCTGCCGCCGGAGCAGTTCGCCTATTCGCTGCTCACGCGCAGCCAGCGCATCAGCCACGAGAACCTGCGCCTGCGCGACAAGGCTTACGTGGAACGGTACGAGGACTGGATCGCCGAGCGCTCCGGCGCTCGTCGCGAGGCAGGGGCGCAGTCGACCCCTCCGATGTTCACGCCCTTCACGCTGCGCGGCGTGACGCTGAAGAACCGCGTGGTCGTCTCGCCGATGGCGCAGTACTCCTGCGTCGACGGCCTGCCCGCCGACTACCACCTGGTGCACCTGGGCGCCCGCGCCATGGGCGGCGCCGGCATGGTGGTGGCGGAGATGACCTGCACCAGCTCCGACGCTCGCATCACGCCCGGCTGCCCGGGCCTGTGGAACGCGCAGCAGCGAGACGGCTGGAAGCGCATCGTCGATTTCGTGCATGCGAACACCGGCGCGAAGATCGCGATGCAGCTCGGTCACGCCGGACCCAAGGGCTCCACCCGCGTGCCCTGGGAGGGCGAGGACCTGCCGCTCGCTTCCGGCAACTGGCCGCTGGTTTCGGCCTCGCCGCAGCAGTATCTCGACGGCGTGAGCGACTGGTCGCGGGCGATGACGCGCGCCGACATGGACCGCGTGCGCGAGGACTTCGTGCGCAGCGCGCGCTACGCCGCCGAAGCCGGCTTCGACTGGCTGGAGCTGCACTGCGCCCACGGCTACCTGCTGTCCGGCTTCATTTCGCCGCTGACCAACCAGCGCACCGACGACTACGGGGGCGGACTCGCCAACCGCCTGCGCTTTCCGCTCGAAGTGTTCCGCGCCATGCGCGAAGTGTGGCCGGCGCACCTGCCGATGTCGGTGCGCATCTCCGCGCACGACTGGGTGCCCGGCGGCATCACGCCGGACGATGCGGTGGAGATCGCGCGTGCCTTCAAGGCGGCCGGCGCCGACCTGATCGACTGCTCCTCCGGGCAGGTGTCGAAGCAGCAGCATCCGGTGTACGGTCGCATGTACCAGACGCCGTTCGCCGACCGCGTCCGCAACGAGGCGGGCATCGCCACCATGGCCGTCGGTGCGATCTCGGAAGCCGACCACGTGAACAGCATCATCGCGGCGGGCCGCGCCGACCTCTGCGCGGTCGCCAGGCCGCATCTGGCGAATCCGGCCTGGGCGTTGCTGGAGGCGGCGAAGATCGGCTACCGTGACGTGCCTTGGCCGAAGCAATACCTCTCCGGCAAGATCCAGCTCGAACGCAACCTGGAACGCGAGCGCGCCCAGGCCCAGGAGACGACGAATGAACGATTCAACTGAGCGCGTCGATCCCGCGCTGGCCGCCGGCAACCGCAGGCAGCTCGCGGGCTACCGCGCGCAGCACTTCCTGTGGCAGGTGCAGGAGGGCGTGGCCACCGTCACGCTGAACCGGCCCGAGCGCAAGAACCCGCTCACCTTCGACTCGTACGCGGAACTGCGGGACCTCTTCGGCCAGCTGAAATACGCGACCGACGTGCACGCCGTGGTCGTCGTGGGTGCCGGCGACAACTTCTGCTCGGGCGGCGACGTGCACGAGATCATCGGCCCGCTGGTGCGGCTGGAGGCGCCGGAGCTGCTGATGTTCACCCGCATGACCGGCGATCTCGTCAAGACGATGCGGGCGTGCCCGCAGACTATCGTCGCGGCGGTCGATGGCGTCTGCGCCGGTGCCGGCGCGATCGTCGCGATGGCCTCCGACCTGCGCCTCTGCACGGCGCGCAGCAAGACGGCGTTCCTCTTCAACCGCGTGGGACTCGCCGGCTGCGACATGGGCGCCTGCGCGATGCTGCCGCGGATCATCGGCCAGGGCCGCGCCAGCGAGCTGCTGTTCACGGGACGTTCGATGAGCGGGGAGGAAGGCGAGCGCTGGGGCTTCTTCAACCGGACCTGCCAGCCCGAGCACCTGCTGGAACAGGCGCAGGCGCTGGCGCGAGAGCTGGCGCAGGGGCCCACCTTCGCCAACGGCATCACCAAGACCATGCTGCACCAGGAATGGGCCATGACCCTCGAACAGGCGATCGAGGCCGAGGCGCAGGCGCAGGCCCTGTGCATGCTGACGCAGGATTTCACGCGGGCCTACGAGGCTTTCGTGGCGAAGCAGAAGCCGAAGTTCGAAGGGAACTGAGATGCGTGAACTGGCCCATCTCGACTGGCCCTTCCTGGAGGAGAGGCACGGCATCTTCGCCGCCGAACTCGATGGCTGGGCGCGCGAGCACGTCGCGGAAGTGCACGGCCCCGACGTCGACGCGGCGTGCCGCACGCTGGTGCGCAGGCTGGGCGAGGGCGGCTGGCTGCGCCACGCCGTCGGCGGCGCCTGGGGCGAGCAGGAGGTGATCGACACGCGCGCCATCTGCCTCGCGCGCGAAACCCTCGCTTATCACAACGGCCTGGCCGACTTCGCCTTCGCGATGCAGGGGCTGGGCTCCGGCGCCATCAGCCTGCAGGGCACGCCGCAGCAGAAGGAGAAGTACCTGCCGCGCGTGGCCAGGGGCGAGGCGATCGCCGCCTTCGCGCTGTCCGAGCCCGATGCCGGCTCCGACGTCGCCAACCTGCAGTGCGCGGCGCACATCGAGGGCGACCACGCGGTGCTGGAAGGCGAGAAGACCTGGATCTCCAATGGCGGCATCGCGGACTTCTACGTCGTGTTCTGCCGCACCGGCGAGGCGCCGGGGCCGCGCGGCATCTCCGCCTTCATCGTCGACCAGGACACGCCCGGCCTCGAGATCGCCGAGCGCATCGAGGTGATCGCGCCGCATCCGCTGGCGCGGCTGCGCTTTCGCAGCTGCCGCGTGCCGCTGTCTCAGCGCATCGGCGCGGCGGGCGAGGGCTTCAAGGTGGCGATGCGCACGCTGGACGTGTTCCGCACCTCGGTGGCCGCCGCGGCCTTGGGCTTCGCCCGGCGCGCGATGGACGAGGCCTTGCAGCGCGCGACCACGCGCAAGATGTTCAACCAGACGCTCGCCGATTTCCAGCTGACCCAGGCCAGGCTGGCGCAGATGGCGACCACCATCGACAGCTCCGCGCTGCTGGTCTATCGCGCCGCCTGGCTGCGCGACCAGGGGCAGGGCGTCACCAAGGAGGCCGCGATGGCCAAGATGACCGCCACCGAAGGGGCGCAGCAGGTGATCGACGCCGCGGTGCAGATGTTCGGCGGCCTCGGCGTGAAGCGCGGCGAGGTGGTGGAACAGCTGTATCGCGAGATCCGCAGCCTGCGCATCTACGAGGGCGCCACCGAGGTGCAGCAGCTGATCATCGCGCGCGAACTGCTCAGGGAGGTGCGGGGATGAGCCGCGACACGAAGCCGCAAGCCGTCCTGCCCGCGGGCTGGCCGCGTCCCAAGGGTTACGCCAACGGCGTGGTGGCGGAAGGCCGCATGCTCTTCATCGCCGGCATGATCGGCTGGGACGCCGACGGCGTCTTCCACACCGATGACTTCGGCGGGCAGGCGCGGCAGGCGCTGCGGAATGTCGCCGACGTGTTGGAGGCCGCGGGCGCCAGCGGCGAGAATGTCGTCAGGATGACCTGGTACGTGACCGACAAGCGCGAATACCTGGCCGCCTCGCGCGAGGTGGGGCAGGCATTCCGCGACATCATCGGCAGCTACACCATCGCCATGACCGCGGTGGAGGTGAAGGCGCTGATCGAGGACCGTGCCAAGGTCGAAATCGAAGCGACGGCGGTGTTGCCGTCCTGACCCCCCACCGGAGTTCTCCATGGCCAAGACCAAAGCCGCCTTCCAATGGGCCGACCCGCTGCTGCTGGACCGGCAGATCAGCGACGACGAACGCGCGGTGCGCGACGCCGCCCACGCCTACTGCCAGGAGAAGCTGGCCCCCCGCGTGCTGGAGGCCTTCCGCCACGAGAAGACCGACGCGACCATCTTCCGCGAGATGGGCGAGCTGGGCCTGCTGGGGGCCACCATCCCCGAGCAGTACGGCGGCGCGGGCCTCAACTACGTCTGCTACGGCCTGGTCGCGCGCGAAGTGGAGCGCGTCGATTCCGGTTACCGCTCGATGATGTCGGTGCAGTCCTCGCTGGTGATGGTGCCGATCAACGAGTTCGGCAACGAGCAGACCAGGCAGAAGTACCTGCCCAAGCTGGCCACCGGCGAGTGGATCGGCTGCTTCGGCCTGACCGAGCCGAATCACGGCTCCGACCCCGCCAGCATGATCACGCGCGCGCGCAAGGTCGACGGCGGCTACAAGCTCACGGGCAGCAAGATGTGGATCACCAACTCGCCGATCGCCGACGTGTTCGTGGTCTGGGCCAAGGACGACGAGGGCGCGATCCGCGGCTTCGTGCTGGAAAAGGGCTGGAAGGGCCTGTCCGCGCCCGCGATCCACGGCAAGGTGGGCCTGCGCGCGTCGATCACCGGCGAGGTCGTGATGGAGGACGTGTTCTGCCCCGAGGAGAACGCCTTCCCCGAAGTGCGCGGCCTGAAGGGCCCGTTCACCTGCCTGAACTCGGCGCGCTACGGCATCGCCTGGGGCGCGCTCGGCGCGGCGGAGGACTGCTGGTTCCGCGCCCGCCAGTACGTCATGGACCGCAAGCAGTTCGGTCGCCCGCTGGCCGCCAACCAGCTGGTGCAGAAGAAGCTGGCCGACATGCAGACCGAGATCACGCTGGGCCTGCAAGGCTGCCTGCGCCTGGGCCGCATGAAGGACGAGGGCACGGCGTCGGTGGAGATCACTTCCATCATGAAGCGCAACTCCTGCGGCAAGGCGCTGGACATCGCCCGCGTCGCGCGCGACATGATGGGCGGCAACGGCATCAGCGACGAGTTCGGCGTGGCCCGCCACCTGGTGAACCTGGAAGTGGTGAACACCTACGAGGGCACGCACGACATCCATGCGCTGATCCTGGGGCGGGCGCAGACGGGCATCGCGGCTTTCTGAACCCCCTCATCTCCGCGAAGGCGGGGATCCACGGCCGATTCTCGTAGGGTGGGCAAGCTCCGCTCGCCCACCGCCAGGGCCGCGCCGGCTGCGGCGGCCGCCAGCGCAGCGCCCCGACAGGCGGCGCGGCGAAGGGGCTGGATGCGGTCCTGCGGGTCCTTCGGCGGTCGCCGCCAGTCCAACCAGGAGCTGGGGTGTTCCCGGACTTTGCATGCGCGCACGGAGCCCTCCATAATGTTCCGCAGAGAGAGGGAAGGGGAGCCTAATGGGCCAGATCGACCACGCGTCACGCGCGGCGCCCCCCTTGGCGGGCGCGGAGCCAGCGCGCGAGTTCGGTGCCGGGTTCGTCGAGGCGCACCGGCAGAAGATCTTCCTCGGCTTGTCCGTGGCGGGCACGCTGCTGCTCGGGCCGTTCACGGTCAACAACTTCTACCAGGACCGCATCCTCCTGGGCATCGCCACCACCGCCTTCATGCTGTGCCTGCTGGCGAATGCGCTGTCGATCGCGCGCCATCGCCCGCCCGTCGTGCCGCCCACGGCGATCTTCGTGGCCTCGCTCCTGGGCCTCGCCACGGCCATGTACAACCACGGCCTGATCGGCGTGCTGTGGGTCTACCCGGGCATCCTGCTGTTCCATTTCATGCTGCCGCGGCGCAAGGCGAACGTCTTCAACCTGACGCTGGTGGTCGTGACGATCCCGCTGGCCTGGATCCACCTCGGGGCCGAGATCACCACCCGCGTCGCCGTGACGCTGGGCCTGCTGGTGATCTTCAGCAACATCTTTTCCCACATCGCCGACGCCCAGCATGACAGGGAGACCGAGCAGCGCGACAAGCTCGATGCGCTGGTGCGGCAGCTGGAGGAGCAGAACACCGCGCTGCGCGAGGCCTTCCGCCTGCGCGAGGAGATGGAGCGCATCGCGCGCCACGACCTGAAGACGCCGCTGGCCAGCATCGCCTCGGTGCCGCGGCTGCTGCGCGAGCGCCGCCGGCCGGACGCGGAAGAGGACGAACTGCTCGGCGTCGTGGAACGCGCCGCGCTGCGCGTGCTGTCGCTGGTCAACCTCTCGCTGGACCTGTTCCGCATGGAGGAGGGCAGCTATCGGCTGCGGGCGCAGGCAGTGGACCTCGCCGCGCTGGTGCAGACCGTGGTGCGCGAACTGCACGCGCATGCCCGTTCCAAGAACGTGCGGCTCGCGCTGGAGCTGCCGCGGCGCGCCGTCTACGCGCAGGGCGAGGAACTCCTGTGTTACTCCACGATCGCCAACCTGCTGAAGAACGCGCTCGAGGCGTCGCCCGAGGATGGCGTCGTGCGTGTCACCCTGAAGCGCGTGAGCGACGCCAACGGCGACGCCGCGGGGCTGGACATCCACAATGCGGGCCAGGTGCCCGAGGAGGTCCGCGGCCGCTTCTTCGAGAAGTACGCCACGCACGGCAAGGCCGATGGCTCCGGGCTGGGCGCCTATTCGGCGCGCCTGATGGCGCGGGTGCAGCGCGGGTCGCTGCGCATGACGTCCTGCGCCGAGGGCACGACGCTGTCGTTGCGCCTGCCCCTCTGGCATGCGGCCGCGCCGGCCCGCAGCCCCGAAGGCAACACCATCCCGCCGGATCCCGCCCGCGGCGCGCAGCAACTGCCCGCGCTGTCGGTGCTGCTGGTGGACGACGACGAGTACAACATCGTCGTGCTCAAGAGCCAGCTGCCCACTCCGCCGCTGAGCGTGCGCACGGCCGTGAACGGGCGCGCGGCGCTGGAAATGATCCGCGCCGAGCGTCCCGACGTGATCTTCCTCGACGTGGAGATGCCCGTCATGGACGGCTTCGAGGCCGCCCGGGCGATCCGCGCGCTGCAGCAGCAGCGCGGAGAGGCCCCCAGCATCATCGCGGCCTTCTCCGCGCACGACGACGACGCGACGCGCCAGCGTTGCCTGCAGGCGGGCTTCGACATGTACCTGGCCAAGCCTTCGTCGCGCGAGGAGGTGTTCGCCGCGCTGCTCGGGCGCGATCCGGCCGATGCAGGGAATGGGGCACACAAGGCGGACCACCGCGTGTTGGTCGACACCGGCCTGATGACGCTGATGCCCGAGTTCCTGTCCTCGCGGCGCCAGCTCACCGACGAACTGGAGAGTGCCGCGGCCCAGGGGCAGCGCGAAGCGATCCGTGTCACCGCGCACAAGCTCGCGGGCAGCCTCGCGATGTACGGCTTCCGGGATGCCAGCCGCGCGAGCCGCGAGCTGGAGGAAGCCGCGCCCCTGGAGGAGATGGCGGCGCTGCGCGGCCGCTGCCAGGCGCTGTCGGCGATGCTGGCGCAGGCCGAGCCGGTGGCGCGCCCCGTCGCGGGCTGAGCGCGCCGGCCGCCCGCCTCAGGCGGCCGCCTGCAGCGTCCGGAAAGTGCGCGGGATCCCCGCCGCGGCGACGCCGCTGCGCATGGGCTCCTCCGGCAGCGACTCGCGCAGCAGCGCGCGGGCTTCCAGCAGGCGCGGCAGGGCGATGCCCGTCGCGTGGCCCATGCTCTCCAGCATGAACACCAGGTCCTCGGTGACGATGTTGCCGGAGGCGCCGGGCGCGAAGGGGCAGCCGCCCAGGCCCGCCAGGCAGGCGTCGAACTCGCGGATGCCCTGTTCCAGGCCGGCCAGCGCGTTGGCCAGCCCGAGTCCCATGGTGTCGTGCAGGTGCAGCTTCGCCAGGCGCGCGCCGATGGCGTCCTGCACCTCGCGCACCGTGTCGCGCACTAGGGCCGGGTGGGCATAGCCCACGGTGTCGGCCAGCGCCACGCGGTCGGCGCCGGTGGCCGCCAGCGCCGCGGCAACCTGCGCCACCCGCCGGCGCGGCACGTCGCCCTCCATCGAACAGCCGAACGCGGTGGCGGCCGCGACGTCGATGCGCATCGGCCGCTGCTGCGCCCGGACCCAGTCGACGATGCTGCGCACCATCTCGACCTGCGCGTCGGTGCCCTTGTTCACGTTGGCGCGGCTATGCGTGTCGCTCACCGAGATCGGGATCGCGACGACGTGCGCGCCGGCCTCGTGGGCCGCGATCGCGCCCTTGAGGTTGCAGGCCAGGGCGCACACCGTCAGGCCCTCGATGGCCAGCGCCCCGCGCACGACGTCGGCCGTGTCGGCCATCTGCGGGACCAGCCGCGGCGAAACGAAGCTGCCCACCTCGATCTCCCGCAGCCCGGACTCGGCGAGCTGCCGGATCCAGCGCAGCTTCACCTCCGTGGCCATGCGGCCCTGCGCCATCTGCAGGCCGTCGCGCGGCCCGACTTCGCAGACGGTGACGGTGTCGTCGGGCGTGCTCATTCGACCTTGATGCCGGCGGTCTTGATGATGTCGCGCGACTTCTGGATCTCGCTGCGGATGAGGGCGGCGAATTCCTCGGGCGTACCGCCGCCGGCGTCGAAGCCCTGCGCCTGGAACGCGGTCTTCACGTCGGGGCGCTGGAGGATCCTGTTGATGTCCGCGTTCAGGCGCGCGACGATGGGCGCCGGGATGCCCGCGGGGCCCATCACGCCGTAGAAGCTGACGGCATTGAAGTCCTTGTAGCCGGACTCGGCGACGGCCGGCACGTCGGGCAGGCTGGCGTTGCGCTTCGCGGAGGTCACGGCGAGCGCGCGCACCTTGCCGGAGTGGATCAGGCCGGCGGCCGACGAGATCGAGGAGCCGGCGAAGTTCAGGTGACCGCCCACGAGGTCGGCCAAGGCAGGCGTCGAGCCCTTGTAGGGGACGTGCTGCATCCTGGCGCCCGCGGTCAGCTGCAGCAGTTCCATCGCGATGTGCACGCCGCCGCCGGTGCCGGAGGTGCCGTAGGTCAGCTTGCCGGGCTGCGCCTTGGCCGCCTTGATCAGGTCGGCGAGCGTCTTGTACGGCGAGTTCTCGTTGATCAGGATCACCAGCGGCGTGACGGCGCACAGCGCGACCGGCGTGAGGTCCTTGACCGGGTCGTAGGCGACCTTCATCAGCAGCGGGATCAGCGAGACGTTGTCGGACTGCGCGATCACCAGCTCGTAGCCGTCGGGCCTGGCCCGCGCGGCCTCCGCCAGGCCCAGGGCCGTGCCTGCGCCGGGCCGGTTGTCCGGCACCACCGACCAGCCGTTCATCTCCGACAGCTTGGTGGCGATCTGGCGGCCCGTGAAGTCGGTGCCGCCGCCCGGCGTGGACGGGATGATCATGCGGATCGGCTTGGCGGGGTAGTCCTGCGCGAAGGCGGGCAGGACGGCCAGGCTGCCCGTGGCCAGGGCGAGGAAGTTGAAGTCGCGGCGGTTCATGGTTTGTCTCCTGGATCTCTGGTCGTGTCGTTCTGCGGCGGGCTCAGCCGGCGACGACACCCTGGCGCACCAGGGCATCGATGCGCGCTTCGTCCATGCCCAGGCCGCGCAGGACCTGGCGGGTCTGCGCGCCCACGGGCTGGGGGTCCAGCCGCTTGCCGACCTTGCGGCCGTCGAATTCGATGGGCAACGCGGCCGCGGCTACGCGCTGGCCGTCGGGCATGGTGGTGGGCAGCAGGGCGCCGCCCTGGTTCAGGTGCGGGTCGTCCAGCAGGTCGTGCGGCTGGCGGATCGGGCCGTAGGACAGGCCGGACGCTTCCAGCGCGGCGCACAGGTCGGCCGCCTTCCAGGACTTGAGGACTTCGGCAACGGCCGGCACCAGCCAGGGGCGGGCCGCTTCACGCTGGATGGCGGTGCGCAGGCGTTCGTCCTCGCCGAAGGACGGCGGCAGGAAGTCGCGGCAGAAGGTCTGCCAATTCGCATCGCTCACCACGGCCACGAAGACGCGGCCGTCCTGGGTGTTGAAGATGTCGTACACGCCCCAGGGCGGCGTGCGCTTGTCGCCCATGGGGATGGGCGCGGTCCCGGTCAGCTGGTACTGCGCGATGAACTGGGCCACCAGCAGCAGGTTGTTCTCGAACAGGCCCGCGCGGACGTGACGCCCGCGGCCGGTGCGCTGCCGGTCGTGCAGCGCGGCCAGCGCGCCCACCACGCCGAAGGTGCCGCCCAGGATGTCGTTGACGGAAGGAGCCACCCGCTGCGGCGCGCCGGTGCCGCCGTTGATGTAGGCCATGCCGCCCATCATCTGCACGACCTCGTCGAGCGCCGTGCGCTGCTTGTAGGGGCCGGACAGGAAGCCCTTGAGCGACACGTAGATCAGGCGCGGATTGGCGGCGCTCAGGGTGGCGTAGTCGAGGCCGTACTGGGCGAGGCTGTCGTCGCGGAAGTTCTCGACCAGCATGTCGCAGCCGTGCGCCAGCTCGCGCACCAGGGCCTGCCCCTCGGCCGACTTGAGGTCGACCGCCAGGCTCTGCTTGTTGCGGCTGAACACCGGGAAGTAGCCGATCCCGGAGCCCTTGAGGCGGCGGGTGCGGTCGCCGTCCAGCGGCTCGACCTTGATCACTTCGGCGCCCAGGTCCGCCAGCACCAGGCCGCCGGCGGGACCCATGATCATGTGCGACAGCTCGAGCACCTTGATGCCGCGCAGGGGCAGGGCGTCGTCGGAAAGATAGGCGGAATTCTGGGTCATGCGATCTCGTGCGGCGCGGAACGCGCATGTTCCGCGACGCCCGCCGGCGCGCCAAGCGATGCTTCGGAACCGGGGCTTTCTCGTTTCGAGATTGCCCGGGCAAACCCGGACGCCGCCTCAGTCCACCGCGGCGGCGCTGGCCCGCAGGTGGGCGACGAAGGCCTGCGCCGCCAGCGGCAGGGCGTCGAAGTCGCGCACCGCCACGAAGCTGCGCGGCTGGGCCCAGGGATCCGACAGCGGCACGAAGCGCACGCCCAGGGAGCGTTCCTTGCTCGCCTTCAGGTACAGCGGCGCCACGCCCACGCCCATGCCGCGCGCGACCAGCGTGCAGATGGTCTCGAAGGAGCTGACGCGAGCCCGCACCGTGCGGGAAGCGTGCGCCTCGCGCGCGGCTTCGTCGAATACCTGCGCGATGCCGCTGTCGCGGCCCAGCTCCACCAGGTCGTCGTCCAGCAGGTCGGCGTAGGCGACGCCGCGGGTCCGCGCGCGGGCGTGGCCGGCCGGCAGCACCGCCGCCAGCACGTAGCGCCGGTAGGGAAAGACCTGCAGGCCCTCATGGCTGGCGAACTCGGACGCCACGCCGACGTCCGCGAGGCCCTCCCGCACGCCGCGGTAGATCGCGGGCGTGACGCGCTCCTCCACGTCGACCTCGATCTGCGGCCGGTCGGCGCGGAAGCGCAGGATGTCCGCCGGCAGCTCGCCCGACAGGGAGGTGACGCTGGCCAGCACCTTGATCACGCCGCGCACGCCCTCGACGTAGCCCGCCATTTCGCGCTGCATGCGGTCCATGGACTGCAGCAGCTGGCGCGCGTGATGGGCCAGCGCCTGGCCGGCGGGGGTCGCCTGCGCGCCCTTCGCGCCGCGATCGAGCAGGGGCACGCGCAGTTGCGCCTCCATCTCGGAGATGCGCTTGCTGACGGCGGACGGCACGATGCTTTCGCGCGCCGCCGCGCGGGCGATGCTCCCTTCCTCCAGCGTGGCCAGGAACAGGCGCAGGGAGACCGGGTCGATGTCGCGCACGGCGGTCCCCTTCACATGCCCGAGGCGTAGGGCGCGAAGCCGCGCTGGTTCTCGTCGATCTGCAGGGTGCGCCCCAGCGGCGGGAAGGCCCGCTGCGCGCAGTCCGCGCGGTCGCACACCTTGCAGCCGGCGCCGATCAGCGTGGCGGCGTCGGGGTCGACCAGGTTGACGCCCTTGGCGTACACGAGGCGATCTGCGTAGCGCGCGTCGCAGCCCAGGGCCACGGCGAAGATGCGGTTGGGGGCGCCGTAGCCGCCGCGGCGGTGCTCCACGGTGCGCGCGATCCACAGGTAGGTGCGGCCGTCCGGCATGCGCGAGAGCTGCGTGAGGATCTTGCCGGGCTGGGAGAAGGCCTCGTAGACGTTCCACAGCGGGCAGGTGCCGCCGTGGCGCGAGAAGTGGAAGTCGCCGGTCGACTGCCGCTTCGACACGTTGCCGGCGCGGTCCACCCGCACGAAGAAGAACGGGATGCCGCGGCCCGGGGCGTGGTGCATCGTGGAGAGGCGGTGCCCGATGGTCTCGGCGCCGACGCCGAAGCGCTCGCCCAGCAGCTCGAGGTCGTAGCGCAGTGCCTCGGCCGCATCCTGGAAGCGGCGGTTCGGCAGCACCAGGGCTCCGGCGAAGTGGTTGGCGAACCCCAGCCGCGCCAGGCTGCGCGCCTGCGAGGTCGTGAACGCATCGGCCGTGGTGAAGGAGTCGATCAGCGCGCCGGTCTCCAGGAAGGCGAGCTGCACGCCCAGCTGGAAGGCCTGCTGGCCGGGGTCCATGCCGGTGGCCAGGAAGATGGTGCGGGTGCCCGCGTCGTAGCTGCGCAGCGCCTGGTCGGAGGTGCGGCTGGCCGCGGTCTCGCGCACCTCGATGCCGTGCTGCTGCTGCAGCCGTTCCCGCAGCCGTGCGACCAGGTGCGAGGCGCCGGCCGCACCGGCCAGGCCTGCCAACGCGGTCTCGTACAGCTGCTCGGCGCGCTCGTCGAGCATGGCCATGTGGTGGTGGCGCGCATAGAAGAACTCGCGCACCTCCTCGTAGGGCTGGAGCGCGGGCGCGAACTCGCCGACCCTGCGGTCGCCGTCCGTGTCGGCGATCGACGAGAGGCGGTCCTCCGCCGTGCGCGCCCGCTTGTGCAGGTGCAGAAGCACCTTCGCCACCGCGGGCAGCTGCGACGCGACCACCTTCGCTTCCGCCTGGGGCACGGCGTCGGGCTCGCGCGGGTCCGAGAACACCGCCTGGATCTCGCTCAGCCGGCGCGCGCTCTCGTCCTCGGAGAACAGCTGCAGGTCGACGCCGTGGGCCGCCTGCAGCCGCAGCAGCACGGGCACCGTCAGCGGGCGCTGGTCGTTCTCGATCTGGTTGAGGTAGCTGGGCGAGATCTTCAGTGACGCCGCCAGGGCGGCCTGGGTCAATCGCTGCTGCTCCCGGAACGTCTTGAGCCGCACGCCCATGAAGGCCTTGGTCATCTTCGCAAGCTTCGCAAATTAACAGGCCCGAACGGGTCCTGTTCTTGAGTTTAGCCGTTGTCTTGGACGGTGGGTTTTGCGAAGATTGCGATGTTATGAGCGAACCGCCCCGAGCCATGAGTAATGCGGACCTGGACCTGTGGAAGAAGGCGGCGGCCAAGTCCGCCCCGGGCGGCAACGTCGACGCCCTGAACTGGGTGACGCCGGACGGCATCGCCGTGAAGCCGCTCTACACCGCGGCGGACCTGCAGGGCCTCATGCACGCCGACACGCTGCCCGGCTTCGCGCCTTTCCTGCGCGGCCCCCAGGCGACCATGTACGCGGTGCGTCCGTGGACGATCCGCCAGTACGCGGGCTTCTCCACCGCGGAGGAGTCGAATGCGTTCTATCGCAAGGCACTCGCGGCCGGCGGCCAGGGCGTGAGCGTCGCCTTCGACCTCGCGACGCACCGCGGCTACGACAGCGACCACGCGCGCGTGGTGGGCGACGTCGGCAAGGCCGGCGTGGCGATCGATTCCGTGGAGGACATGAAGATCCTGTTCGACGGCATCCCGCTCGACAAGGTGTCCGTCTCCATGACCATGAACGGCGCGGTGCTGCCGGTGCTCGCGGGGTACGTCGTCGCGGCCGAGGAGCAGGGCGTTTCGCAGGAGCAGCTGTCCGGGACCATCCAGAACGACATCCTCAAGGAGTTCATGGTCCGCAACACGTACATCTACCCGCCCGAACCCTCGATGCGCATCGTCGGCGACATCATCGAGTACACGGCGCGCAAGATGCCGAAGTTCAACTCGATCTCGATCTCCGGCTACCACATGCAGGAAGCCGGGGCGAACCAGGCGCTGGAGCTCGCCTTCACGCTCGCGGACGGCAAGGAGTACGTGAAGACCGCGCTGGCCAAGGGCCTCGACGTCGACGAGTTCGCCGGCCGCCTGTCCTTCTTCTGGGCGATCGGGATGAATTTCTATCTCGAGATCGCCAAGATGCGCGCCGCGCGCCTGCTGTGGTGGCGGATCATGCAGGGCTTCGGCGCGAAGAATCCCAAGAGCCTGATGCTGCGCACGCACTGCCAGACTTCCGGCTGGTCGCTCACCGAGCAGGATCCGTACAACAACGTCGTGCGCACCACCATCGAGGCGATGGCTGCGGTGTTCGGCGGCACGCAGTCGCTGCACACCAACAGCTTCGACGAGGCGATCGCGCTGCCCACCGAGTTCAGCGCCCGCATCGCGCGCAACACGCAGCTGATCATCCAGGAAGAGACCCACATCGCCAACGTGATCGATCCCTGGGCCGGCAGCTACATGATGGAGAAGCTGACCCAGGACATGGCCGATGCCGCCTGGAAGATCATCGAGGAAGTCGAGGCCATGGGCGGCATGACCCGCGCCGTGGATTCCGGCTGGGCCAAGCTGAAGATCGAGGCCGCCGCCGCCGAGAAGCAGGCGCGCATCGATTCGGGCAAGGACGTGATCGTCGGCGTCAACAAGTACAAGCTCGCGAAGGAAGACGCGCTCGAGATCCTCGAGGTGGACAACGTCAGGGTGCGCGAGCAGCAGATCACGCGCCTGCAGCAGGTGAAGGCCAGGCGCGACGGCGGCAAGGTGCACGCGGCCCTGGAAGCGCTGACCGCGGCCGCGCGCACCGGACAGGGCAACCTGCTGGACCTGGGCATCCGGGCGATCCGCCTGCGCGCCACGGTGGGCGAGGTGAGCGATGCGCTGGAGAAAGTCTTCGGGCGCCACCGCGCCGATACGCAAAAGGTGACCGGTGTGTATGCAGCCGCCTACGACTCGGCCGAGGGCTGGGAAAAACTGAAGCAGGAGATCGCCGCCTTCGCGGAGGAGCAGGGCCGCCGCCCGCGCGTGCTGATCGCCAAGCTCGGCCAGGACGGCCACGACCGCGGTGCCAAGGTGGTCGCCACGGCTTATGCCGACCTCGGCTTCGACGTCGACATGGGCCCGTTGTTCCAGACACCCGAGGAATGCGCGCGCCAGGCGATCGAGAACGACGTGCACGCGGTGGGCATCAGCACGCTGGCGGCCGGCCACAAGACGCTGGTGCCGGCGATCATCGCGGAACTGGAAAAGCAGGGTGCCGACGACATCATCGTGTTCGTGGGCGGCGTGATCCCGCAGCAGGACTACGAATTCCTCTACAACGCGGGCGTGAAGGGCATCTACGGCCCCGGCACGCCGATCCCGGCCAGCGCGAAGGACGTGCTGGAGCAGATTCGCAAGGCCATCGCTCCATGAATCCGGTCTTTCTCCCTCCCCCTCCGGGGGAGGGTTGGGGTGGGGGCGCTCGGCGGTGAGTCTCGCCCACTCCATCGTCGGGCCTGCGAGCCCGCAGCAACGCCGCGCCATCGCCAAGGCCATCACGCTGCTCGAATCCACCCGCGCCGACCACCGCACGCAGGCCGACGCGCTGCTCACCGATCTGCTGCCGCATACGGGCCAATCCTTCCGCCTCGGCATCTCCGGCGTGCCCGGTGTCGGCAAGAGCACCTTCATCGAGACCCTGGGCCTTGCGCTGATCGCGCAGGGACACCGCGTCGCGGTGCTCGCGATCGATCCGTCGTCCTCGGTGTCCGGCGGTTCCATCCTCGGCGACAAGACGCGCATGGAGAAGCTCTCCGTGCAACCGCAGGCCTACATCCGCCCGAGCCCGTCCAGCGGCACGCTGGGCGGCGTTGCCGCCAAGACGCGCGACGCCATGCTGGTCTGCGAAGCGGCCGGCTACGACATCGTGATCGTCGAGACGGTGGGCGTGGGCCAGAGCGAGACCGCGGTGGCCGGCATGACCGACATGTTCGTGCTGCTGCAGTTGCCCAACGCCGGAGACGACCTGCAGGCGATCAAGAAGGGCGTGATGGAACTGGCCGACCTGGTCGTGATCAACAAGGCCGACATCGACCGCGATGCCGCCACCCGCGCGCAGGCGCAGATCACCAGCGCGCTGCGCATCCTCGGCCAGCATGGCCGTGCCGACCATGCGCATCACGACGAGACGCTGTGGCATCCGCAGGTGCTGCAGCTCAGCGCCCTGAAGGGCGAAGGCGTCGAAGCGTTCTGGCAGGCTGTGACGCGGTTTCGCCACTTGCAGGAATCCAGCGGCCGGCTCGCGACCCGGCGGCGCCAGCAGTCGCTGGCCTGGATGTGGGAACGCATCGAGAACGGCCTGAAGCAGGCCTTCCGGCAGAACCCGGAAGTGAAGGCGCTGCTGGCGCAAACGACCCGGGACGTCGAGCAGGGCCGCGTCGCCGCCTCCACCGCGGCGCGCCAGTTGCTTGGGGCCATGCTGGGCGGCAAGGCATGAACGCGCAGGAGCTCGCGCGCATCCGTGCGTCCGCGGGCTGGCGGCGCGATCGCATGGAATCGTTCGAGACGGAAGAGGGGCCCGTGATCGTGAAGGCGCAGCGTCCGCCGCGCCCCCCGATCGCCGCGTGGTCGCTGAAGCTGCTCTCCGGCCTCGCGCGCTCCCCCGAGCTCAAACCGGTGCCCGCGCCCGGTGGCGCGGCGGGGCAGGCCATCGAGGTGCAGCGGCTCACCATCCTGCGCATGGCGGGCGTGCGCGTGCCGGCCGTCGTCCACGTCGACAGCGAATTCTTCGTGATGGAGCGGCTGGCCGGGCAAAGCCTCGCCGAGCGGATGGATGCGAACCCCTCCGACGCGCGCGCGCTGTGGGAACAGGGCCTGCGCTTCGTGCACGGGGTGCATGCCAGGGGCCAGTGCCTGAGCCAGGCGGTCGCGCGCAACCTGATCGTCGCGGCCGACGGGATCGCGGCGATCGATTTCGAGGACGATCCCTTGCAAGTGCTGTCCCTGCGCGAAGCGCAGGTGCGCGACTGGCTGCTGTACCTGCAGTCCACCGTCTGGCTGCTGCCGCCTTCGCACGAGGACCTGTTGCCGGTGTGGGAGCGCTTCGCGCCGGCCGGCGCCGATGCCGCGGCCATGCTGCGGTCGGTGGGCCGCATGGCGTGGATGCGGCACCTGCCGAACCAGCGCAGGCCCTGGGGCCGCGACATCGTGAGCGCGCAGGCTGCGGCGGCGCTGCTGCATGCCTGGGCCCGGCGGCAGCAGGCCCATTGAAGATCACCCGGAGAACAAGATGCACGACATCCTGGAGCAACTGGAGAAGAAGCGGGCGGCGGCCCGCCTGGGCGGCGGCGAGCGCCGCATCGAGGCGCAGCACGGGAAGGGCAAGCTGACGGCGCGCGAGCGCCTCGAGCTGCTGCTGGACGAGGGCACCTTCGAGGAATGGGACATGTTCGTGGAGCACCGCTCCACCGACTTCGGCATGGCCGACAACAAGATTCCCGGCGACGGCGTGGTCACCGGCTACGGGATGATCAACGGCCGGCTCGTGTTCGTCTTCAGCCAGGACTTCACCGTCTTCGGCGGGGCGCTGTCCGAAGCCCACGCCGAGAAGATCTGCAAGGTGATGGACCAGGCCATGAAGGTCGGCGCGCCCGTCATCGGTCTCAACGATTCGGGCGGCGCGCGCATCCAGGAAGGCGTGGCGTCGCTGGGCGGCTATGCCGACGTGTTCCAGCGCAACGTGATGGCCTCCGGCGTGGTGCCGCAGATCTCGATGATCATGGGCCCGTGCGCGGGCGGCGCGGTGTACTCGCCGGCCATGACCGACTTCATCTTCATGGTCAAGGACAGCTCCTACATGTTCGTGACCGGGCCCGAGGTCGTGAAGACGGTGACGCACGAGGAGGTGACGGCCGAGGAACTCGGCGGCGCGTCCACGCACACGGCGCGCAGCGGCGTGGCCGACCTGGCCTTCGAGAACGACGTCGAGGCGCTGATCATGCTGCGCCGCCTGTACAACTACCTGCCCCTGAACAACCGCGAGAAGCCGCCGACGCGACCCAGCAACGATCCGGCCGACCGCATGGACTTCTCGCTCGACACGCTGGTGCCGGACAACGCGAACAAGCCCTACGACATGAAGGAGCTGATCGCCAAGACGGTGGACGACGGCGACTTCTTCGAGCTGCAGCCCGACTACGCGAAGAACATCGTGATCGGCTTCGCCCGCATGGAAGGCCAGACGGTGGGCATCGTGGCGAACAACCCGCTGGTGCTGGCGGGCTGCCTGGACATCAAGAGCTCCATCAAGGCGGCGCGCTTCGTGCGCTTCTGCGATGCGTTCAACATCCCCGTGGTGACCTTCGTGGACGTGCCCGGCTTCATGCCCGGCACCTCGCAGGAGTACGGCGGCATCATCAAGCACGGCGCCAAGCTGCTGTACGCGTACGCCGAGTGCACGGTGCCCAAGGTCACGGTGATCACGCGCAAGGCCTATGGCGGCGCCTACGACGTGATGAGCTCCAAGCACCTGCGCGGCGACGTCAACTTCGCCTGGCCCAACGCGGAGATCGCGGTGATGGGCGCCAAGGGCGCGGTGGAGATCATCTTCCGCGAGGACAAGAACGACCCGGCGAAGCTGGCCGCGCGCGAAGCCGAATACAAGGCGCGCTTCGCCAACCCCTTCGTGGCCGGCGCCCGCGGCTTCATCGACGACGTGATCCTGCCGCACGAAACCCGCAGGCGCATCTGCCGCTCGCTGGTGATGCTGCGCGACAAGAAGATCGAGAACCCGTGGCGCAAGCACGGGAACATTCCGCTCTGATTCGGACACCCAACATCCGGACGCAGAGGACGCAAAGGTTTCGCAGAGGACGCAAAAGATTCAAATGACAAATTTCTCGTTGTTTTCCTTTGCGTCCTCTGCGCGATTTCTGCGTCCTCTGCGTCCGGTTGCTGGGTTTTAAGGACTTTCCATGTTCACCAAGATCCTGATCGCCAACCGCGGGGAAATCGCGTGCCGCGTCATCGCAACGGCCAAGAAGATGGGCATCCAGACCGTCGCCGTCTATTCCGACGCCGACCGCGACGCCCGCCACCTCGCCCTGGCCGACGAATCGGTGCCCATCGGCCCGCCGCCCTCGCGCGAGAGCTACCTCGTTGCCGACAAGATCATCGCCGCCGCGAAGCAGACCGGCGCGCAAGCCATCCATCCCGGCTATGGCTTCCTCTCGGAAAACGAGGATTTCGCCAAGCGCGTGGAGGACGAGGGCCTCGTCTTCATCGGGCCCAAGCACTACTCCATCGCCGCGATGGGCGACAAGATCGCCTCCAAGAAGCTGGCGAAGGAAGCCCAGGTCAACACCATCCCGGGCTACAACGAAGCGATCGAGACGGCGGAACGGGCCGTGCAGATCGCCAGGGACATCGGTTACCCGGTGATGATCAAGGCCAGCGCCGGCGGCGGCGGCAAGGGCCTGCGCGTGGCCTTCAACGACAAGGAGGCCTTCGAGGGCTTCGGCTCCTGCCGCAACGAGGCGCGCAACAGCTTCGGCGACGACCGCGTGTTCATCGAGAAGTTCGTCGAGGAGCCGCGCCACATCGAGATCCAGGTGCTCGGCGACGCGCACGGCAACGTGATCTACCTCAACGAGCGCGAGTGCTCGATCCAGCGCCGCCACCAGAAGGTGATCGAGGAGGCGCCGTCGCCTTTCATCAGCGACGCCACCCGCAAGGCGATGGGCGAGCAGGCCGTGGCACTCGCCAAGGCGGTGAAATACCAGAGCGCCGGCACCGTGGAGTTCGTGGTCGGCAAGGACCAGTCCTTCTACTTCCTCGAAATGAACACCCGCCTGCAGGTGGAGCATCCGGTCACCGAGTGCATCACCGGCCTGGACCTGGTGGAGCTGATGATCCGCGTGGCGGCCGGCGAGAAGCTACCGCTCGCGCAAGCCGGCGTGAAGCGCAACGGCTGGGCAATCGAGTGCCGCATCAACGCCGAGGATCCCTTCCGCAACTTCCTGCCGTCCACCGGCCGGCTGGTGCGCTTCCAGCCTCCCAAGCCCAGCATGTGGGCTTCGGACGCGGAGCACCTGTACGGCGTGCGCGTCGACACGGGCGTGGGAGAGGGCGGCGAGATCCCGATGTATTACGACTCGATGATCGCCAAGCTGATCGTGCACGGCACCGATCGCCGCGACGCGATCGCGAAGATGCGCGAAGCGCTCAACGGCTTCGTGATCCGCGGCATCTCGAGCAACATCCCGTTCCAGGCCGCGCTGCTGGCGCATCCGAAGTTCGTCGCCGGCGATTTCAACACTGGTTTCATCGCCGAGCACTACGCCGGCGGCTTCAAGGCGGAGGACGTGCCGCACGACGATCCGGATTTCCTGGTGGCGCTGGCCGCGTACGCGAACCGCCGCGCGCTGGAACGCTCCGCCGGCATCAACGGGCAACTGCGCGGGCACGAGTTCAGGGTGGCCGAGGACTTCGTGGTGGTGAAGCTCGATCCGCAGGGACGCCACCAGCAGCAGCCGGCGACAGTGCGCGATTTTGAAGCGCAGTCCGGCTCCAGCGTGGTCGAGACCGGCGGCAGGAAGTACACGATCTGCAGCAACTGGCATCTCGGCGGCGCGCGCATCCGCGGCACTGTCGACGGCAAGGCCTTCGTGGCGCAGGTGGAACGCGGCGTCGCCAGGAACCCGCTCGCGATCCGCATCGCGCACAACGGCACGCGGCTCGACGCCATGGTGCTGACGCCGCGCACCGCCGAACTGCACGCGCTGATGCCCTTCAAGGCGCCGCCGGACATGAGCCGCTTCCTGCTGTCGCCGATGCCGGGACTGCTGGTGGACGTGGCCGTGCAGCCGGGGCAGAAGGTGCAGGCGGGCGAGCGCATTGCCGTGATCGAGGCGATGAAGATGGAGAACGTGCTGTTCGCCGCGGCGGACGGCGTGGTGGGCAAGGTGCTGGCGGCGAAGGGCGAGTCGCTTTCCGTGGATCAACCCATCGTGGAGTTCGAGTAAGTCTTGTCGTCCCGGGCTCGACCCGGGACCCATGGATTGCGGGTCGAGCCCGCAATGACAAAGGAAACACAGCGATGAAGCGTCCTTTCCGTGTCCTCGGCCTGCAGCAGATCGCCATCGGCGGTCCCGACAAGCAGCGCCTGCAGAAGCTCTGGGTGGAGCTGCTGGGCCTCGAAGTCACCGGCACCTTCAGGAGCGAGCGCGAGAACGTCGACGAGGACATCTGCGCGCTCGGCAAGGGCCCGTTCGAGATCGAGGTCGACCTGATGCAGCCCATCGATCCGGACGGCAAGCCCGCCGTCCACGCGACGCCGCTGAACCACGTGGGCCTGTGGGT
>NZ_DASVNN010000090.1:0-4506 GCF_036383835.1 Ramlibacter sp.
GATGACAAGGTTGTTAGAAGCCCTTGCCCCGCGACACGTCCATGATCATCCGCGCCGCCAGGTACAGCCGCGGCTCGATCGCGTCGACCAGCACGTATTCGCTGTCGGCGGAGTGCGCGCCGAAGCCCGGCAGGCCGAAGCGCTCGATCACCGGCGCCTTGGTCTTCAGCGCCGCGAATGCCGCGTCGGTGCCGCCGCCTTCGGGCTGGTCGTCGACCACCAGCTTGCGGCCCACTTCGGCGTAGACCGCCTGCGCATGCTTGCCGAGCTTGCGGCTCGCGTCCGTGGCTTCCAGCGGCGGACGGCGGCGCTCGAAGTTCACCGTCACCTTGGCCTGCGGCAGCAGCTGCTTCGCCGCGCGCTCGCGCACGGCGGCCTCGATGCGGTCGTAATCGGTCACGCGCAGGACGCGCACATCGGCCTGCGCCGTGGCGTGCGCCGGGATCACGTTGCGGTTGGTGCCGGCCTGCGAGATCGTCCAGTTCAGCTTCAGGCCCACCTGCGGCTCGGACAGGTCGCGCATCTGCATGATCTGGTGCGACAGCTCGTACAGCGCATTGACGCCGCGCTCCGGCGCGGAGCCGGCATGCGAGGCGCGGCCTTCGACCTTCAGCTCCACCGAGGCGATGCCGCTGGTGGCGAGCGACAGCTTGTCGTTGTCGACGCGCGAAGCCTCGAACGAAAACACCGCGTCGTGCTCGCTGCCCGCCTGCGTGATCGCGGCGCGCGAACCGGGCGAGCTGATTTCCTCGTCGCCGTTGACCAGCACGGTGAGCGTGCCGTAGTCGTTGAAGTTCAGCGACTTCAGCAACGATGCGACGTGCAGCACCATGGCCACGCCCTGCTTGTCGTCGGCGATGCCCAGGCCATAGGCCTTGTTGCCGTCGACGCGGAAGGGCTGCTTCTCCAGCATGCCCTTCAGGTACACCGTGTCCATGTGCGCGATCAGCAGGATGCGCTTGCTGCCCTTGCCCTTGAAGGTGCCGCGCACGATGCGGCCGATCTTTTCCGGCGTGTCGGCCATGCGGTAGGTGGTGGCATCCGCGGGTTCGATGAAGTCGACCTGGGCACCGAGCGCGCGCAGCCTGGCGCCGATCAGCTCGCTGGCGCGCTGGAGGCCCTCGGTGTCACGGCTGCCGGTTTCGATGGACACCAGCTCCTTGAGGGTGTCGAGCAGCGGCTGCTTCTGCGCGGCGGCGGCCCGCTGCACGGCGGCATCGGGGGTCTGCGCGAAAGCGGGGGAACAGGCGAGCGCGGCGGCCAGGGCGGCCGCGGCCGGCAGGCGACGGAACTTCAGCGTCAACTCGGGTCTCCTTTTGTGTAGAGGACGAGAGCATAACGTCCACCGCCAGCCGCAGGCCGATTCGTTGACTGCGGCAAGTATTTCCACCACACTGCCGCCATGCGCCCCTCTCCCGTCGCCAAGTCGCAGGTCAAGGCCGTGCGCGCCTTCAACCGCTTCTACACGCAGCGCATCGGCGTGCTCAAGCGCTACCTCGACACCGATTTCACGCTGACCGAGGTGCGCGTGCTGTACGAGCTGGCGCACCGCCCGCCGCTGACCGCGCGCGACCTGGTGCGCGACCTCCAGCTCGATGCCGGCTACCTGAGCCGCATCCTGCGCCGCTTCGAGGACCAGGGCTGGCTCGCGCGGGAACCGGCGCCCCACGATGCGCGCCAGAGCCTGCTGCAGCTGACGGAGGCCGGCTACGCGACCTTCGCGCCGCTGCAGCAGAAGTCGCGCGAGGAAACCGCGGCCCTGCTGGCGGACGTGCCTTCCGCGGCGCGCCCGGGCCTGATCGAGGCCATGGAGACCGTCCACCGCCTGCTCGACCCGCCCGCCGCCGCGCAGCGCAAGGTGGCGCTGCGCGACCCGCGCCCGGGCGACATGGGCTGGGTGGTCCAGATGCACGGCGAGCTCTACGCCCGCGAATACGGCTTCGACGCGGAGTTCGAGGCCCTGGTGGCGGAGATCGCGGCGAAGTTCATCCGCCAGTTCGATCCCGGGCACGAGAAAGGCTGGATCGCCGAAGTGGATGGCCAGCGTGCCGGCTGCGTGTTCCTGGTGCGCCAATCCGCGACGGTCGCGAAGCTGCGCCTGCTGCTGCTGCGGCCCGAAGCGCGCGGACTGGGACTGGGCGGACGGCTCACCGATGCCTGCATCGCCTTCGCGCGCGCGAAGGGCTATCGCAAGCTCGTGCTGTGGACGCAGAGCAATCTCACGGTGGCACGGTCGATCTACGCGTCGCGCGGCTTCGTGCTGAAGGAGAGCGAATCCAACGAGGCCTTCGGGCAGAAGCTGGTGAGCGAAACCTGGGAGCTGAAGCTCTGAACCTCGCCCTGCTCGCCGCGGCCGGGGCCGGGGTGCAGGTCGGCGCCGCCATCGTGGCCTCGCGCTTCGTCGTGGCGGAAGTCCCGCCGCTCACGCTCGCGATGCTGCGCTATGCCATCGGCTTCCTGTGCCTGCTGCCCTTCGCGCTGCCCGCACTGCGCGGCCTGCGCGGCACGCTGCGTCGTGGCGACGGTCTGGCGATGGCGGCGCTGGGCATCGGACAGTTCGGCGTGCTCGTCGGCCTCCTCAACTGGGGATTGCAAACGGTCGCCGCCGCGCCGACCGCCCTGATCTTCAGCCTGTTCCCGCTGCTCACGCTGCTGCTCGGCGCGCTGCTGGGACGCGAGCAGGCGAACCTGCGGCTGGCCGCGGGCGTGCTGCTGTCGATCGCGGGCGTGGGCCTGTCGCTGTGGCCCAAGCTGCAGCTCGCGCACGGCGGCCACTGGTGGGGCGAGCTCGCCGTGCTGGCGTCGGCCTGCGTGGGTGCGCTGTGCAGCGTGCTGTACCGCCCTTACCTCCAGCGCTATCCCACCGTGCCCGTCTCCGCCTTCGCGATGCTGGCGTCGGTGTTGTTCCTGGCCGTCATCGCGCTTGGCGAAGGGTGGCCTGCCCATGTCGGAACGCTGGGCCCGCGGGCGTGGGCGCTGGTGGCGTTCGTCGGCCTGTCCAGCGGCATCGGCTACTTCTGGTGGCTCTACGCCCTGAAGCACGAATCGCCCACGCGCGTGACGGTGTTCCTCGCGCTGAACCCGGTGACGGCCGCCCTGCTCGCCCGCACCCTGCTGGCGGAGCCGCTGCCGGCGCAGATCCTGCTGGCGCTGGGCCTGATCTTCGCGGGCCTGTGGTGCGCCACCCGGGCGCCGTCGGGGAAACGACAGCCCGTGCCGGGATAATCGCGGCATGTCCGCCATGCCAGAAGCCGCCGCGGCGCCGCCGCTGAACCGGCCCCGTTCCCTCACCGACCTGTTCGTTTCCTTCACGCTGCTGGCCCTGCAGGGTTTCGGCGGCGTGCTCGCCGTGGTGCAGCGCGAGCTGGTGGAGAACAAGCGCTGGATGTCGCGCGAGGAGTTCATCGAGGAATGGGCCGTGGCGCAGATCATGCCGGGCCCCAACGTGATCAACCTGGGGATCATGTTCGGGGCGCGCCACTTCGGCTGGCGCGGCGCGGTGACGGCGGTCGCCGGCCTGATCACCTTCCCGCTGCTGCTGGTGCTGGCGCTGGCGCTGATCTACGCGGAGTTCGCCTCCAACCCGCACGTGGCCGGCGCCTTGCGCGGCATGGGCGCGGTCGCGGCCGGACTGATCACGGCCACCGGCCTCAAGATGATCCCCGCGCTGAAGAAGAACGCGATGGGCGTGCCGCTGAGCGCGGTGCTGGGCGTGCTGTCCTTCATCGCGATCGCCTGGCTCAAGCTGCCGCTGGCCTGGGTGCTGATCGTGCTGGGCGGCATCGGTTGCGTGATGGCCTACCGGAGGCTCGCATGAACCCGATCGTGCTCCAGACCCCCGACTGGTTCTCCCTGTTCGCGCATTACCTCTCGCTGTCGCTGCTGTGCGTGGGCGGCGCCATCGCCACCGCGCCCGACATGCACCGCTTCCTGGTGCAGGAAAAGGCCTGGCTCACCGACCCGCAGTTCAGCGCCTCGATCGCGATCGCGCAAGCCGCGCCGGGTCCCAACGTGCTGTTCACCGCGCTCATGGGCTGGAACGTGGGCCTCAACGCCGGCGGCCTGTGGACCGCGGCGCTGGGCATGGTGCTGTGCCTGGGCGGCATCATGCTTCCGAGCTCGATCCTGGTGTACTTCACCGCGCAGTGGAGCCACCGCAACCGCGACCTGCGGGCGATCCGCGCCTTCAAGCAGGGCCTGGCGCCGCTGGTGGTGGCACTGCTGATCGCCACCGGCTGGATCCTGGCCACCAGTCACGGTTATGCGCTGTCGAACTGGCCCGCATGGGCGGTGGCGATCGTGTCGACGCTGATCGTCTGGCGCACACGGATCCACCTGCTGTGGCTGCTGGGGGCGGGAGCGGTGCTGGGGTGGATGGGCTGGGTGTAGGAGGCGGGCCCTCTGGGAAGAGGGCTGGGGTGAGGGGCACGCCCTGCCCACGTCGCGTCAGGCGGTGCGCGGTGCAGGCCCGCTGGGTCGGCGTCCCCCTCGCCTTCGGCTCCGGGG
>NZ_DASVNN010000091.1:0-51589 GCF_036383835.1 Ramlibacter sp.
CGCCCCCACCCTGCCCTCCCCCGGAGGGGGAGGGACATTCCTTCAAATTAAACGCGTTCCAGGATCACCGCGATCCCCTGCCCCACGCCGATGCACATCGTGCACAGCGCGTAGCGGCCACCGCTCGCGTGCAGCTGGTTCACCGCCGTCGTCGCCAGCCGCGCGCCGGACGCACCCAGCGGATGTCCCAGCGCGATCGCGCCGCCGTTCGGGTTGACGCGCGCGTCGTCGTCCTTCAGCCCCAGCATGCGCAGCACCGCGAGGCCCTGCGCCGCGAAGGCTTCGTTCAGCTCGATCACGTCGATCTGCTCCAGCTTCAGGCCCGTGAGCGCCAGCACCTTCTGCGTCGCCGGCGCGGGGCCGATGCCCATCACGCGCGGCGGCACCCCGGCGGTGGCCATGCCGACGATGCGGGCGCGCGGCGTGAGGCCGTTCTTCGCGGCCGTGGCTTCGTCGGCCAGCAGCAGCGCGACGGCGCCGTCGTTGACGCCGCTGGCGTTGCCCGCGGTCACGGAGCCGTCCGGCTTCACGACGCCCTTGAGCCTGGCGAGCGCTTCCAGCGAAGTCTCGCGCGGATGTTCGTCCTTGCCGACGACGATCGCCTCGCCCTTCTTCTGCGGGATGGTCACCGGCACGATCTCGGCGTCGAAGAAGCCGCGCTTCTGCGCCGCCACCGCCTTCAGCTGCGAAGCCAGCGCCATGCGGTCCTGCGCCTCGCGCTCGATCTTGTAGTCGACCGCCACGTTCTCCGCCGTTTCCGGCATGGCGTCGACGCCGTACTGCTCCTTCATCAGCTTGTTGACGAAGCGCCAGCCGATGGTGGTGTCGTACACCGCGTTCGCGCGCGAGAAGGCCGATTCGGCCTTGGGCATCACGAAGGGCGCGCGGCTCATGCTCTCCACGCCGCCGGCGATCATCAGCGTCGCTTCACCCGACTTGATCGCACGCGCGGCGGTGCCCACGGCGTCGAGGCCGGAGCCGCACAGGCGGTTGATCGTCGCGCCGGGCACGTCGATGGGAAGGCCGGCCAGCAGCGAAGCCATGTGCGCCACGTTGCGGTTGTCCTCGCCGGCCTGGTTGGCGCAGCCATAGAGCACGTCGGTGACGGCCTGCCAGTCCACCTTGGAGTTGCGCGCCATCAGCGCTCGCAGCGGGATGGCGCCGAGGTCGTCGGTGCGCACGGAAGACAGCGCGCCGCCGTAGCGGCCGAAGGGCGTGCGGATCGCATCGCAGATGAAGGCTTGGCGGGTCATGTCTTGTCTCCGTAAGTTCAGGCCGCGATCGGCAGCTGGATCAGGGTTTCGAGTTCGGCGCGCGTGAGGCCTTCGACGGTGTCGATCAGCTTCAGCCCCTGCGGCGTGCACTCCAGCGTGCACAGCTCGGTGTAGATGCGCTTGACGCAGGCGACACCGGTGAGCGGATAGGTGCAGCGCTCGACGATCTTGCTCTCGCCCTTCTTGGTGAGCAGGTCCATCATCACCCACGTCTGCTTGGCGCCGATCGCGAGGTCCATCGCGCCGCCGACGGCGGGGATGGCGCCGGGCTCGCCGGTGCTCCAGTTGGCGAGGTCGCCCCTGGCCGAGACCTGGAAGGCGCCCAGAACGCAGATGTCGAGATGGCCGCCGCGCATCATTGCGAACGAGTCGGCGTGGTGGAAGTAGGCGCCGCCCTGCAGCAGCGTCACCGGCTGCTTGCCGGCGTTGATCAGGTCGTAGTCTTCCAGGCCTTCGGCGGGCCCGGGCCCCATGCCGAGGATGCCGTTCTCGCTTTGCAGGATCACCTCGCGGCCGGCCGGGATGTGGTTGGCCACCGCGGTGGGCTGGCCGATGCCCAGGTTGACGTAGGCGCCGTCGTGAATGTCCTGCGCGACGCGCGCGGCGAGCTGGTCTTTCGTGCGTTTCTGGTAAGCCATGCTCAGGCCGCTTTCTTGAAACCACCCGCCTGCGTCGCGACGCGCGGGATCCTGACGATCTTGCTGACGTAGATGCCGGGCGTGACGACCGCTTCGGGATCGAGCTCGCCCAGTTCCTTGATGTCGTAGACGGTGGCGACCGTGTGCTTCGCCGCCGTGGCCATCACCGGGCCGAAGTTGCGCGCCGCCTTGCGGTACATGAGATTGCCCCAGCGGTCGCCCGCTTCGGCCTTGATCAGGGCGACGTCGCCGTGGATCGGGTACTCCAGCACGTACTGCCTGCCGTCGATCTCGCGCGTCTCCTTGCCCTTGGCCAGCTCGGTGCCGGCGGCCGTGGGGCAGAAGAAGGCGCCGATGCCGGCACCGGCGGCGCGCATGCGTTCGGCGAGATTGCCCTGCGGCACGAGTTCGAGTTCCAGCTTGCCGCTGCGATAGAGCTCGTCGAAGACGTAGCTGTCCACCTGGCGCGGGAAACTGCAGATGATCTTGCGCACGCGGCCGGTCTTCAGCAGCGCGGCGAGGCCGTGGTCGGCATTGCCCGCGTTGTTGTTGACGACCGTGAGGTCCTTCGCGCCCTGCTCGATCAGGCCGGCGATCAGTTCGCCCGGGATGCCCGACGTGCCGAAGCCGCCGATGAGGACGGTGGAGCCGTCCTTGACGCCTGCCAGCGCCTCGGCGATGGAAGACGCGATCTTGTTGATCATTCGCACGATCCTTGGGAAAGGGAAGATGACTTGTTCGTATATCGAACAAGTGTTCGTATAATGAATTCTAACGTGATGACCCGCCATGCCCGTCCAAGCCCCTACTGCTGAAGTGCGTCCCGGCGATGCCTACGTGCAATCGTTCGCGCGCGGCCTGCAGGTGATCCGCTCCTTCAGCGCCGCGGCGCGGCGCCAGACGCTCACCGAAGTGGCGACGCGCACCGGCCTCACGCGCGCGGGCGCGCGCCGCATCCTGCTGACGCTGCAGACGCTCGGCTACGTGGAAAGCGACGGCAAGCTGTTCGCGCTGACGCCGCGCATCCTGGACCTCGGCTTCGCCTACCTGTCCTCGATGCCGATGTGGGAGGTGGCGGAGCCGGTGATGGAATCGCTGGTGGAGCAGGTGAAGGAGTCGTGCTCCGCCGCGGTGCTGGAAGGCGCGGACATCATGTACGTGCTGCGCGTGTCCACCCGCAAGATCATGCGCAACACGCTGGGCATCGGCTCGCGGCTGCCGGCCTATTGCACCTCGATGGGCCGCATGCTGCTGGCCGGCCTGCCCGACGGGGAAGTGCTCGCGCTGCTGCGCGCCGCGCCGCTGGAAGCGCGCACGCGGCACACGCTCGTCGAACCGGGAGCGGTGCTGGCCAAGGTGCAGCAGGCGCGCCGGCAGGGCTGGGCGCTGGTGAACCAGGAACTGGAGGAAGGCCTGGTGTCGATGGCCGCGCCGGTGGTGAACCGCGCCGGCCGCATCATCGCGTCGATCAACATCAGCGGCCAGGTGAACCGCACGACGCCGCGGGTGATGCAGGAAACGATGCTGGCGCCGCTGCGGGAGGCGGCGGCGGAGATCTCGCGGCGCCTGGGCTCGGTGTAACGCAATTCGTCATCCCCGCGCAGGCGGGGATCCAGGGCATTCAACGCCCTGGGCCCCCGCCTGCGCGAGGGTGACGGTCAGGCGAGTTCACGCAGGCGCTTCTCCTGCCGCTTCACCAGGAAGCGGATGTCCTCCACATCCTGCGCCGACAGCTTCGGCCCCGGCTTGCGCACGAAATCGGAGGCGATCACGCCGCGTTCCTGGAACAGGAACTTGCGCACCGCGAGGCCCACGCCGGCCTGCTGCTCGTACTTGGCGAGCGGCAGGTAGGCATCGAACAGGTCGTGCGCGCACTCGCGGTCGCCGCGCGCATGCGCCGCGACCACGTCGACCATCATCTCGGGATAGGCGAAGCCGGTCATCGCGCCGTCGGCGCCGCGCGTGAGCTCCTCGGGCAGGAACAGGCCGCCGCCGTTGCCGGTGAGGATGGACACGCGCTTGACCTCGCCCTTGTCGCTGGCCGCGCGGATCGTCGAGAGCTTGGCGAGCCCCGGCCAGTCCTCGTGCTTCAGCATCACGCAGGTCGGCGAGTTCTTCAGGATGCGCAGGATCACGCCGGCGGACATCTGCACGCCGGTGGACACCGGGTGGTCCTGCAGGCACCAGGGCACCTTCGCGCCCAGCGTCTCGTCGACCATCTGGAAGTAGGAGACGATCTGGTCGTCGGTGCGCAACGTGGAAGGCGGCGCCACCATCACGCCGGCGGCGCCGAGGTCCATCACGGAGTCGGTCAGTTCCTTCATCGCCGCGAAGCCGGGCGCGGAGGCACCCACCACCACCGGCACCTTGCCGTTCACGCGGGCCAGGACCTGCCTGACGAAGGTGCGCGACTCCTCGATGGTGAGCTTGGTCGCCTCGCCCATGATGCCCAGCACGGTGAGGCCGGTGACGCCCTTCTCCAGGAGGAAGTCCACCATGCGGTCGGTGCTGGCGAGGTCCAGCGCGCCGGTGGCTGTGAAGGGGGTGACGGTGATGAGGTAGACGCCCCGGGCGGAGGGGTCGAAGCGGTTCATGCGAGTGACTCGGTTGCGTTTGCGTAGGGTGGGCAAGCTCGCTTGCCCACCATTCCAGGCGCGCCGGTGGGCAAGCGGAGCTTGCCCACCCTAGGAGGATGGCGAGGCCGTCCTCAGGCCCGGGACGACAACTCTTCCCGCGGCTGCGGCCGCAGCAACTGTATCGCGATCACGCCCGCCACCAGCGCGATGCCCACGAGGTCCGCCATCCAGGTCGGATACGCCAGCGCGAAGCCCGCGAAGATCAGCAGCCAGCGCTCGATGCGCGTCGTCTTGCGGATCGCCCAGCCCTGGAAGCCGGCGGCGAGCGCGGCGATGCCGATCGCGGCGGTGATCGTCACCTCGGCGATGCTCCACCAGTTGGCGGTGGCCAGCGCCTTCGTCGACCCCATCAGCAGCAGGCCCTGCCCGCTCGGATCGAGCACGAACATGAAGGGCAGCAGGAAGGCCGGCACGGTGTACTTCCAGCACTGCAATGTCGTCTTGTAGGGATCGCCACCCGTGATCGCCGCGGCCGCGAAGGGCGACAGCGCCGTCGGCGGCGACACCTCGGACAGCACCGCGTAGTAGAAGATGAACATGTGCGCCGCGAACTCCGGCACGCCCAGCTTGATGAGGGCCGGCGCCGCGATCACCGCGCAGATGATGTACGAGGCCGTCACCGGCACCGCGAGACCCACGATCCACACCACCAGCGAGGTGAAGATCGCGGTGAGGATCAGGTTGCCGTTCGCATAGTCGATCACGATGGAGCTGAACTTGAGCCCCAGGCCGGTGAGCGTGACCACGCCGACGATGATGCCGGCGCCCGCGCAGGTGGCGGCCACGTTCAGCACGCCGATCGAGCCGCCTTCCATCGCCTTGATGAAGGGCGACGTCCAGAGGTTGCGCAGCACGTTGCCGCGGAACACGTCGCGCGGAATCAGCGTCGTGTCGCTGCGCAGGAAGCTGGTGGCGAAGGAGACCACGGTCGCCCAGAACACCGACAGCACGGGCGAGAAGCCCATGAGCATGAAGGCGACGATCGACACCAGCGACAGGAAGTGGAACCAGTAGCGGGCGGTCAGGCGCCACACCGAATCGACCTTCTCGAAGGTCGCCTCGTGCATGCCGTACTTGCGCGCGTCGATCTCCACCATCAGAAACAGCGCGAAGTAGAAGAGGACGGTGGGGATCACCGCCATCAGCAGCACGTCGAGGTAGGAGATCTTCAGGAACTCGGCGATCAGGAAGGCGGCGGCGCCCAGCACCGGCGGCGAGATGATCGCGCCCAGTCCGCCGGCCGACAGCAGGCCGCCCGCGGCGTTCTTCTCGTAGCCAACCTTCTGCAGCATCGGATACGCCACCGATCCGAGCGTCACGGTCGTCGCCACGCCGGAGCCCGAGGGGCCACCCAGCAGGAAGGACGCCAGCACCACGGTGCGGCCGGCGCCGGTGGGCTTGCCGCCCATCGCGGAGAAGGAGAAGTCCAGGTAGAACTTGCCGGCGCCGGAATACTGCAGGAAGGCGCCGAAGATGGTGAACAGGATGATCAGCGAGGAGGAGACGTCGACGGCCGTGCCGAAGACGCCTTCCAGCGTCATGTACATCACGCCGATCAGGCGGCCGACTTCGTAGCCCTTGTGCGTCCACGGTGCGGGCAGGTAGGGGCCGAACAGCGCGTAGGCGAGAAAGGCGAGGCAGATGGCCGGCATGATCCAGCCGGAGACGCGGCGCATCGCCTCCAGGATCAGCGCGACCAGCGCGATGCCGAAGAAGATGTCCCAGGGCAGCGGCGAGGTGTTGCGGTCGGTGAAGTCGTCGCCGCCCTGCACCGCATAGACGACGACGGCCACGGCGAGCAGCGCCGCTATCCAGTCCCACCACATCACGCGGTGGCGGAAGCGCGGCGCGACCGGGAAGACCAGGAAGCACAGGAACAGAACGAAGGCCACGTGCACCGGCCGCAGCGTCTGCGTCGGCACGATGGCATAGGCCGTGTACAGGTGGAAGGCCGACATCACGACGGCCCCCAGCGTGACGAACACGGCCAGCCAGCCTTTCAGCTTGTTGGCCGCGCCCTCTTCCTGCTCGATGTATTCCTCGGCCTTCTGCAGCGCAGCCGCGTCGATGTCGGCGCTGAGCTGCGCGCGTTCGGCCTGGTGGTCCTGTCCGGTCATGCTCGCCTTAGTTCAGCTTGATGCCTTTTTCGGCGAAGTACTTGACCGCGCCGGGATGCCACGGCACCGGGCTCGCGTCCTTCTTCTGGTTCTCCAGCCGGAAGTTCTCGGCCTCCTTGTGCACCGCCACGATGTCGGCCTTGTGGTCGAACATCGCCTTGACGATGTTGTAGGCCGTCTTGTCGTCCATGCTCTCGTGCGCGACCAGGATGTTCTGCACGGTGGCCTGGCGGTTGTCGCCGTCCATGCCCTTGTAGGTGGCCTTCGGAATCGCGTCCTTCACGTACAGGTTGCCGTACTTCTTGTTCATGGCGGGCACCAGTTCGTCGTGGTCGACCATCTTGATCTTGGTGCCGGGGGTGTTCGCGAGGTCGGACACCGCGGCGGTCGGCAGGCCGCCCACCCAGAAGAAGGCGTCGATCTTGCCGTCCTTCAGCGCGTTCACGGACTCGGCGACGCTCAGGCGCTCGCGCTTCATGTCCTTGTCCTTGTCCATGCCGGCCGCCTCGATCAGGCGGAAGGCCATCACCTCGGTGGCGCTGCCGGGCGAGCCGGTGGAAATGCGCTTGCCCTTGATGTCGGCGAACTTGTTGACGCCCTTGCCGTCGATGCTCACGAGGTGCATGCGGTTCGGGTACAGCACCATCAGCGTGCGCACCTGGACCTTGTTGCCCTTGAACTTGTCCTCGCCCTTGAAGGCGTCCTGCGCGGCGTCGCTCATGCTGAAGCCGACGTAGGGCTTGCCGCTGCCGACCAGCTTCAGGTTGTCGACCGAGCCGCCGGTCACTTCGGCGGTGGCCTGCATGCCGGGCACGTACTTGGACAGGACGGCCGCGAGGCCGCCGCCCATCGGGTAGTACACGCCGCCGGTGCCGCCGGTCGCGATGGAAATGTTCTGCGCGAGAGCCGCGAACGCCAGCGCGGCGGCCGACAGGCCCAGCAACAGGTTCCTGATGAACTTCATGGTTTTGTCTCCGAAGAAGAAAGCACTCAGCGCCGGGCTGGCGCGGGGCGCGACCATTCTGGCAGCGGCCGGTGTCCGGGTCTCTACTGACTTTCCAGCAGTTTTTCGTTGGCGTGCTAACCTGAATGCATGTTCAACCCTTCCCAGGAAGACGTGCGCCGTTTCTTCTGCGGCGTGCACGCCAAGGCCCGTTCCGGCCAGATGCTGGACGCGCTGGAGACGCTCGCGCACGAGTGGCTGAAGGAGCATCCCGAATACGACGCCGACATGGTCGATGCCCAGGCCGCCGTGGCCCGCGTCTACGACGGCTCGAATGGCGCGACCAATCCCTTCCTGCACCTGTCCATGCACCTGTCGATCAGCGAGCAATGCTCGATCGACCAGCCGCGCGGCATCCGGCAGGCGGTGGAACTGCTCGCGGCGCGCCGCAACTCGCTGCACGACGCGCACCACGAGGCGATGGAGTGCCTCGGCCAGATGCTGTGGGAAAGCCAGCGCGCGGGCCGGCCGCCGGACGGGCAGGCGTATGTGGAGTGCGTGCAGCGGCGCGCGACCAGTTGACGTCATCCCCGCGCAGGCGGGGATCCAGCGCTCCCAAAAACAAAAGCGGCCCTTCGGCCGCTTTTTGCGATGCCCTGCCCCCGCCTGCGCGGGGGTGACGGGGTTCAGTGGTTCCGATGGAACCGCGGCTCCGGGATGGTGCCCATCTCGCCATCGAGCGAGCCCACGTAGTTCGCCAGCGCCTTCAGTTCCGCGTTCGAGAACTGCTTGGCGATCGCGCCCATCACGCCGTTGTTGCGGCCGACGGCGGGGTTGTTCTCCGTCTTGTACGACTTGAGCGCGACGAACAGGTAGTCGGAGTACTGGCCGGCGATCTTCGGGTAGCTCGGGTCGATCGGCTTGGAGAAGTTGGCGCCGTGGCAGGAGGCGCAGGCGGCCTTTTGCAGCAGCGCGGCGACCTGCGTGCTGGGCTCGCGGCTCGGCTTGTCGCCGGCGACCTTGCGTTCGTCCTTGCCCAGGTTCTCGTAGAAGGCCGAGATGTCGGCGACGTCCTGCTCGCTCAGGGTGTCGGCGATGCCGCGCATCGTCGGGTGCTTGCGGTCACCGGTCTTGTACGCGTTGAGCGCCGCGGCGATGTACTTCGCGCTCTGGCCGGCGATCTGCGGCACGCGGTACACCTCGGGGAAGGTGCCCTTGTAGCCGATGATGTTGTGGCAACCCATGCACATCGCGACCTTCGCCTCGATGGACTTGGGGCTGGCGGGCGCCGTGGGAGCCTTCGCAGGAGCGGCCGCGGCTGCGGCGGGCGGGTTGCCCGCAGCGGGCGTCTGCGCCTGGGCCAGTCCCGTCGCGCAAGCGACAGAGAGGACGAAAAGCGTGGTCAGCAACTTGTTCATTTTGCGCGCACAATCCGACGAAGGTCAGTTTCTTTCGATCAACCGGCGATTATAGGGGGCCGTCCCGGCACCCCTTTCCACCCCCAGATCCATGAAGTTCCAAGGCTCGCAGAACTACGTCGCCACGCAGGACCTGATGCTGGCGGTCAACGCCGCCATCACGCTGAAGCGCCCCCTGCTGGTGAAGGGCGAGCCGGGCACCGGCAAGACGATGCTGGCCGAGGAGGTCGCGGAGGCCCTGCAGATGCCGCTGCTGCAGTGGCACATCAAGTCCACCACCAAGGCGCAGCAGGGCCTGTACGAATACGACGCGGTGAGCCGCCTGCGCGATTCGCAGCTGGGCGACCAGCGGGTGAAGGACATCCACAACTACATCGTCCAGGGCGTGCTGTGGCAGGCCTTCACCGCCGACCAGCCGGTGGCGCTGCTGATCGACGAGATCGACAAGGCCGACATCGAATTTCCCAACGACCTGCTGCGCGAACTGGACCGGATGGAGTTCTACGTCTACGAGACGCACGAACTGGTCAAGGCGAAGCACCGGCCGCTGGTGTTCATCACCTCGAACAACGAGAAGGAGCTGCCCGACGCCTTCCTGCGCCGCTGCTTCTTCCACTACATCAAGTTCCCCGACGCCGACACGATGAAGCAGATCGTGGACGTGCACTTCCCGGGTCTCAAGAAGGAGCTGCTGACGTCGGCGCTCAAGACCTTCTACGACGTGCGCAACCTGCCGGGCCTCAAGAAGAAGCCCAGCACCTCCGAGCTGCTGGACTGGCTGAAGCTGCTGGTCGCCGAGGACATCCCGGTGGAAGCGCTGCAAAGCAGGGACGACAAGGTCGCCGTGCCGCCGCTGGTGGGCGCGCTGCTGAAGAACGAACAGGACGTCACCCTGTTCGAGAAGCTGGTGTTCATGCAGCGGCACAACCGCTGACGGTCCTGCGTCGAGCGTTGGGCGTTGAGCGTTGAGCGAGACCATGAAGAAGCCGGAGCCCGTCACCCTGTCCGCCGCGTCGGTGCGGCTGGAGCCGATGACGGCCGATCACGTCGCGGCGCTGGGTGCGGCGGCGAAGGACGGCGAGCTCTGGAACCTGCGCGTGACGTCGGTGCCGGCTCCTGGCGAAACCGCCGACTACGTGCATGCGGCCCTGAAAGGCTACGCCGACGGCCACATGCTGCCCTTCGTGGTGGTCGACACCGCCAGCGGCCGCGTGATCGGCAGCACCCGCTACCACGACATCGTGCCCGCCGTGGAGCGGCTGGAGATCGGCTACACCTGGTACGGCAGGAGCTGGCAGCGCACCCACGTCAACACCACCTGCAAGCTGCTGCTGTTGCAGCATGCCTTCGAGACACTGGGCGCAAAGCTGGTGGGCTGGCGCACGGACAACTACAACTTCGCCTCGCAGCGCGCGATCGAGCGGCTCGGAGCGAAGAAGGACGGCATCCTGCGCCACCACGCGCTGCGGCGCGACGGCACGGTGCGCGACACCGTCATGTACAGCCTCGCGGCCGGCGAGTGGCCCGAGGTGAAAGCGCATCTCCAATATCAGCTGAACCGCCGGCGGGAGTCCTGATCGTGCTGATCGACTTCTTCTACACCCTGCGCAGCGCCAAGCTGCCCGTGTCGGTCAAGGAATACCTGACGCTGATCGAAGCGATCAAGGAAGGCGTGGTCGGCCCGGAGAGCGACGGCCAGTACAGCCTCGACGACTTCTACTACCTCGCCCGCACCGCGCTGGTGAAGGACGAGAAGCACTACGACAAGTTCGACCGCGCCTTCGCCGCCTACTTCAAGGGCGTGGAGCTGCTCGCCGACTTCACCAAGGACATCCCGCTGGAGTGGCTGCGCAAGAACCTCGAACTCGAGCTCTCGCCGGAGGAGAAGGCGAAGATCGAGAAGATGGGGTGGGACGAGCTCATGGAGACGCTCAAGAAGCGCTTCGAAGAGCAGAAGGAGCGGCACGAGGGCGGAAGCAAGATGATCGGCACCGGCGGCACCTCGCCCTTCGGCGCCTACGGCTTCAACCCGCAGGGCATCCGCATCGGCCAGGACAAGTCGCGCGGCAAGAGCGCGGTGAAGGTCTGGGACCAGCGCGCCTACAAGGACTACGACGACAGCCAGGAACTGGGCACGCGCAACATCAAGATCGCGCTGCGGCGCCTGCGCAAGTTCGCGCGCGAGGGCGCCGAGGAAGAACTGGATCTCGACGACACGATCCGCTCCACCGCCGCCAACGCCGGCTACCTCGACATCAAGATGGTGCCGGAGCGGCACAACAACGTGAAGGTGCTGCTGCTGATGGACGTGGGCGGCACCATGGACGAACACATCCACCGCGTCGAGGAGATGTTCTCCGCGGCGAAGGCGGAGTTCAAGCACCTGGAGTTCTACTACTTCCACAACTGCGTCTACGACTTCATGTGGAAGAACAACCGGCGGCGCTTCAGCGAGAAATTCCCGACCTGGGACATCATCCGCAAGTACAACAAGGACTACAAATTGATCTTCGTCGGGGACGCCACGATGAGCCCCTACGAGATCCTGCAGCCGGGCGGCAGCGTCGAATACAACAACGAGGAAGCCGGCGCCGAATGGCTGCAGCGCCTGACGAACGCCTTCCCGAAGTTCGTGTGGATCAACCCGGAGCCGCACGGCGTGTGGCAGTACCGGCAAAGCATCGCGGTGATCCAGCAGCTGGTGAACCAGCGCATGTACCCGCTCACGATCAAGGGCCTGGAAGAGGCCATGCGTCTGCTCACCAAGTAAAGCCCGGTTACGGTTGCGCTTGACACCGCTGGCTGAGCGCGGAGGATCGCGCCCCATGGCTACACCGCACACCGCCGACCTCCGGCTCGATCCGGACGACATGCGCTTCGGCGCGCCGCGCCCCGGCCGCCTGGGGCCGATCTTCCTCGGCGCGCTCGCCGGACTCGCCGCCCTCGCCGGGTATGTCTGGTGGTCCCAGCAGCCGCACGATCCCGCTTCGGCCCGAGTCACGGTTGCACCCGCACCGCCTGCGGAAAAGCCGGCAGCGGCCGTGGAGCCGCAGTACCCGGACCCCGTGGCCCCCAACCTGGCGCCGCTCACGGCGCGCGACGTGGCCGCGGCCGTCTCGGAGTTCGTCGGCCGCTCCGGCTTCGTGCAGACCGAGGAATTCGCGCACCGCTTCGCCGCGACCGTCGACAACCTCGCGCGGGCGCACGCAGCGCCGATGAAATGGCCGGTGACCACGACCCCCGGCCGCTTCACCGTGCAGGCCGCGGCGGACGGCGAAGGGCAGGTCATCGCCCCGGCGAACGCCCAGCGCTATGCGCCTTTCGTGGCCTTCGCCACCTCGCTGGACAGCGCCGCGGCGGCCGGGCTCTACGCGCGCATGTACCCGCTGCTGCAGCAGTCCTATCGGGAGCTCGGCTACCCGGGCCGGTCCTTCCACAACCGCCTGATCGCGGTGATCGACAACCTGCTCGCCGCCCCCGAACCCTCCGGGCCGGTCCACGTTCGCCTCACCGAAGTCAAGGGGCCGGTCGCGTCGACCCGCCCGTGGGTGCGCTACGAATTCGAGGACGAGCGCCTGGAACAGCTCGCGGCCGGGCAGAAGATGCTGGTGCGCATGGGCCCGGAGAACGAGCGCAGGCTGAAGACGAAGCTGCGCGAGATCAGGACCGAGCTCGTCAAGCCCCGCTGACGCGGGCGGCCCCCGCCGGGCCTGGCACCTCAGTCGATCTTGAGCTTGAGGTCGGTCACGAGCTTGCCGTACTTGCGGTAGTCGCGCTGGATCAGTTCATCGAACTCCCTGGGAGTGTGGATGAATGCCTCCATGCCGCCTGCGTTGGCGAGATGCTGCCGCGCGTTCGGCGTGCGCAGGATCTTCTGGACTTCGGTGCGCAGCCGCTCGACGACCTCGGGCGGCGTGCCGGCCGGCGCGAACAGGCCCAGCCAGATCTTCACTTCGAAGCCGGGGTAGGTTTCCGCGATGGCCGGCACGCCGGGATACTCGGGAGCCGGCTCCGGGCTGGTGACCGCAATGGCGCGCAGCCGGCCGGATTTGATCTGGCCCGCGTTGGAGCTGCCGGCGAACATGGCCGCCACTTCGCCGGCGATCGTCGCGGTCGTGGCGGCTGCGCCGCTCCTGTAGGGAACGTGGACGAGGTTCAGTCCGGCGCGCTGCTTCAGCAATTCCATGCTCAGGTGATGCTGGCTGCCGTTGCCGCCCGACGCGTAGTACAGCGGCGGATTGGCCTTCTTCGCGTACTCCACGAATTCCTTGAAGGTCTGGGCCGGCAGATGGGCATTGACCGTCAACACGAACTGGTTGGCGGCCACCGAGGTCACCGGCACCAGGTCTTTCAGGGAATCGAACGGCATCTTCGGATAGAGGTGCGGGTTCACCACGATGCTGCTGTCCGGCGCCAGCAGGAGGGTGTAGCCGTCGGGGGCCGACCTGGCGACCAGCTCTCCGGCGATGTTGCCGTTGCTGCCGGGCTTGTTGTCCACCACCACGGGCTGCTGTAGCGCCTCGGAGAGCGCCTGTCCCACGACGCGCGCCGCGACGTCGGGTGCGCCGCCCGGATTGACCGGGACGACGACCTTGATGGCCCGCGCTGGATACGCCTGCTGCGCGCTCGCGGCGACGGCGGTCCCCAGTACGACGGCCCCGACGAGATGCCTGATGCGCTTGAACTTCATCGATGTCTCCTGGTTTTTTCTTCGGACGGTCAGACCTTCACGCTGCTCTGGACCTGCACCGGGAACAGCTCCTCGAGCGCCACGCTGCGGTGGCAGACGCCCTGTTCATGGGCGAAGTCGACGAAGGCCTGCAAGGTCTTGCGATTGGGTTCCAGGCCGTAGGGCCAGAAGTCCCGTCCCATCGCTGCCTGCGCTGCCTGCGCGGCGTCGCTGATCCACGGCAGCGGGAAGTGGGAGCAGGTGATGTCCAGGGCCCGCTGCAGGCTGCGGTCCTTCGCCTCGGTGAAGGCCGTGAGCAGGTTGGTCGCCACCCACGGGTGGCGCGCCAGCACCTCCTGGCGCACCGCGATGACGTGCATGATGGGGAAGATGCCGGTCTGCTGGAACCAGGCCCGCTCCACCGCCGCCGCGTCCTGGAAAAGGCGGGTGATGCTGCCGTCCGCGAGGCCGCTCGGCGGTCTCGCGGTCAGCGCCACGTCGATCTCGCCCTTGAGCAGCAACTCGTTGAGGCTGCTGTCCGGACGCCGCGTCAGGCGAACGTTGTCCGGCACCTTCAACTGCACCTTCTCGGCGCGTCCGGGCTCGTTCACGCCCGCCTGGACCCATTCGATCGCCGACAGCGGAATGCCGACGCTGCCGGTCAGGTAGCCGCGGCTGTAGATCGAAGCGGTCTGCGCCCACTCGGGAACGCCGATGCGGCAGCCGGCGAGTTGCCCGGCCCCCCGCAGCTCGCTGCCGGCCTTCACGTAGAACGAAGACTGGCGAAAGACGCGCGACGGGAACACGGGGATCGCCGTGAGTCCGTCGCCGCCTTGCGAGACCAGCGAAACGTACTTGGCGAAGGACATCTCCGCGACGTCCCATTCGCGGAACTTGATGAAGCGGTAGAAGATCTCCTCCACCGGCAGCACGCTGGCGACCAGGTCGATCCCCTCGGCCTGCACCGCTCCGCCGAGAAGGTCGCGGACATGGTCGTAATCGTTGACGGCGATCGAGATCGTGAGCTTGCTCATGTCGTTGTCTGCTTCCTTGTATTCGTCGAAGACCCTCGGGCCGGCAGCATGAACCGCGAGAAGAAGTCGGCCAGCGCGCCGTGGTCGCCCAGCGGCAGGACGTGCGCGATGTACTGGTCGGGCCGCACCACGACGAGCGCGCCGTGGCGCCGGGCTATGCCGCGCAGGTCGAAGATGTCCGCCCCGCCCCGCAGGTCCGGCGAGAACACCTTCTCGTAGTCGCGCAGGCCATGGCGGCCCTTGCGAGGCAGCAGCAAGGCGGGCATGGACTCGATGGCCAGGTCGCGATGCGCCTGCTGGAAGACGGCGCGCAGGTCGAACACCGCATCGACGTCCCGGCCGGCGCGGGTGTACTTGCGCACGGGCGAGTCGGGCGCTTCCTCGAGGAAGCGGCACAGGGCGCGCACGCCCGAATGCGCATCCATGTGATCGCTGGCGCCGGCAAAGGCGTACAGGCGCCAGCGGCCGTCGGCCTTGCCCGCATGTCCCAGGTGCACGGGCCTGGCGTCGGTGATGCGCACCACGGGCGCGGAATGGAAGCGCGTGCCGATCACGAAGCCGGTCGCCAAGTGCTGGTGCGTCGCCTCGCCGGTGATCACCGAAGGCTTGTAGTGCGTTCCCATGCCGGCCGTGAAGCGGCCGTGGCGCTCGAAGTACTTCTGGAACTCCTTGGGGTCGACGCCCTCGGTGTCGCCGCTCGCGGCCTGCTTCGCGCGGTCGCTGAACATCTTCGCCCACTCGCGGTCGAAGTCGATGAGTTCCTGCGCCACGACCTGGCGCTCGGCGGAGTAGGTGTGCAGCAGCCGGGGCGCGCATTGGCCGCGCAGCACCGCCGCCAGCTTCCATCCCAGGTTGAAGGCGTCCTGCATGGAGAAGTTCATGCCCTGCCCCGCCTTCGGGCTGTGCGTGTGGCAGGCGTCGCCGGCGATGAACACGCGCGGCAGGCTCCCGCCCGCGCCGGCCGGCACGTCGTCGTACCTGTCGCAGATCCGCTGGCCGATCTCGTAGACCGACCACCAGGGGACTTCCTTCACCTCCAGCGTGAAAGGCTGCAGGATGCGCTGCGCGGTGGCGACCAGCTGTTCGAGCGTGATGCCGCGGTTGGCGACGCGCTCCTCCTCGCCCAGCTTGTCCATCTCGACGTACAGTCGCGCCAGGTAACCGCCCTCGCGCGGGATGACGAGCAGGTTGCCGTGCGCGGACTGCACCGCCGACTTGTAGCGGATGTCGGGAAAGTCGGTCACGGCCAGCACGTCCATCACGCCCCAGGCCTGGTTGGCGGAATCGCCCACCAGCTGGAGGCCGATGGATTTGCGCACGGCACTGCGCGCACCGTCGCAGCCGACGACATAGCGCGCCTTCACCGTCTCCTGCTGCCCTGCGTGCGCCGGGTCCGTGCGTTCCAGCCGCACGGTGACCGGGTGGTCGGCGGCCGCGCGGTCGACCGACACGTCCACCAGCCGGCGCGCATAGTGCGGCTCCAGCCGGGCGGGCGCGTTGCGCATCACGTCGAGGTAGAAGTCGTGCACCCGCGCCTGGTTCAGGACCACGTGCGGAAACTCCGACAGCCCGTCTTCCGTGTCCTGCACGCGCCCGTGGCGGACGATGCTGCCGGGCCGCCCTTCGTCGGGCTTCCAGAAGGTCACCTCGTTGATCCAGCAGGCCTCCTTCAGCACCCGCTCGCTGAACTCGAAGGCCTCGAACATCTCCATGGTGCGGCAGGCGATGCCGTCGGCCTGCCCCAGCTGCAGCGGGCCGTCCTTCTGTTCGACGATGCAGGTACGGATGTCGGGGAATGCTGCGAGCTGGGCCGCGAGCGTGAGGCCCGCGGGGCCGCAGCCGACGATCAGGACGTCGACTTCCGCAGGGATCGCGTCCGCGTGGGGGACCGCCTGGGGCGATGGCGCGGCGATGGCGGGGTCGCCGGGCCGGAATCCGTTCAGGTGAAATTGCATGGCGTCACCGGAGAGTTGGAGCTCGCTGTTCGGGCCTCAGGTCGTCGAGGACCGCCGTTGCCGCGCGGCAGCCTTCCACAGCGCCCAAGGACGTTCCACCTGTCCCTCCACGCTGTCGATCGTCGCGTCGCATTCCCCGGACGTCAGGTACTCCGGTTCGCCGAGCTGCATGGCTTGCATCTGCAGCTTCGCGTTGGTCTCGGCGTACACCGCCCGGTACACGGCGAGCTTGAGCGAGTTCGCCACCGTGGTGGAGCCGTGGCCCCGCATCAGCACGAAGTCGGCCTGGCCCAGATCCGTCGCCAGCGCCCGCCCCAGACCGTCGCTGGAGATCAGCAGGTCCGTGCCGTCGCCGGCGGCGTCGCGGATCTCGAACAAGGGACTGCCGCCGCCCAGGAAACCGCTCATGTGGCAGACCGGGCGCAGGCGCGCACCCTTCGCGATCGCGAAAGGCAGCACGGCGGGCGAGTGGCTGTGGACGACGGCCATCACGTCCGGCCGCGCCCGGTAGATGGACCCGTGGATGAATCGTTCGAGGTAGGAGCGGCGATCGCCCGCATCCAGGGGCGTGCCGTCGAGGCCGTACGTGACGATGTCCTCGGGCCGCACCTGCGACGGCGCCATGTTGCGCGCCAGCAGGAACTGGTCGGGGCGCGCAGGGTGCCTGGCGCTGACGTGCCCGAACGCATCCACCACGCCCTGGTCGGACAGGATGTGGTTGGCGGCGGCCAGGTCCTCGAGGAGGTCCCTGGATACGGGCTGGAGAGGGGAGTTCATGGGGTGGCTGGTGGCTGCTGTCAGCGGCGAGATTACGGACGAGTACCATGACCGTCAACGCGATCGTCTTCATGCCGTTCATGAACATGGCTCATGCCGCAACCCGCCCGCCAGCTTGACCTGAACCTGCTGCGCCTGTTCGCCGCCGTGCTCCAGGAAGGCAGCCTCACCGCCGCCGGCCAGCGGCTGGGCATCACCCAGTCCGCCGTGAGCCACTCGCTGAACCGCTTGCGCCGGCAACTGGCGGATCCCCTGTTCGTCCGCACGACCCGCGGCATGCAGCCGACCGCCTATGCGCGGGAGCTGTCGCAGTCCATCCTGCCGGCGCTGGCGCTCATCCAGGAAGGCGTGGACCAGCAGACGCGCTTCGACCCGGCCGCATCGAAGCGCGTGTTCCGCGTCCTCATGACCGATGTCGCGGAGATGCTGTTCTTTCCGCGCCTGATGCCGCACCTGAGCCGGCTGGCCCCCGGGATCAGCGTGCGCGCAACGCCCATGGACCGCTCCCTTTACCGGGAGGCGCTCGAATCCGGCGAAGCGGATCTGGCGATCGGCCGGCTGCCGCCGGCGCAGCGGGACTTCCACCAGCAGTTGCTGCTCGACATTCCGCTGCGATGCATGCTGCGGCGCGCCCATCCGACGGTGGGGGACCGCATCAGCATGAAGGCATTCCTCTCGCACCCGCAGATCGCCGTCTCGGAACCGGGCCAGGTGGAGGGGCTGGTCCGGCGCGCGCTGGGCCGCCGCGCCGCGCAGCGCCACATCGCGCTGGACGTCACGCACTACCTGGTGGTGCCGGCGATCCTGGCGAACAGCGACTTCATCGCGGTGATGCCCGTCTTCGGCGGACCCCAGGCGCTGCGGCAGTACGACCTGAAGGACATCCCGCTGCCCTTCAAGCTGCCGTCCATCCAGGTGGTGCAGTTCTGGCACGAACGCTCGCACCTCGACGCAGGCCATCAGTGGCTGCGGCGCACGATAGCGGACCTGTTCGGGTCTGGCGCCCCCGGCGGGAATCGAACCCACATCTAGCGCTTAGGAGGCGCTCGTTCTATCCATTGAACTACGGCGGCAGGGAGGGCGCATTGTAGGCCTGCCCGTCGGCGCAGGCTCAGAACGGGCCCATCTCCAGCGCGCGTACGGCCACGAAGGTGCAGACGCCCGCGAGGAAGAGCAGCCAGGCGCCCGGACGCGCATCCAGCCTGGGAAAGAGCAGCTGGGCCGTGAGGCGGCGCGAGCGCTCGCAGTCGCGGCCTTCGCCGGATGCGGCCAGCCGCGCGGCGCGAAGGCCGAGTTGCGGTTGGGTGACGTAATCGCTTTCCATGGTCGAGCTGGAGTATGCCATCCAGAGTAGACAGGCCGCAACCACGGATGTGTAGGGCTCGCACTCCAAAAGGCGTGCGGCCGCGGACGGGCGGTTGTCAGTCCGCCGGTCAGCCGTTTCTTCCTATTTGGCGTACGCCAGGTAGTGCGCCAGGTCGGCCAGCTCGTCGTCCTTGAACCCATACAGCGAGGCCGCCATGATGGTGTCGCGCCCCGGGCCGGGATGGTCGCGGAACTGTTTCATCGACTGCAGCAGGAAGGCCTCGTGCTGGCCGGCCAGCCGCGGGATCTGCGCCCGGCCGGAGAAATCCGGCAGGTGGCAGCTGCCGCACAGGCCCCTGGCAGCCAGCGCCTGGCCGCGCTGGAACTGCGCCGGGCTGGGCGCCCCCTGCGCCGCCGCCACCGGCTTCTGCTCCGAGAACCAGGCCGCCATCCGCACGATGTCGGCGTCCTTCACGCCGTCGAGCAGGCCCTTCATGGCCGGCACGTCGCGCAGGCCCTCGCGGATGAGCACCAGCTGGTTCTCGATGAACAGCTTCGGCTGGCCCGCCAGCGAGGGGATCGTGGAGATCTGCGAGTTGCCCTGGGGCCCGTGGCAGGCCATGCAGGCCTGCAGCTGGGGCGTCGGCGGGGCGGTCTGCGGGTGGGCCAGGCCCGCGGCGAGAACAAGGACCAGGCCCGCGGCGGCCCGCCAGGGCCGCCGCACTGCGTCAACGGGCATAGGAGATGCGGTAGATGGCGCCCATCTGTTCGTCGGACAGCAGCAGCGAGCCGTCGGGCATCTGCAGCATGTAGACCGGGCGGCCCCAGAAGGCGTCGCGGGCGGTGTCGAGGAAGCCGGTCACGAAGGGCTCGATGCGCGCGTTGCCGCCGTTGGCGTCGGTGCGCACCACCACCACGTCGTAGCCGAACTTCTGGGTTCGGTTCCACGAGCCCTTGCGCGCCACGAACAGCGCGTTGCGGTACTCGGCCGGGAACATGCTGCCGGTGTAGAAGTGCACGCCCATCGCGGCGGCATGCGGGCCCATGGTGGTGACGGGCAGCGTCACGCCGTCGCAGGGACGCTCGCGGCGGATGTCGCGGTCGGCGATGCCGCCGGCATGGCAGAACGGGAAGCCGAAGTTCTGGCCGGCGCGCGTCATGCGGTTGAGTTCGTCCTCCGGCATGTTGTCGCCCATCCAGTCGCGGCCATGGTCGGTGAACCACATCTCGCGCGTGACCGGGTGCCAGGCGAAGCCCTGCGTGTTGCGCACGCCGCGGGCGATCACCTCCATGCCGCTGCCGTCGGCGTTGTAGCGGCGGATCTGCGCGTAGGGATCGCCGGGCACGCAGATGTTGCAGGGCGCGCCGAAGGGCACGTACAGCTTGCCGTCCGGTCCGAAGGCGATGTACTTCCAGTTGTGGTGCTGCTCGGGCGGCAGCTTGAACTGCGCCGTCAGATCCACCGGCTGCGCGTTCGGGTTGCGGTCGATGCCGTCGTAGCGCAGCGCCTTGTCGATCGCCATGACGTACAGCGCGCCGTTGTGGTACGTGACGGCCGGCTGGTTCAGCTTGTCGACCAGGACGCGGCTGGTGCGCTGGCCGCCGCTGTCGGTGATCTCGTAGACGCGGCCGATGCCGCGGGTGCCGGCGTAGACCTTGCCGCTCTCGGTGCGCGACATCGCGCGCACGCCGGGCAGGCCGGCGGCCCACAGCTCGATCTTGAAGCCGGGCGGCACCTTGAGGCTGCTCACCGGGATCTCGGCCACGGGCACCGCGGTGAGCCGGCCGGCATGCGGCGCCAGGGTGGAGGAGGCGAGGTCCTGCGGCCGGCCCTGCTGCCAGGACGGCACGTTGGCCGGCACCGGCGCGGCGACCGCGGAGACGACGGGTTGCGAAGGGGTCTGCGCGCAACCGGCAAGCACGAAAGCCAGCGACACGCATGCAAGGCGGAACTTCATCGGCTTCTCCTCTTGGTGGATGGGCGTGCATCCTAAGCACGCCCCTCCGCCCCACCGCGAGGGTTTCCCCGGGCCGCCGATCAGCGGATGAAAGCGGCGATCGCGTCCAGGAATTGCTGCGGCGCCTGCAGCTGAGGCACGTGCGCGCAGCCCCCGAGCAGCACGAAGCGCGCATCGGGCAGCAGCGACGCGAGTTCCCGCGCCATGCGCGGCGGCGTCGCCTCGTCCTGCTCGCCCACCAGCACCAGCGCGGGCACCTTGACGCCGGCGGCCTGCTCGCGCAGGTCCAGCGAGGCGAGCGCCGCGCAGGCGGCATGGAAAGTCTCCGGATGCACGGCCACGAAGCGGGCGCGGCGCTGCTCGATCAGCTCCGCGTTCTCCGCCTGGAAGGCCGGCGCGAACAGGCGGCGCATGGCGACGTCGGAGATCGCGGCCAGTCCCTTGGCCGTGGCTGCCGCCGACATGTTGCGGAAGGCCTGCCGGCCCGGCTCGTCGAAGCCGACGCCGCAATCGGCCAGCACCAGCCGCTCGGCGAGTTGCGGATGGCGGATTGCCGTGAGCAGCGCGACGAAGCCGCCGTAACCGTTGCCCAGCACGATAGGCTTGGTTTCCAGCTTCAGGTTGCGGATCGCGTCGGCGGTGCGGTCGGCGACCGCCTCCAGGCCGCCCGCGACCGGATGCGAACCGCCGAAGCCGGGCAGGTCGAGCTGGACGACGCGGTGCGTCCGCGCCAGCAGCGCCGCCAGCGGATCGAAGCTGCTCGCGTCGGCCAGCAGCGAATGCAGCAGCACGATGGGCCGGCCCTGCCCCTGCGCGCGTCCGGTGACCTGCTCCTCCCCCACGCGGATCTTCAGTTCCTCGCCTGTCGTGTCTTGCTTCTGAGGCATGTCGGACCTTTCTTTGGTGCGGATTCGGTTCAGCGCGTATGGCGCAGCAGCCACGCGAGCAGCAGGCGGTTGAAGCGCTCCGGCTGCTCCATCAGGAAGAAGTGGCTCGCGCCCTCGAACATCTCGGTCGTCGCGTTCGGCAGGCCGGCCGACAGCATGCGCGTGGCGGTGGGCGAGCAGATCGGGTCGGCCGTGCCCGCCATCACCAGCGCCGGCTGCGCGATGCGCGGCAGGTCGGCGACGGTGTCGTGCTGCTGGCAGGCTTCGTTCTGGCGGCTGTAGCAGGCGGGCAGGCGCGTCTCGCCGCCCAGCAGCCGCTCGATCGCCGCGACCTTGTCCGGCTGCTCGTTGAAGAAGGACGAGGAGACGAAGTTCTGCACCGAGTGACGCGCATGGTCCGCCCAGCTGCCGCGCCATTCCAGCGCCTCGCGCATGTTCAGCAGCACGCGGCTTCCCAACGGATCGAGCCTGGCGAAGGAGGCGCACAGCACCAGCGTATCGACGCGCTGCGGCGCGAGCAGTGCCATGTGCTGCGCGACGGCGCCGCCCATGGAGCGGCCCACCACCTGGGCGCGTGCGATGCCCAGGCGGTCCATCAGCCCCAGCGTGTCGCGTGCCAGGTCCTGCGTGCTCACGGGCTCGTCCACCTGCGTGCTGCGGCCGGCGCCGCGGTTGTCGAAGGCGACCACGCGGAAGTGCGGCTTCAGCAATTGCACCTGGGCATCCCATGCGCCCAGGTCGCCGGCCAGCCCGTGGATCAGGACCACCGCCGGGCCGCTGCCCTCGTCGACGTAGCGCAGCGTGTAGCGGCCGATGCGTGCTTCCATGTCGGGTTCCTTCAGGCGATGCCCAGGTGGCGCTGCAGCTCGGGCTGCCGCGTGTCGAACTCTTCGCGCGTGCCGTCGAAGACGACACGGCCGGTGTTGAGCAGCACGACGTCGTCGGCCAACTGCAGCGCGAGGCCGAGGTTCTGCTCCACCAGCAGGATGGAAATGTCGTCCTTGAGTTTGTCCAGCACGCGCCCCAGCTCGTGGACGATCTGCGGCGCCAATCCCTCCGAGGGTTCGTCGAGCAGCAACAGCACGGGGCTGGTCATCAGCGCCCGGCCGATCGCGAGCATCTGCTGCTCGCCGCCCGAGAGGCTGCCGGCGAGCTGCTTCTCGCGCTCCTTCAGCCGCGGGAAGATCGCCTGCACGTCGTCGCGGCTCCAGCGCTTGCCGCCGCCGGCGCCGCGGCGCGCGGCGACGTCGAGGTTCTCGCGCACGGTGAGCGTCGGGAAGATGCGGCGTCCCTGCGGCACGAAGCCCACGCCGCGGCGGCAGATCGCTTCCGGCGCGCTGCCCTGCACTTCCGCGCCGCCCAGGCGGATGCGGCCCGAGCGCGGCGGCAGCAGGCCGGCGATCGCCTGCATGCAGGTGCTCTTGCCGGCGCCGTTGCGCCCCAGCAGGGCCAGCAGGCGGCCGGGACGCACCTGCAGGCTGACGTCGTGCAGCACGTGGCTGTCGCCGTAGAAGGCGTTCACCCGGTCGAGCGCGAGCAGTTCAGTGGCCAAGGTAGATTTCCCGCGTGCGGGGATCGTCGACCACCTGCTGGCGCGTGCCGGCGGTGATCACCTCCCCGTAGTGCAGCAGCGTGATGCGGTCGGCGAAGGCCAGCGCCACGTCCATGTCGTGCTCGATCATCACCACCGTGATCTCGCGCGACACCGATTCCAGCAGCGCATGCACGGTGGCGCGCTCCTCGGCCGAGAGTCCCGCGAAGGGCTCGTCGAGCAGCAGCAGCACCGGCTGCTGCGCCAGCGCCATCGCGATTTCGAGCCGGCGCTTCTCGCCGTAGGAGGTCTGCTCCAGCGGCAGGTGCGCCTTCGCCGCCAGTCCCACGGCTTCCAGCTGGCGCAGCGCCTGCTCGCGCACTTGCTGCTCGCGCGCGAGCCGTCCCCAGGGCCGCCAGCGCAGGCGGGACTTGCCGAGGATGGCCAGCATGACGTTGTGCAGCAGCGTGTCGCGGCCGAACAGCGTGAGGATCTGGAAGGTGCGGGCGATGCCCTGCTGCGCCCGCACGGCGGTCGGCGCCGCGGTGACGTCGCGGCCGGCGAGCCGGATCGTTCCGGCATCGGCGCCGAGGTCGCCGGCGATCAGGTTGAACAGGGTCGTCTTGCCGGCGCCGTTGGGTCCGATGATCAGGTGGCGCTCGCCGCGCTCCACCTTCAGGTTGACGCCGCGCGTGACCTTCAGGCCACCGAAGGTCTTGGTGAGGCCGTCGACTTCCAGCACGGCGCTCACGGGGCTTCCTTCAGCGTCATGGGGTCGACCACCACCACTTGCGCCGCAGGTTGCCGCGCGAAACGCGGTCGGTACCGCGCCGCCAGCCGCTGCAGCCCCGGCACGATGCCGCCCGGCACGAACACCACGATCAGCACGAACACGAAACCGAGCAGCATGATCCAGCGGTCGATCCAGGCGCTGGCCACGTTCTTCAGCAGCACCACCATCGCGGCGCCGACGATGGGTCCCGCGACCGTGCCGGGCCCGCCGGCAATCACCATCAGCAGCATCTCCGCCGAACTCGCCAGCGACAGGCTGTGCGGGCTGATGAACTGCTGGTAGTAGACGTACATGAGGCCGGCGACGCCGCCGAGGAAGCCGCTGGCGGTGAATGTGACCCAGCGGATCGCCCACACGTCGTAGCCGAGCGTGGCCATGCGCCGCGGCTGGTCGCGCGTGCCGCGCATGCCGGCGCCGAAGGGCGAGTGCACCAGCGTGACGACCACCGCCAGCACGATCGCGAACACCAGCAGCGTGAACCAGTAGAAGTGGTTCGCGCCATCCAGCGAGAAACCGAAGGGCGCGGGCCGCGTCAGCCCCGACAGGCCGTTGTCGCCGCCGGTCACGCCGGCCCAGCGATAGGCCAGACCCCACAGCACCTGGCCCATCGCCAGCGTGATCATCAGGAAGCTGAGGCCCGAGGCGCGCAGCGCGACGAGTCCGAACAGCCCCGCCAGCAGGCCGCTCGCGCCCAGCGCCGCGAGCGCCGCGAGGCCGTGCGAGATCTTCAGGTTCAGCATCAGCCAGCCGCTCGCATAGGCGGCGATGCCAAGAAAGCCGGCGTGCCCGAGCGACGTCAGCCCGGCGTATCCCACCAGCAGGTTGAGGCTCAAGGCGAACATCGCGGCGATCAGCACCTGGCTCGCGAGGTTCACGTAATAGTCGCCCCCGAGCCAGAGCGGGCCGGCGGCGAGCGCCACGGCCAGCAGCGTCCATGCGAGCGAGCGCAGGTTGGCGTCCTTCACGCCGAGATCCTCCCGAACAGGCCGCGCGGCCGCAGCGCGAGGATCACCACCATGGGCAGGAACAGGATGATGTAGGCCAGGTCGGGCAACAGCACCTGGCCGAAGGTGTAGATGAAGCCGACGACGAAGCTGCCGACGAAAGCGCCGAACAAACTGCCCAGGCCGCCGAGGATCACGACCACCAGCGCGAGCGGCAGCGTGTCGGCCTCCATGCCGGGATAGACCGAGAGGATGGGCGCGGCCACCACGCCGCCGATGCCGGCCAGCGCGGTGCCCAGCGAGAACACCAGCACGAACAGCCAGGGCGCGGGGATGCCGATGGCGCGTGCCATCTGCATGTCGTCGACGCTGGCGCGGATCATGATGCCCACGCGCGTCTTCTCCAGCAGCAGCCACAGCGCGATGGCCACGGCGATCGCGAACAGCAGCACGGCGAGGCGGTACAGCGGGAAACCCACGCCGAACACGCGCACCGCGCCCGAGAGCAGCGCCGGCGCCGACACCGGCCGCGGGTCGCCGCCCCAGAACCACAGGCAGAAGTCCGCGATCACGAAGGCGATGCCCAGGGTGGCGAGCACCTGGCCGAGCGGATTGCCGGCGAGTCGGCGCAGCACGAGGCGCTCTACCAGCGCGCCGAGCAGGCCGACCGCGAGGCCGGCTCCCAGCATCGCCACCAGGAAGGGCGCGCCGCGCTGCAGCAGGCTCAGGCCGACGTAGGCGCCCAGCATGAAGTAGGCGCCGTGCGAAAGGTTCGCGATGCGCATCAGCCCGAAGATCAGCGAGAAGCCCGCCGCCAGGATGAACAGCACGCCGCCCAGCGCGAGGCTGTTGAGGCTCTGGATCAACCACAGGTTCATGCGGACTCCCGCTGCGCGCAGCGCTTACTTCTCCAGGTTCTTCGCGGGCGGATAGTCGCGCGAGTAGACCGGGCTGGCGAGGAAGTCCTTCTGCTCGTACTTCCAGAACTGGCTGACGGCCGGATAGGTCTTCACGACGCTGTTCACCAGCTTGCCGTCCTTGCGCTCCACCTTGCGGATGTAGACGTCCATCAGCGGGTTGCCCAGGTTGTCCAGCTTGATGTGGCCGCGCGGGTCGGCGGTGAGGTCCACCTTGCGCAGGGCCGCCATGAGGGCTTCCTTGTCTTCCACCTTGCCGTTCAGGGACTTGACGGCCTGCTCCAGCATCAGGGCCGCGCCGTAGGCACCGATCGAGTAATAGCCGGGGTCTTCCTTGTACTCGCGCTGCATCGCTTCCACGAACTTCCTGTTGTTCGCGTTCTGGATGCCGGCGGTGTACCAGCCGGAGGAGACGACGTTGAGGGCCTCGTCGCCCATCATCTTGAGCACGCCCTCGTCCACCGTGGTCATCGCGCCCAGCACCGGGATCTTGCCCTTCATGCCGTACTCGTTGTATTGCTTGAGGAACTTCACGCCGTTGCCGCCGGCGAAGGCCGCGAACACGGCATCGACCTTCGGGTTGATCTGGCTGATGTAGCTGCCGTAGTCGGCGACGTTCAGCGGCGACCACAGCTTCTGCACCACCTTGCCGCCGTTCTCCTCGAAGGTGCGCTGGAAGCCGGCGGCGATCTCGTGGCCGAAGGCGAAGTCGTCGGCGATGATCGCGATGCGCTTGTACTTCAGGTCCTTGGCGGCGTACTCGCCCAGCGGATGGTTCGGCTGGGCCGAGGTGCCGACGGCGCGCACGAACCAGGGGTTGGGCTTGCGCTGCGTCAGGTCTTCGGCGGCCGCCGAGGGCGAGATCACCGGCACCTGCGCCTTGCGGATGTAGTCGTCCACCGCCAGCGCCTCGAAGGCCGCCAGCGGGCCGATGATGACGTGGACCTTGTCCTTTTCCACCAGCTCCTGCGCCTTGGTCTTGGTGATCGCCGGCTGGCCGCCGGTGTCGGCGGTGAACAGTTCGACCTTGCGGCCGGCGATCTGGTAGTTGCGCTCCTTCAGGAACAGCTTGAGCCCGTCCTCCATCTGCTTGCCGCCCGCGGCCAGCGCGCCGGACTTGATGGTGAGGAAGCCGAGCCGCAAGGGCTCGCCCTGCGCGTGCGCGGGCACGCTGAAAGCGGAAGCGGCCAGCAAGGCGGCCGCCGAAGCGATGGAAAGCCTGTTCCTGAACATCGTGTCTCCTTGGGTCGGCTCCGGGCCGTTTTGGCGCGCCTTGAGATATCAGGGCTGCGAGTCGCGGACGATAAGGAAGCCCGATCCACCCTCCAATGGGGGAATACCACGACAGGGATTCCACCGATCTCCAGAGTGGACAAGCCGGGGCGCTGAGATATCATGAACCGCCCGCCTGATATCTCAGGAAGCCCCGATTTCAAGCCAACGATGTCCGTGCTCGCCGCTGTTCCCACGCCCGATCCCGCCTCCAGTCGCCTGCTGCGCGAGCAGGTCTACGAACAGCTGCGCGCCGACATCCTGGCCTGCACGCTGGCGCCGGGGGCCGAGATCCGCGAGGGCGAGCTGGCGCTGCGCTTCGGCATCAGCAAGTCGCCGGTGCGCGACGCGCTCATGCAGCTGCAGCGCGAAGGCCTGGTTCTGGCGCTGCCGCGCCAGGGCTACCGCGTGGCCTCGATCTCCCTGGCCGACGTCGAGGACATGTTCCACCTGCGCGCCGCGCTGGAGCGCGCCTGCATGGAGCGCATCGTGCGCCACGCGAGCGACGAGCAGCTGCGCACGCTGGACCGCTTCCGCCGCTTCCTCCCCGCCGAATGGGAGGGCGGCTTCGTGGCCTACAACCGCGCCTTCCACCGCAGCCTGGCGGAGCTGGCGCGCAATGCCCGCATGCGCGACCACCTCGCCGACCTGATCGACCAGATGGAGCGCGCGGTGCTGGTGAGCGTGGCCAACGTGAAGAAGGGCGACCCGCAGTCCGTGGTGCGCGAGCACTGCGAAATGATCGACGCGCTGCAGGCGCGGCAGGCGCGCAAGGCGGAGAAGCTGGCGGAAAAGCACATCGCCGCCGCCGGCAAGCGCGTCAGCACCGCGATCTCGCGCATGGTCGTCCCCGGCTGAATTCCGAACAGACCACAGAAAGGGTTCCCATGCCTGCCAACGACAACGCGCGCGTCCGCGTGCACGGCCTCTTCATCGACGGCGCCGACGTGCCCGCTTCCAGCGACGAGCGCCTGGACGTGCTCAACCCCGCCACCGGCGAGCTGCTGGCGCGCATCAGCCATGCGACCGCCGCCGACGTCGACCGCGCGGTGCGCAGCTCGCGGGCGGCCTTCGAGAGCAAGGAGTGGAGCGGGATGTCGAACCGCACGCGCGCCAGATTGATCAACAAGCTGGCCGACGTGTTCGAGGCGAACCTGGACGAGATGTACCAGCTGGAGACGGCCAACAACGGCCGCTCGGTCAACGAGACGCGCGCGCAGATCTCGCGCCTGCCCGACTTCTTCCGCTACAACGCCGGCCTCGCCATCGCCCGGCGCGACGCCGTGATCCCGGTGGACGGCAACTACCTGAACTACACGCTGCGCACGCCGGTGGGCGTGGTGGGCAACTCCACGCCCTTCAACCACCCGCTGATGATCATGGTGAAGTCGCTGGCGCCGACGCTGGCTTCGGGCTGCACCACGGTGGTCAAGCCCTCGGAGTACACGCCGCTCACGTCGCTGCGGCTCGCGCAGCTGTTCGTCGAGGCCGGCCTGCCCCCGGGCTGCTTCAACATCGTGACCGGGCTCGGCCCCACCACGGGCAAGGCGCTCGCCGAACACCGCGGCATCAACAAATGGGTGCTGACCGGCGGCACGGAAGCGGGCCGCATCACCGGCGCGCTGGCCGGCGCGAACTTCGCGCACCAGACACAGGAACTGGGCGGCAAGACGCCGGTGCTGGTGTTCGACGACTTCGACGTCGACCAGGCCGTGAACTACGCAGCCTTCGGCGCCTTCATCGGCGCGGGCCAGACCTGCATCTGCGGCAGCCGCCAGATCGTGCACGAGCGCATCTACGACGAGTTCGTCGCCAAGCTCGCGGCGAAGGCGAAGACGATCCGCATCGGCAATCCGTCCGACGCTTCGGTGCAGCTGGGACCGGTGGTGTCGAAGCGCCAGCAGGAACGCGTGCTCAAGTACATCCGCATCGGGCTGGAAGAGGACAAGGCGCGCCTCGTCGCCGGCGGCAAGGTGCCCGCCGACGCAGCGCTCGCCAACGGCTTCTTCGTCGAGCCCACCGTGTTCGCCGACGTCACCCCGAAGATGCGCATCTTCCAGGAGGAAGTGTTCGGCCCCTTCGTGTCGGTGACGAAGTTCTCGACCGAGGAAGAGGCGATCGCCATGGCGAACGATTCGGACTTCGGCCTGGCCGGCGCGATCCGCACCAGCAACGTCACGCGTGCGCACCGCGTCGCCGCGCGCCTGAAGTGCGGCATCGTGTGGGTGAACGACCACCACCGGCTCGACCCCGCGTCGCCCTGGGGCGGCGTGAAGGACTCCGGCATCGGCCGCGAGTGCGGCACCGAATCCTTCGACCAGCACTTCGAGACCAAGAGCGTGATGGTGCGGCTGGATGACGCGCCCTTCGACTGGTACAAGGACACGGCCGCGCAACGCCGCCTGAACTGATCGCGCGCGGGGCCGGCAGCGCGGCCCCGCACCCGTTTCCCTAAGGACGCATACGGCAGTTTCCCCGCTGCTGCGTCGCACAATTTCCAAGGGTTACACACCTGACCCGTGGCTTGCAAACACGTCACGGGGATGTCATGGCTGCCGCATAGGATCGTCTCCATGGAAGGCCACCAAGCCCGAAGAGGCCGGCCGATAGGAGAGGTACCCCATGACATCTGCGGACTACCGCATCGAAAGCAGCCGCCCGATCGCCGGGCGCTTCTGGCCCGCCGACGGTTCGAGGCACTACGCGGTGAAGGATCGCGCGCTCGCGGTCAGCCTGGCCGCCAAGAGCTTCAGCCCCGACAGCGAGATCCGCGTGGTCCACGTGCCCACCGGCGAAGTCGTGTTCCGCAAACCGCCGCGGCGCCCGGAGTGGCACGAGGAGCCCTGAGCCTTACCTGCTCCCGGCCCTCAGCGTCCGGCTGAGCAGGATCACCGGCACCAGGCCCACCAGCACCAGCGCCAGCGAGGGCAATGCCGCCTCGCCCAGGCGCTCGTCGCGTGCGAGTTGGTAGGCCACCACCGCCAGCGTGTCGCTATTGAAGGGCCGCAGCACCAGCGTGGCCGGCAGCTCCTTCATCACGTCGACGAACACCAGCAGCGCCGCGGCGGCAGCCGAGCGCTTCAGCAGCGGCCAGTGCACGCGCGCCAGCAGCGCCGCGCCGCCGGTGCCCAGCATGCGCGCGGAATCGTCCAGGCTGCCCGGGATGCGCGCATAGCCGCTCTGCACCGACTGCAGCGCAACCGACACGAAGCGCACGAGATAGGCCCACACGATGCCGACGATGGTCGCCGTCATCCAGTAGCCGACGCCGCTTTGCGGCCAGGTGCTCTGCAGCCAGCCCACCGGCAGCAGCAGGCCCACCACCAGCACGGTCCCGGGCACGGCGTAGCCGAGGCCCGCGAGCTGCACCACGCCGCGCGCCACGCCGCTGGGAGCGCGGCGCAGGCGGTACGCGAGCAGCAGCGCCACCAGCACGGCGAGCACGGCGCTGATCGCGCCGAGCCGCAGGCTGTTGAAGGCCCAATTCAGGAAGCGGTCCCAGGGCAGCACCGACCAGTCCGCGGCCAGCGGCCGCAGCATGAAGGCCAGTGGCAGCACGAATCCGAACAGGATCGGCAAGCCGCAGACCGCCCAGGCCGCGACGCGCGTTCTCCCGTGCAGGCGCGCCGGCTGGGCGTCGGCGCCGCCGCGGCTGCGTCCGGCGGCGAAGCGCAGGCGCTGCTGCGCGCGCATCTCCAGCGCCAGCAAGACCGCCACGACCGCCAGCAGCAAGGTGGCCAGTTGCGCCGCCGCGATGCGGTTGTCCATCGCCAGCCAGGCCTTGTAGATGCCGGTGCTGAAGGTCTGGATGCCGAAGTAGCTCGCCACGCCGAAGTCGGCCAGCGTTTCCATCAGCGCGAGCGCGACGCCGGCGGTGATCGCCGGGCGGGCCAGCGGCAAGGCGACGCTCCGGATGCGGCGCGCGAGCGGCGCGCCCAGCAGCCGCGCCGCTTCCATCAGCTGCGCGGCGCGTTCGGCCAGCGCCGTGCGCACCAGCAGGTAGACGTAGGGATAGAGCGAGAACACGAACACGCCCACCGCGCCCGGCAGGTTGCGCACCTCCGGGAACACGCGGCCCTCCAGGCCGAAGTGGCTGCGGATCCAGGTCTGCAGCGGTCCGCCGAACTGCAGGAAGTCGGTGTACGCATAGGCCACCACGTAGGCCGGCATGGCCAGCGGCAGCAGCAGCGCCCATTCGAAGGTGCGGCGTCCCGGGAAATCGAACAGCGTCACCGTCGCCGCCGCGGCCGTGCCCACCAGCGCCGCGCCGGCCGCCACCGCGATGCACAGCACGATGCTCGTCAGCGCGTAGTCGGGCAGGACGGTGGCGCCCATCTCCCGCAGGATCTGCCCGCTGGCCGCGTTCCACGACAGCCAGGAGCCGAGCACGGCCAGGATCGGCAGCAGCAGCGCTCCGGCGAGCAGGAGCAGCGGAAGGTCGCGCAGCCGCCGCCGGATCAGGGCGCGCGCGAGGCGGGACGGCGGAAGGGAAGGAAGGTCGGGCGTCAAGTAAATGAGAATTGTATGCATCTAGAATCGTCGCCATGCACCTCGAGCTGCGCCAGCTATCCGTCCACTACCCCGGCCGCCCGCGGGCTGCCGTGGAGAACGTGTCGCTGGGGCTGCGCGCCGGCGAGATCGGCGTGCTGATCGGCCCCTCGGGCTGCGGCAAGACGACGCTGCTGCGCGCGGTGGCCGGACTGGAACCCGCGAGTGCCGGCGCGATCCTGGTGTCGGGCCAGCCGGTGGAAGGCGAAGGCGTCCACGTGCCGGCGGAGCGCCGCCAGATCGGCATGGTGTTCCAGGACTACGCCCTCTTCCCGCACCTCGACGTCGGCCGCAACGTGGCATTCGGGCTGGAAGGCAAGCTGCCGGGCGCCGGGCGCCGCCAGCGCGTGGCCGAGGTGCTCGAGCTGGTCGGCCTGGCGGGCACCGAGAAGCGCATGCCGCACGAACTCTCCGGCGGCCAGCAGCAGCGCGTGGCGCTGGCGCGCGCGCTGGCGCCGCGGCCGACGCTGCTGCTGCTCGACGAACCCTTCTCCAATCTCGACGTCGACCTGCGCGAGCGGCTCGCGCACGAGATCCGCGGCATCCTGAAGGCGGCACAGGCGACCGCCCTCTTCGTCACCCACGACCAGCTCGAAGCCTTCGCGATCGGCGACGTGATCGGCGTGATGCACGAGGGCCTGCTGCACCAGTGGGACGATGCGTACACGCTGTACCACCGGCCGGCGACGCGCTTCGTTGCCGACTTCATCGGCCACGGCGTCTTCGCGCCGGCCACGCTCAAGCGCGTGGGCAACAACGTGGTGGTGCACACCGCGCTGGGCGCGCTCACCGACGGCGCGGAATGTCCGCTGCCCGCCGCCTTCAGCTCGGCGCAGTGCGAGGTGCTGCTGCGCGCCGACGACATCATCCACGACGACGACGCGCCGGTGAAGGCGGAGATCCTGCGCAAGGCCTTCCGCGGCTCGGAGTTCCTCTACACGCTGCGCCTGAAGACCGGCGAGACGCTGCTGGCCCACGTGCCCAGCCACCACGACCACAAGGTCGGCGAGTGGATCGGCATCCGCACGCAGGTGGACCACGTGGTGACCTTCCCGCGCGAAGGGGGCGCGGCGGCGGCGCCGATCGCGTCGTTCACGGTCTAGGTCCGTCATCCCCGCGCAGGCGGGGATCCAGGGCTTGCGCCCTGGCCCTTCGATGCCCTGGGTTCCCGCCTTCGCGGGAATGACGGCGAAGGCGGTCCACTTCTTCCCGCAGGTCCTGCGCCCACGCGCGCCGTTCCCGCCCCTGCGCATGCTCCGGCTCACCGAAGCGCACGTGCGCCGCGAACGGCGCCCCCGCCAGCGTGCGCCACAGCGAACCGACCAGCGTGTCGTCCCCGAGGTAGAGCGGCCCATCGCTGTCCTCGCCACTCGCACCATCGACGAAGCGCAGTCCCACCGGCTGCACCGGCGCGCCGGCGGAGATCGCGGCCTGGATCAGGTTGGCGTGGAAGGGCAGCAGCGCGCTGCCATCACCCGTGGTGCCTTCGGGAAACACGGCGACGATCTCGCCGGCCTTGAGGCTCTCGGCGACGTGGTGCACCACGCGCATCGCATCGCGGCGCTTCTCGCGTTCGATGTAGAGCGTGCCGCCGCCGGTGGCCAGCGCGCCCACCAGCGGCCAGTGCTTGACGTCGGCCTTGGACACGAAGCGGCAGTGCCGCGCCGCGTGCATCACCAGGATGTCCAGCCAGGACATGTGGTTGGCCACCAGCAGCACGGGACCCCGTGCCGGCGGCTGTCCGTGCACGTGCAGCGGGATGCCCAGGATGCCCAGCATGCGCTGCGACCAGGCCTGCACGGTGGCGTCGCGCCGCTGCTGGTTCCAGCGCGGGAACAGCAGCGTGATCGTGAACCAGCCGGCGATCGCGTGGACCAGGACGCGCGAGATACGCCAGAGCGCGCGCAGCGACCTCACCGGTCCTCGTGGGCGACCGTGCCGCCGACGATGGTGAAGCGCACCCGTCCCGGCAGCTCGTGGCCGGCGAAGGGCGTGTTGCGGCCCTGGCTGCGCAGCCGCGCGGGCGTCACCGTCCATGCATCCTGCGGATCGAAGATGCAGACGTCGGCCACGCCGCCGTCCACCAGTTGGCCGGCGCTCGCCTGCAGCGTGCCGAGCGAGGTGCCGAGCACGCGCGCCGGCTCGCTGGTGAGCACGGCCAGCGCGCGCACCAGGCCGACGCCGCTTTCCTGGCCCCACTTCAGGGCCAGTCCCAGCAGCAGTTCCAGTCCCGTGGCGCCCGGCTCGGCTTCGGCGAAAGGCAGGGTCTTCGCGTCTTCGTCCACCGGCGTGTGGTCCGAGACCAGCGCGTCGATGGTGCCGTCGGCGAGCGCCTCGCGCAGCGCGTCGCGATCGCGCTGCTGGCGCAGCGGCGGCGACAGGCGCATGCGGCTGTCGAAGTAGCCGATGTCGACGTCGGTGAGGTGCAGCGAGTTGATGCTGACGTCGCAGCTGACCGCCAGGCCCTCCTGCTTCGCCTGCCGCACGAGGTCGACGCCCTTGGCGCTGCTGATGCGGCACAGGTGCACGCGGCCGCCGGTGGCGCGCATCAGTTCGAAGATCGTGTGCAGCGCGATCGTCTCGGCCATCGCCGGGACGCCCGAGAGGCCCAGGCGCGTGGCGAGCGGGCCGCTGGCGGCCACGCCCTTGCCCAGGTGGTAGTCCTGCGGCCGCAGCCACACCGTGTAGCCGTAGGTGGCGGCGTACTGCATCGCGCGCTGCAGCACCTGCGTGTTCTGCAGCGGCACCTCGGCCTGGCTGAAGCCGACGCAGCCCGACTCGGTGAGTTCGGCCATCTCGGTCAGCACCTCGCCGGCGAGGCCGCGCGTGAGCGCGCCCAGCGGGAACACGCGCGCCTGGTGCAGCTTCTCGGCGCGGAACTTGAGCATGTCGACCAGGCCCGGTTCGTCCAGCACCGGATCGGTATCGGGCGGGCACACAAGACTCGTCACGCCGCCGGCCACCGCCGCCGCCATCTCGCTTTCCAGCATGCCTTCGTGCTCATGGCCCGGCTCACGCAGCCGCGCGGCGAGGTCCACCAGGCCCGGCGCGACGATGCAGCCGCGCGCGTCGATCACGCGGTTGGCGCTGAAGCCCTCGGGCACCTGGCCCACGCCGATCACGCGGCCGGCGGCCACCGCGACGTCGCAGATCTCGTCGAAGTTGCGCGCCGGGTCGATCACCCGGCCGTTCTTGATCAGGATTTTCATGCCGCCTCCCGCACGTTGCCGGCGACGATGCCCATCACGGCCATGCGCACGGCGATGCCGAAGGTCACCTGCGGCAGGATCACGCTCTGCTTGCCGTCCACGACGGCGGAGTCGATCTCCACGCCGCGGTTGATCGGTCCCGGGTGCATCACGATGCAGTCCGGCTTGGCGAGCGTCAGGCGCTCCGGCGTGAGGCCGTAGCGCTTGAAGAATTCCTGCGAGGACGGCAGCAGCGCGCCGCTCATGCGCTCGTTCTGCAGCCGCAGCATGATGATGACGTCGCAGCCCTTGATGCCCTCCTCCAGCGAGTGGCAGACGCGCACGCCCATCTCCTTCATGTCGCCGGGCACCAGCGTCTTGGGGCCGACCACGCGCACCTCGGCGCAGCCGAGCGTGGTGAGCGCATGGATGTCGGAGCGGGCCACGCGCGAATGCAGCACGTCGCCCACGATCGCCACCGTGAGGTTGCTGAAGTCCTTCTTGTAGTGGCGGATGGTGTACATGTCCAGCAGCCCCTGCGTGGGGTGCGAGTGCCGGCCGTCACCGGCGTTGACCACGTGCACGTGCGGCGCGACGTGCTGCGCGATCAGGTAGGGCGCGCCCGATTCGCTGTGGCGCACCACGAAGATGTCGGCCGCCATCGCCGACAGGTTGGCGATGGTGTCCAGCAGCGACTCGCCCTTGGAGGCCGAGGAGCGCGAGATGTCGAGGTTGATCACGTCGGCCGACAGGCGCGTGGCCGCGATCTCGAAGGTGGTGCGCGTGCGCGTGCTGTTCTCGAAGAACAGGTTGAACACGCTCTTGCCGCGCAGCAGCGGCACCTTCTTCACCTCGCGGTCGCTCACGCTCACGAAGTTGGAAGCGGTGTCGAGGATCTGCGTCAGGATGTCCCGGGGCAGGCCTTCGATGGAGAGCAGGTGGATCAGCTCCCCGTTCTTGTTCAGTTGCGGGTTTCGTTTGTAGAGCATGGGTTAGCTCGCGCTCTCGACGTCGAAGGTGAACTGGCCCGCGGCATTGCGCGCCAGCGCCAGCGATTGAGCGGCGGGCAGCGAGACGCGCGCGGCGGCGAAGTCGGCCTGCACCGGCAGCTCGCGGCCGCCGCGGTCGACCAGCACCGCCAGCTGCACCGACGCCGGCCGGCCGTAGTCGAACAGTTCGTTGAGCACCGCGCGGATCGTGCGGCCGGTGTAGAGCACGTCGTCGAGCAGCAGGATGTGGGCGCCGTTGACGTCGAAATCGAGCTTGGTCTGGGCGGTGGCGGACAGTCCGCGCCGCGCGAAGTCGTCGCGGTGCATCGCGGAGGAGATGACGCCGGGCTCGCCGGCCAGGCCCATGTCCTTCTGCAGGCGCTCGGCCAGCCAGGCGCCGCCGGAGGTGACGCCGACCAGGCGCATGTCGCCGCGGTGCAGTTTCTGCACGCCGCGCAGGAGCTCGCGGTACAGCGCCTCGGCATCGAGCGTCAGCGTGCCGTTGGTGGAGGCGGGATTCAAGGCAGGCTCCTCATGAATTGTTCCAGGATCACGCAGGCCGAGGCCGCGTCCGCGTCGCGCGCTCCGGAGGCCAGGGCCTCGGTCGTGCTGTAGCGCTCGTCCACCTCGTACACCGGCTTGCCGCAGCGGCTGCGGAGCTGCCGGGCGAACTTGCGCGCACGCGCCGTATTGTCGTGGCTCGCCCCGTCGGGATGGAAGGGCACGCCGACGACCAGCGCGTCGGGCTGCCACTCCGTCACCCGGGCCTGCGCTTCCGCCAGACGGGCGTCGTTGCCCTCGGCGCGAATGGTGGGTTGCGGCGTGGCGGTGCGCAGCATGCGGTTGCCGACGGCCACGCCGGTCCGCCTGGCACCGAAATCGAAAGCGAGAAAGGTCTGGAACTGCGGGGGGACTTCGGGCACCGGCAGGGTGCTCATGCGTGTCCCGCTCCGGGCGAGAGCATCCAGGACTGCAGGCCCAGCAGCGAGAGCGCCTTTTCGTAACGCTCCTCGATGGGTGTGTCGAAGATCACGCTGGGATCGGCGCCCACCGTCAGCCAGGAGTTTTCCGCCAGTTCCGACTCCAGCTGGCCCTCGCCCCAGGCGGAATAGCCGAGCGTGACGAGCAGCCTGCGCGGGCCGGCGCCGGTGGAGATCGCCTCCAGGACGTCCTTGGAGGTGGTCATCTCCAGCCCGCCGGGGATGGTCATGGTGGAGGCGTAGATCGACTCGTTGGGGTCGCCGCCCTCGGCGTGCACCGCCTCGTGCAGCACGAAGCCGCGCTCCGTCTGCACGGGGCCGCCCTGCAGCACGGGGGTGCGGGCCAGCTCGTCGCGGCCCAGCGGCAGGTCGACCTTCTCGAACAGGTTCTTCAGGTTGATGTCGGTCGGCTTGTTGATCACCAGCCCGAGCGCGCCGCGCGGGCTGTGCTCGCACAGGTACACGACCGAGCGCGCGAACGACGCGTCCTGCAGCCCGGGCATGGCGATCAGGAAGTGGTGCGTCAGGTTCATCGAGTCTGCCTCTTCGGCCATGTCGTGGATTTTATGGGAGTGTGGGAAGCTCCGGCGATCGCCCAGGAGATGCCCATGTCCGAGCCCATCCACTCCGCCTGGCCGCCGCTGCCCTGGCCTGACTGGCAGCCCACCCACGACGCCCTGCACCGCTGGATGCAGGTGGTCGGCAAGCTCAAGCTCGCCTGCATGCCCTGGACCAACCACTCCTGGCACGTGACCTTCGCGCTTACCGCGCGCGGCCTGGGCACCGGTGCGATGCCCTGCGGCGGGCGCAGCTGGCAGGCGGAGTTCGATTTCCTCGCGCATCGCCTGCGTCTGGACGCGAGCGATGGCCGGTCGGCCGAGGTCGCGCTGGAGGCGCAGTCGGTCGCCAGCTTCCATGCACGCGTGTTCGAAGCGTTGCGCGCGCTGGAGATCCCCTTCGCGATCCGCACCATGCCCTGCGAGATCGCGGACGCGATCCCCTTCGACGAGGACACGGCGCCACGGCCCTACGACGGCGATGCGGCCCAGCGCTTCTGGCGCGTGCTGCTGCAGGCCGATCGCGTTCTGCGCCTCTTTCGCGCGCGCTTCGTCGGCAAGGCGAGTCCGGTGCATTTCTTCTGGGGCGCGATGGACCTCGCGGTGACGCGCTTTTCCGGCCGCACGGCGCCGCCGCATCCGGGCGGCGCGCCGCACACGGCCGACTGGGTGATGCGCGAGGCCTATTCGCACGAGGTGAGCAGCTGCGGCTTCTGGCCCGGGGCGGGGCTGGGCGAGCCGGCCTTCTACAGCTATGCCTATCCGCAGCCGGAGGGATTCGCGCAATGGCCGGTGCGGCCGGAGGCCGCGACCTACAACGCGCAGCTGGGCGAGTTCGTGCTGCCCTACGAGGCGGTGCGCAGGGCGGCAGATCCGGACCAGGCGCTGCTGGCGTTCCTGCAAAGCACGTACGAGGCGGCGGCGACGCTGGCGAAGTGGGAGCGCGGCGCCCTCGACGCCGTCATTCCCGCGGAGGCGGGCATCCAGGGCATCAGGAAGTGAAAACGCGGCCGGCGGCCGCGTTTTGTGAATGCCCTGGGTCCCCGCCTGCGCGGGGATGACGGCTACGCCGACACCGACTGCACGCTGTAGTGCTTCACCAGGCTCATCAGCTCCTCTTCCGAATAGGGCTTGCCGAGGTAGTGGTTCACGCCCAGCTCTTTCGCGTGCTCGCGGTGCTTTTCCGCGATGCGCGAGGTGATCATCACGATCGGCAGGTGCGCCAGGCGCGAGTCGCCGCGGATGTTGCGCGCCAGGTCGAAGCCGTCCATGCGCGGCATCTCGATGTCCGACAGCACCACCGCAGGCAGTTCCTCGGCCAGCTTCTCCAGCGCCTGCAGGCCGTCGGCGGCGAGCGCCACGCGGTAACCTTCGCGCGTCAGCAGGCGCTGCGTCACGCGGCGCACGGTGATCGAGTCGTCCACCACCAGCACCAGCGGCACCGCGGGCGCGGACGGCACGATCGTCGGCGCGACCACGCGCACCGCGCCTTCGCCCAGGGCCTCGGGGCTCGCCTGGTCGGTGCTCATCGCACGCGCCTGCTCGCCGTACACCTGCGTCAGCGCCACCGGGTTGTAGATCAGCACCACGGCGCCGGAGGCCAGCACGGTCATGCCGGCCAGGCCGGGCAGCCGCGCCAGCTGCGGGCCGAGGTTCTTCACCACGACTTCCTGGTTGCCCAGGATTTCGTCGACGTGCACCGCCACGCGCTGCGCGGCGGAGCGGAAGATCACCACCGGCAGCGTCTTGCCCTGCGGCTCGCTGGTGCGGGTGGAGGACTGCAGCAGCGCGCCCGACCAGAAGAAGGGCAGCTGCTCGCCGGCGAACTCGAAGCTGCCGGTGTTGTACGCGTTCTGCACTTCCTTCTGGCTGGCGCGGCGCACCAGTTCCACCAGGTTGGCCGGCACGCCGATGGACTGCTTGCCCGAGCGCACCATCACCACCTGCGTCACCGCGGTGGTCAGCGGCAGCACCAGCTTGAAGCTGGTGCCGCGGCCGGCCTGGGTGGTCGTTTCGATGCGGCCGCCGAGCGCGTTGACTTCGGCGCGGACGACGTCCATGCCGATGCCGCGGCCGGCGAGTTCGGTCACCTGCTGCGCGGTGGAGAAACCGGGCAGGAAGATCAGGTTGGCGGCTTCGTCGTCGGACAGCTGCTGCTGCGGCGTGATCAGCCCCTGCTGCAGGGCCTTGTCGCGGATCCGCGCGATGTTGAGGCCGGCGCCGTCGTCATGGAACTCCACCGAGACGTCGTTGCCTTCCTGGCGCACGTGGATGACGATGTTGCCGCTGGGGTCCTTGCCGGCCGCCGCGCGCACGTCCGGCGTTTCGATGCCGTGCGCCACGCAGTTGCGCAGCAGGTGCTCGAAGGCGGCCGTCATGCGGTCCAGCACGCCGCGGTCCATCTCGATGGAACCGCCCAGGATGTCCAGCTTGACCTGCTTGGCGCTTTCCTTGGAGGCCAGGCGCACCACGCGGTACAGGCGGTCCGAGATGCCCTCGAACTCCACCATGCGGGTGCGCAGCAGGTCGCGCTGCAGTTCGCGCGTCTGGCGCGCCTGCGCGACCAGGTCGTCTTCGGTCGCTTCCACCACGCGGTGGATGTTCCGCTGCACGGTGGCCACGTCGTTCACCGATTCGGCCATCAGGCGCGTCAGTTCCTGCACGCGGGTGAAGCGGTCGAACTCCAGCGGGTCGAAGCCGGCGGCGGTGTCCTTGGCCTGCGCCATGCGCGACTGCATCTGCGACTCGGCCTGCACCTCGATCTCGCGCAGCTGCGAACGCAGGCGGTCGAGGTTGCCGGTGAGGTCGGTCAGCGAGCCGCGCAGCTGCTTCAACTCCGACTCGAGGCGCGAGCGGGTGATCATCACCTCGCCGGCCTGCGTCACCAGGCGATCGAGCAGTTGCGAACGCACGCGCACCGCCTGGTTGGCGGCCTGGCGTGCCTGCGTGACGGTGGTCTGCACCGGCAGCGCGATCGCGGTGCTGCGCACCGGGGCGGGCTGCGCGGGCGCGGACGCCGGCTGCGCGGCGTGCCGGGGCGTTTCCGCCGCCACAGGCTTCACCGGTTCGGGCTGCGGCTGCGGCGTGGCCTGGGCCATCGCGACCGCCGCGGCGGCGGCGCTGGTGGACGCCTGCGGCTGCGCCGCCTCGCCTTCCGCCGGCGCGAAGCCGCCGGTGGCGCGCAGCGTGTCGAAGCGCGACTGCATCGCGTCGAAGCGGTGCAGCAGGGCGTCGATGTCGGCCGCGGCGATGTTGTCGTGGCCGAGGTATTCCACCTCGGACTCCATGCGGTGCGCCAGTTCACCCAGCTGCAGCGCGCCGGCCAGGCGGGCGCTGCCCTTCAGGGTGTGCAGGACGCGCAGCACCTGGTCGCGCGGCTCGCGCTGTTCGGGCCGCGAGGCCCACTGGCGCAGCGAGCTGCCCAGTTGCGGCATCAGTTCTGCGCCCTCTTCCTCGAAGATCGGGAACAGGTCGGGGTCGATGGCGTCGACCACGTCCATCTGCTCGTCGTCCACGCTCACGACCGGCGCGCGCGGCGCGGCGGGGGGCACGATGGCGGCCGGCCTGGCGATCGGCGAGGCCGCGACCGGGCGCACCGGCGCGGCGGCGGGCTTCGCCGGCGTGAAATCGAGATCGACGAAGTCCTTGGGCAGTTCGCTTTCCGGCGAGTCGGTGCGCAGCTCGCCCTCGATGTCCTTCAGCGCGTGCAGCGCCTGCAGCAGGCGCTGCTCCGGATCCTTCAGGAAGCCGGCGGCGAACTGGTGCAGCAGGCGGCGCACTTCCTCGGCCGCCTCGGTGAAGGTGCGGGCATGCTCCGGCGTGCCGCAGGCGAACTGCTGCGTGTGCTGCAGGGCGTGCTCGAGTGCGCGGGCGATGTCCGACAGCGCCTGGAAGCCCACGGTGGCCGAACTGCCGGCGAGCGCGTGCGCCCAGCCGACGGTGGAATCCGGCACGCGCTGGTTCATCTCCAGCGTCCACTCGCTGATCTCGGTGGCGAGGCGGCGCGACCATTCGTCCGCCTCGTTGAGGTACACGTTGTAGAGCGGGATGCCGATGCGCAGGGTCCCGATCACCTTGACCTGCTCGTCGCGCGCGGGCTCCGGTTCGATCACGGGCTCGGCGGGCGGCACGACCTGCAAGTGCTTCTTCTCGGCCACCGGCGCGGGCTTCGCGGCCGGCGGCTCGGCTTCCGTGGCGGGGCCGGCCACGGCGGACAGGCTGGAGAAGTCGATGCCCGCGATCTCCATCGGCTCGATCGCCGGCGGCTGCGCGCGCACCGGCGGCTCGATGTCCATGCGCGGCAGGATCGCGGTGGCCGCGAGCTCGGGCATCTCCCCGGCCACGGGCGGCTGCGGCAGGTCGATCTTCGGCAGGATCGCGGTGCTGCCGAACTGGCGGAATTCCTCCGGCAGTTCGTCGTCGCTCAGCTCCTGGGCTTCGGCGGCGGGCGCGCGCTCGGTTTCGGGCTCGCTCGCCGGGACATCGAGTTCCAGCGCGGGCAGCAGGCCGGCCACGGGCGCGATTTCGGCGGGTTGCGCGGCGGCCTCGGCCGGCGTGTCCCCGAGGTCCAGCGTGAAACCGAGGTCCTGCAAGTCCATCGCCGGCGCGGCGACAGGCGCGGGCGCGGCCGGCTGGGCCGCGGAGAGGTCGTCCAGCGAGAACTCGATGGCGTCGACGGCGGGTGCGGGTTCCGGCGCGCCGGCTTCCGGCAGGTCGCCGAAGCCGCTGTCCAGCGCCACCAGGTTGGACAGGATGGCGGCGTCCTGCGCGGTCGCAGGCCCGGCCTCGGCCACGGCCGGCGCGTCGGGCAGGTCGATCGTCGCCAGCCGGCCTTCGGTGCGCATCGCATCGGCGGCCGTGCGGAACACCGAAGCCTTCCAGGTGCCTTCGTTGTGCGCGGCGATGTCGGCGATCCAGAGGCCGAAGCCCTGCATGGCCTGCGTAGCCAGCGCGCGCAGTTCGTCGCTGGCCGGCTTCTGGTCGGCGAGCCAGGTGTTGAGCACCTGCTCCATCGACCAGGCGGCTTCGCCGAACTCGTTGAGGCCCACCATGCGCGAGCTGCCCTTGAGCGTGTGGAAGGCGCGGCGCAGCGTGGTCAGCTCGGAAATGTTCTTGGGCTCGTCGGCCAGCACCTGCAGCGCGGCGAGGCCGTTCTGCACCACCTCGCGCGCTTCCTCCAGGAAGATCTCGCGCAGCTCGGCGTCGCCGTCGTCATCGTCGGCGGCAGCAGGTGCAACGGGCGCGGCCGCCGCGACCGGTGCGGGAGCGGCAACGGGAGGCGCGGCATTGGGAACCGCGGCGGGCGCGAGTTCCAGCGGCGGCAGGTCGAGGCCGAGGCCGGGCGCGGCAGGCGCCGGCACGGCCTTGGGCGCGCTCTCGGGTGCCTTCGCGGCAGGCGCGGGTTTCGCGGCGGCGCGCGGTGCCGGTTCGCCTTCGGCGCGGCCCATCAGCGGCTTCAGCTCGCTCGCGGCGTCGTCCCAGACGAACAGCTTCTTGGCCAGCGTCGGCTGGTAATTCAGCATGTCGATCAGGAAGCCCAGGGCGCCGAGGTTGATGCCCAGCTTGTCGAAGGTGCCGGCGGCGCGCGCCTTCTCTTCCTCGACTTCCGTCACGATGATGTTTTCGACCGTGTCGCGCATGCGCATCACGGCCTGCGAAGCCTGGTCCAGCCCCAGCACCGACAGCACGCCGCGCATCTGCGCGAAGTACGCCGGCGCGTCGCGCAGCGGGCCCTTGTCGGCCGGATTGCGGAAGAACTGGTCGAGCAGCTTCTCCAGCTCGTTCATGGTGCCGCGCAGCTCGCCCACCACGCTGCCCATCGTCTGCTTGTCGCTGACGCGCCGGTACAGTTCCTCGACCCAGTGTTCCAGCGGCTCGGGCTGGCCGCCCTTGACCACCTTCTGCAGGCGCTCGGACAGGCGCGCGGTGCGATCGGCGAGCTGCTGGTCGTTCGGATCCAGGTCCTGGAAGGCCGCCTCGAGGTACAGCACCGCGGTGGCGACTTCCATCGCGAGTTCCGCGCTGGGGGCCTTGCCGCTCTTGACGACGCCGTCGACGGCGCCGGCCAGCGTCTTGGCCAGCGGATCGGAGCCCGGATAGAGCTTCACCAGCGTGTCGCACACGCCGTGGAACTGTTCGCTGACGCCCTTGACCCGGTGCGCCTCGCCGCCCGACAGCGCGGACCAGGTGTCCTTCGCCGTTCCGATGCGCTTGCGCAACTGGCTCAGAAGCACCGGGTCGAAGCGGCCGAAGGGGCTGGTGGCGTAGTCCACCGGCTGCGCCTTGGCCAGGCCGTAGGACTGGCGCGTGGCGGCCAGCGCCGGCGCGTCGGCGGCGTTCTTCGGCACGGACTGGGCGCAGAAGAACACGAGGTCCTGCGCGAGGCGATCCGACACGCCCTGGTCGCCCTTGGCGAGCGAGGCGTACTGCAGCAGCACGCGCGAAGCCGCGCGCTTGACGTAGACGTCCGCGGGCAGCAGGCCCTGCGCGATCGCCTCGAAGTAGCCCGCGGCAATCTTCCAGAAGATCCTCGGCTGGCGCGCCGTCTGCGTGGCCGCCAGGCCCAGGCTCACTTCCGCGAGGTCCTTGCCGGCCGCGGCATCGGCGGACTTCACGATCTTCAGCACCGCCTGGTCCATGCGGGCGCGGATCGCGGGGTCGTACTGCAGCGCCGGCGCGGCGGACGCGAGCTCGAAATCGTTCCAGCGCCAGTCCATGCCCCACAGGTCGGCCGGGTGCACGCGGTCGGCGCCGGTGAGGTCCTGCACGTCCTTGTATTGCAGGAACAGCGACAGCGGCGACACGTTCTTGCCGCCCAGCATCGCCTCGAGGTATTCGGTCAGCGCGAAGCCGGCGCGTTCCACCTTGGCGGCGGCCTGCTCGGTGCACAGCTCGGGACGCTCGATGAATTTCTGCGCCGCCGCTTCCATGCAGCGCAGCATGTGCGCGGGGGCGCCCATGCCCACCATCTCCAGCGCGCCGACGGCCTGGTGCATGTGCTGGCGCGCGATGCGCAGCTGGCCGGTGTCGACCGAGGCCATGTCCTCGCCCTTGGCCTGCGCGGTGTCGCGCACGAAGCGGCGCAACGCGGAGGAAGCGGACTCGAGGGACTTGCGCAGTTCGTCCAGCACCCAGGCCAGGGGGCCCAGGTCGTTGTGCGCCAGATCGATTTCTTGGGTCGCTTGCATTGAAGTTCCGTCTCTTCGCGCTGCGCGGCCGGCGCCCCGATTCCCCTCGGGCGCCGTTCCTTGTTCTCTTTACGCGATCTTGAACCGCGACACCGACTGGCGCAGTTCTTCCGCCATGCGGGTCAGTTCGCGCACCTGCTGCGCCGTCGACCGCGTGCCTTCACCGGTCTGTTCCGTCACCGCGAAGATGTGCTGGATGTTGCCGGCCACCACGTTGGCCGACTCGGCTTCCTTGGACGCGGACATCGAGATCTGTTCGATCAGCTCGGCGAGCCGGCGCGACACCTGGTCGATCTCCGTCAGCGCGGTACCCGCGTTGTCGGACAGCTTGGCTCCTTCGACCACGCCCTGCGTGGAGCGCTCCATGGCGGCCACCGCGTCCTGCGTGTCGGTCTGAATCGCCTTCACCAGCGCCGAGATCTGGCGCGTGGCGTCCGCGGAGCGTTCGGCCAGTCGCTGCACTTCTTCCGCCACCACCGAGAAGCCGCGTCCCGCTTCGCCGGCCGACGCGGCCTGGATGGCGGCGTTCAGGGCCAGCACGTTCGTCTGTTCGGTAATGTCGGAAATCAGCTCGGTGATTTCGCCGATCTCCTGCGAGGATTCGCCCAGGCGCTTGATCCGCTTGGAGGTTTCCTGGATCTGGTCGCGGATCGCGTTCATGCCGCCGATCGCGTTCTGCACGGCGTGCAGGCCGGACTCCGCGGCGCTCAGCGACTGGCGCGCCACCTGGGCCGATTCCTGCGCCTGGCCGGCCACCGTGTTGATTCGGGTCGCCATGTCCAGCACCGACTGGCCGGTTTCGCGGATCTCGCGCAGCTGCTCGGTGGAGGCCGCCAGCAGCTCGGTGGAGGTGGATTCCACCTGCGCCGTCGTCTGCGCCACCTTGGTCGCCGTGTTCTGCACGGCGCCCACCAGCTGCCGCAGTTCTTCCACCGTGTAGTTCACCGAGTCGGCGATGGCGCCGGTGATGTCCTCGGTCACGGTGGCTTCCTGCGTCAGGTCGCCTTCGGCCACCGACTGCAGTTCGTTCATCAATCGCAGAATGGCCGCCTGGTTGGCGTCGTTCACGCGCTTGGCTTCCTGCTCCTGGCGCTCGGCTTCGTGGCGCTGCGATTCGGCGCGTTCCTGGCGGGCCCGCGAGTCCTGCAGCTGCACGTAGGCGAGGCCGATGGCGCAGCCGATGGCGAACAGCGAGGAGACGGCCAGCGCGATCAGCGCGGCGGCGCCCAGGCCGGTCTGCGCGGACAGCTTGCCCTGCACGTCCTCCAGCGAGCGGCGCAGCGGCTCGGAGTCGGCAATGATCGAGGCCTGCGCTTCGCGCGCGGACACCAGGCCCTGCAGGTTGCCCAGGATGGCGCCGGCCTGCGTGCGGGTCTGTTCGTACAGCTTCAGCAGCGCGTCGAGGCGCTCGCGGGTCTGTTCGTCCTTGGTGGCGGCCAGGCGCAGTTCCGGGCTGCCATCCAGCATGCCCTGGGCGATTTCCTTGAACGAGTTCAGGTCCTTGCCCAGCAGGAACACGGCTTCCGGCGACACGCCTTCCATGGTCAGGAATTCGTTGGCGGACTTGCCGATACGCTGGGTCAGCATCACCAGCTGGCCGGCGGCGGAGATCTCGGAAGGCGGCGCGTTCTGCTGCAGCTTCAGCGACGACACCGTCTCGGCGATCTCCAGCAGGTCGGACGACTGGCGGTTGATGGTGCGCAGCGCGGCGCCCACCTGCGTCAGGATCTTCTGCTGGCCCATCACGGTCTTGGCGTTCTTCTCGGCGCGCTCCATCAGCGGCACGATCTTCTCCAGGTCCGGCTGCATCTCGTGCGTCACCGCGGCGAGTCGCATTTCGTCGTTGCCGGCCTTCAGGCCGCGGACCGTCTGCGCCAGCACCACCGCGCTCTCCTGCACGTCCGGGAAGGCCTGCGGGCTGCCGATCAGCGCCTGCGACACCGACTTGGCCAGGCGCTGCGACTGCATCAGCGCGTTGCCGGTACCGGCCACCTGCTGGGCGACCTTGTCCGCCTGGTTCACCGCGAAGATCGCCACCGAGCCCAGCACCACCAGGGCCAGCGACAGCAGCGTGAACAGCACGCGCTGGTGCGTCGCCGTCGTGCGGCGTCCGAGGAAGGGAACCCGGATCAGTTCCGCTTCGTCGACGTCCTCGGTGATCGACTCCTCGCCCAGCGTGTCCGGGTCCTGCGTGCTGCCCGCGTCGATGGCATTGGCGGACGTCACCGGCGACCCGAGGCTCAGTTCCTGGGTGACGGACGGGTCGGCCTCCTCGGGCTGCTTCTTGGCAAACAGGTTCTTCAGGGAAAAAGCGGACATGGGTGCTGCCTTCGGGAAGGTTCTAAGCGCTGATGCTCAGGAATTGCGGTTGTTGCGACAGCGCCTGCAGGTTGATCTCCTGCCAGTACGCGCCGCCGGCATCGGTGTAGCCGCTGCCGAAATACCCGGGCGAGCCCTCGGGGGCGGCGCCGGAGGAGACGAAGGCGTCGGTGTTGCGCAGGCCGGCGAGCCGGTCGATGAGCAACGCGCAATTGAGGTCGAGGAGCTGGTTCAGCGCGACGAGGCGGGACTCGGCCCGGCCGGCGTCGGAGCGCTGCGCGGGCGGCCGGCCGCTGACGTAGCTGGCCAGGTCGACGACGCCGAACAGGCCGCCGCGCAGGTTGGCCACGCCCAGGAACCAGTCCTGCGTGTACGGGACGGTCTGGGGGGCCGCGTAGGGGAAGATCTCGCCCGACTGGGCGAGCGGGAACAGGAACCTGGCGCCGCCGGATTCGACGGCGAGCCAGCCCGCCTGCACACCCTCGGCGCGGGCAGCCTGCAGCCGGCTGGCCAGCCGGTTCTGCAGCTCTCGGAGGGCTTCGCGGTTGGCCATGGGAAGGGACTGCGGGTCTGGCGCGGGCGCGTCAGCCCAGGGCCTTGATCTTGGCCATGAGCTCGGTCGCGTCGACCGGCTTGGTGATGTAGTCGCGCGCGCCCTGGCGCATGCCCCAGACGCGGTCGGTCTCCTGGTTCTTGCTGGTGCACATGATGATCGGCACGTCGGCGTACAGCGGATCGCGCGAGATCGCGCGGGTCAGCTGGAAGCCGTTCTGGCCGGGCATCACGACGTCCATCAGGATCAGGTCGGGCTTTTCCTCGGCGAGGCGGCGGAACGCGTCCTCCGCGCTCTCGGCGGTCTTCACGGCGAACCCGTTCTTCTGCAACAGGTCCGTCATGAACATCAGTTCGGTCTTGGAATCGTCGACCACGAGCACTTTCCGGATGGCCATGGCATCACTCCTTGTTATTTCGCACTGCCGAACTGCTGCACGGTCTGCAGCAGCTGGTCTTTCGTGAATGGTTTGGTCAGGTAGTCCTGCGAGCCGACCATGCGGCCGCGGGCCTTGTCGAAAACGCCGTCCTTGGACGAGAGCATCACGACCGGGACGGACGAGAACTTGGCGTTGCGCTTGATGATCGCGCAGGTCTGGTATCCGTCCAGGCGCGGCATCAGGATGTCGCAGAAGATCAGGTTGGGTTCGTAGTCGTTGACCTTGGACAGGGCATCGAACCCGTCCTCGGCCAGCAACACCTCGTGGCCCCCCTGCTTCAGGAAGATCTCCGCACTGCGCCGGATGGTGTTGCTGTCATCGATCACCAACACCTTCAATCCAGTGGTGCTCACTTGAAGCGCTCCTCACTTGTAACTGCTCAAGCGGCATCCCTCGACAGAGTCCCAACGCCGCGTTCTTTTAGATCTGGACCATCTCGAAGTCCTCCTTGCGCGCCCCGCACTCGGGGCAGGTCCAGTTCATCGGCACCTGCTCCCACGGGGTTCCGGGGGCGATGCCATGCTCGGGCGAACCGGCGGATTCGTCGTAAATCCACCCGCAAATCAGACACATCCAGGTCTTCGTATCAGTCACAGCTTAAAGGGGGTTCGAATAGAATGCAACGATTGTATCGGGGGCCTTTCCCTACGCTTTCACGAGCGGACCGCCATCGAAGATCACGGGCCCATGACTAATTCCACACCTATCGAAACACGCCCGGACGAACCGGAAAGCGAAGATTCCGGTCCGGCGTGCGTGATGGTGTTCAACGCGAGCGATCCGAGCGGCGCCGGCGGACTGGCCGCCGACATCACCGCGATCGCATCGGTCGGTGCCCATCCCCTCCCCATCGTGACCGGCGCCTACGTGCGCGATACCGGCGAGGTGTTCGACCATTTCGCCTTCGACGAGGACGCGGTCGCAGAGCAGGCGCGCACCATCCTCGAGGACGTCCCGGTGCAGGTGATCAAGGTCGGTTTCGCCGGCAGCCCCGAGGCGCTGGCGACCATCGCGGAGATCGCCGCGGACTATCCCGACGTGCCCCTCATCGCGTACATGCCGAGCCTCTCGTGGTGGGACGAAGGCCTGTCCGACCTGTACGAAGATGCCTTCCGCGAACTGCTGTTGCCGCAGACGACCGTGTTGGTAGGAAACCACAGCACCCTGTGGCGCTGGCTGTTGCCTGAGTGGAACAGCGAGCGCAGCCCGAACGCGCGCGACCTCGCCAAGGCAGCCTCGGAAATGGGCGTGCCCTATACGCTGGTGACCGGCGTGCCGCTGCCCGAGCAGTTCGTGGAGAACGTGCTCGCCACGCCGCAGACGACGCTGGCCAGCGAGAAGTTCGAGCGCTTCGACGCCGTGTTCTCCGGCGCCGGCGACACGCTGTCCGGCGCGCTCGCCGCGCTGGTGGCCGGCGGCGCCGACCTCGCGGCGGCCACCACCGAGGCGCTCGCCTATCTCGATCGCTGCCTCGACGGCGGCTTCCGGCCCGGCATGGGCCACGTGGTGCCGGACCGGCTGTTCTGGGCGCAGCCCGAAGCCGCCGACGGCGAGGACGACGAGCCCGGCACCGATTCCCCCGAGGGCTTCGACTTCCCCGCCCATGACACAAAGCATTGACCGCAACCAGCAGCTCTTCGACCGCGCCCGCGCGCTGATCCCCGGCGGCGTCAATTCGCCGGTGCGCGCCTTCCGCGCCGTCGGCGGCACCCCGCGCTTCGTGCAGCGGGCGCAGGGCGCGTACTTCTGGGACGCCGACGGCAAGCGCTACATCGACTACATCGGCTCCTGGGGTCCCATGATCCTGGGCCACGGCCATCCGCGCGTGCTGGAAGCCGTGCAGAAGGCGGCGCAGGACGGCTTCTCCTTCGGCGCGCCGACCGAGCGCGAAGTCGAACTGGCCGAGGAGATCGTCAGGCACCTGCCCGCCGTGGAGATGGTGCGGCTCGTGAGCTCCGGCACCGAAGCGGCGATGAGCGCGATCCGCCTGGCGCGCGGCGCCACCGGCCGCAGCCGCATCGTCAAGTTCGAGGGCTGCTACCACGGCCACGCCGACGCCCTGCTGGTGAAGGCGGGCTCCGGCCTCGCCACCTTCGGCCACCCCACCAGCGCCGGCGTGCCGCCCGAGGTGGTGCAGCACACGCTGGTCCTGGAATACAACAACGTCGCCCAGCTCGAGGAAGCGTTCGCGCAGCACGGCAAGGACATCGCCTGCATCGTGATCGAGCCGATCGCGGGCAACATGAACTTCGTGCGCGCCAGCCTGCCCTTCATGGCGCGCTGCCGCGAGCTGTGCACGCAGCACGGCGCGCTGCTGGTGCTCGACGAGGTGATGACGGGCTTCCGCGTGGCGCTCGGAAGCGCGCAGGGCCTCTACGCGAAGGCGATCCCCGGCTTCCGCCCCGACCTCACGGTGCTGGGCAAGGTGATCGGCGGCGGCATGCCGCTGGCGGCCTTCGGCGGGCCGCGCGCGATCATGGAGCAGCTCGCGCCGCTCGGCCCGGTCTACCAGGCCGGCACGCTCTCGGGCAACCCCATCGCCACGGCCTGCGGCCTGGCGACGCTCAAGGAGATCGCGCAGCCGGACTTCTTCCCCGCGCTGGCACGCAAGACGCGCTCCCTGGTCGACGGCCTGACGGCTGCCGCGGCCGAGGCGGGCATCCCGTTCGCGGCCGATTGCGAAGGCGGCATGTTCGGCTTCTTCCTGCTTCCCGCATTGCCGCAGAACTACCCGCAGGTGATGAAGAGCGACGCGCCGAAATTCGGCCGGCTGTTCCACGGCCTGCTCGATCGCGGCGTGTACATCGCGCCGGCGCTGTACGAGGCGGGATTCGTGAGCTCGGCACACACGGAGCAGGATCTTGCGGCGACGGTAGCCGCGGCCAAGGAAGTCTTCCGCTCCCTCTGAGCGTCACCCCCGCGCAGGCGGGGGCCCAGGGCGTCCAGGAACAAAAGCGGCCGAATGGCCGCTTTTGCTTTCAATGCCCTGGATCCCCGCCTCCGCGGGGATGACGAGGATCAGTGACGGAAGTGGCGCACGCCCGAGAAGACCATGGCCACGCCGCGCTCGTCGGCGGCGGCGATGACTTCCTGGTCCCGCATCGACCCACCCGGCTGGATCACGCAGGTCGCGCCCGCGTCGACCACCACGTCGAGGCCGTCGCGGAAGGGGAAGAAGGCGTCGCTCGCCACCGCCGTGCCCGCCAGCGAAAGCTTGGCATGCTGCGCCTTGATGCTGGCGATGCGCGCGGAGTCGAGGCGGCTCATCTGGCCTGCGCCGACACCCATCGTCATGCCGTTCGCGCAGAACACGATCGCGTTGCTCTTCACGTACTTCGCGACCTTCCAGGCGAACAGCAGGTCCTCGAGCTGCTGCGGCGTCGGCTGCTTCTTGCTGACCACCTTGAGGTCGCTGGCGGCGAGCTCATGGTTGTCGGCGGTCTGGATCAGGAGGCCGGAACCGACACGCTTGATGTCCATCATGTTGCGGCCGTTGTCCCAGTCGGTCGCGCCGCCCTTGGGCAGCGCGATCTCGAGCACCCGCACGTTGAGCTTGGCCTTGGTGGCCTGGAAGACTTCGAGCGCCTCGGGCGTGTAGCCTGGCGCCATCAACACCTCGACGAACTGCTTGGCGATGGCCTGCGCGGTGTCGGCGTCGACCGGGCGGTTGAAGGCGATGATGCCGCCGAAGGCCGAGGTCGGGTCGGTCTTGAAGGCCTTGCCGTAGGCTTCGGCAGCGTCCTTGCCGATGGCCACGCCGC
>NZ_DASVNN010000092.1:0-41560 GCF_036383835.1 Ramlibacter sp.
GGCACGCGAAGCTTGCCCACCCTACACAACGCTACGATGCGCCAGCAGGTCGCGCAGCAGCGGCCGCAGCACCGCGGTGTCGATGGGCTTGCGCAGCAGCGCGGAAACGCCGCTGGCGGACAGGTCCTGTTCGGCGATGTCCAGGGCGTTGCCGGTGTACAGCAGCACCGGCAGGCCGGGACGCTGCGACTGCGCCAGGCGCGCCAGCGCGAGGCCCGTCATGCCCGGCATCGTCTGGTCCGTCAGCAACAGGGCGAAGGCCTCGTCGGGCGCCGAGAGCCGGCGTGCGGCGGAGCGCGGATCGGCTTCGAGCACCACCTCCAGGCCCCAGCCGCGCATCAGGTCCTGCATGAAGCCGCTGACGATCGGCTCGTCCTCCACCAGCAGCACGCGGCCCTGCAGCGGCGACGCCGGCGGCACGTCGGCTGCCACCGCCGCCGGTGCGTCCGCGGGTTCGCTGTCGTCGAGCGCCGCCGGCAGCAGCACGCGGAACGAGGAGCCCAGTCCCGGCGCCGTGGCGACCTGGATGTGGCCGCCGTGATCGTGCAGGATGCCGTGGACCATCGCGAGACCCATGCCGGTGCCGCGGCCGACCTCCTTGGTCGTGAAGAAGGGCTCGAACATGCGGTCGACGACGTCCTGGCGCATGCCCGGGCCGTCGTCCGCCACCTCGAAGGCGACCCAGCGCTGGGACTCCAGGCGCGCGCTGCAGGAGGCGCAATGCCCCTGCGCCAGGGCGTGGGCGATGCGCAGCCGGATGCAGCCCTGCTCGCCGATGGCATCGCGCGCGTTGATGAAGAGGTTGAGCAGCACCTGCTCGAACTGCACCGGGTCGACCAGCACCGGCGGCACGGCAGCATCGCCCCCACTGCCCGCGTCCCAGTCGACGGTGATCGACGACGGCAGGTTGGGCCGCAGCAGCTGCACGGCTTCGGCGGTGAGCTGCGCGGGCACCAGCAGGCGGCGCTCGCCGCGGCGCGGCCGCGAGAAGGCGAGCAGTTGCGCCACGTGCTCGCGGGCACGCTCCGCGGCCAGGCGCGCCTGGCCCAGCTCGCGCGCGAGCGCCGGGTCGGCGCCGGCCGCCGGGCGCTCCAGCGCCATGTCGACATAGCCGAGCACGCTGGTGAGGATGTTGTTGAAGTCGTGGGCCAGCCCGCCGGTGAGGTGGCCGATGGCTTCCATCTTCTGCGCCTGCCGCAGCTGCCGCTCGAGTTCGGCGCGGCGCTGTTCGGCGGCGACGCGCTCGCTGATGTCGCGCACCGCATAGAGCACGTGCGGCTGGCCGCGGTACGTCATCGGCGTGCCGCGGACTTCCGCCTGCAGCGTGGTGCCGTCCTTGCGGGTGGCCGTCACCTCGAAGCGCAACTGCCGGCCGGCGAGCGCGAGGTCGTGGTCGAGACGGTGGCGCGCCTGCAGTTCGCGGTCGGCCTGCGTCAGCACCCGGGCGGCGGCCGTCACTTCCTCGCGGCTGTAGCCGCTCATGGCCAGGTAGGCCGGGTTCACCTCCACCGCGCGGTACGAGGCATCGCGCAGCACCAGCGCGTCGGCCGACGCATGGAAGATGGCCCGGTACTGCTCCTCGCTGTCGCGCCGCGCCTGCTCGGCGCGCTTGGCCTGGGTGATGTCGCGGCCGATGTAGAGCACGTGCGGCTCGCCGCGGTGCACGATGGGGACGCCGCGCAGCTCGAGCTCGCGCGACGGCCCGTCGCGGCACAGCAGCTGGGTCTCGAGGCGGACCGTGGCGCCGGCCAGCGCCTGCTCGTGCAGCGCGCGGATGGTGGGGCCGATCGCCGCCGGATTGGCCACCACGCGGTCCACGCCGAGCACTTCGGCGCGCGAGTAGCCCGTCCACGCCTCGTACGTCGCATTGACGTCGACGATGCTGAAATCCGCGGCGCGCAGCACCATGGCATCGACCGAGGCGTTGAAGATCGAGCGGTACTGTTCCTCGCTCTGCTGCAGTTCGCGTTCGCGCCGGCGCCGCTCGCTGATGTCGCGCACCGCGGCCAGCGCATGCGGCCGGCCCCCGCGCACGAAGGGCATGACGCGCAGCTCCGCATCGAAGCTGCTGCCGTTCGGCCGCAGCACCCAGGCCTCGACGTGCGTGCTCTCGCCGGCGAGCGCCCGCCGCACCATGTCCAGGCGATCGCGCACGTACTCGGCGGGCATGGTGCGCGGAAAGGTGCGGCCGATCACCTCCTCGCGGCTGTAGCCGTACAGCGCCAGCGCGGCGCGATTGGCGTCCACCACGCGCAACTGCTCGTCCCAGAGGAACAGGCCGTCGAGGGAGCTCTCGAAGATCGCCCGGTACTGTTCCTCGCGCTGGCGCAGGTCTTCCAGCGCCTGCTTCTGCGCGTCGCCCGCGCGCAGCCGTTCCACCTCCGCCGCGGCGCGCACCGCGAAGATCTTGAGGGTCGCCTTGACGCGGTCGAGGTGCGCGAGCGGCCGCTGCGAAGCCACCGACACGAGTCCCAGCGCGCTGCCGTCGCCGGCGACCAGGGGATGCCCGGCATAGCTCTCGACGCCCAGGCCACGCAGCTCCCGGTCGTCCGGAAAGTGCGATTGCACGTGGCCTGGATAGGCGCGGAAGCACTGGCCGACGACGGTGGCGCAGGGAGAGCCGGCGAGCGGATAGGCGATGTCCTGCAGCACCTTGCCGCCGCAGTACAGGGCGAGCATGCGCATGCCACCGGGGCGCTCCGCATCGGGCTGCGCGATGAAGGCGACTTCCACCTGCAGCACGGTCGCCAGCACGCGCACCAGTTCGTCGAACACGGAGCCGCTGCGCGAGGCGGACACCGCCAGCGCCACGGCCCGCAGCGTCTCGTCCGTCCGATGGCGCTCGATCTCGGCGGAGGCACGGCCGGCGGCGATGTGCAGGAGCGCCTCCATGCGGCCGACCTCGCTGCCGGCCAGCGGCCGCCTGTGCATCGCCACCAGCATGCCGAGCGGCTCGCCGGCGCTGTCGGCGAGCGGCAGCGCGAGAAACGCGTCCATGCGTTGCCGGGCGAACAGCGAACGGGGCTGCCACTGCGCCAGCGCGCCGTCGGGAATGAAGTGGCAGGCGCCCGGCGGCAGCGCCGCCTCGGGCAGCGCCGCAGCGGGGAAGCTGAAGTTCGCGCGGACCTGCCCGTCCAGGCACGCGGCGAGCGTGCGCAGCGTGCCGCCGGCCTTCGGCTTGGCGGCGGCCAGGAAGACGAGGGGTGCCTCGAGCGTGGCTGCCAGCTCGCGCACCAGCAGCGTGAACAGCTCCTGTCCCGTGGCCTGCGTGCCCGACAGCACGAGCCGTGCAAGCGGCAGGGCCAGCGCGGGCGACACGTCCTCGCGCGGCTCGACGGGCGGCGGGTTGCGCCTGCGCATGCTGCAGTCTAGGACAGTGGCCGGACCGGCGGGGATGTCCTTGCGCAGGCATCCCCGCGGCGCCCTCGACGGTCAGCGTTCGCCGGCGGCGATCAGCGTGCTGGCCGGCCTGGCCGCCCGGGCCATCGTGGCATGACCGGAGCTGCCGGCCTCCGAGTTCATCACGCGCACTTCGTCGCGCGCGGCGATGTACTCGGCCCGCGCCTGCGCGGGGGTGTAGTCGCTCGTCGGGCGGAAGGAGCCCAGGTAGAGCGCGAACTCGTTCACGTAGCTGGTCAGCTGCGCGCGGTCGCGCATCACTTCGGCGCGCACCTCGGCGCGGGTGAGCGTGCCGACGAAGGGCTTCTGCACTTCGATCGGGCCTTCGGCCAGGGCGTTGCCGGTCATGAGTGCCGCGGCGACGCTGGCCGCTGCGACAGTGCCGGCGAAACCGAGGAAGGATGCGATGCGCTGGTTCATGGTCTTCTCCGTGAGCGAAGGGGTGGGGGATGGGCTGCGGCCTCGCTCCTTGCGCGCGCCCGGTGGGGGTGAACGCAGTCTGGACGCCGCAGGTATTCGCGCCGTTTCCCCTTGCCGCGGATTTGTATTGCGCCGGTATTCGCCGGCGGCACGCGGCCGGCCCCTAGGCCAGGGCGCGCTGCACGGCGACCGACAGCGGCGTCGTGCGGCGGCCGATCAGCCGCGACAGCGTGTGGCTGCCGTCGTCGAGCGCGCCTTGCGCCGCATCGGCGTCCCAGCTGGCGATCGCCTGCGCGAACCCCTCGGGCAGGCCGAATCCCTGCAGCGCCTGCGCGTAGTCGGACGGGGACAGATCGCGGTAGGGCACCGGCTTGCCCGCCTGCCGCGCGATCTCGGCCGCGACATCCGCCAGCGTGTAGGGCTCGTCGCCGGCCAGTTCGTAAACCTTGCCCTGGTGGCCGCTTCCGGTGAGCACGGCCACCGCCGCTTCGGCGTAGTCCTCGCGCGTGGCGCCGGCGATGCGGCCGCTGCCCGCGCTGCCGATGAAGGCGCCGGCCGCGACCGCGCCCGTGGCGGAGCCGAGGTGGTTCTCCATGTACCAGCTGTTGCGCAGGATCGTCGCCGGGATGCCGGAGGCGGCCAGCATCGCTTCGGTCTCGCGGTGTTCGCCCGCGAGGTTCAGGGGCGAAGTGTCGGCGCGCAGCAGGCTGGTGTAGACGATGTGCCTGACGCCCGCCTGCTTCGCCGCGTCGATCACGTTGCGGTGCTGCGGCACGCGCTGGCCGACCTCGTTGCCGGAGATGAGCAGCAGGGTGTCGACGCCGGCGAGCGCCGCCGCCAGCGCCTTGGCGTCGCCGTAGTCCGCGGCGCGGGCCGGCACGCCGAGGTCGGCCGCCTTGGCCGGCGAGCGCATCAGCGCGACGATGTCCGAAGCGGCCACCTTCTGCTTGAGCTTGTCCACCACGATGCGGCCGAGCTGGCCGGTGGCGCCTGTGATTCCGATCTTCATGGTCTGGTCCTGTGAGGGGTGGAGGAAGTCGATGAAGCACTGTAGGATGGTCACAAACTTTTGGTAAGTACTTACATGAAGGTAAGTCAGGAATCCGCGCGCGCCCGGCGCGCCGCCGCGAAAAAGCCGCCCCGCGCCAAGCTGCTGCGCAAGGGCAACCTGCTGGCGGAAGCCTGCCCGTCGCGCGAGGTGCTCATGCACATGACCAGCCGCTGGGGCGTGCTGGTCCTGCTCGTGCTGGAGCAAGGCACGCACCGCTTCAGCGAACTGCGCCGCGCCATCGGCGGCGTCAGCGAACGCATGCTGGCGCAGACGCTGCAGTGGCTGGAGAGGGACGGCCTCGTCGACCGCGTGGCCTACGCGGTCGTGCCGCCGCACGTCGAGTACAGCCTCAGCCCCCTTGGGACACAGGCCGCCCGGCGCGTGCGCGCGCTCGCCGACTGGATCGAGGACAGCCTGCCGAGCGTGCTGTCGGAGCGGGCGAAGCGGGCGGCGGGGTAGACGGCGAACGGGACGCCTTAGGGTGGGCAAGCTCTGCCTGCCCACCGTTCACGATCCGTTCAGCAAGCGGCAACGAGACTATGCGAGTCCTCCCGCGAGGCCTCCCATGCGCATCAAGCTCGTCGCCCAACTCGTCTCCTCCGTGCTGCTGGTGTGCCTGCTGCTCGTCGTGGCGGCGGTTGCGGGCGGCCGCCTGGCCTGAACCCGGGCATCATGGCGGGTCATGCAAGCGAACCCGTCCCGCATCCCGCTGTCCGTCCTCGACCTCGCGCCCATCGTCGAAGGCGGTGACGCCGCGCAGTCCTTCCGCCACACCGTGGAGCTCGCGCAGCATGCCGAGCGGCTCGGCTACCGGCGCTACTGGCTGGCCGAACACCACGGCATGCCCGGCATCGCCAGCGCGGCCACCTCCGTGCTGATCGCGCACGTCTCCGGCCACACGCGCACGATCCGCGTCGGCGCGGGCGGCATCATGCTGCCCAACCACTCGCCGCTCGTCATCGCGGAACAGTTCGGCACGCTGGAAGCCCTCTTCCCCGGTCGCATCGACCTCGGGCTCGGACGCGCGCCCGGCTCCGATCACGCCACCGCCCGCGCGCTGCGGCGCAACCTCGATTCGGACCCTGAGCAGTTTCCGCGCGACGTCGTGGAGCTGATGGACTTCCTGTCGGATGCGCCGCGGCAGGCCGTGCGCGCCGTACCGGGCATCGGTGCGAAGGTGCCGGTGTGGATCCTGGGCTCCAGCCTGTTCGGGGCGCAGCTGGCGGCGATGCTGGGCCTGCCCCATGCCTTCGCCTCGCACTTCGCGCCGCAGCAGCTGATGCAGGCGATCGAGATCTACCGCGCCACCTTCCGTCCTTCGGAGCACCTGGACAAGCCCCACGTGATGCTGGGCTTCAACGTGATCGCCGCGGACAGCGACGAACAGGCCGCGGTCCTTGCGACCTCGCTGCAGCAGGCCTTCGTGAACCTGCGCTCCGGCCGGCCGTCGCGGCTGCCGCCGCCTGCGCCGGGTTTCGCGGAACGCCTGGGTCCCGCCGAGCGCGCGATGCTGGACAGCGTGCTGGCCTGCACCGCGATCGGCGCGCCCGCAACGGTGCGGCGGACGCTGGAGGCTTTCGTCGAGAACACGCAGGCCGACGAGTTGATGATCACCTCGCAGGTGTTCGACCACGCCGCGCGGCTGCGCTCCTACGAGCTCACGGCCGGGGCCTGGGCCTTGCGCCAGAGCAGCACCGCCACCAGCAGCAGCGGCACGGCCAGCACCGCGAAGCCCGCGCGGTAGCTGCCGAACAGCGCGGCGAGTGCGCCGAACACCGGCGGGCCGAGCACCGTGCCGAAGAAGGTGATCGCCAGCGTGCCGCCGGTGGCGATGCCGGCCTTGCCCGCGGGCGCCTGGCGCGCCACCTCGGCGAGGTAGACGCCGTTCCAGCCGATGGCCGAAGCGCCGAACAGGAACAGCACGGCCACCACCACCACGTGCGGCACGCCGGGCACGAGCAGCGAAGTCGCGACCGCGCACAGGCCCATCACGGTGGCGAGGGCCGCCAGCGTGCGCCGCGCGCCCATCCAGCGGTCGGAGGCATAGCCCCAGGACACGCGCCCCAGCACGCCGCCCACCTGCGAGATCGCCAGCACCGCGCCGGCCGCCACCAGGCCGTAGGCGAGGTTGTCGGTGAGGAAGGTGACGAGGTAGGTGGTGAGCGACAGCTGCGCGATCGAGAACATGAAGGAGCAGCCGGCCAGCATGCGCAGCGGCTTTTCCGACAGCACCATCCGCACCGGGTCGAGGAAGCTGCCGAAGCGCAGCGCCCTCGCGGGGTCGCGGTCGGCATCGAAGTCCTTGCGCAGCACCTGCGAGACGAACGCGCACACGATGCAGGCGGCGGCCACTGCGAGCAGCGCCTGCTGCCAGCCCGTCACCTGCTGCAGGCCCGGCACGATGGCCCCGGCGAGCGCGCCGCCCAGCGGCACGCCCGTCTGCTTGATCGAGAACACCAGCGACATGCGATGGACCGGCGTGGTGCGCGCGAGCAGGTGCGAGCTGGCCGGCGTGATCGGCCCGTAGCCGATGCCCACCAGCACCGCGCCGAGCGCGATGGCAGGCACCCACGGCACCGCGCACAGCAGCAACCCGGCGGCGCAGATCCACAGCCCGAGCTGGCTCACGCGGATGGCGCCGTAGCGCCCTACCGCAGGGCCGGCCGCGAGGCTCGCGAGGATGGCGCCCACGTAGGCGAGCGCGATGTAGAGGCCGACGTAGGCGGCGGAGATGCCCACGGCCTGGGCCACGGGGGGCGCCATCGCCGGCAGTGCGAGCAGCGCCATGGACACCATGGACTGGATCGCAAGCGTGATCGTGAGGGGGGCCCAGCTGTTGTCGTCGGGGGAAGGTCGTTCGCGGTCCGTCATCGGCGTGCAATGCTAACGCGACGGGCCAGGAGGCCTTTCGTACGCCTCCACGAAGCGGCAGTTGCAGCAGCACGCCGGGCGGGGCGAGAATCGGCACGCATCCGCCCTGTCCTCGAAGGAGCCAGGTCATGTCCCTCAGTGCCGAAGCCCGCGCGCGGGTGCTCTTCGTCGCGGCCGTGCTGCTCGTGGCGGTGGCCGCGGCCGGCTGGCTCGCCTGGTCCGCGACACGGCATGCGACCTACGAGATCCGCTCGCAGGAGCCCGTCTCCGGGCTGATCCGGGGCGCGCCGGTGGAATTCCATGGCGTGGAGGTCGGCCAGGTGCGCGAGGTCCAGCTGATGGGTCCGCGCGCCGTGCGCGTGCTGCTCGACGTGGCACGCGACGCGCCGATCACATCGGCCACGCGCGCCACCATCACCGGCCGCGGCCTCGCCACGCGCGGCTTCACCGGCTATGTCTACGTGACGCTGGAGGACGAAGGCGCGCCGGGGAAGAAAGTGGCCGTGGCGCTCGGCGAGACCTACCCGCGCATCGCCACCTCGCCGGCGCGCTCGGTGAGCCTCGACACCTCGATCCAGCAGCTGAACGACAGCATGCAGTCGGTGACTGCCCTCCTCGAGTCGGTCCTCGACCGCGAGACGGTGGGCTCGCTGAAGCGATCGCTGGCGCAACTCGACCAGGTGACGCGCACGCTCGCGGCCAACAACGCGAAGCTCGAAGCCCTGATCGACAACGCGGAACTCGCGAGCGGCCAGCTGCCGCCGCTACTGCGGTCCGGCCAGGCCGCCGTGAGTTCCCTGCACGCATTGACCGCCAACACGCAGGACCGGCTCGGCAGCATCCTCGCGCACACCGAGCAGGCGAGCGGGCAGTTCGTGCCGCTGCTGGAATCGACCAGCGAAGCCGTGCGCTCGCTGCAGAACCAGGTGCTGCCGGAGGCGCAGCGCACGCTCACGCGACTGGACCATCTCTCGAGTTCGCTGGACGAAACCGCCACGCGCATCCGCCGCAATCCGGCGGTGCTGCTGCGCGGCAGCGCCTCCGGAACGCTCGGCCCCGGCGAGGGCCGGTGATGCGGGTGACGCGGCGCGTGCCGCTGCTCGGCGGCCTGTGCCTCGCAGGCTGTGCGGCCCTGGCGCCCGTGGATGTGGAAGTGACCACGGCGGTGCTGGACCGCGTGCCGGCCGACGTGCCGCGCGCTCCCCGCAGGCCGGAGACGCTGCTGGTCTATCCGCTGGAAGCCGCCGACCGCATCGACACGCGCCGGATGGCCTACACGCTGCGGCCGCACCACTTCGCCTACTACGCCCGCAACGAGTGGGCGGAAAGCCCGGCACGCATGCTGCAACCGCTGCTGGTGCGCACGCTGGAGGCCACGGGCCGCTTCGCGACGGTGGTGACGCCGCCCGCCTCCGGCGCGCACTACGGACTGCGCGCCGACCTGGAGGAACTGGTGCAGGACTTCGGCCAGGTGCCTCCGGTGCTGCACCTGTCGCTGCGGCTGCGGCTCGTGGACGAACGCAGCAACCGCACGCTGGCCGTGCGCGAACTCGAGGTCCGCGAGCCGCTGCAGCAGCAGACGCCCTATGCCGGCGTCGTCGCGGCCAATGCGGCGCTGGACCGCGCACTGCGCGACGCCGCCGTGTTCGTGCTGGAGGCGGCGCGGCGCACGCCCTAGCCCGCGCGCGCCGGCGGGAACATGATGCGGGCGTGGACACGCTGAAGCTGCTGCTGGCCGGCGACGTCATGACGGGCCGGGGCATCGACCAGGTCCTGCCCCATCCCGGCGACCCTCGCCTCTACGAACACTGGGTGCGCGACGCGCGCGAGTACGTGCGCTTCGCGGAACGCGCCCATGGGGCCATCGCCGCGCCGGTCGCGTTCGACGATCCCTGGGGCGAGGCGCTCGCGGCCATGGACCGGCAGGCGCCGGCGCTGCGTGTCGTCAACCTGGAAACGGCCGTGGCGGACGTCGGGCAGCCGTGGCCCCGCAAGGGGATCCACTACCGCATGCATCCCGCCAACACGCCTTGCCTCGCCGCAGCGCGCCTCGATGCCTGTGGACTGGCCAACAACCACGTGCTGGACTGGGGTCACGCCGCGTTGGAGCAAACCCTCGAAAGTCTTGCCGCGGCCGGACTGCGGACCGCGGGCGCGGGGCGCGATCGCGTGCAAGCCTGGGCGCCGGCCGTCCTGCCGCTGCCGGACGGCCGCCGCGTCCTGCTGTTCTCGATGGCCACGCCGAGCAGCGGCGTGCCGCGGGCCTGGGGCGCGCGCGCCCCTCGGTCCGGAGTCGCGCTGTTGCCGGGACTGTCGGACCGCGCCGCGCGCGTCGTGGCCCGCGCCGTCGCGGCGCATCGGCAGCCCGGCGACCGCGTGATCGTTTCGGTGCACTGGGGCGGCAACTGGGGACTCGCGGTGCCCGATGCGCATCAACGCTTCGCGCGGCGGCTCATCGAACTCGGCGCCGCCGACGTGGTGCACGGCCACTCCTCGCACCACCCGCTGCCGATCGAGGTGTGGCGCGGCCGGGCGATCCTGTATGGCTGCGGCGATTTCCTGAACGACTACGAGGGCATCGGCGGGCACGGCAGCCTGCGTTGCGACGTCGGCTGCCTCTACGCGCTGACGCTCGACGACCTCGGTGCCGTGCAGCGGCTGCAGATCGAGCCCTTCGAAGTGCGCCGCTTCCGCCTGCAGGCCGCGGATGCGACCGCGCGTGCGTGGCTGTGCTCCATCTTCGACGAGGGCGGGCGCGCGTTCGGTACGCGCGTGCAGGGGTGGGATGGGGAGCGATTCGTGCTGGGTTGGGGCTGAGCCACGCGGGATCGCAGCGGCAGATCGAGGGGATGAGGGGCGCTTGAGACCGGAAGCGGACTCAAGCCACACGTGTAAGCTCATCATTCTTGCGAGACCGATTCAGGGACGGAGAAAAGAAAATGGCTTTCCGGAGGAACCAGCGACATCTACGGTGGGCAGGAGTTGCGGCACTTGCCACAGCATTCATGTTTGCCCTCCCGCTCGCGCCATCCTGGGCGGCGACGAGAACCAATTCGCCATCTGCCGCCGCGCCAGTGCTCGACGCGACGCGCAAATCCGAAATCCTCGCGAGGTTCCCTGGTGCCCGATTCATCGAACCAGTGCGAAAGCAGGAACGAGCCGGGGAAGGACGATACCTTGAGATTCTTCCCCGTCGCGGCCGGGCCGTTTCCGCCCTCATCCCGGTCGACATCGGACAACCTGTCGCCTATGCGGTTCGCGGCGAACTGGTCGCCACCCTCCAGCCCGGCGAGGGCGTCGCCACCCTGGAAGCCGCGCTTCGTGCGAACCGCCTCGGCTTCGTGGTGGTGCGACAGATCAGTGCCCGCGGCGTATACCTGCTGCGAAGCCCGGCGCGAGCCGGAAGAAATCCCTGGTCCGCGGCATCCGCCTTGCATGCACCGGGCATCTTCAAGGCCCTGGAACCGAACTATCTGCTCACCCTGAGCGCCAACCAGCACGGGATCACGATCCCCGCCGAACAGTGGTCCCTGGACACTCCCGGGCTGGCGGGAGACGGCGAGGTGGACGGGGACGTGGACGGGATCGAGGCGTTGTCGCGCCTCAAGTACGGCCGCAAGCCGCTGTCCGATGTGGTCGTGGCCGTGATCGACTCCGGTGCTTCGATCGAGCATCCGGCTCTGGCCCCGCGGCTGTGGATCAACTCGGGCGAAATCGCGGGGAATGGACGCGACGATGACGGAAACGGCAAGGTCGATGACCTGCACGGCTGGAACTTCGTCGCCGACAACGCGAACGTTTCGGACGACAACGGGCACGGCACGCACGTGGCCGGCATCATTGGCGCCGCCCAGCACAAGGGTAGTGGGGCCTTGGGTCTCGCTCCGAACGCCAGGCTGATGATCCTCAAAGTGGCCGATCAAGCCAGCATCGACCTCGACAAGGTGGTCAGCGCGATCGACTACGCAGTCGACCAGGGTGCTCGCGTCATCAACATGTCCCTCGGCGGGCGGCAATTCACCACCGCACTCCAAGACGCGATCACGTATGCCGCAAGTCGTGACGTGGTCACCATCGCGGCAGCCGGGAACGAGGGGCTCGACGTAACGGCCGCCGGGAATGGGACTTACCCGTGTCTCATGGCCAACCTTTCGCAGTGCGTCAGCGCCAACGATCGGAACGGCGCTCGTGCGGCTTACTCCAACTATTCCGGTAGCCCGTGGCGAATCTTCCTGCTCGCGGCACCCGGAACGGAGATCTGGTCGACGCTGCCGCGCACCGTGTCAGGCTACGGACGCATGTCCGGCACCTCCATGGCGGCACCCCACGTGACTGCCGTGGCCACGGTCCTGCGCGGGCGCCATGGCGACATGAACAGGGACGGAGTGGCCAGGCAGCTGGTTGCGACCGCCGATGGCGGAATGCGGCTGAACGCCTATCAAGCGATCCATGCCCAAAGGGCCGTGAACGACGAGGACCCTGAAAGCTACTGCAACACCAAGGTCGAAGGTGTCACGCCAAGGAAGTGGATCGTGCCGTTCGCAAGCTCCTGGGAATCAGGCTTCGACGGATCCACTGCGGAGCGCTCGCACCGCATCTGCACACTGCAACAGCTCTTCGCCATCAACACGCTGCTGGGCGAGGAGAAGCATTTTGCGCTGGTGCGCGACCTGGACTGGTCGGAGATCGGAGAACCGGAGTGGAACCGGATCGGAACGGACAGCAAGCCTTTCCAGGGCATCTTCCACGGCGTGGGGCACACCATTCGGAATTTCACGCATCGACGGCAACTCAGCGAGCTCGGACTGTTCGCGCGGATCGGACCCCGCGGACAAGTCGGCAACCTCCGCATGACGAATGTGCTCCTGCAGGGAGTCGACAACGTGGGCGCCCTGGCAGGCATCAATGAAGGGGTGGTCGAAAACGTCCAGGTGGAAGGGGTGGTCCGTGGCAGAACCCGCGTCGGCGGGGTGGTTGGCCTGAGCCAGCGTGCAGTGGGAGGTGCCGCAAGTTCCGGGCGCATCAGCAATGTCTTCTTCGAAGGCCGGGTGGACGGCACCTCCGCAGTGGGCGGACTTGCGGGCGTCGTTGGCAACGATGCGGTGGTTCAGAACTCGTTCGCCAAGGGCTTGGTCAGGGCCACCGCGTCAACGACGGCCCGCGCGTCGGCCGGCGGGCTGGTCGGGAACCTCGAGCATCGCGCGCGCGTCGCCATGAGCCTCTCCGTGTCGAACGTCGTGTCGACGGAGGTCGCTGGAGGGCTGGTCGGTGCGCTGCGATGCGGTGCCGAAGTGCAGGCCAGCTACAGCGAGCTTGCCGGATCCGGGCAAGTGGCCGGCGGCCTGGTGGGGACCCTCGAGAACGCCATCATCCGGGACAGCTATTCGCTGGCCCTTGCTTCGGGCTCGACGGTCTCGGGCGGCCTGATTGGAAGGAAGCAGGACGATGCCGCCGGGCCCCGTCCCGGGACGTTCTCCTGTACGGAGACTTCGCAAAAGCTCCCTCCGTCGGACATCGTGCGCTCCTTCTATCTGTCCACCTTCAACGCGCCCGGTGGCGGCGGTCAACCGAAGACTCCGGCGGAGCTTCGCATGTCCACGACCTACACCGGATGGACGCTGGACGGTTCGGTCTGGCAAATCCAACCGGGCGAGTCCCCCTCGCTGACAAAGCTCCCACGCACTCGCGCCAGCGACGATTAGGCAATCCGTCACCCTCCCCGCCGATACAAACCGAAAAGAACCGCGACCCCCGCGAGATCCTCCCCGCGCCCCTCGCCGGCACGATGCCCTCCTCACCCACTACGAGGGCATGCACCATGCGACCCTGGATCAAGAGGACCCTGTTCGGACTGTTCGGCGCCACCGTGGCGCTGGGCGGCCTCACCGCCTGCGGGCACCGGTACGGGCACGAGCGCTACTCGTCGATGAGCGCGGCGGAGCAGGCGGAGTTCCGCAAGCGCGCGACGGATCGCGTGGCCAGCCGCCTCGACCTGAACGAAGACCAGAAGAAGCGGCTGGACGCCCTGCTGGCCAAGCTGCACGAGCAGCGCGTCGCCTTGCGCGGCGCGACCGATCCGCGCGCCGAGGTGCGGTCGCTGGTGGCCGGCGAGAAGTTCGACCGGACGAAGGCGCAGGCGCTGGTGAGCGACAAGCTGGCCGCGGTGAACACCAGGAGCCCGGAGCTGATCGCCGCCTTCGGCGATTTCTACGACAGCCTGTCGCCCGCGCAGCAGGACAAGGTGCGCGACGTCCTGCAGCATCGCCGGCATGGCTGGTGGCGCCGCGGGTGACAATGCCGCATGCCGCGGATCCTGCTGATCGACGACGACGCGCAGCTGGGCGAGCCGCTCGCCACCTACTTCCGGCGCTTCGACCTCGAACTGGTGCAAGCCACCCGTCCGGGCGAAGGGCTGGCGCGGCTGCGCGAGGGCGGCTTCGACGCGGTGATCCTGGACGTGATGCTGCCCGAGCAGGACGGCTTTGCCGTCTGCCGCGCGATCCGCGGCGAGAGTGACGTGCCCATCGTGATGCTCACCGCGCGCGGCGAGGTGATGGATCGCGTGGTCGGCCTGGAACTGGGCGCCGACGACTACCTGCCCAAGCCCTTCGAGCCGCGCGAGCTGGTGGCACGCATCACCACCGTGCTGCGCCGCCGCCGCGCCGCACCCGTCGCAGCGGATGGACTGCTGCGCTTCGAAGGACTCACGATCGATCCGGTGACGCGCAGCGTGGAGCGGCAGGGCGAGGCCGTGGATCTCACCGGCACGGAATTCGAGCTGCTGCTCATGCTCGCGCGCGAACCCGGCCGCGTCTTCAGCCGCGACGACATCCTGAACCAGCTGCGCGGACACGAGGCCGATCTCTACACGCGGGCGGTGGACATCGTGGTCAGCCGCCTGCGCCGCAAGCTCGAGCCGCTGGCCGCGATCAAGACCTTGCGCAACGCGGGCTATGCCCTCGCGCTGCGGGCGCAGCGGCATGGCTGACCGCTGGCACCAGCGCACACGCCAGCGCCTGCGCCATTCGCTCAAGGCGCGGCTGGTCGCCCTGTTCCTGGTGCTCGCCCTCCTGCTGGCCGGCACCTTCCTGGCCGGCATGCAGAAGGCGCTGGGCATCGGCTGGCGTGACGCCGCGAAGCCGCTGGTCACCGACTACGTCGACCGGCTCGCGGCGGAGATCGGGTCGCCGCCGTCGGTGGATCGCGCCCGTGCGATGACCGATCGCCTGCCGATCACGGTGCGCATCGCGGGTCCGCAGGTGAACTGGGACAGCGATCCTCGACGCGAATCCGCTGCGCCGTGGCAGCGGCACGAACACTGGCGGGGCGACGAGGGCCTGCTGGTGCGCAGCACGGCCGACGGCCACCGCATCGCCTTTGGCGTGAACGTGCAGCCGTGGCGCGACCGGCCGCGCGTGTGGGCCTGGCTCACGCTGGCCGTGCTGCTGGTGCTGACGGCCATCGCGTACAAGTTCGTACGGCGGCTGCTGCGGCCGCTGGACGACATCCGCGCCGGCGCGCAGCGCTTCGGCCGCGGCGAATTCGGCGAAGCGATCCCGGTGCGGCGCGGCGACGAGCTGGGCGAACTGGCGGGCGACGTGAACGCCATGGCCTCCAGCATCCACCAGATGCTGGAGGCCAAGCGCACGCTGCTGCTGGCGATCAGCCACGAGCTGCGCAGTCCCCTCACCCGCGCGCGGGTGCACGCGGAACTGCTTCCGGAAGGCGGCGAGGCCGCCATGCGGCGCGAGGCCCTGCTGCGCGAGTTGCAGGCGATGGCGCACCTGGTGACGGAACTGCTGGAAAGCGAGCGCCTGGGCCAGGGGCACGCCGCGCTGCAGCGCGAACCGACCGACCTGGGCGCGCTCGTGCGCGAGGTGACGGCCGATACCGGCGTGCGCACCGAGATCGCGACGGACCTGCCGCCGCTGCCACTGGACCGCGTGCGGATGCGGCTGCTGCTGCGCAACCTGGTGGACAACGCGCTGCGCCATGGCGCCGGAGCCGAGCCGCCGCTGGTGCGCGTCGTGCGGGAGCCCGGCGCGGGCATCGCCCTCACGGTGCGCGACTTCGGCCCGGGCGTGGACCCCGCGGTGCTGCCGCAGCTCGCCGAACCCTTCTACCGGCCAGACGCCGCGCGCGAGCGAGCCACCGGTGGCGTCGGCCTCGGGCTGTACCTGTGCCGGCTGATCGCGCAGGCGCACGGCGCCGACTTCGCGCTGCGCAATGGGAAGCCCGGGTTCGAGGTCGCCGTGCGCTTCAGGAGCGAGACGTCCAGCGCCTGACCACCCCGTTGGTCCAGCCGAAGCCATCCTGCAGGGGATATTCGCCGCCGCTGCCGCCGCACGGTTCGTGTTCGTCCCCCGAGCGCAGCGCGTACTTCTCCACCAGCCGGTTCTCCCGGTCGAACACGACCTGCACCGTGCGCATCCAGCGCTTGCGGATCTCCTCCGCGGTGTGGTCGCGGCCGTAACGCCGCAAGCCCTCCACCGCCATCCACGCCAGCGGCGCGAAGCCGTTCGGGCGGTCCCATTGCTCGCTGCTGTTCCGCTCGGTGGTGAGCAGGCCGTCGCGCACCAGCAGGCGCTCGCGCACGGTGCGCTCCACGGCGTGCGCCTGCCGCTCGCTGGCGACGCCGCAGAACAGCGGCACCAGCGTGGCCGCGGTCAGGACTTCACGCCGCCGCTGCGTGCGCCAGTTCCAGTCGGCGTACAGGCCCGCCGCGGCATTCCAGAAGTAGCGTTCGATCGCGCTCGCGCGTGCGCTGGCGCGGGTGCGGAAATGGGCCGCCGTCGCGCCGTCACCGCCTGCCGCGGCCAGCCGCGCGATCGTGCATTCCAGTTCATGGAGGAAGCAGTTCAGGTCCAGAGGCAGGATGTCGGTGGTGACGATGCTGGGCAAGCCCACGTTCGCATCGGCCATCCAGCGCGTGCTGAAGTCCCAGCCGGATTCCGCCGCGGCGCGCAGGTGGCGCCAGACTTCCTCGTGCGGCCTGCCGCTTGCCGCCGCCGTGGCGACGTCCTCGCGCCACGACTCCTCGCGCGGCGTGCAGCGGTCGTCCCAGTAGCGGTTCAGGAGCACGCCGTCCGCCGTGCGCACCACGCGGCGATGGGCCTGGCCCGCATCGACGCGATCCTCGCCGTCCATCCAGAACGCGTGTTCGCGCCGGAGCTGCGGCAGGTACTGCGATGCCGGCGGTCCGCCGCGCTGCTCGCACAACTGGGTCATGAGCGCGAACACCGGTGGCTGCGACCGGCTCAGGTAGTAGGTGCGCGTGCCGTTGGGAACCAGGCCGAAGGTGTCGACCAGGTAGGCGAAGTTGTCGGTCATGCAATGCAGCATCTCCGCGTAACCGCTGTCCGCCAGGCCCAGCATCGTGAAGTACGAGTCCCAGTAATAGAGCTCGACGAAGCGGCCGCCCGGCACGATGTAGCAATGCGGCAGTTGCAGCAGCGAACCTTGCGGCGGATGCTGCAGCGGCTCGCGGATGAGGAAGCCCCACAGGTCGTCGATGTGCTGCGCCAGGGTCTGGCCGGCCACCGGCACGTAGTCGCAGCGCGCGGGCTCGGGCGAGCCGAAGTGCTCCCTCACGAAGTGCCGCAGGTCGAAGCCGTGACGGTGCCGGCCGGCGCGGTAGCGGGCCAGGATCTCCTCCGGCGCGATGCGCGGCGCGCAATCGGGGAAGGTCTTGCTGTCGTGGAAGACGACCGCGCGCTGCACCTCGACGAAGAGCTCCCGGTAGCGTTCGGCCGGCGTGCGGGTGTCCGGCGGAGGGCTGGCGGCGGCGGCGGCCTGGCGCGCCTGCGGATGGGCGAGCGGGATCACGCCGGCTAGCCGTGCCACATGCGCAGCAGGGTGTCGTCGCGGTCCACCCAATGGTGCTGCAGCGCGGCCGCCATGTGCAGCGCCACCAGCAGCATCAGCGCGTACGCGAGCCAGTGGTGCACGTTGATCCAGATGCGGAACATGGCCTCGTTCCGCGGCACGAAGTCGGGCAGCTCGAACCAGCCGAAGAAGGAGACGGGATAGCCGCCGGCCGACGACATCAGCCAGCCGGTCAGCGGCAGGGCCAGCATCAGCGCGTAGAGGCACAGGTGCACGAAGCGCGCGGCGACCTGCTGCCACATCGGCGTTCCTTCCACCAGCCGCGGCAGCACGTTGCCCACGCGCCAGGCGAGCCGCAACAGCACGATCCATAGCGCCAGCAGCCCCAGCGCCTTGTGCACGAGGATCAGCGTGATCTTCACGCGGTCGAACCCCGTGTCGGGCAGGGATCCCATGTACAGCCCCAGGGCCACGAGCACCAGCAGCAGGCCGGCCATGCCCCAGTGCAGCAGGATGGCGAGCGCGCCGTAGCGGCCGGGAGTGTTGGCGAGCAGCATGGGTCGACGCGGCGGTGCGGAGTCTCCCGCAGCAGCGTACACCCAGCGGCGGCCCTCGGGGCCGGGCGTCGCGCCGAACGCCAGAGCGTGAAAAAAGCGGCGGCGCGTCGTACGATGCGCCTTCCGCCACAGGAGTGCCGCCATGAGCGACCAGTCCATCCTCGCCCGCATCTCTTCCCTCATCGAGGAAGAACACAAGATCCGCGACCACCCGAGCGCGCCGGGATCCAGCGCGCCGCGCCTGAAGGAGCTCGAGGAGCAGCTGGACCAGTGCTGGGACCTGCTGCGCCAGCGCCGCGCCAAGCGCGAGTTCGGCCAGGATCCCGAAGCGGCCCAGCCGCGCGACATCGGCACGGTGGAGCGCTACGAAGGCTGAGGCAGCGCTCCATGCACCACTCGGAGGACCAGCTCGACGCCCTCTGGGCCGCGCTCAAGAGCGACGATGCCGCCCAGCGCGCCAAGGTGCTGCAGCGCTACGCCAACCCGATGATGCGCGGCGCGTTGCCGCAGATCGTCTGCGACGACGCCCATGCGCAGGTGCTGAGCGTGCCCACGCCGGACCATCCCGGCCGGCACGTCTACGTCCGGCGGCCCGGCGGCAGCTGGTCGGAGCAGCACTAGCGATAACTCCGAGGAATCGCCATAGGTGATTTTTCAGGGATGTCTCCGCCTGTCTTGGTCGTCGCTGACGCGGATGGACAAAGCGGTGCGCATGTGGCTACCATCCGGCCGCTGAGTGCACGCCATGCCAGACCGCATCGTCTATCTCGACCCCGAGGTGAAACCGCCCGAGTACCGCGTCCCGCGCGGGCGCAGCGGCCATGGCTCGAAGTCCGCGCTGGAAACCCTGCTGCAGGACCTCGAAAGGATCCGCCGCGCCAAGGAAGCCTACGGCGACTTCCCTCGCAGCGCGGACCAGCCCCAGTACCGCTTCTGACGCTGACGGGTCAGCGCTGCGCCGCCTCCGGCGCCATGTGTTCCGTCTTCGCGTCCAGCACCGCTTCCGGTTCGTCCGCCTCCGCCTCGCTCGGGTTGGCCAGGCGCGTGCGCAGCTGGTCCAGGTCGAGGTCCTTCGTCCAGCGCGCCACCACCAGCGTGGCCACCGCGTTGCCCACCAGGTTGGTCAGCGCGCGCGCCTCCGACATGAAACGGTCGATGCCCAGGATGAGCGCGAGTCCCGCCACCGGCACGTTGCCCACCGCGGACAGCGTGGCCGCCAGCACGATGAAGCCGCTGCCGGTGATGCCCGCCGCGCCCTTGGAGGTCAGCAGCAGCACCGCCAGCAGCGTGAGCTCCTGCGTGAGCGTCATCGGGGTGTTGGTCGCCTGCGCGATGAACACCGCGGCCATGGTCAGGTAGATCGACGTGCCGTCGAGGTTGAAGGAGTAGCCGGTGGGGATCACCAGGCCCACGGTGCTCTTGCGCGCGCCGAGGTTCTCCATCTTCTCCATGATCCGCGGCAGCACCGACTCGGAGGACGACGTGCCCAGCACGATCAGCAGTTCCTCCTTGATGTACTTGATCAGCTTCCAGACCGAGAAGCCGTGCAGGCGCGCGATCGTCCCCAGCACCCCGAAGATGAACAGCAGGCAGGTGAGGTAGAACGCGCCCATCAGCTTGCCCAGCGAGAACAGCGAACCGAGGCCGTACTTGCCGATGGTGAACGCCATCGCGCCGAAGGCGCCGATCGGCGCCAGCTTCATCACGAAGCCCACCATCGTGAAGAGCACGTGCGAGCCCTTCTCGATGAAGTCGAACACCAGCGTGCCGCGGCCGCCGAAGCGATGCAGCGCGAAGCCGAACATCACCGCGATCAGCAGCACCTGCAGGATCTCGCCCTTGGCGAAGGCGTCCACGAAGGTGGTGGGGATGATGTTCAGCAGGAACTCGGTGGTGCCGGCCATCTTGCCGGGCCCCGTGTACTGCGCGATGGCCTTGGTGTCCAGCGTGTTCGGGTCCACGTTCATGCCCGCGCCCGGCTGCAGCACGTTCACCACGATGAGGCCGATGACCAGCGCGATGGTGCTGACGACCTCGAAGTAGAGGAGCGCCAGACCGCCGGTCTTGCCGACCTTCTTCATGTCCTCCATGCCGGCGATGCCCACCACCACCGTGCAGAAGATGATGGGCGCGATCAGCATCTTGATCAGCTTGATGAAGCCGTCGCCGAGCGGCTTCATCTGCTCGCCCAGTTGCGGATGGAAGTGCCCCAGGAGCACGCCGGCGATCACCGCGGCGATCACCTGCAGGTAGAGGGAGCGGTAGAAAGGCTTGCGCGCACGCACGGGCGCGGCTTCGGCGGCGGGGGGAGTCATGCTGGGACGGGCCGGAAGGACCTAGGGGAAAACCCTAGATTGTGCAACTTCCGGGCGCCCGTGGCCAGAAAGACGCACTTCAGGACGAGCGGCTCAGGCGCCCTTGGCCGCCTTGACGAGGGCCTGCGACAGCTGCGCGTAGTGCTGCAGCGCGGCGTCCGTGAGGGCGAGCTGCTTGCGGCGCGCGTCCTCGGTGTCGGCCAGCACGATCCAGCCCTTCACGCGCATGGACTTCAGCCGCGCGTGGATGGTGGCGGGCGCGCCGAACTCGTCGCGCCCCATCATGTCGCGCACCGAGAGGCGCTCGCCGGCGCTGCCCGCGCGCGCGACCCAGGCCAGCATGCGCTCCTCCAGCGGATCGAGCGGCGGCAGCGAGTGCAGCCCGCGGATCGCTTCCGACAGCTGAAGGAAGCGCACGTAGATGTCTGCGGCGGTCTTGCCTTTCTTCAATGCAGTGCACTCCGGCGGATGAACTCATTGTGATGGAAAACCCCAAGCTCCATCCGGAACCTCCGAATGGGGGATGGACCGGCTCCGGGCGGCGCGGCTAACCTGCGGACCGTTCCGAAATCCGACACGATGAAGACGGTCCCCACCCTCCTCCCTTCGCCCCCCGGCATCCCGGTGCGGCGGTACGGCACCGTCCCGGACCTGCCGGACACCGTGTACGAGATGGAGCCCGCGCCGGGCGGCCGCACCATCGCCGAACGCGGCGGCCTCGCGGTGCTGCTCGCGGCCCTCATGGTGGGCGCCGCCGGGGCCTGGCTGCTTTACTTCTGAGGCGCCTGTCCCCGGTTCACCCGGGGGAACCCGCTTGCGCTCCGCGCCATCCGACTTGCAGAATCGACGCTCCCTATTGAGCAGACGATCAGCAAGGAGATGCGACGCGATGAAGGAAGTGAAGTGGACGGGCGGCGAGGAGCACTGGGCGCGCAAGGGCGACATCAGGCTCTTCCTGTGGAACAAGAAGGCGAAGGCGGGGGTGCCGCACCAGGGCACGATCTTCTTCGTGCACGGTTCCTCGATGGCCTCGCAGCCCACGTTCGACCTGCACGTGCCCGGGCGGCCGTACTCGTCGGCGATGGACTGGTTCGCCGAGCGCGGCTTCGACACCTGGACGATGGACAACGAGGGCTACGGCCGCTCGGACAAGCACCGGCCGATCAACGCGAACATCTCCAACGGCGCCGATGACCTGGCGGCCGGCAGCGAGTACATCCTGGCGAAGACCGGCGCGAAGAACCTGCTGATGTACGGGATCTCCTCGGGCGCGCTGAAGGCGGCCCTGTTCGCGCAGCGGCACCCCGGGCGCGTGGCCAAGCTGGCGCTCGACGCCTTCGTGTGGACCGGCGAAGGCAGCCCCACGCTGGAGCAGCGCAAGAAGAAGCTGGCGGAGTTCCAGGCGAAGAACCGCCGCGACATCGACCGCGCCTTCGTGCACAGCATCTTCAACCGCGACCATTCCGGCGCCGCGGACGAAGCGACGATCGAGGCCTTCGCCGACGCGATCCTCACGCTCGATTCGTCGATGCCCACCGGCACCTACGTCGACATGTGCTCGAAGCTGCCGCTGGTGGACCCGCAGCAGATCCGCAACCCGACGCTGGTCATGCGCGGCGAATACGACGGCATCGCCAGCGAGCAGGACCTGCTGGCCTTCTTCCAGAAGCTGCCGAACATGAGCAAGCAGTTCGTCTTCATGGAAGGCATCTCGCACGCGAGCTTCCAGCAGAAGAACTACATGATGGTCTACCAGATCCTGCACGCGTTCTTCACGCAGCAGGCTCCCGTCTACAAGGGGTGACGCCATGAAGTCCAGGATCCAGGTCTGGGCGGCGGGCGCGGTGCTCGCGCTGGCCGCCGCTTCCGTGCAGGCGCAGGGATATCCCAACCGGCCCGTGCGCCTGATCGTCCCGTTCGCCCCCGGCGGCTTCACCGACGTCGTCGCGCGCATCCTGGGGCAGAAGATGTCGCAGTCGCTGGGGCAGCAGTTCGTGGTGGAGAACAAGGCCGGCGCCGGCTCCACCATCGGCAGCGACCTCGTGGCCAAGGCACCGCCGGACGGCTACACGCTGCTGATGGTGTCCAGCACGCACGTGATCAGCCCCTGGATCTACAAGAGCCTGCCCTACGACCCGATCAAGAGCTTCACGGTCGTCGGCAAGCTGGTGGACTCGCCCTACGTGCTGCTGGTGCACCCCAAGGTGCCGGCGAAGAACGTGCAGGAATTCATCGCGCTGGCCAAGTCCAGGCCCGAGGAGATCCACTACGCGTCGTCGGGCAACGGCAGCGCGCAGCACCTCATGGGCGGCATGTTCGTGGCGATGACGGGTGCGCCGCTGAAGCACGTGCCTTACAAGGGCAGCTCGGGCGCCGCGACGGACCTCGTCGCCGGCGTGGTGGAGAGCAGCTTCGCGGGCGTGCCCAATGCGCTCGCGCAGGTGCCGCAGGGCCGGCTGAAGGCGCTCGCCGTCACCACCGGCAAGCGCGCGCCGCAGCTGCCGGACGTGCCGACGCTGCAGGAAGCCGGCGTGGCCGGCTACGACGCCTCGGTGTGGCTCGCCCTGCTGGCTCCCGCGGGGACGCCGCCGGAGATCGTGGCGAAGCTCAACACGGAAATCGCCAAGCTGATGAACGCGCCCGACACGAAGAAGGCGCTGTTCGACGCCGGCGTCGAGCCCTCGCCCTCGAGCCCGGAAGAGATGACCACGTACATGACCCAGGAGCTCACGCGCTGGGGCAAGGTGGTGAAGGACGCCGGCATCAAGCTGGAGTGAGCGGGTCCAGGCGCGGGCGTTAAGCTCCGTGCATGGAATCCCCGCTGCGCTTCGGCGCCGTCTCCGTGCATCTGGGCCACCGCTCGGGCAAGTATCCGGACGGCAATCAGATCCTCGTGCAGGGCGCGGACACGCGCGTCGCCTTCGACACGCCGATCGTGGCGAACACCATCGGCGCCGACTTCGACGACGTCGACCTGGTGATCCTCGGCCACGTGCACGAAGACCACATGGCCGGCCTGCACCGCGTGCCGCATGCGCGCGTGGAGGTGCACGAGGCCGATCTCGCCGCCGCGCGGTCCTGGGAAGGCATGAAGGCGCATTACGGCTACCCGGACGACGTGCTCGCCGACTACCGGCAGGTGATGGAGCGCGACTTCCACTGGCAGCCGCGGCCCGATGCGCAGCCCTATGCGCACGGCGCGCAGTGGGACGTCGGCGGCGGCGTGCGCATCCGGGCGCATCACCTGCCGGGCCACACCTCCGGCCACTGCGCGCTCGTCGTCGAAAGCGAAGGCCTTGCCTTCATCGGCGACCTCGACCTCACCGGCTTCGGCCCTTACTACGGCGATGCGACCTCCGATCTCGCGCAACTGCGCCGCAGCCTGAAGGAAGTGGCGCAGCTCGATGCGCGCATCTGGGTCACCTCGCATCACCGCGCCGTGGTCACCGAACGCGCAGTGTTCGAGCGCGACCTCGCACGCTTCGCCGCCAAGGTGGACGAACGCAGCGAGCGGCTGCTGGGGTATTTGCGCGACGGCCCGCAATCCATCGAGCAACTCGCGCGCCGCCGCGTACTGTATCCGCCGACCTACGACGCTCCGTTCGTGCACGGCGTGGAGTGCCGCACGATCGCGATGCACCTGGAGGAGCTGATGGGCCAGGGACGCGTCGCGCGTGACGCAGGTCTTTACCTGCTGGCCTGATCCCTCCGTCATTCCCGCGCAGGCGGGAATCCAGAGCTTCCGCTCCCTGATGCCCTGGATCCCCGCCTGCGCGGGGATGACAGAAAAAAAGAGCGTTCACGCGACGTTCATGGGCCCAGTCGCAAACTCACCTCCACATCCAACCCACCACGTGAGGTGACTCCATGAAATCGCTTCGTTCCCTCCTCTCCGCCGCGGCCCTGGCCGCCGTGCCTGCCGTCGCCCTGCTGGCGTCCACGCCGGCCCTGGCGGACCATCGCGACAACGACGAGCAGTCCGATCGCTGGGGCCAGCAGCGCTTCTACCGCGACCAGGCCGCGCCGCAGATCGTCGATGTCACGCCCGACCAGGGCGATCGCGTCGACGACCGCCGCCGCACGCGCATCTCCGCGCGCTTCGAGGACCAGGGAACCGGCGTGCAGGCCGCCTGGCTGCGCGTCGACGGCCGCGACGTCACCGGCTGGTCGCGCTTCGACGGCGAACAGATCCGCTACCGCGACGACCTGGCGCCCGGCCGCCACGTCGCCGAAGTGATCGTGCGCGACCGCGCCGGCAACGTGAACCGCCGCGCCTGGAGCTTCGTGGTCGTGGACCGCGACCGCCACGACCGCGGCTACGAGGGCCGCTACGGCTACTACGGCCAGCCGCAGCCCCAGCCTTACCGCTGGTAACACGCCATGAACGGGTGCTTGCCACCCGTTCATCTTGCGTTCATACGGACGAGCCTACGCTCTCAGCACAACGAACCCACGGAGCCCCCGCAATGAAACTCAATCGCCTCGCCCTCCTCCCCCTGCTCGCCACCGGCGCCGTCGCCGCCTTCGCGCAGCAGGCTCCCGGCTTCTTCGACCGCGCCCGCGTGCAGGACGTGCAGCCGCAATACCAGACGGTGCAGACGCCGCGCAACGAGTGCAGCAGCCAGTGGGTCACCGAGAACCAGCCCGTGGCGGGCGGTGGCGGCGGCTACGGCGGCGCGATCATCGGCGGCGTGGCCGGCGGCCTCCTGGGCAACCAGGTCGGCAAGGGCCATGGCCGCGAAGCGGCCACGGCGGCCGGCGCGGTGATCGGCGCGATCACCGGCGACCGCATCTCCAACGGCCAGCCGCAGTACGCGCAGCCGGTGCAGCGCGAGGTGCGCAGCTGCCGCACGGTGTACGACGCGCAGCAGCAGCTCACCGGCTACCTGGTGACCTACGAATACCGCGGCCACCAGTACAGCACCGTGATGCGCGAGCAGCCGGGCAACACCGTGCCCGTGCGCGTGTCGGTGACGCCGGTGGACGAGCGCGAGTTCCGCCGCTAAGCCGTACCGCTTCCGTTGCACCTCTCGGTGCAAACCCTCATCCGCACCTCGCGGGGGAGCCGCGTTTCCCGCGCTAGCATGGTCGGCGCCCAGAAGTCGGGCGTCCAACCAACAAAGGCAGGAGACCTCCATGCATCGTCGCAGCATCGTCATCGCGGCCGTCGCCGCGCTGGGCGCCACCTTCACGGCCGTCCACGCGCAGGACAAGTGGCCGACCAAGCCGATCACGTACATCGTGCCTTTCGGCGCCGGCGGGACCACCGACGTGCTCGCGCGTCTCCTCACGCAGAAGGCCGGCCTCGCGCTCGGCACGTCGTTCGTGATCGAGAACAAGGCCGGCGCCGGCGGCAGCATGGGCTCGGACTTCACGGCCAAGTCGGCGCCGGACGGCTACACGATCCAGGGCGGCACGATCAGCTCGCACGCCATCAACGTGAGCCTCTATTCGAAGCTGCCGTACGACCCGATCAAGAACTTCCAGCCGATCACCATGATCGGCTCCATGCCCAACGTGCTGGTCGTGCGCGCGGACAGCCCCTACAAGACGGTGCAGGACGTGATCGCGGCGGCCAAGGCCAGGCCGGGCACGATCAACTACGCGTCGTCGGGCAACGGCACCTCGCAGCACCTGTCCGGCGTGTTCTTCGAGCAGCTCACGGGCGGCAAGATGGTGCATGTGCCTTACAAGAGCAGCGCCGAGTCGCTCAACGCGCTGCTCGCGGGCCAGGGCGCCGACGTCATCTTCGAGAACCTCGCACCCGCCATGTCGCACATCAAGGCCGGCAAGATCCGCGCGCTGGGCGTGACCTCCGCCAAGCGCTCCGCGGCGGTGCCCGAAGTGCCGGCCATCGGCGAAGTGCTGCCCGGCTTCGACATCTCCTCGTGGCAGGCGATCTTCGCGCCCGCCGGCGTGCCCAAGCCGGTGGTCGACCGGCTCGCGGCCGAAATGATCAAGGCCGTGAAGGATCCCGAGATCAGCGCGAAGCTCGTGGCGCAGGGCATCGATCCCGGCGGCATGACGCCCGCCGAACTCGCCGCCTTCCAGAAATCGGAAATCGACAAGTGGGCCAAGGTGATCAAGGCCGGCAACATCAAGGTGGAGTGAACGCCGCCGCACCGGCCGATCGCTCCCGGCTGGTGCGCGACCTCCGGGCGCTCGGGCTGCGGCCCGGCGACCTGGCGATGGTGCACGCCTCGCTGCGTGCGCTGGGGCCGGTCGAAGGCGGGCCGGCGGAAGTGCTCGCTGCATTGCTGGACACCGTGGGCCCCGAAGGCACGCTGTTCGCCTTCGTGTCCTGGGACCAGTCTCCCTACCTGGAAACGCTGGACGGCCGGTCGCTGCCGGCCGAGGCGCGCGCGAACTGGCCGGCGTTCGATGCGGCAAGCGCGCCGCCCTATCGCGAGTTCGGCGCCTTCAACCGCTTCGTCTGCGCGCACCCGCAGGTGCGGCGCAGCGCGCATCCCGATGCCAGCATGGCCGCGATCGGACGGCTCGCAGACGAACTCACCCGCGACCACTCGCTGCACGAGGGCTACGGCCGCGGCTCGCCGCTGGAGCGCTTCGTGGCGCACGGCGGCCGCGTGCTGCTGCTCGGTGCGCCGCTCGATGCCGTGACGGTGCTGCACTACGCAGAGGCGATCGCGGACATCCCCGGCAAGCGGCGCGTGCGCTACGAGGTTCCGGTGCTGCAGGACGGCCGCAAGGTTTGGTTGCGCGCGGAGAACTTCGACACCAACGGCATCCTCGACGTGTTCGCCCACGAAGGCGAACCGGATGCGGTGGAGCGGATCGCGCGGGACTACGTCGCGCAAGGACACGGCCGCCGCGGCCGGGTCGGCAACGCGCCGTGCCACCTGTTCGAGGCGGACCCCATCGTGGCGTACGGGGTGCGCTGGCTGCAGGCTCAGGGCCTCTCGTCGAATCCCACGCGGCGGTAGAGCACCTTGTTGCGATGCACGTGGTCGACCCCGCGGAATTCGTTGCGGGTCTCGAACTTGATCTCGAAGGTCGCGAACGGCACGTTCAGGCGTGACGGCGGCTTGCCGTTCATGAGCGTGTACTTGCGCTTGAGGTTGGTGCCGTCGTAGAGCCAGGTGCCCCGGTGCTCGAAGCGCGTCTCCGCGCCCTGCGCGTCGACCGTGCGCACGCTTTCCTGGAAGGTGCCGCCCGCGTCCAGTGTGAGGACGCGCCGCACCTGCACGCCGTCCGCGCTGTACTCGCGCAGCCAGGCGCCCGGCAGCATGTCCTGGATGTCGTGCGCGCTGCGCGCGAGGATGCCCGGCCCGGCGCCGGGCCGGGTGCCGTCCTGGATCGCGAACAGCCCGCCGAGCGCCAGCGCGGCGAGCCCCCAGGTCAGCGGGCCATGGAGGCGGGACATCGGCGTTCTCCCCGGCCGGCGAGCGGCCCTGCGAGGAGAGCTTATACGCCCTGCGCGGGCGTTCGGCCATTCCTGTTCAGGCCGTAGGGTGGGCAAGCTCCGCTTGCCCACCGTGCCCGTGCATGGATGGTGGGCAAGCGAAGCTTGCCCACCCTACCTAATAGCCGCCGGAGTCGCTCGCGGCCTTCACGGCCAGCGCCACCGTCACCAGCACCGGCACCACGGTCAGCACGGCCGAAGGCAGCCACGCCCAACCGACCGGCGCGCGGGCGCGATGCAGCAGCGCGTCCAGCACGGGCTGCGCGAGCAGCGCACCGACCAGCAGCGCCAGGTAGGACGGCGGAAATCCCGCGTAAAGATGCGCGTTGGCGAGCAGCGCGCCCAGCAGCACGACGACCACGCCGGTGGCCGCGGGAGCGAACGCCACGCGCAGGCGCGGCCAGGCGAACAGCAGGCAGGCGGCGAGCGTCATCGCCAGCGCGCCGCTGAGCCGGCCCGCCGATTGCGACGAGTCGAGCATCAGCGCCAGGCCGGCGCCGCCGGCCACCACCGCCAGCAGGAAGGGTTGCACGGCCTTGCCGCGGTTCGACGCGGCCAGCAGGCTCCACACCAGCGTGACCAGCGCCGCGGTGACGACGATCGCGATCGCGGCTTTCGCGGCGCCGAAGCTCGCGAGGGCCGGCCACACGACCAGCGCCGCGGCGATGAGGGCCACGACGCCGCGCGCCAGGATGCGCGCGAAGCCGTCGCGGGTCTCGATCGGCAGCGCCGCCGCCGCGGCGACGACGACGGTCCACGGCAGCCAGTCCAGCGCCACCTTCGGCACCGGCGACCATTGCGCGTGCAGCGCGGCGAAATACGAAGCGAGGAAGCCGGCGGCGACGGCCAGCACGGAGGCGGCCGCCTGCAGGCGCAACGCGCGACCGGCGAACAGCACGGCCAGCGCCACCGCGAAGGGCAGCAGCGCGCTCTGCCACAGCATGGGCAGCACGATGGAAGACCCGGGCATGCCGATTACTGCTTGACGGCTTCGATGTTGATGCGCAGGTCCACTTCGTCGGTGGCGGCGCCCGGCACGCCGAAGCTGATGCCGAACTCGCTGCGCTTGATGGTGCCCGTGGCCACGTAGCCCACGCGCTGCTCGCCCTTCATGCCCTTGCCGCTGCCGATCTGCTTGAGCTTGAAGGTGACCGGCTTGGTCACGCCGCGCAGCGTCAGGTTGCCGGCGACGGTGCCTTCGCCCGCCGGGTTCAGCGTGACGGCAGTGGAAGTGAAGTTCAGGACGGGGAACTGCACCGCGGCGAAGAAGTCCGGGCTCTTCAGGTGCTTGTCGAGGCCTTCGTGGTTGCTGTCGACGCTGTCGGTCTTCACGTCCACCTTGATGCGGGTCTTCTCGGGGGTGTCCACCACCAGGTCGCCGGAGATGTCGTTGAAGCGGCCCATGAAACGGCTCACGCCACCCATGTGGCCGACTTCGAAGAAGGCGCCGGAATGGGCGGTGTCGATCTTGTAGTTGCCGGCCGGCGCGGGCGTGGCGGCGAGGGCGGAGACGGCAAGGGTCGCGGCGGCGAAGGCCAGCGCGAGGCTGCGGGCGATGGAGGTCATGCGGGTTCCAGTGAGGGTTGGGTCAACCCTCACTTTAGGAACGCGAGTGGAAGGCCGATGTGCGTTTACGCACATCGCCGCGCAAGCCGGGTCAGGCGCCCCGGCGGGCGGCGGCCGCGGCCGCGATCTCCGGCGGCAGGCGCTTCAGGAGCCAGCGGATCGCCAGCGGCACCAGCACGATGTCGTCCATCGCGCCGAAGAAGGGGATCACGTCGGGGATGAAGTCGATCGGCGAAAAGACGTACAGCACGATCAGCGCGGCCCCGAGCTTCAGCCAGCCGGGCGCGGCCGGGTGGCGCAGGGCGAACCAGAGCTGGCGCGCGTCGCCGCGCAGCACGGTCCACAGCAGGGTCAGGCGCTTGAACATGGCGGGGTACTCCTCACGGCCGGGGCGGCCGTGCGGTCCCTATTTGACGCCCGCGGCCCGCCCTGCAAGACCTCGCCGGCCGACTTTTACAAATCAGCAGCGGCCGCCGCGGGCCCGGGTGAACAGCGCCTGGCCATTGAGCATCGGGTAGTCCGTGCGGCCGATGGCGCGCAGGGCATCGCCCGCGACCTCCAGCTCCATGCGACGGTCGCCCTTCGTCTCGAGGTGCAGGATGCGGCCGGCGAGGCGCCCCGCGCCCTCGCGCGTGCGGCCGCGGCGCGTGAGCTTGCCTTCGACCTCCTGGAACTTCTGCGTGAGTTCCAGCGCGCCGGGCCCCATCAGGGGATGCGGGCACCAGAGGCCTTCCACCTTCGCGGGCACCACCCAGAAATGGATCTGGCTGGACTTCTCCAGGCCCACCTGCTTGTCCGGCACCGGCACCAGGGTGGTCCGGTCCGGCTTCCAGTCGCCCAGGTCCCAGTCGTGCGAGACGATGCGCGTGCCAGGCTGCAGGGCCAGCAGGCGCGGGCGCAGCTGCAGGTTCACGTCCGGCAGCAGGTACATGGTGACGACCGTCGCGCGCGCGAGGTCGGTCTGGAACAGGTCCTGCTCGCGGAATTCCACGCGGTCGGCGACGCCGGCGTCGCGCGCATGGCGCTGGCTCTGCCGCACGAGGTCCGGCACGATCTCCACGCCCAGGCCGCTGGCGCCGAAGCGCTTGGCGGCCGTGATCACGATGCGGCCGTCGCCGGAGCCGAGGTCGATCAGGTGGTCCTGCGCGCCCACGCCGGAAATGCGCAGCATCTCCAGCGTGACGTTGTCGGGCGAGGTGATGAAGGGCACCTCGTCGCCCGTCTGCGCCAGTGCGGCGAAGGGCGCCAGGACGAATGCGGCGAGCGCGGCGAAGGACGAGGTGCGGGACGTCATGGCGGGCAACATACCACGCGGCCGCGGCGCCGCCGGCGGCTACCCGGCCGGGCGGCGGGCGCGCGGCTTGCGGACTTCATCGCGCCACATGGACTTCAGCAGCGCGATGAAGGCGGCCGCGGCCGCGGAATCGCTGCCTGGGCGGCGGCGCACCACGCAGATTTCGCGGTCGGCGATCGGCAGCTTCACGGGGATCGCCGCCAGCCCGGGCAGGCGGAACTGGAACAGCGCCAGCGTGGGCACCAGCACCACGCCGACGCCGCTGGCAGCCAGGCCCGCTGCCGTCACCGGGTGCGTCACCTCCATGCGCGTCAGCGGCTGCGCCGGGTAGAAGGCGGCGTCGATGTGCTGCCGGATGCTGCTCTCGCGGTGGAAGGATATCTGCGGCAGGTCCGCCACGTCGCGCAGCGCGAGCTGCCGGCGCGCGGCCAGCGGGTGGTCGTCGCGGCACACGAGGTGGAAGCTGTCGGCCAGCAGCGGCTCCGAGGCGAGGTCCGCGCCGGGCGCGATCGCCGCGGTCAGCGCGAAGTCGACCTGGCGCGCGCGCACGGCCTCGAGGCAATCGTCGGACGTGACGTCCTGCAGCACGACCTCGATGCCCGCGTGCTCGTCGAGGAAGCGCGCGATCACCGGCGGCAGCGCGCCGCCGGCCAGCGAGGGCAGCGCGGCGATGGTGACGCGGCCCTTGCGCAGCTTCACGTGGTCGCGCAGCTCCCCGAAGGCATGGTCGAAATCCTGCAGCAGGCGCGCGGCGGTGGTCTCGAAGATGCGGCCTTCGGCGGTCAGCTCCACCATCCGCGTGCTGCGATGGAACAGGCGCGCCCCCGCCTGCTCCTCCAGGTTGCGCATCAGGGTGCTGAACGCCGGCTGCGACAGGTTGCAGCGCTCGGCGGCGCGCGTGAAGTTGCGCTCCTGCGCCAGCGCCACGAAGGCGCGCAGGTGCTTGATCGAGAGGTTCATGGACAGCCGCGGCGACTCATTCGAGTCCTGGATGAATTCATCCAATATATCAATTTCACAGGCGTCGCCCCGCTTCCTAGACTGGCCCGGCATCCCCAAACCCAGGACTTCCGTGGCCCGCATCGAATCCGTCTCCGTCTGCATCGCCAGCGTCCCGCTGGACCACCCCGTGACCTTCTCCACGCGCACCGTGCGCGCGCGCGAGTACTGCCTCGTGCGCGTGCGCTCGGTCGACGGCGTCGAGGGCATCGGCTACTGCTACGCCGTCAACACCTCCGGCCGCCTGCTGGCGGTGGCCGTCACCGACCTGCTCGGTCCCCTGCTGGTGGGCCAGGAGTCGCTGCGCGTGGAAGGCCTGTGGCAGGCGATGTACCAGGAGGCCCTGCTGCAGGGACGCGCGGGCGCCGTCATGCGCGCGATCTCCGCGCTCGACACCGCGCTGTGGGACCTGAACGCACGCGCCGCGGGACTGCCGCTGTACCGCTACATGGGCTGCTGGGCCGAGGACCGCGTGCCGGCCTATGCCAGCGGCGGCTACTACCAGCCGGGCAAGACCAACGCGCACCTCGCCGAGGAAATGGCCGGCCACGTGCGCAAGGGCTTCCAGGCCGTGAAGATGAAGACCGGCCGGCTCTCGCCCGGCGAGGAGGAGAAGCGCTTGGCCGCCGTGCGCGAGGCCGTCGGGCCGGACGTGGTCGTCATGCTGGATGCCAACAACGCGTGGAAGGATCTGCCCACGGCCCTGTCGTATATGCGCCGCTTCGAGCGCTACGACCCGTACTGGATCGAGGAACCGTTCTCGCCGGACGACATCGACAACCACGCGCGGCTGGCGCAGGCCACGAGCGTCACCGTCGCCACCGGCGAGATCGAGGCCGGGCGCTGGCGCTTCAAGGACCTGCTGGAGCGCGGGGCGACCACGCTGGTGCAGGCCGATGCCACGGTGTGCGGCGGCATCACGGAGTGGCGCCGCATCGCCGCGACGGCCGCGAGCTACGGAGTTTCCGTCGCGCCGCACGCCTGGCACGACGTGCACGTGCACTGCGTGGCTTCGGCGCCCAACGCGACCTATGCCGAGTACATGCCGGACGACACCATCGTCAACTTCCGCCGCCTGATCGACGTTCAGATCCGCGACGAAGGCGGCCAGCTGCTGCTGCCGCAGACGCCGGGCCTGGGCTTCAACTTCGCGCCCGAGGCGATGAAGCGTTACGGCGTCGTGCAGCGGGGCGAGGACAGCTGCTGGCAGACGGTACGCTGAAGCAAGACCATTCCAAAGGAGACACAGAGATGAAGTTCCTACGCACTGCGCTGCTGCTCCTCGCGGCGGCCGCCCTCGCCCCCGCCTTCGCCCAGGGCGACGGCTATCCGGCGCGCGCCGTGACGGTGGTGGTGCCCTTCCCCGCCGGCAATTCCGGCGACGTGCTGTGGCGCACGCTGGGCGAATCGCTCAGCAAGGAGTGGGGCAAGCCTCTCGTGGTCGACAACAAGCCGGGCAGCGGCGGGGCGCTCGGGGCGCAGCTGGTGACGAAGGCCCCGGCGGACGGCTACACGCTGCTGCACGGCTCCAGCGGGCCGATCGCGATCGGGCCGCACCTGAACAAGAACGTCACCTACGACCCGCGCAAGGACTTCACGCCCATCATGCTGGTGGCCGGCGTGACGCAGGCAATCGTGGTGCGCGCCGATTCGAGGTTCAAGACCGTGCAGGAACTGATCGCGCATGCGAAGGCCAACCCCGGCAAGCTGAACTACGGCTCCGCCGGCAACGGCTCGACGCAGCACCTGACCGGCGAGCTGTTCAAGCAGCGCGCGAACGTCTTCATCACGCACGTTCCCTATCGCGGCGCCGCGCCGGCGTACACCGACCTGCTGGGCGGCCAGGTGGACTTCGTGGTGGACTCGATCTCCAGCGCGGTGCCCTTCGTGCAGTCGAAGCAGATGCGGATCCTGGCCGTGTCCACCGCCAAGCGCGACCCGGTGGCGCCCGATGCGCCCACGCTCGCCGAAAGCGGCCTGCCCGGTTTCGACGTGCTCGGCTGGATGGGCCTGGTCGGCCCGCCGAACATGAATCCTGCCGTGCGCGACCGCATCAACGCCGACGTGCGCAAGGCGATGGCGCAGGAGTCGGTGAAGCAGACCTTCGCCAAGCTGGGCCTGCAGGCCGTGGGTGGCAGCGCCGAGGACTTCCGCCGCTACATCGATTCGGAGTACGCGCGATGGGGCGACGTCGTGAAGGCCGCCGGCATCAAGCCGGAGTGAAGGTGGAGGTGGGGCCCGGCAAGTCGATGTCGACCCGCCCGCCCCCGAATTCGCTGCGACCGAGCTTCAGCTCCCCGTGGTAGCTGGCGACGAGGTCGTTCACCACCGCCAGCCCCACGCCGTGACCCGGCACGCGCTCGTCGCCGCGCACGTGGATCTGCAGCACCGACTGCGTGTCGCTGAAGCCCGCGCCGTCGTCGTCGACGCGGATCGTGAGCCGGCCGGCTTCGCGCCAGGCCCGCACGGCCACCTGCTGTTTCGCCCACTTGGCCGCGTTGTCCATCACGTTGCCCATCATCTCGAACAGGTCGCCCTCCTCGACGCGCCAGGCGAGTTCCGGCGCGCAGTCCACGGTGAAGCGCAGTCCCTTGTCCGCGTAGACCTTGAGCAGCGCCTCGCGGATGCGCTCCAGGATCGGGCCGACCAGCAGCGGCGCCGCGAAGCGCGTCGCGCCGCCGGCGGCCGCGCGACCGAGCTGGTGCTGCACGATGTCGTCCATGCGCGCGACCTGCTGTTCCACCGCCGATGGCAGTTGCAGCGGGTCGTTCAGCGCGTTGCGCAGCACCGCCAGCGGGGTCTTGAGGCTGTGCGCCAGGAAGCTCAGCGCCTCCTTGTAGCGCGTCTGGCGCACGCGCTCCTGCTGGATCAGCGTGTTGAGGTTGTCGGTGAGGCCGGAGATCTCGTCCGGGTAGCGTCCCTCGATGCCCGCCTGCTCGCCGCTTTCGATGCGAAGGACCTCGGTCGTCACCTTGCGCAGCGGCGCCAGGCCCCAGCGCAGGAGCAGCAGCTGCGCCAGCAGCAGCAGGACGGCGGCGCCGCCGAGCCACAGCCACAGCGTGCGGGTGAAGATGCCGATCTCGCGGTCGAAGGTGCTGCTGTCCTCCAGCACCGACAGCACCAGCGGCGCCGCGCGGCTGCGGCCCGCCCAGTTCACGGCGTAGCTCGCGGCGAGGTAGGCGCCCTGGTCGGTCTCCAGCATCTCGTAGCGCCACTGGCCCTGCGGCACCTCGCGGCGGAACGGCGGGTCCTTCACGCCCAGCGTGGACGCGGAGCGCCACTCCTCGTTGCGGCCGATGTTGTAGACGGCGGCATAGAGGCCCGAGGCGGGCAGCGACAGACGCGGTTCGGCCAGGCCGACCGGCATGACGAGCGCACCGGCCGCATCGAGCTCCGCGCCCGCGAGCAGCAGGTACACGGTGCCCTGCAGGCGGCTGAAGTAGGAAGCGCGCACGCTGTCGGCGTGCGCGCGCTGCACCGCGTAGCCGGCGCCGGCCATGAAGGCCAGCAGCACCAGCGCGGCACCGAGCAGGAGGCGGGCGCGGATCGAGTAGCCGGCCCTCATCCGAGGGTGAAGCGGTAACCCCGTCCGCGCACGGTCTCGATCGGCGCCAGCTTGCCTTCCGGGTCGAGCTTGCGGCGCAGGCGGCCCATGAGGACCTCCAGCACGTTGCTGTCGCGGTCCTCGCCGTGCGGGTACAGGTAGTCCGAGAGTTCCTGTTTGGTGACGATGCGCGCGCGCTCGCGCACCAGGTATTCGAGCAGGCGGTATTCGAAGGCGGTCAGCTCCAGCGGCGCGCCGTCCAGGCACACCGTCTGCGCCGGGAAGTCGAGCTCCAGCGGCCCGAAGGCGATCACGTCCGACACCGCCTTGAGCGAGCGCCGCAGCAGCGCCTTCACGCGCGCGGCGAGCTCGGGGTAGTCGAAGGGCTTGACCAGGTAGTCGTCGGCGCCGGCTTCGAGGCCGGCCACCTTGTCCTGCCAGGTGCTGCGCGCGGTGAGGATCAGCAGCGGGATCTGCTTGCCCTCGGCGCGCAGGCGCTGGACGATCGTCAGGCCGTTCACCTTGGGCAGGCCCAGGTCCACGATCGCGAGGTCCACCGGGTATTCCTGCGCGAAGTAGAGGCCCTCGGCGCCGTCGGCGGCCTGGTCGACGCGGTAGCCCTCGGCCTCGAGCTGGCGCGCCAGGCCCTGGCGCAGCGCGGCGTCGTCCTCGATCAGCAGCAGGCGCATGGCGACGCTCCGGTCAAAAGGGACGGCCGCTGGCCACGTCGACCAGGATGACGCGCACGTCGCCGCGCTGGGTGACCACCTTGACACGCCACACGGGGCGGTTGCCCGCATCCGCGCGTTCGACGGTCAGCACCCGGCCGCCGGTGGCGCGCTGGGCGATCACCGCGGCGTCGTCGCGGCTCACGTCCGCCCAGGCGGGCAGGGCGGCGGCGAGCAACAGGGCGCAAAGCAGCTTGGCAAGAGTCTTCATGGCCATGCGGCGATGTTACTCAACCCGGGTGCGCAGGCGCAGGTGCTGCTGCAGCGCGGGGCCGTGCGGGACGTCGGCGACCACTTCGACGTCGATATAGTCCGGCACCCGTTGCATCGGGGACCGCAGGAACCGCACGCTGAACCTGCCGTCGGCATCGGCGCGCGTGACCTGCTCCACCGACGGGAACTCCTGTCCGAACAGGTTCGGGCGCAGCTCCACCCGTACCCGGGCGTTCGGAGCCGTGCGGCCTTCCAGGGTCAAGGGCCAGCGCAGCTCCGAGGCGGCATCGGTGGTGGGGCTCGTGATCTGCAGCGTGGGCTGCATCGCGCGGCGCGCTTCCGTCACATCGAAACTCCAGTTGCGGCGCGCCACGTTGCCGGCGCGGTCGCGCACGGACAGTTCGGCCGTATGGCGGCCGAGGCCGAAGACGTCCACGAACTCCACGCCTTCGGGCGAGATCCGTGCACGGGAGGTCACGTCGATGCCGTCGATGCGCAGCAGCACGGAAGCCGGATCCACGCCGGCGCGGCCCGCATCCTCGAAGCGGGCGGCCACGCGGGCGCGGCCCCGCTCCATGACGCCGCCCTGCGCCGGCGTCACGTCGGTGATCTGCGGCGGGCGTTCGTCGCGGCGCTCGTCACGGCCCTGGCGCTCGTCGCGGTCCTCGCCGCGGCGGTCGAGGCGCGCGCTCTGGCGCACCGAGCCCGACTGCACGGTAGCGGTGGCGCGGTCGAAGGCATCGACGTCGTCGCGGGTGCGGATCACGTACTCCGCTTCGTAGCGGCCGGAGCGCGTCTCGCGCAGCGGCAGGCCGCCGATCACGCCGGGCACGTCCACCCAGGCCTGGGCGCCGGGCACCGCATCCAGCCGGAAGCGCAATTCCTCCCCGGCGCGCAGGCGGCCGTTGGGACGCATCACGAAGCGCTCGATCAGGGACGCGGGCGCCACGGCCTGGCCGCGGTACTCCCCGTACTGCGCGGCGGCCGGCTCGGCCACCATGGCGAGACCGAGCGGAAGCAGCATCAGGGCAGCAGCGGCGTGGGTACGGAATCGGGTCGTCATGGCACCTCCAGATCAGGTGGGATGGACTTTAGGGCCAAGCCCATGAACGCATCCTGAACCGGATGCCGCGAGCGTGCGTCAGAATCCGCTGGCTCTGCCGGAAACCGTGATGAAGTTGCGCCCGTTTGCCCTCGCCCTCCTTGCCCTGGCGCTCGCCGCCGCCGTCCTGCTGGGCTACGAGTTCTACTGGCGGCTGGACCACCGCCTGCTCAAGACCCAGGCGCCCGCTCCCGGCGGCGCGCTGGTGGCCGAGGTGCGTGGCCTGCCGGTAGGGCAGGAGCTCGCGCTCCGCGGCACCGGCGTGTTCGTGCGCGGCCGCTGGGACTACCTGCGGGCACTGCGCCCGCGGCTGGTCTTTGCCGGCGACTGCGAAACGGTGGAGACGCGCTGGTTCGGCGACCACCGCCTGGTGATCGAATGCGAGCACCGGTCGGGCGAGCCGCGGCTGCTGCAGGACATGGTGGACGGGGTGGTGATCGAACTGGTGGTGAACCGGCGGTTTGCTTGAATGAAGGGGCGGTGGGCAAGCGAGCTTGCCCACCCTACGCCGGGCCACATGGCGCTCGAATTCCGCGTAGGGTGGGCAACGGCCCGTTGCCCACCGTTCGGCCTCGCGGCCCCAGCCTCCCCCACCCGGGCAGCACCCGCTCCAGCGCGTGCCGCATCCGCCGCACGTGCGAACCCTCCCAATACAGGCGCCCGCAGGACGGGCAGCGTCGCACGGGTTCGGGCACGTCCTCGATATCCGGCGGCAGCAGCGGCAAGGCAGGTTCCGCCAGCAGGGTGTTGCACAGCAGGCAGCGGGTGAACAGATCCTCCGGCGGCGCGAGTGCGAGTTCCTGCACCACGTCGCGCAGTTGGCGCAGCGGATCGCTGTCGTACCGTGTCGTAGCCCAGCGCGCGCAGCCAGCGCGCCAGCCGCCCGAGCATGGCATCGGCGGCGAAGCGCGGCTCGGGCATCAGGCAAGCCGGGCCAGCGCCGGCGGACGCTGCTTGTCCCAGGGCGAGATGCGTTCCCAGGCCTGGGCCAGCGCGAGCACGGGCAGGTCGGCCCGCGGCGGGCCGGCCAGCTGCAGTCCCATCGGCAGGCCGCCGGCACCGAAGCCCACCGGCACGCTGGCGACCGGCAGGCCGGCCAGCGTGAAGGGCGACACGATCTCCATCCAGCGGTGGTAGGTGTCCATCGCGACACCGGCCACGCTTTGCGGCCAGTGCTGTTCCGCCGGGAACGGGAACACCTGCGCGCTCGGTGCCACGACGTAGTCGAAGCGTTCGAACAGCCGCCGGAACGCGTGATAGACCTGCGTGCGCTGCGCCGAGGCCTCGGCCAGCTGCGCGCCCGTGAGCTGCAGGCCCTGCTCCACTTCCCAGAGCGCCTCCGGTTTCATCAGCGCGCGCAGTTCCGGCCTGGCATAGACCGCGCGCAGCTTGCCGCCGGTGAGCATCTGGCGCAGCCGCAGCCAGGCGCTCCAGTTCACCTCGCGCGGCACGTCCAGCGAGCAGGGCTGCACGTCGAAGCCATGCTGCTGCAATCGGACGAGCGCCGATTCGCACAGCTCGCGGACGCCGGCTTCCAGCGGCAGGTCGGGCCAGATGCTGCCCAGCCAGCCGATGCGCCGGCCCGGCTCGATCGCAAGCAGGTCCGGCGATGTCGCCTCCGGCAGCGGGTCGGTGAGCGACAGCGGCGCGCGCTCGTCCCAGCCGCCCATGGTGCAGAGCAGCCGCGCGACGTCTTCCACCGTGCGCCCCATCGGTCCCTCGGTCCCCAGCTGCGCGAAGAAGGCGTCTTCGGCGGGCACCGAGGGAACGCGTCCGCGCGAAGGGCGGAAGCCGACGACGTGGTTCCAGGCGGCGGGATTGCGCAGCGAGCCCATGAAGTCGCTGCCGTCGGCGAGCGGCACCATGCCCAGCGCGATCGCGACGGCGGCGCCGCCGCTGCTGCCGCCGGCGGACCTGCCCGCGTCCCACGCGTTGCGCGTGATGCCGAACACCTCGTTGTAGGTGTGCGAGCCCAGGCCGAACTCCGGCGTGTTGGTCTTGCCGATCACGATCGCGCCCGCCGCCTTCATGCGGTGCACGAACAGCGCATCGCCGGTTGCGATGCGGCCGCCGCTGGTGCGCGAGCCGGACGTGGTGGGCAGGCCCTGCGCGTCGCTCAGGTCCTTGATCGCCACCGGAAAGCCGTGCATCCAGCCGGTGGCTTCGCCGCGGGCGAGCGTGGCGTCGCAGGCATCCGCCTCGGCGAGCAACTCGCGCGGATCGCGCAGCGACACGATCGCGTTCCAGGTGGGGTTGAGCGCGGCGATGCGGTCGAGGCTCGCGCGCATCAGCTCGCGGCAGGAGACCTCGCGCGCGGCGATGCGGCGCGACAGCGAGGTCGCATCGAGGGCCAGCAGGGCACGATGGTCCATGCGTTCAGGCCTCGCCGAATTGCGACTGGAAGCGCTGGCGCAGTTCGCGATTGAGCAGCTTGCCGCTCGGGTTCTGGCGGCGGATGGCGGAGTCCACGGCATCTCCTCGGGGTGGCCGCCTATGGTGCCGCAGCGGAAATGAAAACGGGGGCACGCGGCCCCCGGAGTTGTCCCGATGAAAAGCGGCTCAGGAGCCGATCACCTGCGCGCCGCCGCCCATGAGGTGACGCACCTGCTGCGCCAGGGTGCCGAATACCCGGCCCGCGAGGCCGCGCTCCTCGCCGAAGACGATGCGGTCGCAACCGAAGTCGCGGGCCGCCTTGGCGATGGTCTCGGCGCTGCGCCCCACCAGCACGGTGCTGGTGTGGGGCACGCCCGCGTTGGCGAGCAGGGTCTCGGCGAACTGCAGTTCCTCGGTGCCCGCCTCGTGCTGCAGCTGCTGCAGCTCGCGGTTACCGAAGAACATCGCGACGTGGGAGGTCAGGCGGGGCTGCACGCGCACCAGCCGGACCTCCATGGGTTCCTGGCGGTACAGCCGCACCACCTCGGAGATCTGCGAACGGGTGCGGTCCTCGTTCGACGGATCGATGGGAACGAGCACTTGTCGCATGGAGCGTCCTCCTCAGGCCGCCGGCTGGTCGGCGGTCGCCGGCTCTTCGCCGCGCGAGGCCAGCCACTTGCCGACGACGACCACGAGCACGGCGCCCAGCGCCGGCAGGATGTTGTGCAGGTAGTGGTGCGCCTCGACGAAGTTCTTGGTCGCCGGGTCGGTCAGGGCCATGTCACCGGCCACCCAGCCCAGCAGGCCGGCGCCGATCGTGATGATGACCGGGAAGCGGTTCATCAGCTTCAGGATCAGGGTCGAGCCGAAGATGATCAGCGGGATGCTGATGACGAGGCCGAAGACCAGCAGGGGCACGTTGCCCTTGGCGGCGGCGGCGACGCCGATCACGTTGTCCAGGCTCATCACCAGGTCGGCGATGATGATGGTCTTGATGGCGGCGGCCAGGTTCGAGTGGCCTTCCATCTCTTCCTCGCCGTCCTCGCCCTTCAGCAGGCCGACACCGATCCACAGCAGCAGCGCGGCGCCGATGAGCTTCAGGTAGGGCAGGCTCAGCAGGTAGACCGCGAAGAACGTCAGGATCACGCGCAGCACGATCGCGCCGACGCTACCGAAGACGATGGCCTTCTTCTGCTGGTGCGGGGGCAGCGAGCGGCAGGCCAGCGCAATCACCACCGCGTTGTCCCCCGAGAGCACGATGTTGATCAGGATGATCTGGGAAAGCGCGATCCAGAACTCTGGACTGGACAGGAAGGCCATGGTGTCTCCTAATGGAATTGAAAAGGCGCCCGGGACCCGATCGGGTCCCGACGGGAAGGAGAGTACGGACCGCCGCTGACAGGCACTTAGTGGTGGGCTGTCAGGATGTTGAACCCGAGCTGTCAGTCCGCTTACAGCGGGGCGTTGGCATGCGTCGTTTGGCATGCGCCGTCGTGCCCGCGCAGGCGGGGATCCAGGGCTTCCTGTATTGAAGCGGCTGCGCCGCTTGCACCGCCTGCCGCGACGGTCAGCGCTCTGCTTGATCGGCCGGCTCGAGACCCCTGGAGGGTGGGCAAGCTTCGCTTGCCCACCGTGACGGCCCACGGGGGAATGGTGGGCAAGCGAGCTTGCCCACCCTACGGCCCTGGTCATGGCCATGGCGGTGACGGCAGCAACGGATCGATGCGCCACCGCCTTGCCCTGCTGCCAGCCCCCGTGCGGGCGGGGCCGGGGTCGCGCATCAAGGCATGGCGCCTGCGAGGACCGGGCAGGCGGCCCAGCGCGGCTACGAGAGCGCTTTAGCGCGTATCGAGCCGCGCGTACGTTTCTGACTCGCGACA